>JAEEWM010000001.1 GCA_016287385.1 Clostridiaceae bacterium | reverse complement strand
GTGGTCAATGGCTTCGATCTTTTCTTTCAGCTTCGCCACGTCTTTGTTTGGCATATCCTCGAATATCAGGAACGTAAAAGCGCCTTTATCAAAATCCTTCAGCAGTTCATTCTGACCGACAACCGTTTCCATATCCGATGGAAGATACGTCAGCATATCGTAGTTTACCCGGGTATTGATCATGCCGATAACCGACGGTATCATAAGAATAACCGTCAGTATCAGTATCGGGATGCGGTACTTTACTACCGCTTTTGAAAAACGCATGATCTTCACCTGTCCTTTTCGAAAAATTCAATTGTATCTGTTTCAACAAAATCGGGTACTTGGTTTTTGACAATTAAAACCGTTCTGATGACGGTATAGAGATTAAGTATCCCTTCGGAAAGAAATGAAACGCCCATTAGAATTGTCAGCACCCCTGCGCCGAATGCAGAATCAAAAATAAGGGCAACACCTATGATTCCTGCGATAATTGCCAAAGAAAGAATAAGCCACCAATCTTTGATACCGAAACGTTTGGAGTCCAGTGCAATCCGAATTTTGAACAGCCCGTCAAACAGAATGGCAATACCGAAAGCAGCGGCAATAAAAGCCATCACGTTTTCGGGATGGAAAAGAACGATCGTCCCCAATATCACCATCAATATTCCGAATTCCAAATCAAATTGAAACGCCAACCGATACAGATCTTTGGAAAAATAACCAATCAGTTTTACGATACCGAATACGATTGCTGCGATGCCGATTTCGATTCCGACGATCTTCGTTGAAATTTCCGGCAGTGCGATAAATAAAATCCCTGCTATGCAAAACAGTACCGATACCGCGATGTATCCGATTTTGGCTATTTTCATCGGTGCGACAGAACGCATTTTCATGGATTACGAACCTCCTTTGATGATTCTGTTGTCAGTATAGTACTTTGCCGACGCTTTGTATACGGACAAAAAAATACCCAATGCCTGATTTTTAGGCATTGGGTATTGATTCGGCTGATTTTCAGACAGCTTACGGCTGTTTGTCTGAATTTATGTTTCTTCACAACGTTCGATCATTTCCTTAAGCATACCTTTTTTGATATCCATAAGTCGTGTAAATGAAGAACGAATATCATCGCTCATATCGCTTCTTAACCAGTTTGAAATAATTCCAAAGCTCAAACTGGAAAGATACTTTTTTATGATATCCAAATCGTTTTCTTTAATTTTATGTCCCCTCAGTACGGTTGACAAGTACGTTTCGATGGCATAATCACAGACCTTCCAAAGATACATTTCATAAATATCACGATTTGTCGAATGATAGATGTGCAAAACGGCCCGTTTTTTGGACAAAGCCGTATCAAGAACCGCGTTCAGACAATCTCCGAAGTTATCAACGGTAGGATATGTTTGGATGATTGTGGCTGCATCTTCCTCGACGACGGTTTCAATTAATTTCGGAATATTTTCGAAATAATAATAGAAAGTATTGCGATTGATTCCGCAATCAGTCACAATATCCTTGACTGTAATTTGAGAAAGCGGTCGTTCCGTCAAAAGTTTTATGAATGAGGCTTCGATTGCCTTTTTAGTGAAGTTTGCCATTTTATCATTTCTCCCGTTTGATTTCCGCGATAGCACTCTAATCATAACAATTAATTGTATTATATCATATAATCACTCAAAAAACAATAGAGGTTCACAACAACGATAAGTACGGTGGACACTGCCGCGTCAAGGCGGATATTTACTTTACCGGCGTGGGCTTGTTCGAAAGACCGACGGAACAGGAATTACAAACGCTCGCCGATATTCACGAGCAAAATACAGGATAAGCCCGGCAATGGAAAAGGAGCAGCCCTTTTCGGACTACTCCATATTCCTTACATAAAATACTTCCTTATGCACCCGTGACTAATTCTTCGCGCTTTTTGTTATATCCGTTTTATATCCGGTCAGGATATGTCCTCAACAATCAACTCTCTTATCGCGGAGGATTCCGGCGCCGCTTTGCCGTCGCGTTCCTTTAAGAACTTTTCGGCGACGGCGGGGAAAAGCGCGTAGCTTAACACGTCCTCCTCGGTTTTGCCGATACCTTTTTCTTTCATTTCGGCGGCGTATTTCTGAAGCTCCGGTTCGAGCAGGTCGGCGGGGCGGCAGGTTATAAGCTCGCTGTCGCCTATCGCTTTTTTGCGTACCTCCTCGTTTACCTCGCCGGGCAGTTTGCCGTATTCGCCGCGGAGAAGTCCTTTGGATTCCTTCGGCACCATTTTATACCGTTCGCCCGAGATAACGTTCATAACCGCCTGGGTACCTACTATCTGGCTTGTCGGCGTTACGAGCGGCGGATAGCCGAAATCCTTGCGCACGCGGGGCACCTCGTCGAGCACCTCATAGTATTTATCCTCTTTGCCCGCCTGCTTCAGCTGGTTGATCATATTTGAAAGCATACCGCCGGGGACCTGGAAAATGAGCGTTTTGGTATCAACCGAGAGCACCTTCGGGTCGAGTATGCCTGCGGCTTTAAGGCGGTCGGCAACGCCGCGGAAATGCGTAGCAACGTCGGAAAGCGCGGTAAGGTCGAGTCCCGTGTCGCGCTCGGTGCCTTTAAGGGTCGCGACCAGCGCCTCGGTGGAGGGCTGGGAGGTTCCGTTCGCGAGGGGGGAAAGCGCGGTATCGACTATATCGACGCCCGCCTGCGCCGCCATAAGGTAGGTCATATCGCCGGTGCCGGTGGTGTTGTGGGTGTGAAGATGAATCGGCACGCTGACGTTTTCTTTGAGCTTCTTTATCAGAGAGTAGGCGTCATAGGGCAGAAGCAGGTTCGCCATATCCTTTACGCATATAACGTCCGCGCCCATGTTTTCAAGCGTTTTCGCGAGGTTCACGAAATACTCCTCGTTGTGAACGGGGCTTGAAGTATAGCTCATCGCCGCTTCACATATTCCGCCGTACTTTTTACACGACTTTACCGACTGCTCTAAATTGCGCACGTCGTTTAAGGCGTCGAAAATTCTTATTACGTCAATACCGTTTTCGATAGACTTCGCGACGAAGGCGTCGACGACGTCGTCGGCGTAGTGCTTGTAGCCTAATATGTTCTGACCGCGGAAAAGCATCTGAAGCCTGGTGTTTTTGACGTGCGCCTTTATGGTGCGAAGCCGCTCCCACGGGTCCTCGCCGAGAAAGCGCATACAGGCGTCAAAGGTGGCGCCGCCCCAGCATTCAAGCGACCAGTAGCCCATTTTATCGAGCTTTTCGAGCGCGGGGAGCATATCCTCCGTGGTCATGCGCGTCGCCGCCTGGGACTGGTGCGCGTCGCGCAGAATGGTATCTGTTATATAAAGAGGTTTTTTAACCATTATAATTCTCCTTTATTATCCGAACAGGGTGATAAGCACGCCCGCCGCGATAGCCGAGCCGATAACGCCGGCGACGTTCGGACCCATTGCGTGCATAAGCAGGAAGTTCGACGGGTTCTCCTTCTGCCCTACCGACTGCGAAACACGCGCCGCCATAGGCACCGCGGAAACGCCCGCCGAGCCGATAAGCGGGTTTACCTTGTTCTTTGTAAACAGGTTCATAAATTTCGCGAGCAGTATTCCGCCGGCGGTGCCCACGGCAAACGCCGCGATACCCATCGCGAGGATTTTAAGCGTGGCAAGCTTCAAAAACGCTTCCGCCGTGGCGGTGGCGCCTACCGAAATGCCGAGGAATATTGTGACTATGTTCATCAGCTCGTTTTGCGCGGTCTTGCAGAGCCGTTCACAAACGCCCGACTCCTTCCACAGGTTGCCGAGCATGAGACAGCCGATAAGCGGCGTCGCCGAGGGCACTAAAAGCGCCACGAAAACGGTAACGACTATCGGGAAGACTATCTTTTCGGTCTTTGAAACCGGGCGGAGCGGCTTCATAACTATGGCGCGCTCTTTTCTCGTGGTGAGCAGCTTCATAATGGGCGGCTGAATAACGGGGACAAGCGCCATGTACGAATACGCCGCCACCGCGATGGGGCCGAGAAGCTCGGGGTAGAGCTTACTGGTCGTGTAAATGGCGGTCGGGCCGTCCGCACCGCCGATTATACCTATCGAGGCCGCCGCCTCCTGCGGGAAAGCTAAGAACACGCAGCCGAGGAAGGTCGCAAATATGCCTATCTGCGCCGCCGCACCCAAAAGCAGCGACTTCGGGTTTGAAATGAGGGGTCCGAAATCGGTCATCGCGCCGATACCCACAAATATAAGACAGGGGTATATGCAGGTTTTGACTCCTATATAAAGGAAGTCGAGCAGTCCGCCTTCGGCGAGAATATGTCCGTAGGAGTGGGAAAACTCGCCGTCCCCCATAAACTGTGCCCACAGCTCGGTGTGGTAAAGCGCGTCGGTCCCGGTGAACGCCGTGAGGTTGGTAAGAAGCATACCAAACGCGATGCCCACGAGCAGAAGCGGCTCAAACTGCTTCTTGATACCGAGCCACAAAAGAAACAGCGCCACTATTATCATTACAAGCGAGCCCCAGTTTTCACCCATTCTGCCGAACAGCATGAAAAAACCGGTGCTTTTTAAGAAATCTAAAATCTTTTCAAACATATAAATTCTCCAAAAGTCATAAACGGTGTGATTTGCTGCTTTGAATCAGCGCGGCGCCGGTGACGGCGCGTGACTGAAAAAGCGTTATTTTATGGTGCAGAGCACCGTGCCGGTCTCTACCGCGCTGCCCTTCGGTATAATCCCCGTGACCGTGCCGGAGGCGCTCGCCATGATTTCGTTTTCCATTTTCATGGCTTCAAGCACCATGAGCACGTCGCCTTTTTTGACGCTCTGACCTTCGGTGACGCTCACCGAAAGGATGTTGCCGGGCATGGGGCTTAAAATCGCTTCGCCGTCGCCCGCCGCGGGAGCGGCGCTTTGTGCCGGTGTTGCCGGTGCCGCCGCGCTCGCGCCGTCGCCCTTTATCTCTTCAAGCTCTATTTCGTAAACGCTGCCGTTTACCGTTACTCTGTACTTTTTCATAAAAATTTCCTCGCTTTATATTTTTTTGAAAGAAATTACTCTTATACGGCTTACGTCCGCACCCATATCCTCGGCGCAAGCCGCGCATACCGCCGCGAGTATTTTTTGCCTCTCGCGCGGATCCTCGCCCGAAACGCCGCCCGGCGCCGCGGGGGGAGCGGGCTTCGCTTTTTTATTGCCGAAAAGCGCTCCGGTGATAAGGCAGATTATTATGATAGAAATAAGACCTACAAATACCGTGCTTATCCCCATGGTGACCGCAAACCAGTTGGGAATTTCCTCTGCGGTTGCCGAGAGGGTGTAAATAATATTGTCCAAAACCATCGCCTCCGAATACGGTTGTATAAAACACTTTGGAATACCGCGCAAAACAATTCGCACCATATTCCCCCAGTTTAATAAAATTATATTACTTTTGCCGCGTTTTTGCAACAAAAAAATAAACCCGCAGGCTATTGTTAAAATTTTAACACACTTAAAGAAAAAAGGCAAGTCATTTTTAATAAAAGTTTTTTAATAAAAAAGGCGGTCGGAAAAATCCGGCCGCCTTAATGCGTTAAACGCTATGTAATCTTATATCTTCTCGGCTATCTCGAAAATCTTTGCGGGGAGGTCGCTTTCGTCGCAGGAAACGGTGAAAACAAACTCTACGTCGTCTATCTTTTTGAGTCTTTCGAGGAAATCGGCAAGCTCGTCGTAATCGCGGGTGCCTATGCGCAGCGTCGCGTCGCCGAAAATGTGCGTAACGTCGTGGTTGCCCGCTTTTACGCCCGCGAGCAGACCGTAGTATTCGCCGTAGCCGGAGATGGCGCAGGCGTCCGCGTCTATAAGGCGCGCCTTATGGGTAACGGAAAAGGTCAGGGTGTCGCCCTTTTCAACGCAAACGACGTTGCCGAGACTCTCGTTCGCCGCTTTGTTTACAAGGTCAACAAGCTTTTTTGTTTTGCCCGAACCCTTTTTCCCGATAATAAGTTTAATCATATTATTTTACACTCCTCTTTTATATTATGCCGCCGAAGCGGTGATTTTACGGTAGTTTAGTGCACACACAAAAGCCATGCACAAGCCGTATGTCTTTTTGTTATGCCGCCGAAGCGGTAATCTTACGCTTATTTTGAAAGACGTTTTTCAAGCTCCGCTTTCATTTCCTCATATCCCGGTTTGCCGAGCAGGGCGAACATATTTTTCTTATAGCTTTCAACGCCCGGCTGGTCGAACGGGTTTACGCCGAGCATATAGCCCGATATCGCGCACGCCTTTTCAAAGAAATAAATAAGTCTGCCGAGGTTTTCCTCATCCGCCTTATCAACCGTTATAACGAGGTTGGGAACGCCGCCATCGGTATGGGCGAGAACGGTGCCCTCGAACGCCTTTTTATTTACGAACGACATCGGCTTGCCCGCGAGGAAGTTGAGTCCGTCGCCGTTGGTCTCCTCTTCCTCTATCACCACGTCGCTGCCGTTATCGGTGATGTTGACCACCGTTTCAAACATAATGCGGGCGCCGTCCTGAACGAACTGACCCATTGAGTGCAAATCGGTGGAGAAAATGACCGAGGCGGGGAAAAGACCCTTATTATCCTTGCCCTCGCTCTCGCCGAAGAGCTGTTTGAACCACTCCGCCATCATGGTAAAGCGCGGCTCGTATGAAACGAGAAGCTCAACCGCCTTGCCCTTGCGGTAAAAGGCGTTTCTTATCGCCGCGTAGCGGTAGCAGGGGTTGTTTTCTATCTGCTCGACGTTAAATTCCGCCATGGCGCTTCTCGCGCCCGCCATCAGCGCGTCTATATCACAGCCCGCCGCGGCTATGGGAAGAAGACCGACCGCGGTCAGCACGGAAAAGCGGCCGCCTACGTCGTCGGGAACCACGAAGCACTCGTACCCCTTACTGTCGGCAAGCTGTTTAAGCGTGCCTCTCGCTTTATCGGTGGTGCAGTAAATACGCTCTGCCGCCTCTTTTTCGCCGTAGCGCTCTTCAAGCATTTTACGGAACACCCTGAACGCCACCGCCGGCTCGGTAGTCGTGCCGGATTTTGAAATGATATTAACCGAAACGCGCTTGTTTTCGCAGATTTTAATGATATCCGCGAGCGCGCTGCCGCTTATGCTGTTGCCGGTGAAGTATATCTCCGGTACGCCGTCGCGCAGACGGTTAAAGTTCTGTCCTTTAAGAAACTCTATCGCGGCGCGGGCGCCGAGATACGAGCCGCCGATACCGATAACGAGCAGCACGTCGGTATCGCCCTGTATTTTCTTTGCCGCTTTCTTTATGCGGGCAAACTCCTCTTTATCATAGTTTTCGGGGAGGTCTACCCATCCGAGAAAGTCGCCGCCGAGTCCCGATTTATCCGCTATCGCCTTATGCGCGGCGGCAACCTGACTGCGCAGTCCCTCAATATCGTTTTCGCGTAAAAACGCGCTTGCAAAACCGCTGTCAAATTTAAGTCCCATTTTTGTGCCTCCACAGTTTTGATACTCTCATTTTACATTATCCGGCGTTCTTTTTCAAGGGTAAAATATGAATATTTGGCAATAAAACAAGGTTTTTTCTCCTACGGGGTGAAAAGGGCGGCAAGAACCCTCAAAAAAGCCGCAAAAAAGGTCAGCTTGCGAACGCTTTTTTTCGCGGTGATATCCACCGTGCCGAGCAGCGTATCGCCCGAGTATATTTCTACTCTGCCGACCCGCTCTCCTTCTGAAACGGGGGCGGTCAGCGTATCGTCTAAAACCACCTTCTGATTTATATCGCCTTTGTCGCTTTTCCTTATAAGTATGCCGAGCTCGCCCTCGGCGGTAAGCGGCACTTCGCGCTCGGTGCCGCCCGACACCTTAATTTTCGTACCGTTTTCAAAATCGGGCTTAATACGCGAAAAAGAGAAATTCGCGAAGCCGTAATCAAGCAGTTTTTTTGCGCCCTCAAAGCGGGCGGCGGAGCTGTCGCCGCCCATTATAACGGCGACAAGCCCGAGGTCATCCCTCTGTGCCGAGGCGGAAAGACAATATCCCGCGGTCGAGGTGGTTCCGGTTTTAAGCCCGGTGGTGCCCTCGTAAAACCGCACGAGCTTATTGGTGTTTACAAGCTCGCTTTCTCCGTCGCGCAGGGTATCCATCCACACGGTCGAATACTTTTTTATAAGCGGATGCTTGAGAAGCTCAGCCGACATCAGCGCCACGTCGTGCGCGGTGCTCAGGTGTCCCTCGGCGTCAAGTCCCGTCGCGTTCTTGAATACCGTGCCCGTCATACCGAGCGCCGCGGCTTTTTCGTTCATCTGCCGGACGAATTCCTCCTCGCTTCCCGCCGTCTTTTCGGCGAGGGCGACGGTCGCGTCGTTTGCGGAGGCTATCACCGCGGCTTTGAGCAGGTCGTCGACCGTCATGCTTTCGCCGGCTTTAAGCCATATCTGGGAGCCGCCCATACCCGCGGCGTGTTCGCTTGCCGTCACGACGTCCTCGGTGGTGAAATCTCCGCGGTCTATCGCCTCCATTACCAGCACGAGCGACATTATTTTAGTTATCGAGGCGGGCGGAAGCTGTTCATCCGGGTTGTTTTCGTAAAGCACGGTCAGCGTATTCGGCTCTATAAGCACGGCGGAGCGCGCCTCAACCGTAACGGGCGAGGTCGCCGGCGCGTCGGAGATCGGCACGGCGACGTCGCTTATATCGCACTCGCTCGAAACGGTTTTCGCGCGGCAGGAAAACGCGGGCAGAAAAACAACCGCCGCAAAAAGCAAAAAAGACATCAGTTTTTTAAGTTTGTTCATAAAAATCCCCTCTCACACAATGTTTATGTGCGAGAGGGGCAAAAAATACTGTTTACGGTATGTCGTGAATAATAAGCAGCGTACCGCTCTTCACCGAAACATCCGCGGTGCCGTCGACAAAAGAATTGCTTACGCCGAGCGGAAAAAAGCTTTCAAGATTCGCGTTTTCAAGTGGATAGAAAAGTCCCGTAAGCGTCACTCCGCGCGCCTCGCCGCCGAACGCGAAGACCGAGACCCTGCCGCTTCCTTTAAGCGAAGCGGTGCCGTTCGTTATGCAAAAAGCGACCTGATTTTTTGAATACAGCCGCATAACGCCGCCTTTTTTTGAAACGGCGGCGCAAATCTGCAAATTGGCGACGGTGTGGTCGAGCAGTCCCTCCGCCGCGCCGAAAACGTGAAACTCGCGAAAGCCCTTATCCAGGGCGTAGTCCACCGCGTAGCCGACGTCGGTTTTATCCTTTATCACCGGCAGCCTTATCACGTTGCCTTCGGGCGTAAACCCCAGCGAGTCGAAATCGCCTATTATTACGTCGGGCGAAAGGCCGAGGGCGCGCACGTTAAGCACGCCCTTGTCCGCCGCGATTATATAATCGTTTTTTTTTGGCGTAACGGGCAGATTTTGTACCGGCAAAGCGCCGAAAATAAAACAGCGCCCTATCATAAGCCGATTTTTTCAAAAAACCGGGTTTTTGAAAGGAAGTATACCGCGATACAGGTAAGCACCGTTTCGGGCAGCATAAAGAAGCCGTTGTAGCAAACGGAATAGAGCAGCGGCTGTCCCGCGAACGCCTTGCCGAAAAGCTCAAACTGTTCAAAGTTTGCAAAAATGATTACGCCCGAAAGGACGTGCATGACAAAGCGCAGAAGCATTGCCAGTGCCGTGCCGTACACCGGGGAAAGGGAACTTTTTTTGCCGAATACGCCGGCGAGACCGAGCACGGTAAACGCCGCGAAATAGTCGAGCGCGATACAGCCCGCAAGCTGCGCTCCCGAAAGCCCCCAGCCGAGCAGACCGTCAAACGCAATGCCAAAAATAAGCTGAATCAGCGAGAAGACAAAGCCGGAAACCAGTCCCCATTTTATGCCGAAATAAACGGAAACGGAAACGATGGGCAGCATTGAAAGCAGGGTAATCGATCCGCCGAGCGGCAGTTTGATTACCGGTATCATGCTCAGCGCGCTTGCGAGAGCTGTCATGATACCGCAAAAAGCGATTTGATAGGTTGTTTTTTTCATTTGAAAGACTCCTTTTTGTTTGCGGCTTCCGGCTTTGCTCAAAAGCCGTACCGCCGCGCTGTTTTATGTGTCTGACATCCGATATATGCCGTATGAAAAAAGCAGTCCTTTCGGACTGCGTACTTCTGGCGTGAGATATTTCCCTACGTCGGCATTATCCGAATCAGGTTACAGGTCGGCGCCATAGATAACGGTCGGGCACCCTCTCAGCCGGAGTTTCATCCAGCTCCCCTTTTATATTAAAATTCCTCTTTGCCTCCCTTGCCTTAAAGGGAGGTGTCGCGCCGACGGCGTGACGGAGGGATTGTTTCTATCTGCTATTATACCACTATTTTGCGTGTTGTCAAGACCGAAAACACCAGTTGTTGTATGCCCGCTTTTCAGGCGTAAAAAACGCTTGACAACAGCGTTTCTCTGTGATAGAATAGTCAAGCCGCATATTGCGGGTTCTTAAGTTGTGCCCGAATGTTTCGGGCGCACACCCGAGGTAGCGAGACTGTTTATATCAGGTAGGTGTAAAAATGTACGCAATTATCGAAACAGGCGGAAAGCAGTACCGTGTTCAGAGCGGCGACGTTATTTACGTTGAAAAGCTGAACGCCGAAGTGGACGAAGAGGTCACCTTTGACAAAGTCGTCGCCGTGAGCGGCAAGACCCTTAAAGTAGGCAAGCCCTATGTTAAGGACGCTTTTGTTAAGGGCACCGTTTTGAAGAACGGCAAGGGTAAGAAGATCAACATCTTTACCTATAAGCCCAAGAAGAGCAGTTCACGCAGAAAAGGTCACAGACAGCCGTATACCAAAGTACAGATCGGCGAGATCGGATAAGCTTTTATGACAAAAGCGAAGTTCTTTGAACAAAACGGCGCGGTTTGCGGCTTCTTAATCGAAGGCCACAGCACGAGAGAGGCGGAAGACGACGAGGGCAGAGCGCTTTGCGCGGCGGTATCAAGCGCGGCGTATATGGCGGCGAACACGGTTACCGAGGTAGCGGGCGACAGCGCCGCGGTCGAGGTAAGCGACGGCAGAATGTTCTTTAAGGTCGAAAATCCGGGCGAAGTCACCAAGGCGGTGCTCGGCGGATTGAAGCTTCATTTGAGCGAGCTTTCAAAGCAGTACGGTAAACGACTTAAAATCATCACGGAGGTGTAACAAATGTTAAAGATAAACATAGCTCTTTTTGCTCATAAAAAAGGTATGGGCTCAACCAAGAACGGCCGTGACAGCGAAGCGAAACGTTTAGGCGTTAAGCGCGGCGACGGTCAGTTTGTTCTGGCGGGTAACATTCTCGTTCGCCAGAGAGGCACGCATATTCACGCGGGCAATAACGTCGGTCGCGGATCGGACGATACCCTGTTCGCGCTCATCGACGGAAAGGTCAAATTCGAGCGCTTAGGCAAGGACCGCAAACAGGTAAGCATCTACGCGGTAGAGCAATAAACAAAAAGCCGGGCGAAACGCCCGGCTTTTGATTTCCCGCAAAGCGCGGCGGCAAGCGCCGCGGGCGGCTTTCGTTTTTTGCGGTCGCGGCGAGCGCGTCCTTTTCGGCGCCTTACGCCGAAAAAACTTTAAGCAAGCGAGGTAGAAAACATGAAAGAATGTCACGTATGTCATTATATGTGTGAGGACGGCGCGGAAATCTGCCCGGTCTGCGGCGCGGAGCTTTTAAGCGGCGGCGCGGTCGCGGCGGCGCCCGCCGATATTACGAACCCGGTGCTCGCCGCCAGCGTGGACAGCCCCGTGACGGCGGAGATATTCACCGATATTTTAAGCGAGAACGGTATTCCTTTCAGTGTTGACGAGAAGGGCGATTTTCTGCACGCCGGTTTCGGCGGCGGTTTTTTCGCGGTTGACGTTTACGTTGACGAAAATGACGTTGAAGCGGCGGCGGATTTGTACAGAAACCTTACTGAAAACGGACTGCCGTTTGAGGATGAGTTTGAAGACTTTGAAGAGGAAACCGACGGGGAGCAGTAATGTTTGTTGATATAGCGAAAATTCACCTGAAAGCCGGCAACGGCGGCGACGGAGCGGTGTCCTTCCACCGCGAGAAATACGTTGCCGCGGGCGGACCGGACGGCGGCGACGGCGGAAAAGGCGGCGACATCATATTTGTCGCCGATAAAAACCTTTCCACCCTTGCCGATTTCAGATACAAGCGTAAATATATCGCCGAAAACGGCGAAAAAGGCAAGGCGGGCAGAGGCTCCGGCAAAAAGGCGCCCGACCTTGTGGTGCGCGTACCCGAGGGCACGCTTATAAAGGACGCCGAAGACGGCAGAATTATAGCCGATATTTCGGACTCAGAGCCCGCCGTGATAGCCAAAGGCGGCAAGGGCGGCTGGGGCAACACCCATTTCGCCACGCCTACGCGCCAGGTGCCGCGCTTTGCAAAGCGCGGAGCCGAGGGCGAGGAGCTTGACGTTACGCTCGAACTCAAACTGCTCGCGGACGTGGGGCTTATCGGCTTTCCGAATGTCGGCAAATCCACCCTTATTTCGGTGGTCAGCGAGGCAAAGCCGAAGATAGCGAATTATCATTTTACCACCCTTACGCCGGTGCTCGGCGTAGTGCGTATGGGCGAGGGTTCGTCGTTTGTCTGTGCGGATATACCCGGTCTTATTGAGGGCGCGGGCGAGGGTGTGGGGCTCGGTCACGAGTTTTTGCGCCACGTTGAGAGGTGCCGCCTTCTTTTGCACGTTATCGACGTTTCGGGCAGCGAGGGCAGGGACCCCGCGGAGGATTTCGATAAGATAAACCGCGAGCTTTCGGTTTACAGCGAGGAATTAAGCCGCCGCCCGCAAATCGTGGTCGGCAACAAATGCGACTTATGCGACGAAGAACAGTTAAAGCGGGTGCGCGAGCACTTTGAGAGCAAAGGTTACGCCTTTTTCCCCGTAATGGCGGCGATAGCCGAGGGAACAGGCGAGCTTATGAACTACGTCGCGGCAGAGCTTCAAAAGCTGCCGCCGGTCAAGCGGTACGAGGCGCAGGCGAAGCCGAAAGAGGACTACTTAAAGCCCAAAACGCGCACCTTTAATATCCGGGTGTGCGACGGTGTGTATATCGTGGAGGACGCGCCGTGGCTTCTTGATATAATGAACGATATCAACCCGGAGGACTACGAGTCGCTTCAATATTTTGAGCGGGTGTTGCGTTCGTCCGGCATAATAGACGCCCTTAAAAAGAGCGGTATCGCCGAGGGCGACACGGTAAGCGTTTACGACGTCGAGTTTGATTACGTGGAGTAGGTGGACATGGAAAGTGTAAATCTTTTAAGCCCCGCGGTGCTTTCGTTTGTGGGCGACGCGGTGTATACTCTGCTCGTTCGCACATACCTCGCCGACAGGAGCAGACCCTCGGGCGAGCTTCACGATATGGCGGTCGGATTTGTAAAGGCGGCAAGCCAGGCGGCGGCGTTTAAGAAGGTAGAGCCGTTTTTGACCGAAAGGGAGCTTGCGGTTTTTAAGCGCGGCAGAAATTTTCATACCGCCAACACGCCCAAGGCGGCGACCGGCGGCGATTACCACACGGCAACCGGACTTGAATGTGTTTTCGGTTACCTGCACCTTTCGGGGGAAAGCGAAAGAATAAGCGAGCTTTTTTCCGTTATAACAAAGGAATAAACCGAACCGGCGAAGCGTTTGACCCTCGCCGGTTTTTGTTCTCCTGTTTTGATATCTTGATATCATGATATCAAGATATCAAAAGCAGAGGTGCGGCGCGGTGAACGATCTCGATATCGGTTATCTCAGAAAAATACTTATATTTTAAGTAAAAAACAAATATAAAAAGAGGGAACGGCAACAGCCGTTCCCTTTTTCTATATGTCTGACGTCTGTCGTCTGACGTCTTTTGTCCGGGTCATATTCTCGCTACGCCGTCTTTTCTCGCCGCTTCGGCTACCGCGTTTGCCACGGTATCCTTAATGCGCTTATCGAAGGCGTGGGGCAAGATATAATCGGCGTTAAGCTCGCTTTCGCTTACGAGCGAGGCGATGGCATACGCCGCCGCTATCTTCATGTTTTCGGTGATAGCGCTCGCGCGCACATCAAGCGCGCCCCGGAAAATGCCCGGAAACGCGAGCACGTTGTTTATCTGGTTCGGGAAGTCCGAACGCCCCGTGCCGACTATTGCCGCGCCCGCCGCTTTGGCGAGGTCGGGCATAATTTCAGGCGTGGGGTTGGCCATGGGGAGAACTATCGGGTCGGGGTTCATGGATTTTACCATTTCTTCTGTTACAACGCCCGGCGCCGATACGCCTATAAAGATATCGGTGCCCTTCATAACATCGGCAAGACTGCCCTTTTTCATACCGCGGTTGGTAATTTTTGAAATTGCCTCTTTTGAAGCGTCAAGCCCTTCCTTGCCCTCGTAGATAGCGCCTTTCCTGTCGCACATAATAACATCCTTAAGCCCTAAACTCATAAGAAGTTTCGCTATGGCAACACCTGCCGCGCCGCAACCGTTTATAACTGCTTTGCAGTCGCCGAGATTTCTTTTTGTAAGCTTCATGGCGTTAATAAGCGCCGCCGAAACAACCACCGCTGTGCCGTGCTGGTCGTCGTGGAAAATCGGGATATCGCATCGCGCCTTGAGTTTTTCCTCGATTTCAAAACAGCGGGGAGCGCCGATGTCTTCAAGGTTTATGCCGCCGAACGAGCCGGAAATGTTATACACTGTTTCAACTATTTCGTCAACGTCCTTTGTCCTTACGCAAAGCGGAAACGCGTCAACGCCGCCGAATTCCTTGAAGAGCACGCATTTGCCCTCCATAACCGGCATACCCGCCTCGGGTCCGATATCGCCGAGTCCCAGAACGGCGGTGCCGTCGGTAATTACCGCAACCATATTCCAGCGGCGGGTAAGCTCCCAGCTTTTGTTATAATCTTCCTTGATTGCGAGGCAGGGCTCCGCGACGCCCGGAGTGTACGCGAGCGACAGTGCGTCCTTGTTGTCGACCTTTGCGCGGGCAACGACTTCGACCTTGCCCTTCCATTCGGCGTGAAGTTTAAGTGATTCTTTACGGTAGTCCATAGTTTTCTCCTTTATATGTTTCGCTCAATATGAGATTTGATTTTTCTGTCTTTTTTGTAGCCGGCATATCCCTCTTCCCACGGGAAGACATAGGAAAGACCCAGCTCGTCCCTTACCGCGTTTATCTCGCCCTGGACCGATTCGTTTATCGGAACGCCCGAGTTTTCGCGGTTTTTCCAGATATCGTACTCTTTTTCACCGGCGGTGTATATGCGGTCCTCGCCCGGCGCCTTGCGCGCGGTGCGCACCTTTCTTAAAATGTCGCCCGTCTTTTTGCGGCAGAGGTCCTCGCCTAAGAAGTGGTTTGTATCAATGGCTATAAAGAAGTGACCGAGGTGATACGGGCGGATATTGCCGGCGGCGTCTTTGCCGTCGAGCTCCTTTAAGTTCTCGCCGTCCTGCAAGACGGAGGAAAGGAACTCAACAAACAGCGCGAAGCCGTAGCCCTTATAGCCGCCGAGCGCCTCTCCGATACCGCCGAGCGTGGTAAGCGCCGCTGTTCCCTCGCGTATTTTTTTAAGCGCGACGCCGGCGTCGCCCTCGACGGGTGAGCCGTCGATACCCACGATAGTGCCGGGGTGTACCGGCTCGCCGATTCTCGCGTAGTATTCTATTTTTCCGTTCTGGGTTATCGAGGTGGCGCAGTCAAAGTTGAAATCAAACGCCTCGTCGCTCGGAACGCCCAGCGTAAACGGGTTGGTGCCGAACATTCCCTCGGTACCGAAGGTCGGCGCGACCGAGGGGCGCGCGTTGGTGCCGGTCATGCCGATACAGCCGTTTTCGGTCGCAAGGGAGGTATAATAGCCCGCGATACCGTAGTGGCAGGAATTGCGTACCGTCACCATACCCATACCGTATTTTTTCGCCTTCTCGATAGCCATATTCATGGCGCGGGTGCCTATTACCTGCCCCATACCGTTGTGACCGTCGATAACGGCGGTGGTCTCGGTCTCCTTTACTATTTCAAAATTTGTAGTCGGCGACTGGATACCCGCCTTTATCCTGTCGAGATAAACCGGTTTGAAGCGGTTGCAGCCGTGACTCTCTATTCCGCGCTTGTCCGATTCAAGGAGCACGTCGGTACAGATTTCAGCTTCGTCCGCCGGTACGCCGTAGCCGACGAAAGCGTCGGTCACGAAGTCGGTTATAAGCGCCCACGGGCATGTTACTTTTGGCATAAAAAAGACCTCTTTTCAAAATGTTTCTTGTATTATGATAGCGCAGGAAGGCGCGGATATATACTATTTTTTTGTCGGGTTTTGTCAAAATTTTGCGAAATTTGTGTTTTTGGACAAATGTGTGCGCGAAGGACGGACAAGTTCCCCGCGGCATACCCTACGGTTTATTATGTACGTCGATTTGGTTGTACGGAACGGATATGCCGTTCTTCGCGAGGACTTCGAGTATGATGTGAAGAACGTCGCGCCTGGTTTGAAGCTTTTTAGCGGTGTTTTTGAACGAAATCTTAATGAGATATTTAATAGCCGAGTCGGCGAGTGCTGTGACGCCCATATATTTACAGTCGGCGACGTTGGCGTTTTTCTTTGCCGCGGCGATTATTTCGTCTATCGCCCTTTGCGCTTCGTCAAGCGGCGTTTCGTACGGCATGGGAAAATCGAGATAAACGCAGTCGGAAACAAGCCCCGTCGCCTCTATCTGCCGGTTCGGTATCGAGATGACGTACTCGGTTTTGATATCCTTTATCTTGGTGGTTTTAAGACCGAGTTCAAGCACCACGCCCTCACAGCCCTCGAAACTGATGATATCGCCGACCTTGAAATAATTATCCGAAACGATATCGAAGCCGCGGAAGATATCCTTTAAGGCGTCCTGTACGGCGATGCCGAGAATCGCGCCGGCAATGCCGAGACCTGCCACCATGGAGGTGATGTTGACGTTATTTACCTGAAGTATCATGAAGATACAGAAAATCAGCACGGCGTATTTGAGGATGCTGTTTATGAGGTGCAAAAAGGTTTCGCCGCGCTTTTTTTCGAGCTTTTTAAGCCGCTTGCCGCGCGCCTTGATGAGCAGTGAGGCGAGAGTGTAAAAAGCGATAGCCGCCGCGATTATCAGCGCGGTTTTTACAATGCGAAGCGACAGCACGAATTCGATTTTTTGGAGAATGTCTTTGAAAGTCATTTTTTCACCAGAACCTTCTCTATCCTGCCTATTACGGTGTAATGCAGGTCGCCGTTATACCATTTGGCGAGCGGCTCTTTATCGGTAAAGCCGCTCTCTTCGAGTCTGCCCACGTACTGCTTTTTGCAAACGATTACGAGCCGCGCCTCGCAGAAATAGGGCGCCTTCTCGCAAAAGCAGGGGGTAAGTCCGGTAAGCTCGGTTTTGTTCACGTCCCTGCCCGACATACTGCCGCAGACCTTATGTATCTTCTTATTGTCGCCGTAAAAGCTCAATGTGAAATAATCGTTTTTTTCGATAAACTCCATTGTGTAACGCTGCGGACGAACGACCGCGAGCGCACAGTGGTTTCCCCACATTTCGCCCATAAAGCCCCAGGACGCCGTCATCATATTATAGCCGCTTTTGTTTCCCGCGGTTATGAGCATCCACTCGCGGCTTATCATATCTATTATGTTTTCGCTTATATCGGTCGCCTTTATTTCTTTGAACAAAACTCTTCTCTCCTCTTTTCGATGTTTTGCGCCATTATTTTATGTATATGCTCTGAAAGCTCCGCGGTGGAAAGCGCGTCGACCGTGTCCGCGGGAACCACTTCGAGCACGTCGAAATATATGGTGCTTTTTTTACGGAAAAGATTTTTGACCGCCTCGTGCGTGCCGAGCACGGTGCATACGATAACGGGGCATTTCGCCTTGGTCGCGATTTTGAAGGCGCCGTTGCGGAACTCCTGTAACTCGCCGTTTTCGCTTACGTGGCCCTCGGGGAAAACGCCGATGCTCTCAGCGCCCTCCTTTATAAGCTCAATGGCGCGAAGCACGGTTTTTACCGCCTCGCGGTTGTTTTCGCGGTCGATGGGAAGACAGCCGAGCTTGTGCATATACCGCGCCACGAAGGGCATCTCCGTATATATTTCCTTTTTGCCGATAAAGCCGAGAGGCAGGTCGGGAAGCTCATGAATTATTACCGCCGGGTCTATCATATCGAGGTGGTTGCACACGAGCATTGAGGGAAAGACGCCTTCCGCCTTTTCGGTGCCGGTGCTGATTATTTTTACCCGCGCCGCCTTAAAGAGCGAGGGCAGGGTAAAGTTTACAAGTCCGCGGTAAAAGCGCGAGCCGCCGGTCACCGGCTTTTTAAGGTTTACCGCCAGACCGCAAAGGGCAAAAAAGGCGGCGTAAAGTATAAGGGAGGCAAGAAAGGCGCCGATAAAAATCAAAGGCACGAGCCACACAGCCGCCGCCGTGCGCAGAAACGGGTGGAAACGATCTGCGACCGGCACTGCCGCCGCGGCGGTAATAAGAAAAAGGTAAAGCATTTTTGTCACCAGCGTATATCTGTCAGATTTGCTTTCTTACGATTTTATATTCGTCGTAAAAATCGAAATAGGGGCACTTATACGAAGTGCTGCCCATAAGCCGCGCGACGTCGTCCTCGTCGAGCGCGGCGTCGCAAAAGAAAACGTCGCTTTCTGTGTCGATCAGGTAATGCGAGCAGTTTTCACAGCTTGAAAAACGGTTATCGCTCATGAGTCGGAACCTCCGCCCTCGCTGTTTCCGGTATTGCCGCCGTCTTCCTTACCGCCGGAGTCGCCGGTACTGCCGGAATCGCCGGCATTGCCGCCGGAACCGTCCGTGCCGCCTTCATTCTTACTGCCGGAGTCGCCGGTATCGCCGTCGGAACCGTCCGTGCCGCCTTCGTTCTTACTGCCGGAGTCGCCGGTATCGTTTCCGGTTTTATCCTCCGGGGGTTCCGGTGATTCCGAAGAGCCGCTTGACGTTTTGGATGAGGTCTCCTTATTTTCGCTTGAAGTGTTGCCGCTGTCGGTCGACTGCTTACCTCTTACGCCGAGCCAGTCGGTCTTGCCGACTCCGTTTTTCTCGGCGTATTCCTCAAAGGTGACGCCGTCATAGAGGAAGGCGTGAAGCGCGTCCTTCGCGTAGTCTTTATCGAAATACAAAACCGAACCGTATTTGCTCGTTCCCACCGACATCTGCCAGTTGTCGGCAGGCATACGCGCCTGCTCAAAGGTGGGATGACCGCCGAAAATGCTGTTTGCAAGCTCAAGGATTTTTTTGATTTCAAGCGAGGTCTTGGTATGCGGACGCAGAGATTTTACAAGACTCGCGTATTTGCTTGAATTTATTTTGAGCGCTTTGTTGAAAAGCTGTTCCATAACGTAGCGCTGCCGGTCGGTTCTGCCGTAATCGTCGTTTGTGCCCCATACGCTTCTGCAATGGCGAACGCGCGAGTAGGCGACCGCCTGAATGCCGTTTACGTGGTAGGTGCCCGCCGCTTTGATATAATATTTACTTGCGCTGATTCCTAAGCTTTTGCATATCTCATCCATGCAGTTGTTAAGGTTCGGGTTGTCGTGACCTTTCCATTTGAGTTCATCCTCGGTCACGGTTATATCTATACCGCCCACGGCGTCGATTATCTCGCTCATGCCGAAGAAATTGACGGTGGCGTACTCGGAAATATCAAGCCCGAATACCTTGTTGAGCGTTATTACGGCGGTTTCGGGGCTGTCCGCGTAGGCGGCGTTTATTTTGGAGTATTTTTTCGGTGTGTTTTTATCGGGGTGCGCCTTGTCATATATGGGCAGGAGCGAATCGCGCATTACCGAAACTATTTTAACGGTTTTTTTCTTTTTATCGAGACTCAGTATCATTATACTGTCCGAAAGACCGGAAAACTGCCCCTTTTGCCGTGTGTCTATGCCGAAAAGGGCGATATTCACCACGCCTTCGTCAATGACGCCGTCGGAGCCGAGCTTTGTAAGGTCGTTGGTCATACCGTCGTATTTATAAAGTATTTGCAGGCGCTCTATCAGATTGAAAGGGTTTATAACGATAGTGAGTATCAGCGCCGCCACCACGCTTAAAATAATGATGGTCGCTTTTTTGCCGCGGGAGAGCCTCTTTTTTTTGCCGCCTCCGCCTATATCGGAAAGCAGGATTTCATCCTCGCCGCCGCGCTTTGCGCCTTTCAGCCTAACGTCCTTTGCGGGCTTTGCGCTGTGTGCGCCCGCTCTGTGTTTTTTTCTTTCTGCCATAGTAAAACATCCCCAATGTGATTTTGTTGACAAACTGTAAGTTTGTAAATTTCTTTTTTTGTGTTTTTCCGGTGTTTGCGCCGTTTGCGAAAGTCTGTAAAGCTCAGACTATAAGCTTATAGATTTCCCCTTTTTTTACGCCGCTTTTCGCCGCGGCTTCTTTTGCCGCCGCCGACGCCGACATCCCGCCCGCCATAAGCTCTTTGGCAAAAGCGACCGCCTCTTTCGCCGTCATTTGCAAAGCGGGCGCGCGCCTCTTTCTGCCGCGCACTATAAGGACGTATTCACCCTTCGGCGCGTTGGCGGTGTAAAAGTCTATCGCCGAGGAAAAATCGAAAAAACGCACCGATTCGTGTATCTTGGTTATTTCCTTTACGATACATATTTCGCGCTCGCCGAGCGCTTCGCGCATATCGGAAAGAGTTCTCAAAAGCTTGTGCGGCGCCTCGTAGAAGACGAGAGTGCGCCATTCGTCCTTTATTTCGTCAAGGTGCTTTGAGCGGCTTATTCTGTTTACCGATAAAAAGCCCTCGAAGCAAAATCTGCCGGTCGGAAAACCCGAAACGCTGAGCGCCGCCGTAAGCGCGCTCGGCCCCGGTACCGATTCCACAGTTATTCCCGCTTCGTGCGCCGCGCGCACCAGGTCCTCGCCCGGGTCGGATATTGCGGGCATACCCGCGTCGCTGACTATTGCGAGGTTTTCACCCGCGAGCACGCGGTTTATAAGGTATTCGCCCTTTTGCACCTTGTTGTGCTCGTAGTAGGATACCGTTTCCTTTTTAATGCCGAAGCGGTTAAGCAGCTTCGCGGTCACCCGCGTATCCTCCGCCGCTATGAAATCGGCTTCGTTCAGCATCCGCACGCCGCGCGGCGAAAAATCCTCGAGATTTCCTATCGGCGTACCTACAACGTATATTTTGCCCGACATCAGAGATACGCCTCCTTATACGGACCGTATATTCTTTTCATTTCTCCCGAAAGGGCGCCGTTTTCGTAAAGGAAAAGCGGCGGCTCTATTATAAGACCGGGTTTTGCCTCGCGTTTGCCCTCAACGAGCACGAGCCAGGGCGCCTCGCGCGGTTCCTTCGCCACGGTGCGAAGCCGTTTCGGCTCGACGCCGTATCTGCTCATAAGCGTTATCAGCTCGGCAAGCCGCTCCGGGCGCTGGCACATACAAAGTCTGCCGCCGGTGCGAAGCAGGGCGCTTCCCGTGCGCACGGTGTCTTCAAGCGTGCAGGTGCTCTCAAACCGGGCTGTAAGGCGCGCGTCCGATTTCGCCCTTATACCGGCGTTCGCCGCCTTGTAGGGCGGGTTGCAGGTGACAAGCGTCTTATCGCCGAAGGATATTTTGCCTTTAAGGTCGCCTATATCGGAGCAAATCGCGGTAAACCGTGTAAAGCCCGCCTCGCTTGCGGTAAGCAGGGCAAGCTCTACTGCCTTTGGCGCTATATCCACGCCGGTAATTTCTTTCGGCACGCCGTCGCGCAGCATCAGAAACGGAATAATGCCGCACCCCGTGCCAAGGTCGACCGCGAGATCGCCTTTTTTCGCTTTCGCGAAATCGGCGAGCAGGACCGCGTCGGTCCCGAAGGTGTGCTCACGCGATACGTAAATAAACACGCCGTTTCCTATCGGCTCGCGCGTTGGCGTTTGCGCGCCTTTGCCGGTACCTTCGGGCGAAAGATTCGCGCCTGTGCCGTTTACGCTTACTGTCTTGTCCATTTTACGCCGTCTTTGGTGTCTTCAAGTATTATTCCCATACTTTTAAGTTTATCTCGGATTTCGTCGGCGGTTTTGAAATCGCGGTTTTTGCGCGCTTCGGTGCGCTTTTCTATAAGCGCCTCTATTTCGCCGTCGAGCGCCGCGGTATTGCGGTTGTAAACGAGGCCTAAAACATAGGCGAGCTCGTCGAAGGTTTCAGCGCAGGCTTCGAGCGTTTCACGGCTCGCGCCGGCGTCTATCGCGGTGTTTATATCGCGCACCAGACCGAAGAGCGCGGCTATCGCGTCGGCGGTGTTGAGGTCGTCCTCCATGGCGGTGATAAACTCTTCGCGCCGCTTTTCGCAGAAATCGGCTTTCCGCTCGCCGTCGGCGGCGTTTTTAAGAGCAAAATCGATGTTGTCGCGGCAGTTATAAAGCCGTTCGAGCGCGTTTTTGCTCTGTTCGACTATATCTACCGAATAGTTTATCGGTCCTCTGTAATGCGAGGAAATCATAAGGTACCGTATCGGCTCGTAGCCGTATTTTTCGGCGACGTCGCGCACGGTAAAGAAATTGCCGAGCGATTTTGACATTTTGCGGTTATCCACGTTGATAAAACCGTTGTGCATCCAGTAATGCGAAAACTCACAGCCGTTTGCCGCCTCGCTCTGTGCTATCTCGTTTTCGTGGTGGGGGAAGATGAGGTCAAAGCCGCCGCAGTGAATATCGATGGTTTTGCCGAGATACTTGCCCGCCATAGCCGAGCACTCGATATGCCAGCCGGGTCTGCCATTGCCGAAGGGCGACTCCCAGAACGGCTCGCCCTCCTTCGCGCCTTTCCACAGGCAGAAATCCATGGGGTCTTCCTTTATATCGCCGGTGCTTATCCTCGCGCCGGCTTCAAGCTCTTCAAGCGGCTGATGTGAAAGCTTGCCGTAGGAGGCGAATTTTTTGGTGCGGTAGTAAACGTCGCCGCCCGCCTTGTAGGCGTAGCCCTTTTCCATAAGCGCGCTTATCAGGCGGATTATTTCGTCTATGTTCTCGGTGGCGCGGGGATGTACCGTGGCTTTTCGCACGTTGAGCCCGTTTGCGTCCACCCAGAATTCCTTTATATATCTTTCGGCGACCTCGGGCACGGTTATGCCCTCTTCGTTCGCCTTGTTTATCAGCTTATCGTCAATATCGGTGAAATTTTGCACGAAATTCACCTTGTAGCCACGCCATTCGAGGTAGCGGCGGAAAACGTCAAACACGCAAAGCGGGCGCGCGTTTCCTATGTGGATAAAATTATATACCGTAGGACCGCAGGCGTAGATGTTTATCTCGCCTTCTTTAATCGGTATCAGTTCTTCCTTTTCGCGTGTAAGCGTATTGAAAATCCTCATTTATTTTTTTCTCCTTCAAGTGCCGTTATGCGTTTTTCAAGCCGCGCTATCTCCTGCGCTATGGGGTCGGGTATGTGTATCTGGTCGAGAGATGCGCAGTATACCTTCTTGCCGTCCTGCTTGACGAGGCGTGCCGGAACGCCGACCACCGTGCAGTTCGCCGGCACGTTTTCAAGCACGACCGCGCCCGCCGCCACGCGGGAGTTATCGCCTATGTGAAGCGGACCGAGAACCTTCGCGCCCGCGCTTATCATTACGTTGTTGCCTATCGTCGGGTGGCGTTTGCCGGTATCCTTGCCGGTGCCGCCCAGAGTCACGCCCTGGTAGATAAGTACGTCGTCGCCTATTTCGGCGGTCTCGCCTATCACCACACCGTGACCGTGGTCTATCACGAAGCGCCTGCCTATTTTCGCGCCCGGGTGTATCTCGATACCGGTCTTTCTCGCGGCGCGCTGGGAAATCATACGCGCCAAAAACTTATGACCTTTAAGGTACGCCCTGTGCGCCCGACGGTAAGCGCGTATCGCCTTTACGCCGGGATACAGGAAAAACACTTCAAGCGCGCTCGTCGCCGCGGGGTCGCGGTCAAGCGCCGCGCGCACGTCCTCTTTTATCTGACTGAACAAATCAAAACACTCCTATTTTGAAAAATGAGCGGGGTAACACCTCGCCGCACCGCGGGGAATTATCCGAATAAAGCGGAATCGCTTATTTCGACGGGTCGATCAAATCCTTGCTGCCGAGGCAGTATATACATCCCGAAACAACGCCGAGAAGCGCCGCTATCCAGCTGAGCAGCGCGAAAATTACAAGGGCTATCCTTTCGACCGTGCAGTTTAAGCAAATAAAGTCCTTAACAGAATATGCGAACAGCCCGAAAATGATACTCGCCATCTGCGCCACCGTTTTGAGCTTGCCCCAGATGTTCGCCGGTATCACCGTTTTCTTTTCGGAGGAAACCGCGATAAGCCGTACCGACGCCACCGTAAATTCCCTGAACATCGTAATAAAGGTGATTACCGCAAACTGAATTCTAAGGCAGGACGAGGGCAGTATTACCATAAAGCCGAGAAGCGCCGCGGTAGTCAGCATTTTATCGGCTATCGGGTCAAGAAATTTACCGAAGGTGGTGACAAGTCCTCTTTTGCGCGCTATCTTGCCGTCAAAAAGGTCGGTAAGCGAAGCGGCGATAAAGAGTATAAGGGCTATTGTATAGTTGAACGGAAGAGCGGTAATAAGCATTGCCGCCAGAAAGAGCGGAGTCATTACGGCGCGGGATACGGTAAGCTTATTCGGTAAGTTCATAATCGGTTTCTCCTAACAAATCATATTCTAAAACGTCGTTTATCCTGACAAGAGCAAATTCACCTATAACGTGGGGCTTTCGCGCCGTGAAAAACACCTTGCCGTCAATTTCGGGAGCGTCGGCGGCGCTTCTGCCGAAGTAGCATTTTATATAATCGTCATAGCCCTCGATAAGGACCTTGACGGTACTGCCGGTCTTTGCCGCGTTTTTTTCGCACGCGATATCGTTTTGCGACTGCATTATAAGCTCGAGGCGGTCCTCTTTTACCTGCTCGGCTATCTGGTCGGGGAAATTCGCCGCCGCGGTTTCCTCCTCGGCGGAGTAGGCAAAGCAGCCGAGCCGGTCAAACCGCGTTTGCTTTACAAACTCGTGAAGCTCGCAAAACTCTTCTTCGGTCTCGCCGGGAAAGCCGGTTATAAGGGTGGTGCGGAGCGTGACGTCCGGCACGGTTTCCCGTATGTGCTCTATAAGAGATACGAGCTGCGCCTTATTGCTTTTGCGGTTCATGCGGGAAAGCACCCTGTCGTTACAGTGCTGAATGGGCATATCTATGTATTTTACGAGCTTTTCCTCATCGCGAAGCAGGAAAAGAAACTCGTCGGTTATCCGTTCGGGGTAGGTGTAAAGGGTGCGAATCCACTCTATGCCGGGGATTTTCACAAGCTCTCTTAAAAGCTCGCAAAGCGCGCCCTTGCCGTATAAGTCCTCGCCGTAGGCGGTGGTATCCTGTGCAACCACGGTAAGCTCCTTTACGCCGCCGGCGGCGAGAGTTTTCGCCTCGGCGACTATATCCTCTATTCTGCGGCTTCTCATTCTGCCGCGGATTTTCGGTATCGCGCAGTAGGTACAGCAGTTGTCGCACCCGTCGGCTATTTTAAGGTACGCGGTGTAACGCGGACCGCCGAGTATGCGAGGTGTGTTAAGGTCAAGACTGTACTTCTCGCCGTAACGGTTTTCGCGCCCTCCTTTAAGCGCCGAGGTAACAATATCGGCGATTTCGCCATTTGCGCCGATGCCTACGCATACGTCAACCTCGGGTATTTCCTCCGTCACGTCGTCGCGATAGCGTTCGGCAAGACAGCCGGTGACTATAAGCGCGCGGCAGTTGCCGTCTTTTTTGTATTTGGCGGCTTCGAGTATGTTTTCAATAGCCTCCGCCTTCGCCGACTCGATAAAACCGCAGGTGTTCACTATTATCGCGTCGGCCTCCGCCTCGCTTGAGGTTATCGTAAAGCCGGCGTTTTTCAGCGTGTAGAGCATTTGCTCGGCGTCCACCTGGTTTTTGGGACATCCGAGACTCACCATACTGACTTTGCTCATTTATTCATCTCCGTTATATTCAAGCTCCTCGCCGCGGGACCTCAGCGCGTCGCGCACGGCGCGGTAGGAAAAGCCCTTTCGCACCAGCGCCGCAAAGACCTTGTCGCGTTCGCCCGCGGCAAGCCGTGCCGCGTACTTTCGCTCTATCAAAGTTTTAAGCTGGCTTTCCTCATCGAAAACGGCGTCTTCGAGAGCCTCTTTTATATCCTGCGACTTAAAGCCCTTTTGCAGCAGCTTTGCGTACGCCTCTCTTTTGGAAACGCCCCTTGCGGCGAAATCCTCCGCGTAACGCCCGGCGAGCGCCTTATCGTCCAGCAGACCAAGCTCTTTAAGCCGCGCGACGGCTTTTTTCGCCGCCTCGGCGCCGAAACGCGCCGCTTTCAGTTTTTCAAGAAGTCGCCGTTCGGTGTAGGTGTAGCGGTCGAGCAGCCACAGCGCGCGGGATTTGGCGCGGATATATTCCGATTCGGCGAGGTACTCTTTTATCTGCCCGTCGCCGAGCGCGTCGCCCTCGTGTATACATTTTTCCGCGAGCAGGTCGAGGTCTAAAAGCATACTTTCGCCGTTTTCAAACTCTATTTTCGCGGCGTGACCCTTCTCGCGGCGTATGGCTTTTACCGTCATCAGTCTTCAACCGCTATGTCGATGTTGACTTTTTTGTGTATCGGCGCTTCTTCCGCCTCTATCGGCATAATTACCTCTTCGGGTTCTTCCGCCGGTTTTCCGGGCTCTTTTTTGCCCGCGAGGCGCGCTTTATACTTTTCGGTTATCTTTTCCTCAAGCTCGCGTGCCAGCTCGGCGTTTTCTTCAAGGAGCTGTTTTACGCTGTCCTTACCCTGACCTATGCGTGTGTCGCCGTAGTAGAACCACGCGCCCGAGCGTTTGAGAACTTCAAATTCAAGACCCATGTCTATAAGCTCGCCGGTGTGGGATATGCCCTTGCCGTAAAGAACGTCGAACTCCGCCTCGCGGAAGGGGGGCGCGACCTTGTTCTTGACGACGCGGGCGCGGGTGCGCGAGCCGATCATCTCACTGCCGTTCTTTATGGCTTCTATCTTTCTTACGTCAATTCTTACGCTGGCGTAGAACTTTAACGCCCTGCCGCCGGTGGTTGTCTCGGGGTTGCCGTAGATAACGCCGATTTTTTCTCGAAGCTGATTTATGAATATAGCCGCGCAGTTTGATTTTGAAAGCGCGCCGGTAAGCTTGCGGAGCGCCTGCGACATAAGGCGGGCGAGCTGACCTACGTGGTTGTCGCCCATTTCGCCTTCTATCTCGGCACGGGTAACGAGCGCCGCCACCGAGTCGATAACGATTATATCGATAGCGCCCGAGCGCACGAGCGCCTCGGCTATTTCAAGCGCCTGCTCGCCCGAATCGGGCTGGGAAACGAGCAGAGAGTCGATATCAACGCCTAAGTTTTCGGCGTAGACGGGGTCGAGCGCGTGCTCAACGTCGATAAACGCCGCCGTGCCGCCCGCTTTTTGCGCCTCCGCCACGCAGTGAAGCGCGAGGGTGGTTTTGCCCGAGGACTCGGGACCGTAAATCTCAACTATTCTGCCGCGCGGTATGCCGCCTATGCCGAGCGCCATATCAAGCGCCATGGAGCCGGTGCTTATGTGCTCAACGTTCATGGCGGCGTTTTCGCCGAGCTTCATTACGGCGCCCTTGCCGTACTGCTTTTCTATCTGCGCCATCGCCGTGGCGAGCGCGCGTTCGCGCCCTTCGCCCGTTTTATCCGTTCCCACGGTTTTTGTGATTTTTTCTTTTGCCATAACAGCTACCTCCAAATATTATTTTAGAGAAGTATATACTATCCCACTGTCCCGAAAACAACCCTGTCGGTTCCGGACAGATCCTTAACGGTTTCAAGAGCCTTAAAGCCGTCGGCTTCCATTATTTCTTTAACGCGGTCCGCCTGATTGTAACCGACCTCGAAGCAGAGTGCGCCGCCGCCTTTAAGCGAAGTTTTCGCGCCGCGGCTTATCGCCTTGTAGAACAAAAGCTCGTCTTCGCCCGGGCAGAGCGCCTCTTGCGGCTCGAACCTTACCTCGGGCTGAAGCGCCGTCATATCGGCGATACTGACGTAGGGCGGGTTTGAAACGATAAGGTCGTATTCGCCTTCGATTTCGCCGCACAGCGCGTCGGCTTTTATAAGGGTCGCGTTTTTCGCGCCGAGCAGATTTGCGTTCTTCTTTAAGTATTCAAACGGCGCGTCGTATTTTTCAACGAGCGTCACCTCGCCGTCCGCCCGCTCAAGGGCGAGCGTTATGCCTATCGCGCCGGTGCCGGCGCACAGGTCGGCGATACGCGGCGCTTTTTTGTCTTTTATAAGCGAAAGCGCCGTTTCAACAAGCGTTTCGGTATCCTGCCGCGGTATGAGTACGCCGTCGCCCACCTTAAAGGTCCTGCCGTAAAACTGCCACTCGCCTAAAATGTATTGAAGCGGATAGCGCGCCGTTCGCCGGGTAACGATATCCCGAAGCCGCTCCGACTGAAAGGCGGTCAGCTCCGTGTTGTAGTTGAGCAGTATTTTTTTATTGTCAAAACCGGTCACATGGCGCAGAATAACCCGCGCTTCAAAGCCGAAGTCCTCTATGCCGGCGGCGGCGAGCCGCTCTTTTGTTTCGTTATACGCCCTGAATACGGTTTTATTCGTCACCGCTTTGCGCCTCTTTGTCTATGCTCCGGTCAACGTCGGGATTTTCCGGCTCGACGGCGCGAAGCGACGCTATCGCTATCTCTATCATTTCGTCCGCCGGTTCTTTGGTTGTTATGCGCTGTAACCAGAGTCCCGGCGCGGATACGATTTTGGTAAACAGGTTGTCGTACTTGCCGCAAACGCGCAAAAGCTCGAAGCCGAGACCGCAGATAAAGGGTACCATAAGTATTTTTGCGACCACCCAGAGCCACATAACCGAATAAACGCCGGGGAAAATTATTTGCACGAGCGTGGAAACTATCACGCTCACAAGTATCATAAGTATGAGAAACGACGTGCCGCACCGCGGGTGAAAGCGCCTCTCGCGGCGCACGTTTTCAACCGTCAGAGGAAGCCCGTGTTCATAACAGAAAATGGTTTTGTGCTCCGCGCCGTGGTACATAAACACGCGCTTGATATCCGGCATGAGCGATACCGCCCACATATAGGTCACAAGCACGACGAGCTTTATAAACTGCTCTATGCACGAGCGCGCCACCTTCGAGGTTATCTCGGTTGAAAAGAGCAGCTCTATGCCCTTTACGGCGAGGCGGGGCAGGAACATGAACAGCACCACCGCGAGCACAACGCCCAGCACCGCGCCGACTACGCCGACCGCGCCGACAAGCTTGCTCATATTCTCCTTGTCCTTTGCCTTTTCCTCTTCGGTCTTTTGCTTTTTCTCCTCTTCGTCCTCAATATCGGTGTAGCCCGATTTTTCAGCCGACATCATCATCGCCTTATAGCCCTGTATCATGGACTCCGCGAACGCTATCACGCCGCGTATTACCGGCAGGCGCAGTATTTTATACTTATCGCGGAGCGATTTGCTTTCAAGATAGGTTATATCAATGCTTTTGTCGGGCGTTCTTACCGCCAGTGCCGTTTTTTCCGGCGAGCGCATCAGTATACCCTCTATAAGCGCCTGTCCGCCTATCGCGGTATATTTAGCTTTTGCCATTTATGCTTCATTCTCCTTTGTTTCGCCGTCCTCCGCGACTTCGGCGGGCGGCTCATACAGCGGCAGAACTATCGTAACGGTGGTTCCGACGCCCTCTGTACTCTCGATAAACAGCAAACCGTTGTGCTGTTTTATTATTTCATCCGCCACGGCAAGCCCTATACCGCTTCCCCTGACGGTTTTGTTCGATTTGAAAAATTTTTCTTTTACGTGCTCAACGTCCGCCGCCGGGATACCCACGCCGGTATCCTTTACCACTATCTGCACGCAGCCCTCTTCGCGGGTCTGCACCACCAGCACGAGGCCGCCTTTTTCGGTGTACTTCACGGCGTTGTCGATTACGTTTATGAACACCTGCTTTAATCTGTCCGGGTCGCCCATTACTATGGAGTTCTGCATGGGCGGAGTATACGCTATCTCGATACCCTGCTTCGCGGCAAGCTCGGTGTACATATCAAAGGTGCTTTTAAGAAGCAGGGATACGTCTATGGGCTGGGTGGTAACGGTGAGCCGTCCGCTTTGCATACGCGAGAAATCGAGCAGCTCCTCAACCAGTCCCGAAAGGCGGTCGGCTTCGCCGAGCACCACTTCGAGTCCGCGGTTTACCAGCTCATCGTCGGTGCCGACCGACATTTTAGCCGTTTCGCCCCAGCCGCGTATGGCGGTAAGCGGGGTGCGAAGCTCGTGCGAGACCGAGGATATAAAATCGTTTTTTATTTCCTCCGCGTTTTGCAGTTCGCCCGCCATATCGTTTATGCTGTCGCAAAGCTCGGCGATTTCGTCGCTGCGGTCGTTCTCGATACGTGTCTTGAAATCGCCCATCGCGATTCTCCGCGCCGCGCCGCTTATCTGGCGCACCGGGCGCAGGATGGAGTTGATAAAGAACAGACCCGACCCCGCGCAGATGGCGAGGATTATAAGCGCGACGACCGATATCAGTATCACCATGAAAATAAAGCGCCGGTAGGTGGCTTTAAGGGATACTATCCAGCGATACCCGCCGATCACGCTGCCCGAACCGTCCCGTATCACGTGGGTCTGCGCCATGACGCGCTCGCCCGATTCGTTTCTGCCGATAAAATCGGCGACGCCGTCCTCATCCGTTAAGGCGGCGGAGTATTCCCGCGGCACGTCGTTCGCGGTCGGGAAGCCGGTAGTGCTGAGTCTCGCCTCGCCGTTGCGGTTTAACACCTGCAACTCGATTTTATCCTTATAAAGAAAAGTATCGGCGAGCTGCATCGCGGTATCGGTAAAAGTATCGGCGTTTGCCGATTCAAGGGCGCGGAACTCGTACGCGTACTCCTCGCCGAGCGTCTTTACGCGCTCAAAGTAAAGCGAACGTAAGAAAAAGGACAAAGCCACGGCGGACACGGCTACCGCTAAAAACACTATAAAGAAAACCTCTACCGTCCAGCGCATCGCAACGCTTTTGAAATGCACCCGTTTCACCGTGTCACCTCCCGAAAATCTTTTATCTTAAATCACTTTATACCGAGTTCCATTTGTAACCCATGCCCCATACCGTGACAAGATACCTCGGGTCGGAGGGGTTATCCTCGATTTTCATGCGAAGACGCCTTATATTCACGTCAACTATCTTCTCTTCGCCGAAGTAGTTGTCGCCCCACACCTTTTTCAGTATGTCGCGGCGGGAAATAGGGGTATCGGGGCTTGTAAAGAAATATTCCATTATCTGAAATTCAACCTGCGTAAGCTCGATGTTTTTGCCGTTTTTCTGAAGCGTGCGGCGGCGAAGGTCGAGTGTAAACTCGCCGGAGGTAAGGTCGTTGCCGCCCGTTTTTGAAGCGGCGCTCTGATATACTCTGCGGTAAAGAGAGTCGATGCGGGCGAGAAGCTCCGTGGGGCTGAACGGCTTTGTCACGTAATCGTCGGCGCCGAGCATAAGCCCGCTTATCTTGTCCATTTCCTGCGATTTGGCGGTCACCATGATTATGCCGAGCGACGAGGTGCGCTTTCGTAGTTCTTTTACCAGCGCGAAGCCGTCCATTCCGGGCATCATTACGTCGATGAGGGCGATGTCAAAGCCCTTGGCGTCGCCGTCGAATATTTCGAGCGCCTCTTCGCCGGAGCCCGCCTCGACCGTTTCGTAGCCCGCGCGATTCAGGTTTATCGCTTCAAACTCGCGGATGGCGGCTTCGTCCTCAACTATAAGTATCCTCTTCATCGTTTCACCTCGGGTGTGTTTATTTTGAACATATCTTTAAGCTGTGCTTCGTCTATCGTAACCTTCGCCGCGGTGCCCACCGAGCCGACAAATACGGATTTGCCGCTTCTGCCGAGCTCGAACACACCGCTTTTATCTTCGGTTGAATCAAAGTCCTCGGCGCTTACCACCGCCACGGTGGCTATGCGCGAGCCGACGGTTTCGGTCTCCTTGTCGTAGTAATAGAGCACGCGGCGGTGATTGTCGGTATCCTTGATTACCGCCAGGCGGCCCGCGAGATTGTCGGGTATTTCAAGGTAGTACCCGTCCACCGAGTTTACAACGGTTATACGCCGCGTCGCAAGCTTCTGCCCGTCAAAGGCGCACCAGTTTGTATAGTATAAAAGTTCTTCGGTGCCGGCGGCGTTGGGCAGCGCGGTCGCCACGGGTATTTCGAGGATGCCGTCGCCGTCGATATCGCGGCAGTTTATGGAAGCCGCGCGAAGCGTACGGTTGCTCTCATACGTGTTTTCGGTATCAAGCAGGGGGTTTTTAAGCTCGCCGCCGTCGTAAAAGAGCACCTCGGTCACGGCGCCCGCGCCCTTGATTTCGTCAAGGTAGACCGCCGTCTGTCCCGTCGAAAGCGTCGAGAGAACCGGGTTTGAAACCGTTTTTACCGTGCCGTCAAGCACGCAGCTGCCGATTTTTGCCGGAGTGTTTTTGCTGAAACTGTAAAGCGAGGCGGTGTTGACCGCGTCGACGGTGTTCAGCAGGTGAACGAGCAGTTCGTTTTTGCCGTTGCCGGAAAGGTCGCAGCAGATGTAGCCCGAATACTTTTCCGAAATGAGCTGTGAAAAGGTGCCGTCGTCAAGCGCGTAAACGCAGAGCTGTTTTTCCGAAAGACCGTATACCTCCCAGCCGACGAGGATTTCTTTGGTGCCGTCGCCGTTGAGGTCGCAGAAATCGACCCGCTCCACGCCGCCCGCGACTATCGACTGGTCGCCTACGCTCGTGTAGCCGTCGCCCTGCTCGCAGATCGCGTTTATGTGCATATTTGTCATTTCGTCATCCGCGGTGCTGTAAAACGCAAACGCTTCTCTGGTACCGTCGCCGTCAAGGTCTTCAAGAACAATGGCGCTGCGCTGGTCGCCCGAGGAGGGATATTTGAGGCGGTATTCGCCCTTTACGCTTTTTGAAAGCGCCTTTGATATCGGATACATATCGCCCGATATTTCGGGAGGGAACATAAGCTCTTCGGTGTCTACCGTAAAGAAACGGCAGCCCGAAAGCGTCAGGCACAAAACCGCCAGCGCGGTGATCGCGGCGAGTCTTTTCATGTCGGTCCCTCCTTACATAGTAATACATTTTAGATTATAGCATAAAACGATGTAAAGTAAAAGAACTTTTTGTAAATTTTATTAAATAATTTATTTAATAAATAAATTGCGCCGAAAGCAGAAAACCGCTTGCAAGTCAGCCGCGATTAAGGTATTATTTAATTGTCGGATTTTCAGTCGCCGGAGGGAGGCGCGGTATGGACAACAACTTATTTGAAAAAATGCTGTCGCGGGTGCAGAAGCCGGGCAGATACTGCGGCGGAGAGATAAACTCGGTCGTCAAGGATAAATCAAAGGTATCGGTGCGCTTCGCGTTCTGTTTTCCCGACACCTACGAGATAGGCATGTCGCACCTCGGCATAAAGATACTGTATTCGGTTTTCAACGAGCGGCAGGATATATGGTGCGAGCGGGTTTTTGCCCCGCTCGACGATATGGCGCGGGAGATGAAGGAAAACGGCGTGCCGCTTTTTGCCCTTGAAAGCCGCGACAGCATAAGGGATTTTGATTTTATCGGCTTTACGCTCCAGTACGAGCTTTCATATACCAACGTGCTTTATATGCTCGACCTCGCCGGAGTGCCGCTTCGCTCGGCGGACCGCGGCGAAGACGCGCCGATAGTGGTGGCGGGGGGACCCTGCGCCTGCAACGCCGAGCCGCTCGCCGATTTTATAGATATTTTCTTTTTGGGCGAGGGCGAAAAGGTAGACCTTGAGGTTATAGACCTTTATAAAAAGTGCAGGGAGCAGGGAAAAAGCAAAAAAGAATTTTTGGATGGAGCGGCGAAAATCGAGGGTGTTTACGTGCCCTCTCTCTATGAGGTCTCTTATAACGCCGACGGCACCGTAAGCGCGATAACGCCGCTCTGCGGCGCCCCCGCGACGGTAAAAAAACGCATTGAAAACGATATGGACAAGGCGTATTATCCGGAAAAATTCATCGTTCCGTCGGTCGAGATAGTGCACGACCGCGCCGTAGAGGAGATTTTCAGGGGCTGTATACGCGGCTGCCGGTTTTGCCAGGCGGGCTACATCTACCGCCCCGTAAGAGAAAAAAGCCCCGACGTGATAAACCGTCAGGCGCGTTCGCTCATAAAGTCCACCGGCTACGATGAAATATCGCTTTCGAGTCTTTCCACCAGCGATTACCGGCGGCTTGAGGAATTGCTTATAAAAATGCTTTCGTGGTGCGAGGATGAAAAGGTGAGTCTGTCGCTTCCGTCGCTGCGTATAGATAACTTTTCGGAGGAATTGCTCGAAAAGGTATCGAGCGTGCGCAAAAGCGGGCTTACCTTCGCCCCCGAGGCGGGCACACAGCGTTTGCGCGACGTTATAAACAAGAACATAACCGAGGAAGAAATAATGCGAAGCTGCGCGACGGCGTTTCGCGGCGGCTATTCGGCGGTAAAGCTCTATTTTATGATGGGACTTCCGACCGAAACCGACGAGGATATAGTCGGCATAGCCGAGCTCGCGGGCAGGATAGTTGACCTTTATTATTCCCTGCCCGACCGGAAAAAGGGTATGGCGGTGTCGGTGACTGTCAGCGTGGCGAATTTCGTGCCCAAGCCCTTTACGCCCTTCGAGTTCGAGCCGCAGATATCGCGCGAGGAGATGCTCCGCCGTCAGGCGCTTCTCAAAGAGAGCATAAAGAGCCGCAAGATAATATTCAACTACCACGAAAACCGCACAAGCTTTTTAGAGGGCGTTTTCGCCCGCGGCGACAGGCGGCTTGCCGACGTGGTCGAGCGCGCCTATAAATCGGGCTGCCGGTTTGACGGCTGGGATGAGTTCTTTGACCTTGACAAATGGCTCGCGGCGTTTTCCGCGTGCGGCGTCGATCCGCTTTTCTATACCGCGAGAACGCGCGATTACGGCGAAAAGGCGCCGTGGAGCCACCTTGATTACGCGATAAGCAGGGATTTTCTTATCCGCGAAAACAAAAAGGCGCACGAGGGGAAAACCACCCCCAACTGCCGCGAGCAGTGCTCGCTTTGCGGAGCAAATACTTTCGGGGAGGGCGTCTGTTTTGAAAAACGTAAGACTGTTTTATAAAAAGGAGGGGCTCGCCCGCTTCGTTTCCCACCTTGACACCATGCGCTGCATGACCCGTCTTATGCGCAGGGCAGAGCTTCCCGTATGGTATACCGAGGGCTTTAATCCGCATCTTTATATAACCTTTGCCATGCCACTTTCGCTCGGTATGAGCAGCGTTTACGAGATAGCGGATATACGCCTTAACGACGATAACACCCCGCTTGACGGTATATGCGGGCGCTTAAACGAGAACTGCCCGGACGGATATTTCTTTTTTGCCGCCAAAGAGCCGGTAAAGAAGCTTTCCGAGCTTAAATTCGCAAAATACAGAGTAGAGCTTGAAGACGGCGGCGAGCTGTGTTCTTTGCTTGAAAAGTTTTTGTCCGCCGACGAAATAACGCTCGAAAAGAAGACAAAGAGGGGCGAGATAAAGACCTTTAACGCCGCGCCCGATATCGCGGAGTTTTCGCTCGAAAAACGGGAGGGCACAACACTTTATATCACCCTGCCCGCCGGCAACGACAAGACGGTAAAGCCCGAGCTGATAGTAAATAAATTCCTGCTCGAAAACAAGCCGGAATGTTATTGTAAAATCACAAGAACAATGCTTCTTGACGGCGATATGATGCCGCTTGAATAGACTTTACACGGCGGAAAATGAGGTAAGAAGTAAGGTGTATGACATCGGAAAAAGGGAACGACCCGCGGGCCGTTCCCTTTAATTTATCCGTGATTTTTATCCTATGATCTTATTCAGCTTTATCCTTTTTGCGGTTAAGAACAAGGTTTGTAACAATGCCGAGGATAAGAGCGCAGGCAACGGCGGTGAGCTTTATGTTCTTTTCGCCGAAGGTCATTACCATACCGCCTACGCCGGCGATTAAGATGGAGGAAACAACGAAGAGGTTGTTGTTCTGTTCAAGGTCTACTTTCTGTATCATCTTAAGACCGGATACCGCGATGAAGCCGTAAAGGGTGATGCAAACGCCGCCCATTACGCAGGTCGGAATTGTAGCAAGCAGGGTTACGAACGGTGCGAAGAACGAGGCAACGATCGCAAGAATCGCGGTTGCAAGTATGGTTATTACCGAAGCGTTGCCGGTGATAGCTACACAGCCCACAGATTCGCCGTATGTAGTGTTCGGACAGCCGCCGAAGAAGGCGCCTACCATGGAGCCTACACCGTCGCCGAGGAGGGTCCTGTGAAGGCCGGGCTCTTTGAGAAGATCCTGCTCAATGATAGAAGAAAGGTTCTTATGGTCGGCGATGTGCTCCGCGAAAACAACGAACGCAACCGGAATATAGGCAAGCGCGATAGTGCCGATATACGCACCCATGGAGCCGACGTCGCCGTATTTGTAGCCGCCCTTGAATGCCGTGAGGAAGGTGAAATCGGGATACCACTGCATATTTTCAAACAGCGAGAAGTTGATGATTTTAAGAGCTTCGTTGCCCGTGGAATTTCCGATGACCGTTAAGCCCGCGGCAACAGCATATCCGGCGAGGATACCGATTATAAAGGGTATGAGCTTTGCCATTTTCTTGCCGTATACCGAGCAAAGGACAACTACAAAGAACGTTACCATTGCGCAGAGGAAATTAAGACCGCTGCTGAGACTGATGTGATAGACGGTGGAAGAGGCAGACGGATCATAAGAGATGGAGGGAGAGGAAAGACCGAAAGAGTTGGCGATCGCGTTGCCTGAAAGCGAAAGACCGATGATAGCAACTGTCGGTCCTATAACGGCGGCGGGCATAAGCTTGTCTATCCATTTAACGCCCGCAAGCTTAACGATTATGGCGATAATCACATAAACAAGACCCGCCATGGCGGCGCCGATGATTAAACCGAGGTATCCGAGCGAGGCGGAAACGCCGCCCGCGAACGCCGCGAACATCGAGCCGAGAAAAGCGAAGGATGAGCCGAGGAACACGGGGCTTCTGAATTTTGTAAAGAGCAGGTAGATAAGCGTACCTACGCCGGCGCCGAAGAGCGCCGCGGACTGGGACATTCCGTTGCCGACTATCATCGGTACGGCGATTGTCGCCGCGAGGATCGCCAGAAGCTGCTGGAAAGCAAAGATCAGTAGCTGACCGAACTTCGGCTTGTCTTTTACATTGTAAGCAAGTTTCATATTTTTTTCTCCTTTTATATTCCGCACGCTCGGTACGGTTTAATATATTAAAATCAAGCGGTCCGCTTGTTTTAACCGTATAACTCCACCGCCGTTATGTCGTCTACCGGCGGTATTTTTACCGAGATATGCTCGGTTTTTGAGGTAGGCACGTTTTTGCCTACGAAATCGCCGCGTATGGGAAGCTCCCTGTGGCCGCGGTCTACGAGTATCGCGAGCTGTATCGCCGCCGCGCGTCCGGTTTTCATCACCGCTTCCATCGCGGCGCGCGCCGTGCGGCCGGTATACAGCACGTCGTCTACGAGAATTACGGTTTTATCGGTCACGTCGAAGCCGAAATCCGTGCCGCCGAGCACCGGCTCGTCCGATACGTGGCGTAAATCGTCGCGGTAAAAGGTTATATCGAGGGAACCCACCGGTATACTCCTGCCCTCGATCTCCTCAATATTCTTCGCGATTATTTCCGCAAGAGGTATGCCCCTACGCTTTATGCCCACCACGGCGAGGTTGTCCGTTCCGCCGTTTTTTTCCACTATTTCGTGCGCTATGCGTTTAAGCGCCCTGTTTACCGCCGGCTCATCCATAATAGTCGCCTTGAAAACAGCCATATCGCGCACCTCCGAAGCGGATGTCCGGTAAAACCGCGGCTTGTCCGGTTTTGTGAAACAAAAAACACCGCGCAAAAAGCGCGGTTTTACTCATCCCATATATGCGTGCGCATATATATAATATGTAATACCTTTCCGGTCTCTCTGTACCGCGCTTAAAGGTTATTTTTACCGTAAAGTATTTTAACACAATATATTGTGTTTGTAAAGACTTTTTTGCGCGTATTTTTTATCGAAAAGCGGGCAAAACTGTATAACGGGCGGTTCTTTATGCCGAAATTCGTAACTTTGCACAAGCAAAATGACAGTAAATGTCAGCAAATTCCATTTTCGGGGCGGTTACAAATTTGTAACTTTTTGTAAACGCAGGGATTTTTAGGCAAAATGCACAAAAAAGCGCCCCTCGTTTTGCCTTGACACTATCAAAAAGGATGAATATAATGGGCAAGCGCAAAAAAAGTGCGCGAAAAGGAGACATTTGATGTTGGAAAGCTTCAAAAAAACATACAAAAATGTTATTGCCTTTATTAAACCGCGAATAGTTATGGCGCTGGTGCTTTCGGCGGCGCTTGCCGCGTCGGTTCACCTGTTTTACGGACAGGTCAACACCTTCGTTATAAATTACGGCGACGAGACGGTCACGGTTAAGACCCTGTCCGCCAGCGTACAGACGGCGCTTGCCTGCGCGGGTATAAGCGAAGAGGAGTACAAAATCGATTCGACCGAGTCGGTCGGCGGCAAAACGGTAGTATCTCTGCTTCGCACCTTCCCGGTCTGCATCACCGCGGGAAGCAGGACGCTCGAAGTGGGCGCTTACGAGAACCAGTCGGTCGGCGAGCTGCTCGACTGCGCCGGATTTAAGGTAGACGAGTTCGATATGGTCGAGCCCGCGCTTGACAGCGTGGTTTCAGAGAGCACGTCGATAGATTACGTGAATATCGATTACATCAAGGGCAGTTATACCCAGGCGGTGCCCTACTCGGTGGAAACGGTATATTCAAATCAGCTCGAACAGGGCAAAAAATCCACATCCCCCGGCAAAGAGGGACTCGAACAGATAAATTACACGCAGAAGCTTGTAAACGGCGAGGTAAAGGAAACAAAGGTTGACAGCAAGGTTACTCTTCTTGCCGCGCAAAACGCGGTAAATACCGTGGGTACGCGCGCGATAGCCGTTACCACGAGCAGTACGGCTTCGACTATTTCGGTGCTTGCTCCCGACGCCCCGATACAGCTTGACGCAAGCGGTAACCCGGTGAACTATAAAAAGCATATCACCGTTCAGGCGACGGCGTACACCTATACGGGTCACAACTGCTCCACCGGCGTGGCGCCCAAGCCCGGATACATCGCGGTAAACCCGAGGGAGATTCCCTACGGTACTAAAATGTATATAAAATCGAGCGACGGCAGATACGTTTACGGCTACGCCATAGCGGCGGATACCGGCGGATTTATCTATTCCCGTCCGACCAACGTGGATTTATTCTTCCCGACGGTTTCGTCAATGAATAACTTCGGCAGAAGAAACGTTGAGATTTACATTTTGGGATAATTTGTTTAATAGGATGAAAAAACCGGCTGAAAAGGGAAAACCCCCGTTTCGGCCGGTTTTTTTAATTTTTAAGATTTGCCGCGGCGTAAAGCGGGCGAATGATAATCGCCCCTGCCGTATGTCGGGTTGTTTTGCGGCTGCGGGGAACGCCGCACGGTATTTTGATATCTTGATATCATGATATCAAGATATCAAAATGTATAAAAGGACCGCGGCGGGAGTGCCCGCCGCGGTATCTGTGTTTATGTTCATATTTATATGTCGCGCGTTTGGCGCGGCGTATATCCGGTATCGGACATCCGCCGTCTTTCATTTTGAATCGCCTTGCCGCAGCCCGCGGTCGCGGTTTTTTACGCCTGCTTGTTATCTTCTTCATCGTGCAGGCGGTAGGAAAGGGTCATGAGTCCGTCCTCAAAGTGCACGTTCTCGACTATCACGTCGGGAAAATCGAGGTATATATCATAGGAGCTGAAATTAAGAAAGCCCCTGACGCCGAGATTTATAAGCTGCTGCGCAACCGGCTTTGTAGCCGCCTTCGGCAGGCAGAGTATAGCCGCCGCCGGCTTGTTCTCGCGGCAGAATTCATCAAGCGTTGAAACGTGCCGTACAGGCATATTTTTCACTATCTGCCCGACTATCGATTCCTTTTCGTCGAACATACCTATAAGGGTAAAGCCCTTGGACTCGAAATTTACGTTTTTGACCACCGCTCTGCCGATGTTGCCCACGCCGATGAGTATCGCCGTCTGCGGGCGGTCGAGACCTAAAATGTGCGCTATCTCGTCGCGCAGCATATTTACGTTATAGCCGTAGCCCTGCTGACCGAAGCCGCCGAAGCAGTTGAAATCCTGACGGATCTGACTCGCCGTCAGATTCATGCGGACGGCAAGCTCCCGCGAAGAAATCTTCGTAACGCCCTCGTCCTGCAAATCGCCCAAAAACCTGTAATACCGCGGCATACGGTGAATTACCAGCGAGGATATTGCGCCTTTTATCATATCAATTCTCCTTAACGAGATGTTTACTCCTCTTAATTTTAATGTTTCACCTCTTAAAAGTCAAGAAAAAATGCTTGACTTGAATTTGCGCAGCACATATAATTATTATAAAGTATTTTACGGTTTCAAAGGAGGAAAAACGCATGAAAAAGTTTGTATGTCTTGTTTGCGGTTACGTGTATGAGGGCGAGGCGGCTCCCGCCGAGTGTCCCATCTGCCACGCTCCCGCGTCTAAATTTGAGGAGCAGTCGGGCGATATGACCTGGGCGGCGGAGCACGTCATAGGTATCGCCAAGGGTGTAGACGAGCGTATTGTTCAGGGCTTGCGTGAGAATTTCAACGGCGAGTGCAGCGAGGTAGGTATGTATCTTGCGATGTCCCGCGCGGCTTTCCGCGAGGGTTATCCCGAAATAGGCCTCTACTGGGAAAAAGCCGCCTTTGAGGAGGCGGACCACGCCGCGAGATTTGCCGAAATGCTCGGCGAGGTCGTAAGCGAGAGCACCAAGGAGAACCTGCGCGTCCGCGTTGACGCCGAAAACGGCGCCACAAAGGGCAAAACCGAGCTTGCAAAACTCGCGAAAGAGCTGGGACTTGACGCCATACACAATACCGTTCACGAAATGGCGCGCGATGAAGCACGCCACGGCAAGGCGCTTAAAGGCTTGCTTGACAGGTATTTCAAGTAAAATCAGAATTGTAGGGAACGGCCTGTGTGCCGTTCCTTTTTGTATGATGAACACACGAAGCATTCATACCGACCGCGGCGGGAGGGCGGCTTGCCCTCCCGCTTTTTTTGCGCGGACACGTCATATTTTTATTGCAAAAAGCTTTAACTTATGGTAATATATTTTTATAATAAAACATCAGTGTTTTTTGAGAGGAGAAAGAGTTATGAAATACGTATGCAACGTTTGCGGCTGGGTTTACGATGAGGATGAAAAGGGCGTAAAATGGGAAGACCTCCCGGCGGATTTCGCCTGTGAGCTTTGCGGTGTGGGTAAAGAAAACTTTACCGCAGAGGAGTAATCACTTCGCAATATACAAAAGTGACACCCTTTTTGCATAAAAGGGTGTTTTGTTTGCATATAATTTATAAAAAATGCGTATATAGCGAATAAAAATGCAATTTTAGCTTGACTTTTTGCATAAAAATGATTAAAATACCATATAAACGGTAAAAGGAAAAATTTTCGGCTTTTGTGTTATTGGAAACATAGGACTGGAAATTCAATAAAAGGATAAAGGGAATCATAAAAGCAAATAGAATTTTCAATTTTTTGTGAAATTGGAAACAGCGGGCTGGAAATTCAATAAAAAGATAAAGGGAATCATAAAAGCAAACGAAATTTTCGGCTTTTGTGTTATTGGAAACATTGGGCTGAAAATTCAATAAAAAGATAAAAGGAATCATAAAAGCAAACGAAATTTTCGGTTTTTGCGTTATTGGAAACAACGGACTGAAAATTCAATAAAAGGATAAAGGGAATCATAAAGACAAATAGAATTTTCAATTTTTTGTGAAATTGGAAACAGCGGACTGGAAATTCAATAAAAGGGTAAAAGGAATCATAAAAGCAAATAGAATTTTCAATTTTTTGTGAAATTGGAAACAACGGGCTGAAAATTCAATAAAAGGGTAAAAGGAATCATAAAAGATGAAAAAGGTGTTTGTTGACGGAGGCGCGGGAACCACCGGTCTCAATATCGTAAAGCGGCTGAGCATGAGAAAAGATATAACGCTCATCACTTTAAGCGAGGAAAAAAGGAAAGACGAGGAAGCGCGCAAAGACGCGATATTTGAAAGCGACGTCACATTTCTCTGCCTGCCCGACGCGGCGGCGGTAACCGCGGCAAAGCTCGCAAAAGGCAGCGGCGCCACTATAATCGATACTTCGACGGCGCACAGGGTCTCGCCCGATTTTGTTTACGGCTTTGCGGAGCTGGACGACAGCAGGGAAAAGATAGCTTCGGCAAAGCTGATAGCCAACCCCGGCTGTCACGCGAGCGGCTTTATCGCCCTCGCCTATCCGCTTGTAAAAGCGGGCGCGATAAGCAAAGAGGCGGCGCTTTCCTGTTTTTCGCTCACCGGGTATTCGGGCGGCGGCAAAAAGATGATAGCCGAATACGAAAGCGCGCAGAAGGCAGAAAAGCTCTTGGCGCCCGGTATGTACGGGCTTTCGCAGACCCACAAGCACCTGCCCGAGATGAAGGCGGTGTGCGGACTTGAAAACGCGCCGGTATTCTGCCCCGTCGTCGCCGATTACTACTCCGGTATGATGACGGTAATAACGCTTTGCGGCGGGCAGACGCCGTTCGGCATAAAAGAGATAAAAGACGTTTACAGAACCTTTTACCGCGGCGGCGTGGTAAAATACGCCGAAGACCCGGATGATAACGGATTTTTGTACGCCGGCGGCTTTTCCGGGCGCGACGATATGGAGATAAGCGTTTACGGCGGCGGGGAAAGAGTCATCCTCGTTGCCCGGTTCGATAATCTTGGCAAGGGCGCCTGCGGCGCGGCGATACAGAATATGAATATAAATCTCGGTCTCCCCGAGGAGACCGGGCTGATACTTTCGGAGGCGTAAGATATGAAAATAATTTCCGGCGGCGTTTGCGCCGCAAAGGGCTTTAAGGCGAACGGAGTACACTGCGGAATAAGAAAGAACAGGCAGAAAAGAGACCTCTCGCTGATTTTCAGTGAGGTTCCCGCCTCGGCGGCGGCGGTGTACACCAAAAATCTCGTAAAAGGCGCGCCGCTTAAAATCACGAAAGAGCATTTATCGAACGGTATTGCGCAGGCGGTCATCTGCAACAGCGGCAACGCCAACACCTGCAACGCGAACGGCGAAGAGATAGCCAACGAAACCTGTTATATCGTCGCGGACGCGCTCGGTATAGAGAAAAACGACGTGGTGGTCGCCTCGACCGGCGTTATCGGTCAGCCGCTCGATATAACGCCCATTAAAAACGGGATGAGCGAGCTTGCGGGAGGACTCAGCGCCGACGGCGCGGCGTTCGCGGCGGAAGGCATTATGACCACCGACACCGTAAAAAAAGAGGTCGCAGTTTCGTTTACCGTAGGCGGCAAAGAGTGCAAAATAGGCGGAATGGCGAAGGGCAGCGGGATGATACATCCCAATATGGCGACAATGCTCGTGTTTATTACGAGCGACGTTTCGATTTCGCCCGAAATGCTTAAAGAGGCGCTTACCGGCGATATCGGCAGAACCTTCAATATGATAAGCATTGACGGCGACACATCCACCAACGATATGGTATGCGTGCTGGCAAACGGTATGGCGGGCAACGCGAAAATCACCGAAAAGGGCAAAGACTTTGACGCGTTCATGCGCGCGCTCAACACGGTTACCGTCCATCTTTGCCGGATGATAGCCGCCGACGGCGAGGGAGCTACAAAGCTGCTTGAATGTAAGGTTTCGGGCGCCGCCGACGAAGCGACCGCCAAGACCGTGGCAAAAAGCGTTGTTTGCTCCTCACTGACCAAAGCGGCGATGTTCGGGGCGGACGCCAACTGGGGCAGAGTGCTCTGCGCGATAGGTTACAGCGGCGCCGACGTAGACGTGAACAGAATAGACGTTTCGTTTTTAAGCGCCGCGGGCAAAATAGAGGTCTGCAAGGACGGCGCGGGCGTGGAGTTTTCGGAGGAAAAAGCGAAGAAAATACTGCTTGAAAGCGAAATTGATATACTTGTAAACCTTAACAGCGGCGATTATACAGCCACCGCGTGGGGTTGCGACCTTACCTACGATTACGTAAAGATAAACGGCGATTACCGCACATGAGTCTAAAAAGGAGTAACGATATGAACGGTTCTTTTTCAAACGCGGAGCGCGCCGAGGTACTTACCCAGGCGATACCGCACATCAAGAAATACACCGGTAAAACGGTAGTCATAAAGTACGGCGGCAACGCGATGACCAACGAAAGTCTTAAAATGCAGGTTATGACCGATATAGTTCTGCTGTGGCTTATAGGGGTCAGAGTTGTTCTGGTGCACGGCGGCGGTCCCGAAATCAGCGGTCTTATGGACAAGCTCGGCAAAAAGCCGCAGTTTGTCGACGGGCTTCGCGTTACGGACGAGGAAACGGTGGATATAGTGCAGATGGCGCTTTCCGGCAAGGTAAACAAATCGCTTGTAAACCTTATCGACGTAGCCGGCGGCAGAAGCGTCGGGCTTTCGGGCGTGGACGCGCGGCTTATCGAAGCCGAAATAAAGGACGAACGGCTGGGACTCGTAGGCGAGATAACCAGGGTCAACACCTCGGTCATAACCGATTTGCTCGACAATAACTATATCCCGGTCATCTCGACAGTCGGCTGTGATAAAAAGGGCAACGTATATAATATAAACGGCGACACCGCCGCGGCGTTCATTTCGGGCGCGCTCGGCGCGGAGCGCCTTATTATGCTCACCGATATAGCGGGCATACTGAAAGATAAAAACGACGACTCTACTCTTATTCCGGAAATAACAGTCACCGAAGCCGAAAAGCTCATAAGCGACGGCATAGCCGGGGGCGGAATGATACCCAAGATAAAGTGTTGTGTAAAGGCGATAGAGCAGGGAGTCAAAAAGGTCGTAATCATGGACGGCAGAGTTCCCCACTCCATACTCATGGAGCTGCTCACAAACGAGGGCGCCGGCACCATGGTGACCGGAGGATAAGGTCTTAATATGAATATTAAAGATATCGACAAAAAATATATTGCTCCGACATATAACCGTTTTCCGGTTGTGGCGCAGTCCGGCAAGGGCTCGGTCATAACCGACGACAGGGGCAGACAGTATATTGATATGGGCTCCGGAATAGGCGTTACCGCCTTCGGTATCGCCGACCCCGTCTGGCTTGACGCGGTGACAAAGCAGGCGGCGACGTTACAGCACGCCTCCAACCTCTATTATACCGAGCCGTGCGTCAAGCTTGCCGAGCTTCTATGTAAAAAAACCGGCATGAAAAAGGTGTTTTTCTCGAACTCCGGCGCGGAGGCGAACGAGTGCGCAATAAAGGCGGCGCGTAAATACGCGCAGGACAAGTACGGCAAAAAAAGACACGTCATAGCCACGCTTACGGGCAGCTTTCACGGCAGAACGCTCACTACGCTCGCCGCAACGGGTCAGGATAAATTTCATAAGCTCTTTACCCCGCTTACAGACGGCTTTGTAAGCTTTAACGCGGGATGTATCGACGAGCTCGAAAAGATAAACAAAGACGGCACGCTTGCCGCCGTTATGATAGAGTGTATACAGGGCGAGGGCGGCGTGGTGCCGCTCGGTAAAGACTTTGTAAAGGCGCTTTACGAATACTGCGTCAAAAACGACGTACTGCTTATCGCGGACGAGGTACAGACGGGAAACGGCAGAACGGGCGAGCTTTACGCGTATATGAACTTCGGCATAAAGCCGGATATCGTATCCACGGCGAAGGGTCTTGCCGGCGGTCTGCCCATGGGGGCGACGATGCTCGGCGAGAAGTGCGAAAACGTCTTTTCCTTCGGCGACCACGGCTCCACCTTCGGCGGAAATCCGGTATGCGCGGCGGCGGCGATAAGCATTATTGAGCGGCTGGATGAAAAACTGCTTCAAAGCGTAAAGGACAAGAGCACCTACGCCTTTTTATCGCTTGAAAACGGCAAGGGTATCGAGGCGGTGACGGGCATGGGTCTTATGATAGGCATAAAGACCGTTAAGCCCGCCGGAGAGGTAATAGAGGAATGTATGAAAAGAGGCGTTCTGTGCCTTGCCGCAAAGGATAAGGTGCGACTGCTTCCGGCGCTTAATATCGACGACGGTTTGTTCAAAAAAGCGATAGAAACAATAAAGCGGGTCTGCGCCGAATAGCCGTGCCGCACCGCTTTTACTGACGGGGAGTTGTATAATGAAAAAGGCATATCTGATACTGAGCAACAATACGGTTTTCGAGGGTTATAAGATAGGCGCGGATACCGAAAGCACGGGCGAAGTTGTCTTTACCACGGGCATGACCGGATATCTTGAAACGCTTACCGACCCTTCGTACGCGGGGCAGATAGTGGTACAGACCTTCCCGCTTATAGGCAACTACGGCGTTATCAGCGAGGATTTCGAGGGCAAATGCGCGGTAAAGGGCTATATTGTAAGAACGCTTTGCGATACGCCATCCAATTTCAGGTCACAGTACGCGCTCGATAAGTTTCTTAAAGAGCATAACGTTTGCGGAATATGCGGAATAGATACCCGCAGGCTTACTAAAATCATTCGCGAGCAGGGCGTTATGAACGGTATGATATCCGATACGAAAACGCCCGATATGAAAGCTATCGAAAGCTATAAGGTGGGTAACGCAGTCGCACAGGTCTCGTCGGACAGGGTGTGCGAATACGCGCCGGAGGGCGAGGAAAAATACCGCGTCGCGCTGATAGATTACGGCGCTAAAAAGAGCATAATCAGGTGCCTGCAAAAAAGAGGGTGCCGCGTAACGGCTTTTCCGCATAACGTATCGGCGGAGGAGATACTGGGAACAAATCCCGACGGCATTATGCTTTCAAACGGGCCGGGCGACCCGCAGGAAAACGTTTACGAAATAGAGCAGATAAAGAAGATTCTCGGCAAAAGACCGCTTTTCGGAATCTGTCTCGGTCATCAGCTTACCGCGCTCGCCGCGGGCGGCACGACCGTCAAGCTGAAATACGGTCACCACGGCGCAAACCAGCCCGTTACCGAGGTGGGAAAGGGGCGCACCTACGTGACGAGCCAGAATCACGGCTACGCGGTGGTGGCGAAGTCGCTTAAAGGTATTGGAGAAGAAATTTTCGTAAACGCCAACGATAAAAGCAGCGAGGGTATGAGCTATAAGGAGCTTTCGGCTTTTACGGTGCAGTTTCACCCCGAGGCAAACGGCGGTCCGCACGATACCGAGTTTTTGTTTGACCGCTTCATAGCTTTAATGGAGGAAAAGAAGAATGCCTAAAAACGAAGCGATAAAAAAAGTGCTTGTAATCGGCTCGGGGCCGATAGTCATAGGTCAGGCGGCGGAGTTCGACTACGCCGGCGCGCAGGCGTGCAGGGTGCTTAAAAAAGAGGGCGTGAACGTAGTGCTCGCAAACTCCAACCCGGCAACCATTATGACCGACAGCGCCCTGGCGGACGAAATATATCTCGAACCGCTGACGCTTGAAACCGTCACTCGTATAATCGAAAAGGAGCGCCCCGACGGGCTCCTCGCGGGACTCGGCGGTCAAACGGGGCTTACCGTTTCAATGCAACTTTGCGAAAGCGGCGTGCTTAAAAAATACGGCGTCAGATTTTTGGGCAGCGATATAGAGGCGATAAAAAAAGCCGAGGACAGAGAACTTTTCAGGGAAACCATGCTTAAAATCGGTCAGCCCTGCGTTCCGAGCGAAATAGCGAACGATGTTGAAACCGCTCTTAAGGCGGCAAACGAAATAGGATATCCCGTGATAGTGCGCCCGGCGTATACGCTCGGCGGCTCGGGCGGCGGTATCGCGCAGGATGAGGAGTCTTTAAGAAAAATCGCGGCAAACGGACTCGATTTATCCCCGATAACTCAGATTCTGGTTGAAAAGTGTATTTCCGGCTGGAAGGAGATAGAGTTTGAAACCGTGCGCGATAGCGCGGGCAACGTAATCGCCGTTTGCTCAATGGAAAACTTCGACCCGGTGGGTATTCACACCGGCGATTCGATAGTCGCGGCGCCAGCCCTTACCCTTTCGGATAAAGAGCTTCAGATGCTGCGCACGGCGTCTCTCGATATCATATCGGCGCTGGGTATTGTGGGCGGCTGTAACTGTCAGTTCGCGCTCGACCCCGAAAGCTTCGAGTACGCGGTTATAGAGGTAAACCCGCGCGTTTCGCGTTCGTCCGCGCTCGCCAGTAAGGCGACCGGTTACCCGATAGCCAAAATATCGACGCTGATAGCGCTCGGCTATAACCTTGACGAGATAAAGAACGAAATAACCGGCAAGACCTGCGCGCTCTTCGAGCCGGCGCTCGATTACGTTGTCGTAAAGCTGCCCAAGTGGCCTTTTGATAAGTTTGTGGGTTCAAGCAGGCGGCTGGGCACGCAGATGAAGGCGACCGGCGAGGTAATGGCGATAGGTCAGAGCTTTACCGAGGCGCTTTTCAAAGCGGTGCGCGGCGCAGAGATAAATATGGACAGTCTGAACGCCGCCCCGATAAGCGACGCGGATATACTCACCCGTCTCGCAACGCCGGACGATATGCGGCTTTTTACCGTTTTTGAAGCGTTAAAGAGCGGTATTGATGTAAAGACCGTTCACGATATAACAAAAATCGACGAGTATTTCATTTCCTGCTTAAAGGAAGCGGCGCTGCTCGAAAAGGAGCTTGCCGGAAACAAGCTGACAGAAGAGCTTTACCTGAAAGCAAAAAAATCGGGTTTCCCCGATTCCTACATAAAGAGGATAACCGGCGAAAAGGAGCTTCCCGAGTTTTATTACAGCTATAAAATGGTGGACACCTGCGCCGCGGAGTTTGCCGCCGAAACGCCTTATTTCTACTCCTGCGCGGACGGGGACTGCGAGGCGAGAAGCGCAAAGCGAAGCGGCAAGCCGGTAATCATCGTTTTGGGCTCCGGACCTATCCGCATAGGTCAGGGCATAGAGTTCGATTACAGCTCGGTGCACTGCGTGTGGACGCTCAGGGAAATGGGCTACGACGTGGTTATAGTAAACAACAATCCCGAAACGGTATCGACCGATTACGACACCGCCAACCGTCTTTATTTCGAGCCGCTCACCGAAGAGGATATAATGAGTATCGTGAAAGTCGAGAACCCGCTCGGCGTGGTGGTGGCGTTCGGCGGGCAGACCGCCATTAAGCTTGCCAAAACGCTTGACAGCAACGGGATAAGGATACTCGGCACCTCGGCGGAAAGCATCGACGTCGCCGAGGACAGGGAGCGTTTCGACGCATTCCTCGAATCGATAGGGATGTCGAGACCGAAAGCGGTCGCGGTGGAAAGCAAGGAGGAAGCGGCGGTCGCCGCAAAGATACTGGGCTTCCCGGTACTGCTTCGTCCCTCTTACGTAATAGGCGGTCAGGGGATGAGCGTCGTGCGTACGGCGGAGGAGCTCCAAACCTATATGGACGCGATAATCGCGGGCGGAATAAACAATTCGGTGCTCGTGGATAAATATATGCCCGGCACCGAGCTTGAAGTCGACTGTATTTCGGACGGGCAGACCGTTCTTATCCCCGGTATTATGGAGCATATCGAGCGCGCCGGCATCCACTCGGGTGACTCGATAGCCGTATATCCGCCGTATAATCTTTCTGAAACGCTTACAAAAAAGATATGCGACGTATCGGTGAAAATGGCGCGCAGTCTCGGCACCAAGGGCATAGTGAACATACAGTATCTCGTGTTTGAAAACGAGCTTTACGTGATAGAGGTAAACCCCCGCGCGAGCCGCACCGTGCCTTATATAAGTAAGGTTACGGGCATACCGATGATAGAACTCGCCAGCCGCGTTATGCTGGGCGAAAAGCTTGCGGACATGGGTTACAGCGAGGGACTCGCCGAAAGCGCGCGGTATTACGCCGTAAAGGTGCCGGTTTTCAGCTTTGAAAAGATATCAGACGCCAACTCCATAATGGGACCCGAAATGAAATCGACCGGCGAAGTGCTCGGTATCGGCAGAACCAAATCGGAGGCGCTTTACAAAGGACTTTGCGCCTCGGGCATTGACGTTCACGGCGGCGAAAACCGCTCGCACGGGATACTTATTTCGGTTGAGGATTACGATTACGGCGACGCGATAAAGCTTGCCGAAAAGTTTACCGACCTCGGTATGAACCTTTACGCCACGCCCGATACCGCAAAAGCGATAAGGGCGCGCGGCATGCCGGTCAAAACGGTTCGCAACATCTGGGAGGCAAACGACATATACGACCTTATCGAAAACAAAACGGTAAATTACGTCGTATATACCGGCGCGGTCATGGACAGCTCGGTGGGCGACTTCCGCCTGCTTTACCGCAAGGCGATGTATGCGAAAATACCCTGCATGACTTCCATTGACACCGCGCTCGCCCTTGCGGACGTCGTAAGCGCGTGTTATACTCAGGATAACACCTATCTTGTGGATATAAACCATTAAGCATAGCACAATAATCCGAACCCGCCTTAAACGGCGTGTTTTCGGCATTCTGTTACTTGTCGTCCTTACCGGGCGACAGCCCGCTCTCGTCCTCCGCATAAAATTCTGCTCAAAAACACGCTCGTTTAAGGTCGCAGAATTTTATCGGAAAGCGAATTTCAGTGCTATGCGAGGCAAAAACGCAGGAAATCCTGTCGGATTTCCGAGTATTTTAACAAAGGAGGGCGCGAAATTCGCCCGCTAAAATCGGGTTCGGATTATCGCGCTATGCTTAAGGAGATACTATGAATCTTAAAGGAAGAAGCTTCTTAAAACTGCTCGATTTTACGCCGGAGGAGATAGAGTATCTTATAGACCTTGCGGCGGAGCTTAAGGAAAAAAAGAAAAAAGGAATACCGCACAACCTCTGCCGTGGCAAAAATATCGCGCTGGTATTTGAAAAAACCAGCACGAGAACGCGCTGCGCCTTTGAGGTGGCGGCCGCGGACCTCGGCATGAACGCCGTATACCTCGACCCGTCCTCCTCACAGCTCGGCAAGAAAGAGAGTATCGCCGATACCGCGCGCGTGCTCGGCAGAATGTTTGACGGCATAGAGTACCGCGGCTTCGGTCAGGAAAGGGTGGAAACTCTGGCGCGCTACGCCGGTGTGCCGGTCTTCAACGGACTTACGAACGAATTTCACCCCACGCAGATTTTAGCCGATTTTCTGACAATAAGGGAGCATTTCGGCGCGCTTGCGGGCAAAAAGCTCGTTTACATGGGCGACGCGCGATATAATATGGGCAACTCGCTTATGGTGGGAAGCGCGAAAACGGGACTCCAATTTACCGTTTGCGCGCCAACGGAGTATTTTCCCGAAAAGGAGCTTACAGAAACCTGCCTTGATATCGCAAAGAAAACGGGCGGCAAAATAACCTTCGAAACCGACCCGCTTGCCGCCGTAAAGGGAGCCGACGTGATTTATACCGACGTGTGGGTATCGATGGGCGAAAGCGCCGCGGCGTGGGACAAGCGCATAAGCGACCTCTATCCTTATCAGGTCAACGAAAAAATTATGGAGGCGGCGGGAGAACAGTGCCGCTTTATGCACTGCCTGCCCGCTTTTCACGACCTCAACACCGAGACGGGCGCCGAGGTCTGCAAGGCGAGGGGGCTTTCCTGCCTTGAAGTGACCGACGGCGTCTTCGAGGGTAAACAGTCGATAGTTTTCGATGAAGCGGAAAACCGTATGCACACAATAAAAGCCGTGATGGCGGCGATGTTATAAATGATACAAAGAAAAAACCGCGAATATTCGCGGTTTTTCGGCGTTTTTTCAAAAAAAGGTTGACTTTAGTGCTTTAATGTGATAAAGTGTAGTATGTTCAAAATTTCCGCATAGGGAGAATACAATGACAGTAAATGACAAGGTTTTGCAGAAAAGTGAAAAAATCACCTTTGCTTTAAGGGAGCTGTTCGTAAACCGCGGCTTCAGAAGATATCGTATGAGCAAGTTCGAGGAGTACGATTTGTACGCCAAAAACAAGGATTTTCTGATTTCGGATAACGTTATAACCTTTACCGAGGGCGGTCGCCTTATGGCGCTTAAACCCGACGTGACCCTTTCAATAATCAAAAACAGCAAGGACAGCGGCGGGCTTCAGAAGGTGTACTATAACGAAAACGTCTTCCGCTTTTCAAAGGAAAGCGGCGTTTTCCGCGAAATGGCGCAGGTGGGCGTCGAGTGTATCGGCGAGGTTGACGGGAAAACCGTTTGCGATACCGTAAAAACGGCGAGAGAGAGTCTGTCGCTCTTGGGCGGCGAGTATGTGCTCGCGCTTTCAAACCTCGATATTATAAAGGCGGCGGTTACCCTCGCAAGTGAGGATGAAGCCGAAAGAAGCCGGCTTTACGACGCCGTCGCTTTCAAAAACCGCGACGCGCTCACGGCGCACACGGATAACGAATATACCCGTATGCTCAAAGAACTTCTCGATTTGCACGGCAGTGTGAAAGATGTCGCCGAAAAGCTTAAATGTGTGCTTTCACCGCTCGGCGGCGAAAGCAAGGAAGAGTTTCTGGAGCTGCTTGAAGGTCTTTCGGCGGAAGAGGATTCGGACAAAATTACGGTCGATTTTTCGGTCACAGGCGATATGAACTACTATAACGGCACCGTTTTCAAGGGCTATATCGGCGGTGTTTCCGATACCGTGCTTTCGGGCGGCAGATACGATAATCTCATGAAAAAAATGGGGCGCTCCTCAAAGGCAATAGGGTTTGCGGTTTACACCGACAAGCTCGACGGCGCCGTGAAAAAGACCGCCGCGGACGACGGCTTTGTAAACGTCGCGGTGCCCAAGGGCAGACTGGGCGAAAAGGTATTCTCAATGTTCACTTCCGCCGGTATAGGCACGCCCGATATGAGCGACGATAACCGCAAGCTGATTTTTGAGAACAGAGAAGAAAAACTGCGCTTTTTCTGGGTCAAACCGACCGACGTGGCAAAATACGTTGAAAAAGGCGCGGCGGATATAGGCGTCGCGGGCAAGGATATACTGCTTGAATATGAGCCGGAGATATACGAGCTCGCCGACCTTAAAATCGGCAAATGCCGTATGGCGGCGGCGGCGCCGAAGGGCTACGTCGACGATACCAGCCGCGCGCTCGTGGTCGCGACGAAGTTTGAAAACATCGCCCGCAAGTATTACCGCACGGGCGGCAGGGATATAGAGGTCATAAAGCTTAACGGCTCGATAGAGGTCGCGCCCATACTGGGACTCAGCGACGTGATAGTGGATATCGTCGAGACCGGCACCACGCTTAAAGAAAACGACCTCGAAGTGATAGACGAAATAGCCCCCGTAAGCGCGCGGCTTATCGCAAACCGCGCCTCCTACGGCTTCAAGGGCGAAAGAATAGAAGAAATAGCGGGAAAGCTTACCGGCGTTTCGGAGGGTAAAAAATGATAAAAATTTTAGAATACGGCGCGGTGAAGCGCGAGGAAATATTTGACCGCGCGGTCAAAAGAGCCGACGTGCAGAAGACAGTCGCGGATATAATAGAGGAAGTAAGGAAAAACGGCGATAAGGCGCTTTTCTACTATACCGAAAAGTTTGATAAAGCGCGGCTTCAAACGCTTGAAGTAAGCAAAAAAGAGATAGAAGAGGCGGTCGCCGCCACCGACATAAAGCTGCTCGAAATAATGCGCGAGGCGGCGGAAAACATCCGCGCATTTCATAAAATGCAAAAGCGCGAGGGCTTTAAGACCGAGAAGCGCGGCGCTATAACCGGGCAAAAAATAGTGCCGGTCGACGTCGCGGGGCTTTACGTTCCCGGCGGCACGGCGGCATACCCTTCCACCGTGCTTATGGACAGTATACCGGCGAAAATAGCCGGCTGTAAGCAGGTAATGATAGTCACCCCGCCCGATAAGGACGGAAAAATAAACCCCGCGATTTTAGCGGCGGCGAGTATCGCCGGTGTGGATAAGATATTCAAGGTCGGCGGCGCGCAGGCGATAGCGGCGCTCGCCTACGGCACCGAAAGCATACCGAAAGCCGATAAAATAGTCGGCCCCGGCAACGCCTTTGTCGCCGAGGCGAAACGGCAGGTATACGGCGAGGTTTCCATCGATATGATAGCAGGACCGAGCGAGATAATGATAGTGTCCGACTGTAAGAGCGACCCCGACGTGCTCGCGGCTGATATGCTCTCGCAAGCCGAGCACGACCGTCTTGCCACCGCGGTGCTTATAACCGACAGTAAAGAGCTTGCCCTCGCGGTGGCAAAAAGCATTGAAGAGCAGCTGCCCGCGCTCTCACGCGAGGAAATAGCCCGCGCCGCGATAGACGGAAACTCCAAAATCATCGTCACAGGCGACCTTGACGGCGCGATAGAGCTTGCCAACGAAATCGCGCCCGAGCATTTAGAGCTTTGCGTGGACGACCCGTGGGCGTGCTTTGAAAAGGTGCGTCACGCCGGCTCGGTATTTCTCGGACGCAGCTGTCCCGAGGCGCTCGGCGATTATTTCGCGGGACCCAATCACACTCTGCCCACAAGCGGTACGGCGAAGTTTTCGAGTCCGCTTTCGGTAGACGATTTTATAAAGAAAACACAGTTTACTTATTATACAAAAGAGGCGCTCGCGGCGGTTGCCGGAAAAATCGCTGCTTTCGCGACGGCGGAAGGACTTACCGCTCACGCGAAGAGCGCGACTATTCGTACGGAGAAGAAAAAATGAGCAGATTTCTAAACGATAGCTTAAAGGACCTGACGGTTTATACGCCCGGCGAACAGCCGAAGGAAAGGGAGTACGTAAAGCTTAACACCAACGAGTCGCCCTTTCCCCCCTCGCCGTACGCACTGCGCCTTTGCCGCCTTGCCGCGGCACAGATGCAGCTGTACAGCGACCCCGAATGCCGCGACCTTAAAGCCGCCGCGGCGGAGGAGTTCGGCATAGAAAAGGACGAGGTGATTTTCACCAACGGCTCGGATGAGGCGCTGTGGTTCGCCTTTGCCGCTTTCTGCGATAAAAAAAGCGGCGCGGCGTTCCCCGATATAACCTACGGCTTTTATAAGGTCTTTGCGGACCTCTACGGCGTCCCCGCGACCGAAATACCGCTTAAAAGCGATTTTTCGCTTGACGCGGACGACTACGTCGGCATAAACAAGACGGTGTTTATAGCAAACCCCAACGCGCCTACGGGTATGGCGATTTCCGTTTCCGATATTGAAAAAATCGTAGAGAGCAACCCGAAAAACGTAGTCGTAGTAGACGAGGCGTACGTTGATTTCGGCGGCGAGACCGCCGTCCCGCTTATAAAGAAATACGATAATCTGCTGGTGGTGCGCACCTTTTCAAAATCGCGCTCGCTCGCCGGCGCCAGACTGGGATTTGCGATAGGCAACAGGGAGCTTATAAGCGACCTTAACAGGATAAAGTATTCGACCAACCCCTATAACGTGAACCGTATGACTCAGGCGGCGGGGCTGGGCGCGCTGTGCGACGCGGAGTATTTTCGCTTCTGCCGGGATAAAATCATAGAAAACCGCGAATATCTTGCGGCAAAGCTTAAAAAGCTCGGATTTACGCTTACGGATTCGCGCGCAAACTTCCTGTTTGCGAAAAAAGAGGGCGTGCCGGGCAAGGATATTTACCTTAAACTCAAAGAAAAAGGCGTTCTTGTGCGCCATTTCGATACTCCCCGTCTTAACGGCTACGTCCGTATCACGGTGGGGAGCCGCGAGGAGACGGACGCCCTGCTTCACGCTCTGGAGGAAATATTATGAGGATAGCCGAAATAAACAGAAAAACCGCCGAAACCGATATAAAGCTGAAGCTCAACCTTGACGGCACGGGAAAGAGCCGTATTGATACCGGCTGCGGTTTTCTTGATCATATGCTGACGCTTTTTGCCTCGCACGGCAGATTTGACCTTGAAGTAAGCTGCAAGGGCGATACATACGTTGATTACCACCACACCGTTGAGGATATCGGTATCGCGCTCGGCTCGGCGTTTTGTTCGGCGCTTTCGGACAAGCGCGGCATACGCCGCTACGGCGATATACTGCTTCCCATGGATGAAACGCTCATTCTTGCCGCCGTCGATTTTTCCGGCAGGGCGCAGCTTGTGTTTATCGCCGATATGCCCGCGCAGAAGGTGGGTGATTTCGATACCGAGCTTGTCGAGGAGTTCTGGCTCGGCTTCGTGCGCGAAGCGAAATGCTCGCTTCACATAAGAAAAATATCGGGCAAAAACACTCACCACATAGCAGAAGGCATATACAAGGCGGTCGCCCGCTGTTTTCTCGCGGCGACAGCGGTCGATGAAAAATACAAAGACGAAATACCCTCTACAAAAGGAGTTCTTTAATGATAGCGATAGTCGATTACGGCGTGGGGAACCTTTTTTCCCTCAAATGCTCGTTTGCGGCGGTAGGTGAAAACGCCGTCGTCACAAGCGATAAAAGCGAAATTAAAAACGCCGATAAAATAGTCTTGCCGGGTGTAGGCGCGTTCGGCGACGCCGCGAAAAAGCTTAAAGAGCAAAACCTCGATATACTGCTTAAAGACGAGGCGAAAAGCGGCAAGCCGATACTCGGCATCTGCCTCGGTATGCAGCTGCTTTTTGAAAAAAGCTTCGAGTACGGCGAGCACGCGGGTCTCGCGCTCATTCCGGGCGCGGTTCGCCCGATAAGCGACGTTATAAGCGGCGACCTTAAAATCCCTCACATGGGCTGGAACGCGCTGAATTTCCACGGTAAAAAGCATCCCGCTTTCAAATATTCGAGCGAGGGCGATCACGTATATTTCGTGCACTCGTTTTACGCCGATACGCCGGAGGAATTCGTGCTTGCGACCGCCGAATACGGCGCGCCGCTTACCGCGGCGGCGGCAAACGGCAATGTTATCGGCTGTCAGTTCCATCCGGAAAAAAGCGGCAAAGCGGGGCTTAAAATATTAAAGGCATTTTGCGAAACGGAGAAAAGCAGATGATAATTTTACCCGCCATTGATATAATCGAGGGCAACGCCGTTCGCCTTTATAAAGGCGATTATGAGAAAAAGACGGTCTACTCGGGCGACCCGGTAAGAATCGCGCTCGATTTTAAGGAAAAGGGCGCACAGTGGATACACATAGTGGATCTCGACGGCGCAAAAAGCGGCAAAACGCCGAATTTTGACGTTATAGCCGATATCGTGAAGACTTCGGGACTTTGCGCCGAAGTCGGCGGCGGCGTGAGGAGTATCGAAACAATAGAAAAATACCTCGCCGCGGGCGTAAAGCGGGTCATCCTCGGCACGGCGGCGGCAAAGGACCCCGAATTTACCGTGCGCGCGGTAGAGGAATTCGGCGAAAAAATCGCCGTGGGTATCGATATAAAGGACGGCTTTGTCGCGGTGGACGGCTGGACGAAAACCACCGCTCTTACCGCCGAACAGTTCCTGCTTGAAAACGAACAAAAGGGCGTTCGCACCGTCATTTGCACCGATATTTCGCTTGACGGCGCCATGCGCGGCACAAACAGGGAGCTTTATAAAAGTATTGTCGGCAAAACGGGAATAAACATAATCGCCTCGGGCGGCGTAAGCTCGCTTGACGATGTAAAAGCCCTCAACGGTATCGGCGTTTACGGCGCGATAATCGGCAAGGCGTATTACACCGGGGCGATAGATATAAAAGAAGCGACAGAGGTGTCAAAATGATCACCAAAAGAATAATACCCTGCCTTGACGTGCGTGACGGCAGAGTGGTAAAGGGAGTGAATTTCGAGGGCTTGCGCGAGGTGGACTCGCCGGTCGGGCTTGCGAAATATTACAGCTCCTGCGGGGCGGACGAGCTCGTTTTCTACGATATAACCGCCTCTTCTGACGGGCGAAAGCTCTTTACCGAGATACTTCGCGAAACCGCCTCGGGCGTGTTTATTCCGCTTACCGTGGGCGGCGGCATCAATACCACGGAGGATTTCGAGCGCGTGCTCTCCTGCGGCGCGGACAAGGTAAGCGTAAACACCGGCGCGATAAAGGATCCTTCGCTATTAGAGCGCGCGGCAAAGCTTTACGGCGACCAGTGCGTAGTGCTTTCGGTCGACGTAAAACGGGTGGACGGTGTGTTCCGCGTTTTCGCGAAGGGCGGCAGGGAAAACACCGGACTTGAAGCGATAGAGTGGATAAAACGCGGCGTGGGAAGCGGCGCGGGCGAAGTAGTGGTAAACTCCATAGATACCGACGGCGTAAAGCGCGGCTTCGATATCGAAATGCTTAAAAAGGTATGCGAAGCGGTAAAGGTGCCGGTGATAGCCTCGGGCGGCGCGGGAAGTATCGAAGATTTCATAAACCTTTTCAAAAGCGTGCCGGGTGTGGACGCGGGGCTTGCCGCCTCGGTGTTCCATTTCGGCGAGATAGAAATAAACAAGCTTAAAGAAGAAATGCGGAAAAACGGCATAAGCGCAAGACTCGGAGGATAATATGATAAACGTAAACGAACTTAAATTTGACGAAAAGGGGCTTATCCCCGCCATTGTGACCGACGCGGACACCGGCAGAGTGCTCACCCTCGCGTATATGAACGAGGAAAGTCTTAAAATATCGATGGAAAAGAAACTTACCTGCTTTTTCAGCCGCTCGCGGAACGAATTGTGGCTTAAAGGCGAGACCAGCGGCAACTATCAGCACATAGTGTCCATAACCGCCGACTGCGACCGCGACGCGCTGACTGTGGCGGTGCGCCCCGAGGGACCCGCCTGCCACCTCGGCACAGAGTCCTGCTTTAATGAAAAGGTCTTTGAAAACGAGGATGAGCAGGTCTTCTCCTACGAATACCTCTACGACCTTATAAAAGGCAGAAAAACCGATAAAAAAGAGGGCTCTTATACCACCTATCTCTTTGAAAAAGGACTCGATAAAATACTTAAAAAGGTGGGCGAGGAGTGCACCGAGGTAATAATCGCCGGCAAGGCGCAGGATAAGGCGGAAACGGTTTACGAAATAGCCGACCTCGCCTATCACGTAATGGTGCTTATGATAGAGGCGGGCATAAGTCTTGAAGATATAAAGAACGAGCTTGCCTCACGTCACGTTATAGATAAAAAAGTCAAGCAGGAGAAAATGGTTTGATGTATCTTAAAGATTATCATCTCCACACCACGTTCAGCGACGGCATAGATACGCCGGAGCAGATGACGGAGGCGGCGATAGAAAAGGGACTCGCGGAAATAGGGTTTTCCGACCACTCGTACATATCAATGCCCAGCGAAATAGTTTACTGGAAGGGTAAGGAGTCAGAGCCGCTTTATAAAGCGGAAATCGCAAGACTTCAAGAAAAATACAGGGAAAAAATAAAAATATCCTGCGGTATTGAGCAGGATTATTTCTCCGACCACGCGGCGGAGGGCTACGATTATATAATCGGCGCGGTGCATTTTATAAACGCGGGCGGTATTCTTATCGCCACGGACGAGCCGCCCGATTACACCCTTAAAAGCCTTAAACACTTCGACGGCGACATTTATACCTTCACAGAGGAATATTATAAGCTGCTCGCCCGCGTTGTCGAGGTGACAAAGTGCGATTTTATAGCCCACTTCGACCTTGTGACAAAGTACAACGACGGCGGCGTGCTGTTTGACGAAAACCACCCGCGCTATAAACGCGCGTGGCGCGCGGCGGCGGACGCGCTGCTTGAAACCGGAAAGCCGTTTGAGATAAACACCGGCGCAATGGCGCGCGGCATTAAGTCGGGCGCCTATCCGAGCGTTGAAATAATTGAATATCTGAGAAGCCGCGGCGGCAGATTCGTCCTTAACAGCGATTCGCACAAAAAAGAGAATTTATGCTTCGGCTTTGAAAAATACGAAAAATTACTGTGAGAAAATACCGATGAAAAAGATAATGTTCGTCTGCCACGGCAATATCTGCCGCAGTCCCCTCGCGGAATTCGTGATGAAGGACCTTGTAAGGAAAGCCGGTAGGGAAAAAGAGTTTTATATCGCCTCCGCCGCGACAAGCGGTGAGGAAGAGGGCAACCCCGTCTATCCGCCGGTAAAGGAGCTTATGCGGCGGCACGGTATTCCTTTTGAGGAGCGGCGCGCCGTTCGCCTTGCGGCTGACGATTACGGCAAATACGATTTGTTCGTAATAATGGATAAAAACAACGACCGCAATATTCGCCGTATTTTCGGGGGCGACCCCGAAGGAAAAATTAAAATGCTCCTGTCGTTTACGGGCGAGTGCCGCGACGTCGCCGACCCGTGGTATTACGGCAATTTCGAGCAGACTTATTCGGACGTTTTCGCCGGCTGTACGGCGATGATGAAATATTTTGACGGCGTTTCGTAGGGTGATTACCGGTCGCCCGTAAGACGGATATCAGACACAATGTGCGGCGGGCGAAAGCCCGCCGCATAATCGTTACAGGGACAGCCGGGGACGTCTGTCCCTACGGTATTTAATTGATATTTTGCAGGGCCTGGCGCCCCGACATCCCGAAACCCGCCCCTATGGCGTACCGATTGAATTTGCGTTTTGCGCGGGTGATTACCAATCGCCCGCGCGACTTTTTTGCGGCGAAAAATGCCGAAAACGGATTATAAATGTTTAATTTTTTTTATAATTTGCACGATTTTTGGTATACAAAAGCACTTACGCGCGTTATAATTGCAATAACTCAGATATCTTTTTTTATCCGGCGGCAGTCCGCCGCGCAAGAAAAGCCGGCGCCGTTTTGTGCGCGCCGTTTGATTTGGAGAAGTCTTATGTTTACAGTTAAACCGCCGCTTTTGGGCGTGGCGTACTATCCCGAGGACTGGGATATTGCGGAAATGGACAAGGATATTGAAAAAATGCGCGCGATTGGAATAAACGTCGCGCGGATAGGCGAGTTTGCCTGGCGCAAAATGGAGCCGGAGGACGGCAAATTCGATTTTTCGTGGCTTCATGGCGTTGTAGAAAAGCTTAAAAGCGCCGGTATCGGCGTTGTTATGGGCACGCCGACCGCGACGCCGCCGGTGTGGCTTACGAAAAAACATCCCGATATGCTCATAGAGTATAAAAACGGCAGAAGAATGCAGCACAGCGGCAGACGCCACGCCTGCTCGAATCACCCCGTGTATCTTAAATACAGTGCGAGGATTGTCGAAAAACTGGCGATAGAGTTTGGCGGCGACGAAGCGGTTATCGGCTGGCAGATAGATAACGAGATATATCTGCAAAACAACGAGGGCTGTTTCTGCGAAAACTGTAAGAAGAGATATCACGAACATCTGAAAAACAAATTCGGTACGGTTGAGGAGATGAACAGGCGGCTTAACCTTAATCTGTTCAGTCAGGCGTACGACAGCTTCGACGAGGTCCCCCTGCCGCGCGATACATGGGAAAATCCCCACTTAAAGCAGGAGTTTTTAATAAGCGCGGGGCAGGCGAACATAGATTTTGTCGCCATGCAGGCGAAAATACTCAAAAAGTATACGAAAGCTCCGATAGGCACCGATATAATCCCCTTTAACGGTATGGATTACCGCAAAATGAACGAGCCGCTCGACGTGGTACAGTTTAATCACTACAACGTGCCCGAAAACCTTTGGGAGTGCTGTTTGTGGTTCGATTACCTGCGCACGCTCAAAGAGCGCCCGTTCTGGAACACCGAGACCGCGACCTGCTTTACCGGCTCGACCGGCACTTCCGGCGGTATAAAGCCGGACGGGTTTTGTTACGCCAACACGTGGCTGTCTCCGGCTCTCGGCGGCGAAGCGACCATGTACTGGCTCTGGCGCACGCACTGGGCGGGTCACGAGCTTGTGCACGGCTCGGTCCTCGATACGAGCGGCAGGGAAATGTACAGCACCGGCGAGGTAAAAAAGGCGGCGGCGGATTTCAAAAAATGCGCGGATTTCATAAACGGTACAAAGGTCGATACAAATATCGCGCTGCATTATTCTTCGCTCTGCTATAATATGTTTTCTACTCAGCCGGTGGTCGGCGAGTTTCAGTACGACGGGGCGTTAAAGCGGCATTTTTACAAGCCTTTAATAAACGCGGGTCTTCGTCCCGACGTTATCGACGAGGGCGCGAGCCTCGATAAATACAAGGTGATTTTTTCGCCGCTTATGATAACGCTCGATTCCTGCGACCTGCGCCGCCGTATAAGAAAATGGGTTGAAAACGGCGGTATATGGGTTACGGGTCCCATGACCGACATACGCACCGCGGACGGCACGAGGTTTAAGGACAGACTGCACGGTATGCTCGAAGAGCTTACGCCGGCGGTCTTCAAATACTGGTTCCCGGATAAGGAAAAGAGAATAAAAGCCCGCTGGAGCGACGGCGAGGATTTCGGCGGTAATACCTATTATGAATTGTTTGAGCCGGATAAGTCCGCCGACATCGTAAACGTAACGGGAGGACACAGGGCGGTCGAAAACAGCGCGGTATTGCAGTGTTTCCCCGTGGGAAAGGGCTTTGTTTACGTGCTCGGCACATTGCCTGACGAAAAGGATATGCAAAAGCTGATTACGGCGGTTTGCGAAAAAACCGGCGTATTATGCGACACCACAGAAGGCGACTCGCTTATCGTTTCGCCCCGTAAGGGCGGTAAAACGTCCGGCGTGATACTTGTTGATATTTGCGGAAAAGGCGGAGTTTATCACAACAAGCTTAAGTACAGGGAACTTATTTCCGGGGAAATCTTTGAAGGCGATATTTATGTTGACCCGTACAGGGTTATGGTGCTCGAAAAAATCAAAGACTGACGGATGATGATAAAGAGTGAAAAGATTAGACGGTCAAAAATTGGAGTTTCTTATATCAGAACACGCAAATCTTGAATTGCTCCAAAACAAAATAGGTTGTAAAGAGGTTATAGTTCATCAGGACGGTAAATGTGTTTACAGCGGTGTTTTCGGCACAAAGTCGGTAGGCGGTGAAGCCGCGAAGAGAGGGTTGATATACCGGGCGGCGTCAATGACAAAGCCGGTTACCGCCGTTGCGGTTTTGCAACTTGTCGATAAAGGTCTTTTGCGTTTGGACGATAAAATTTCAAAGTTCTTTCCGAAAGCCGGCAACCTTAAAGTCGCCGCGGTCGCGGGCAATAAAATAGTGTCCTGCGTGCCGCTCAAAAGGGAAATCACGGTAGAAAACCTGCTTTCTCACACAAGCGGAATAGGATGTTCGCCGGTTGTGGATATTCTCGGCGAAAAAAACAATAAATTATCTCTTAATGACGCGATAGAAGATATCCTTTCAAAACCCGTTTCCTTTGAGCCGGACTCTACTCAGCGGTACGGCGTGACCGAGGCGTTCGACCTTGCCGCCGGTATCGTTCAAAAGGTATCCGCCAGACCGTTTGACGAATATTTGAGTGAAAATATTTTCAAGCCGCTCGAAATGGAAAACACAACCTTTTCCCCAACAAAAACACAGTGGGAAAACCTTGTTACAATGCATAACCGCACAAAAGACGGCAAAAGCGAAAACTCGGCGACAGAGAGCGGTTGCGTGTTTGAAAACTTTTTATGCCGGCGTATGCCCGCCGGCGCGGGACTTGTTACAACGGCGGACGATTATGTTAAATTCGCCGATATGCTGTGTTTAGGCGGAACAACGAAGAAAAAGGTAAAAGTCTTATCGGAAAAGGCGGTCGAACTGATGGCTACGCCGCACACCCCCGCCAATTTTGAAAACTGGTGTGAAAAGTGGGGACTATCTGTCAGAATAGTCGTATCCGATTCCTACCCTCACGGTCTTGCCGTGGGCTCTTTCGGTTGGAGCGGCGCCTACGGCTCGCATTTCTGGGTTGACAGAGAAAACCGCATTTCCGCCGTTATGATGAAGAATTCGCGCTTTGACGGCGGCTCGGGCAACGCCAGCGCCTGTCAGCTTGAAGAGGACGTTTGCAGTTCTTTGCGGTGACACACCGCGGGATTTAAGATAAAGAAACATATTAACCGTAAGGAGTTTTGATAATGGCGGATAAATTTTACCTTATCGGCAACGCGCATTTAGACCCGGTTTGGCAATGGAAAATATCCGAGGGGCTGTCGCTGATAAGGTCGACCTTCCGCTCTGCGCTTGACAGGATGAAGGAAAATAAAGACTACAAATTCACAAGCGCCTGCGCGGGCTATTATTTATGGATAAAAACGGTAGACCCCGATATGTTTGAAGAGATTAAGGAGCGCGTAAAAGAGGGACGCTGGGGCGTAGTCGGCGGCATGTGGGTCCAGCCCGACTGCAACATTCCGTCGGGCGAGGCGTTCTGCCGGCATTTCCTTTATTCTCAAAGGTTTCTGAAAGAGAACTTCGGCGAGGCGGCCGCGGTGGGGTACAACGTCGACTCCTTCGGTCACAGCGCTGTGCTTCCGCAGCTGCTTAAAAAATCGGGTATGGACTGTTACGTTTATATGCGCCCCGCAAGGGAGACAGAAAATCCCGCCCTGCCCGCGGAGAATCTGCACAAGTGGGTAAGCCCCGACGGCAGCGCGGTCACCGCGTTCAGGATACCTGATTTATATAACGGCGACCTTTCGGAGGAGCGGCTTAAAATTTACCTTGAAAAAAAGCAGAATCAGATGATTTTTTACGGCATAGGCAACCACGGCGGCGGCCCTTCAAAGGAGCATTTGAAACAGGCCCGGGCGCTGACCGTAAACAGCAACTTCAGGTACGCCGTGCCGGCGGAATATTTCGCGGAAGAGAAAGACGCCGCAATGCCGACCGTAACAGGCGACTTAAAGCACCACGCGGCGGGCTGTTACAGCGCGAACAGCCGCATAAAATACGAAAACCGCCGCAGTGAATGCGAGCTTGTAAGGGCGGAAATATTCGATACGCTGTCGGGTATTGCGACGGGCGGTGAGTTTCACGGCGAAGAGTTCAAAAAAGCGTGGCAGAGGGTTATGTTCAACCAGTTCCACGACGTTATAGCCGGCTGCTGTATCAAGGAGGCGTACGCCGACGCGTACAACGCCTTCGGATATGCCCGCCAGAAAGCGCAGGAGCTTGAAAATCTCGCGCTTCAAAGGGTTTCGGGCAGGATAAAAACGACCGATTTTTTAACCGCCGGTTTTTCGGAAATGCGCGACCGCCTCTGGTACAGGGAGGGCGAGGGCTCGCCCATGGTCGTTTTCAACCCCCATCCCTTCACGGTCAAAACCTATGTAAGCTTCGGCGCGTACAGTGTGACCAAGGTGGTCGATCACAACGGAAACGACGTGCCTTACCAGATGGTAAGAGCGCCTTATACCGATTGCGAAAACATCAAAAAATGCTTGTTTGAAGTCGATTTGCCGGCTATGGGCTATCGCGTTTACTACGTTTACAGGAAGACCGAAAACTCCTCCGAAACCAAGACGGTGACCGACCTTCGCGCAACCGAAAGCACGCTTGAAAACAACCTTGTAAAAATCACCTTTGACGCGGAAAGCGGCGCCGTGACATCCTACGTCTTAAAAACCGGAGGTCGGGAGTTTGCGCAGGGACCGCTCGGAAAAGCGATAGTATGCGACGACTCGAAGCACGATACATGGTCGCACCTTATAAACAACCTTAACGACGATATCGGCGCCTTCGGCGGCGGAAAGCTGACTCTTACCGAGAACGGACCTGTCCGCGCCACCGTAAAATCGGTCACAACGCACGGCAATTCCGTACTCAAAAAATATTATACCCTTTACAAAAACGACGCGCGCCTGCACATACGGTGCATACTTGACGCGGACGAGGAGTATAAGCTGATAAAGCTTTCTTTCCCGGTCAACGTCGAATCGCCGCGGGCGGTATATTCCATGCCGTACGGCTTTATTGAAAAAGAGCCGAACGGCGAGGAGGATATCGCGCACGAGTGGGCCGATATGTGCGACAAAAACACCGGCGCGGGACTGGGGCTTATAAACGACGGCAGATACAGCCATTGCGCGCTCGGTAATGATTTGCGGGTGGTAATAGCGCGCTGCTGCGCCTACCTTGACCATTACGGTGAAAAGAGCCGCGATGAGGAAATGGAGTTTATAGACAAGGGCGAGCACGAGTTCAACTTTATTCTTTGCCCGCACGAAAAAAAAGAAACGGCGGATATCACAAGCCGCTCAAAGGTGCTCAATATGCCGCCGGTGCTGGTTCAGGAGACGCATCACGACGGTGTTTTGCCGCAGGTTTATTCCGGAATAAGGCTGGATAAGGAAAACATAGGAGTTTCCGCCCTTAAAAACAGCGAGGACGGCGAAGGTCTTGTTATCAGATTTACAGAGACGGCGGGCGAAAAAACCACCGTCGGCGTAAAGTGCGCGGTAATAGATAAAAGCTTCGAGCTGAGCTTTGCTCCGCAGGAGGTAAAGACGGTTAAGATAGGCAAAGACGGCAGTATAAAAGAGGTGCTTATCACCGAATGACCGTTTGATAAAAGCGCCGACAGGCGGCTGAGCGCCGGCGAAAAAAAGAAACCTTAAAGCAAAGCGGAAAAAAATCCCGAGGTGTTGTTTTATGATTATACCCGTAAACGAAAACGAGCTGAAAGAGCGTATCGCCCGAAATTTCAGGCGGCTTGCGGATTCGCCCTATTACGGGATCGGCGAGGTTTTCGCGCCCGGAAATTACGACTGGCCCGCCGACAAGGAGGGCAGAGCGCTGCTCGCCTTTGTTTCGCATTACAAAATAAGCGGTAAAAAAATACCCTGTATGGACGAAATGATAGAAAAGCTCCCCGAAAACCTCAACGAAAAGGGGTATATGGGCAAAATTTACGGCGACGTTATCGCCGAGCAACAGCTTTCGGGACATTCGTGGCTGCTTCGCGGACTCTGCGAATACTATGAGCAGTTCGGGAAAGAGGAAGTCCTCGGCTTTATAAGCGCGATAACCGAAAATCTCTTTTTGCCTACAAGAGGCCGCTATGCCGCCTACCCCGTGAACCGCGCGAAAAAGGACGAGGGCGACGTAAGCGGAAACGAGATAGGGTATTTCGGCAACTGGCTTTTATCAAGCGACGTCGGCTGCGCTTTTATGAGTATCGACGGGCTTTCGCACGTTTACAAGGTCACGAAAAACGAAGCGGTAAAAGAGCTTCTTGACGAAATGGCGGCGGCGTATCTTTCCATCGATAAAGTGAAGCTTCGCGTGCAGACGCATTGCACCCTTACCGCCGCGCGAGGCATGATGAGGATGTACTCGCTGACGGCTGATGAAAAGTATATAAACGGCGCAAAGGATATTTACGATTTGTACGTGTTCGGCGGCGGAATGACCTATACTTATCAGAATCTCAACTGGTGGGGGCGGCCGGACAGCTGGACCGAGCCATGTGCCATAGTCGATTCGCTTATGCTCGCGGCCGGGCTTTACAAGGCGACGGGTAAAGAGGCGTACCGCAAGACCGCCGCGCGAATTTACCATAACGGTTTTTCTACGCTTCAAAGGGAAAACGGCGGCGCGGGCTCCGATACGGTGGTGACCGGAGACAGTCCGTGGGACGGGCTCGCCATGCACTCTTACGAGGCGTATTTCTGCTGTACGATGCGCCTTGCCGAGGGCCTTTGGTATATAAACGAAAACAAAGACATTTTATACGCCGAAACCCGCGGAGTCGTCGAAAAGGACGAAAGAGGCGTGTACAGCGACGGGGATATCATCTACGCCCTGCCCGATAAGGCGCTCTTACCCTACGCCGAAAAAGCCGTTAAGGTTGACGGCATGGAGCTTACGCCCATTGTAAAATACTACCGCGTTCCGAAAGAAACAGCGGAAAGCGCAAAGCAGAAAATACTGTTCAAGTAAGGATAAGTTTTAAGCTTAAAAAACCCCGCAACCGTGACGGTTGCGGGGTTTTTATCTATTTTAATCTTCTATTCTCTGTTCAAGGTTATAGTACACGCTCGCGGGCGGGTCGTTATATATCTGCTTGAAGCCCGCCGGGGTTATGCTCATCTGCGTTTTGAAGCAGTTTATAAAATAGCTTGTGTTGGCAAAGCCCACCGCAAAGGCGATTTCCGAAATATTTTTTTCGGAGCTTATGAGCATTCGCTTTGCCTTGCAGATACGGACGTAGTTTAAGTATTCGTTAAAGCTTTTGCCGGTTATTTTTTTGAAATTAGAGGAAAAATCCGACTGCCGCAGCCCGAATTTCTTGGCTATCTGCGCCGCCGTCAGCTTTTCGGCGTAGTGGCTCGATATGTGGTGGAATATATCGGTGAATTTTTCCCTTATATTCTCTTTGATTTCCTCGTCTATGGGGTTTATGGTGTTTACCTTGCGTATTAAATCGAGAAGCAGGTGCGAAATGTAGATTCTTATCGCGAATTTATAAGCGTATCCGCGCTCGCGGTCCTCTCTCATGATACTGTCGATGCAGTCCTTGATGTTGGAGTTTTCCACCTCGTCTTTTGTGTAGTGGGTCTTGAACGCGGGGAAGGACATAATATAGGGGATAACGTATTTGAGCTCCATGAGGGACTGACTGTCCGAGCAAATGGTCTCGGGCAGGAATTTTACCGCGAAGGACCTGTGCACGCCGTAATCAAGAACGTGCACGGAGTGGACCTCCTTGGTGTTTATCAGCACCATCTCACCGGGTCCGAGGATGTATTTCGTATCGCTGATGGTTATTACGAATTCGCCCTCTAAAATATAGATTATTTCAATGACGTTGTGATAGTGCGGAGAGGTTATTAGAGTCGGGTGATCGCATATCTGGTATACGATTTCATAGTCTTCAAGCTTTACTTCGCCTTTCTCTTCGTAAATTTCCTGCATTTTTACCTCCGGATGATATAAAATAAGAAACTGCCAAATGTAAAAAGTTTTATTGCCCTTGACTTTAATGACATTATAAAACGGCAAAACGGTAAAGTCAAGTCTCTCCTGTTAGTATTATATATAACGGACATAATACATATATTCCCGCCTTGCGGCTGCATAATTTTTACAAATTTGGCTAAATTGATTAAAATGCGCGAAAAATGTTTAATTTTTTGTATAATTTGTTTGATTTTTGGTATACAAAAAATTTTTTGTGTGGTACAATTTCAATGAAAATGGTATGGGAGGGATTTCGCCTGTATGAATAAAATAAAGAAAGCGAAGAGAGAAAACCGTGTGATAATGAGCGTTCTGTTCGTTCTGTTCTGCATTTACGCGGCGACGCTTCTTTTGCCTCTTATCTGGATGTTCATAAATTCGTTCAAGCACGATAATAACGAGTTCTTCTACGACCAGTGGAAATTCACAAGCTTTACGCTCAACAATTACAAGCTGCTTTTCACCGGGGATAACAACGTTATCGGAATGCTGATAAACTCTTTGATACTTTCGCTTTCCATACCTACCGTATCGGCTTTCTTTTCGCTCTGCGCAGGTCACGCGGTCGCAAGCTTCGATTACAAGCTTAAAGGCATTGTGTATTTCATATTCCTTATGCCGATGTTCGTGTCGGTCGCGGGCACCACGCCGTACGTATACAAGCTGCTTAACGATATAGGACTGCTCGATACCCATATTGGTCTTATCCTGATGGCGTGCGGCGTATCCGGCTTCGGCTTCCTGATGTACTACTCGGTGTTCAAAAACATCTCGCGTACATACAGCGAAGCGGCGATGATAGACGGCGCGGGCTACTGGCGGACGTTCTTACAGATACTTGTTCCCCAGGCGAAAAACCTTATAGCCGCGCAGTGGGTAATGGGCTTCATCGGAACGTGGAACGATTTTTCGGGACCCTACCTCTTCCTTAATTCTTATCCGACGCTCGGCGTAGGCGTTAAGGAAATATCCGATAACGTGGATAAGGGCGGCAGTTATCCGGAGCTTTTCGCAAACATCATTCTCATGATGATACCGATGCTCGTTTTGTACTTTGCTTTCCAGAAGAAAATAATGACCGTGTCTTTGGGCGGCGGTATTAAAGGTTAAAAACGTATAACAAATTGCTAAGGAGTTGTTTGTATGAAAACTTTGAAAAAACTTTCGGTTTTGACGCTGGCGGTAATTCTGGCCGTCTGCACGACCGCCTGCGGACTTAAAAGACAGTCCGGCAGCGGCAATTACGATTTGGTAGTCAAGTATTATTCCGGCGCCTACGGCGACGAATGGATACAGCTTGCCGCCGAGGAATTCGGAAAAGAAAAGGGCGTAAAGGTGCAGACCGTTCCCTCCGCCGATATGGACTGCGGCGCAGAGAACAGCCTTACCGCCAATAAAAACCTCGCCGACGTTTACATCTGCTCGGCAAGACGCTGGCAGAGCTGGGTGCAGAACGGTTTTGTCGAGAGACTTGACAGCGTTTACGATTCAACCGTTAAAACCTCGTCGGGCGACAAGAAGATCTCCGAGTATATAGACCCCGACGTACTCGGTCGCTATTACATTGAAAGACAGCTCGGCACGGGCGATTATTATCCGTGGGTAATGCCGTTTTCCGCGATGCCGATGTCGCTGGCGTACAACAACGACGTTTTGAAGAAGCTTCCGCATACCTCCGGCGCGGCGGTTTCGGCGGAATCGGTCGATCCCGCCACCGGCAAGTGGATAGCCCCGCCGAAGAACCTTTCGGAATGGATGGCGCTTTGCGACGACGTCAACGCCTATAAGAGCGACGACGGTCACAAGTACGTACCCTTCGGCTGGTCGGCGCGCGAGTCGCAGCAGATTTATTACTTCATGTTCACGTGGTGGGCGCAGTATCAGGGTCTTACCGATTCCAACGTGGCGGGTCAGGGCAGCTTCTATGATTTCTGGAACTTCGGCAACACCTCGACCACCACTCTTAACCAGACCTTTTCAAGCAAGGTTTTCGAGCAGAGCGGAATCGCCAACGCGCTCGAAAACATCAAAAAGCTTATAATCGATACAAACAGTCAGTCGTTCAAGAACAGTCTTTCCGCCGTCAACACCCTGTCGACTCAGGAGCTGACCCGCGCGGTATACGCGGAGCGCAACGAGGAAAGACCCGTTATAGCCGTGGCGAGCTCCTTCGGCGAGTCCGAGGCAAAGCTTACCGGCGTTATCGACAGCGACTCCGACGGCAAGCAGGATTCCGATATCCGCTTTATGAACATTCCGGCGCTTGACGGCCACGAAAGCGAGAAATATCTCTACTGCGCAAACGACGACGTTATGTTCGTACCGAGCGGCGCGGAGCATAAGGACCTCGCGAAAGAGTTCCTCGTGTTCCTGTGCAACGAGGACCAGTTAAAGAAATTCACCGCGCGTTCAGGCGGCGGTATCCGTCCCTTCGGTTACGACGCGCGAGAGATAACCGACAGCGCCATTACGGCATACAACAAGAGCGTTTTCGACGTCTACTATAACAGCACGAGAATTTACGATTTCCCGATGAAAGCCTACAAGCAGAGCGCGTTCGGCGTTTCCCTCGTTTACACTTATGAAAGACCGACCGCCTTCGGAGAAGAGAGCATTTCCAACGTTATAAACAGACTCAAAAAGAACGAGAGCGGCGCGAACGTTATGAAGGAAGCGAAAAGGACATTTGACCTCTCGAAAAACAATTACCTCAAAAAGTACAGAATGACCGAGGTAAACTGAAATAAACATGATTAAACATCATTATACCGGTTTGGAGGTATAGAACGTTGGCTAAAACCGCTATTAAACAAAGCATACTGAAGCCGAGAAAGAATCTGAGGCGCAACCTGTTCATCATATCGCTGCTTGTTGTTCCGCTGCTTCATTTTGTGGTGTTCTGGCTCTATGTAAACGCAAAAACGATTTCACTCGCGTTTTACGACTTCGACCCGTGGAGCAACTCCTACAAATTCGTGGGCATACAGAATTTTGTTGAACAGTTCCGCCATTTCAGAGAAAGACCCGAAACTTTGAAAATGTTTATCAACGCGTTTCGTGCGATACCGATAAACCTCGCCTGTCTCGTGCTGGCGGTAATCATCGGTTACGCGTTTTCAAAGCACATTTACGGCGAGCGCGTGTTCCGCGTAATATTCTATCTGCCCTCGATGATATCGATAGTCATACTTACGCTTTGCTACCGATACATGTTTATGTACAATCCCGGCATGCTCGAGGGTCCGGCGGCGATGCTGCTGAGAATGCTCGGCGTCAATTATAACGGGTGGCAGACGGCGTCCGACGACCCGCAGGTCATAAGCAATATATGGTGGCTTATCTCCATATTCTGCGTATGGGCGAGCGCGGGTATCAATATCATACTCATGTCCTCCGCGATGTCGCGTATTCCGGAGGAGGTAATAGAGTCGGCAAAGCTCGACGGCGTCGGCTTCTGGCGAGAGCTTTTCCAGATACATATCCCGCTTATCATGCCAACCGTCAGCGTATTCCTGGTCAACTCAATGATGGCGGTTTCCGCCTTCTATCTGCAGCCGATGCTGATTCTGGGAACCAACCCCGGGCCGAGCGCGTACAACACGGTCGGGTGGTATATGTTCTATATGGCGCCGAAGGCGCAGAACAGCGATATGCCGACTATCTCCACCGTGGGCTTCATACTCACGGTATCGGTATCGCTTCTCGTCATCATAGTCAAGAAGGTGACGGATAAGCTGACGCCCGATGTTGATTTCTGATGTCGGGACTTAAAGTCGCAGGCAGTGGCGCAAAATTAAAACGTGATTAAGGACAGGTAGATGAAATTATGAAAGTTCGCAGACTGGCAGGTGCGGTTTTATCAGCCGTTTTGAGTGCCGTTATGGTATTTTCGGCGGCTTCGTCTGCTTCTGCACAGGGCGTGGTTATAAAAGGCGAGCCGGACGGTCAGATTAAATCTACCGTCATGGATGAGCACTTTTATTCCGGCTCTCTTGAACCGAATTTTACAAGTGACAGCGTTTCGGTAACGACCGATTCGTACGGAATGCACTTCACCGGCGCGTATCATTACGGGTCGGCGTTGGTGCTTGCGGCGTACAGACTTAAAGATTATAACAGGTTTACATTTTCTATTGACCTTTTGCAGACAAACGACGGTTTTATCTATTGCGGCTTCGGCGGCGAGGATGAAAAAACGACCGTCTCAAAATACGATTTCAACCTTTGCGTGTCAAGGGGAGTTACCGCGATTTACGAAATGGGCGGTATGGATAAATGGAGTTCTATGGGCAGTACGCCGCTGAGCGGCGCGCTCGCCGCGGGCAAGACCACCGATTTCGGCGTAACGCTTGAAAGAGTGGGCGGCAGTAATTTCAAGATAACCTTCGAGATACTCGAGGAGGGCGAGCCGGTAGTCACCACCGATTTCGGCGCCACGGTCCGCATGGAGCACCCGAACGGCTGTTTCTGTATGTGGGGCGGCGATAACGAGGTATTTAACCTCCGCGATTTCAAGGTTTACGACAGCCCGACCCATATCGCTTTCGCCGATGATTTCGTGGAGAGCTCGGTCACTTACGGCGACGAACCGGTCGAGGGCGGCGCCTGGCATACCAACGAGGCGCGCTTTACGAAGGACGAGGTTTTCATCGCCCGCAACGCGGGACCCGAGTTCAAAAAAGCGAACGACGCCATAACGGCGAAGAATAAGCTGATTTTATGCGATAAGGTAAGCAAGCCCTACGAAATATCCTTTAAGGCGCAAATAAAGAGCTTGCAAAAGAACGGCACATTCGGTCTGTTCCTCGGCGCGAAAAGCGAGGGCGACCTTAAAAGCGCCACGGTCGTGGGCGTCAGCGCCTACGACGGCAGATTTGCCTCGGTGGACTTTATCAAAAACGGCGAAAAGGCCGATTACGGCGAAAACCGCGTACCGTTAGACGCCCTTAACATCGACGATTCGTCGGTGGACTTTGAAGCGGTGATAATGAGCGACCATTCGCTCGAGCTTACCGTCGGCGGCGTCAAGTTTACCTTCGGCAACGTAAAATACGACGGCTACTGGGGCATTTGCTCCTATTCGGCGGACGGCGGCGCGGCGCAGGTAAAGCTCGACGAAGTAAAGGTAGTAAAGAATACTTACGAGCCCTGCGGGCAGCCCGATTTATCCAACGATTTTGCCGGCATACGGCTTACGCAGGACGGCTTCGAGGAATATTACATCAGCGACCGCACCTACTATTTAGGCCCCGGCGTTTCGCTCAGACCCAAGGGCGCGTTTACCGCCGAACCGTCGCTCTACTTTGAAAACACGGGACTTTACAGCTCGTTCGGACCGAAGCAGGTATATACCGATTTTATATTGCAGTTTGACCTGAAAATGGTATCGGAGGGTGCAAACAGCCAGTGGTTCGGCGTAAGTTTCGGCAAAACCTCATACGCCGAGATACCCGACCGCAGTACCGGTATCAATTTTGAGTATTACGCGTGGGGCACGGCGCCCTATACGCAGATGACATCCAACCTCTGCACCTTTGACGACGGCAGCAAAGCCAAAAAGGCGGAGGACTACCACTTCTTCAAGGACCAGGATACCAAATATAACTTCATGATAGTGGCGAAGAACCGCACCGTGTACGTTTACTACAAGGAAGAAAGCGAGGATATATCGAAGCTCGGTATATGCCGCGCTGTGATACCCGACGTAAACACCGCCGGATACGTTTCTGTTTTCGGCGTAAGCGGTCTTTCGTTTGATATTTTCAATTATAAGCTGACGAATATAGCGCCGGAGGCGACCGGCGATTCCGCCATCGCGATACGCGAGTCGTTCGGCGGCGAAATATCCGATAAGCTCGAACTTTCGGGCGCGGCGGAGGTAAAAGACGGCGCGCTTAAGCTTTCGGGCGGCAGTATCGCCACCAAAGCGATGAGCAGATATTATATCGCGAACTTTACCCTGCTTTCCTCGGGCGCGGACCTTGAAGTAAGCTTCGCGGGCGATAAATCGCTGACCCTTTCAGCCGACCTTAACAGCGTAACGGTAAACGACGGCGGCAGAAAGCGGACGTTCGATGTATCCGCGCACAGGCTTTCCGATTATAAGAATATGCAGTTACAGCTCATTTTGCAGTACGACGCGCTTTCGCTTTCGGCGAAGGGCATATATGAGCCGAACGATAAATTCGCCGTGCCGATAGTGGAATACACCTTCGCAAAGCCGGTAGAGCCGGGCGTTCTCAAATGGACCTCGGGCGACGCGGGGATAGACGATATATCGGTATACGCGCTTGACGATACCTACAAGGCGGCGTCGGTAAACTACGAGCAGGACCCGAACGATACCGATATATGGGTAAGCAAGCTTGCAAAGACGAAGGAGGAAACCGCGAAAAGCGGGGGACTTTCCGTGCTGTTTACCGTTATCTATTCGATATCAGGCGCGGTGGTACTCGCACTTTTGTGTGTAATAGTTTACCTGTTCGTAAAGAAAAGAGGTAAAAAGCAATGAAAAAAACGGTTGCTGTTTTTCTCGTCATTCTTACAGCTCTTCTCGCCGCGGGCTGCGGCAAAAAGACCGGAAGCTCCACGGCGGCGATAACAGAGAGAAGCGCCCCTTTGAAATACGGCATAAACGCGCACGTTTACGAACAGCGTCCGATGGACCCGAGCGCAACGCTCGATTATATATCGGATATGACCGGTGTTATGGGCTTTGAGGCGTACCGCCTCAGCACTCCGCTCGAATCGATGTTCACTGTCGGCGAGGGCGACGCCCTGATTTTCAAGGACGGCTTCAAGGACATCGTTCACAGGGTCATAAAGCAGATGTCCGCGGCGGGCGTTAAGGATTTTGTGGCGGTAAGCGACGCGCCGATTTACCCGTACGGCTACAAGGTCACCACCTCCGGCGTGGTTCCCGATCCCGCCATTGAAAAGGATATGTACGCGAGGTGGATAAAGCTTTACGCGAACGCGTGGGCGGCGATAGTAAAGGAATTTCCGGAAATAACCTACGTTGAGCCGATGAACGAGCCGGATATCGCCGGCGCCAACATCTTTACAAAGCAGGGACACCAGTGGGGCGCGGACGACGGCTACACCTACACCATGACCGATAAGGCGCATATGATAGCCGACCTCCAGTATTACATATATAAAGAGGTAAAGGCGGTAAACCCGAAAATATGCGTAACCACGCCGGGCTTTTCCACCCACGGCGAGGGACATGAGGTCCTCGATTACCTTTACGAGGCGATAGAATCGGGCGCGCATCCGTTTATCGAGGATTTCGCGGATACCGACCCCGACCATTATTTCGACTGTATCAATTTTCATAAATATCTGAACAACATAACGCTTGAACAGTATTTTGAGGATTGCGATTCATTCTATAAGGCGTGCGAGCGTCACGGCGACGCGGGCAAACCGGCGATACTTACCGAATGCGGCTTCACCGATAACGATAACGAGGGTCAGGAGCGCCTCAACGGCGACAGCATGAAGGGACTTCTCGACCTTTACAACGAAAAAATGCCCTATCTTACCGCGGTTCTTTTCTATATGCTTAACGATTATCACGACTATTCGGTAAATGCCAGCGAGGATAACTTCGGCCTGTTCACCTCCCACGGCGACCCCGAAAAGCCGAGCTGTCCGAAGCCGGTCGCAACAGAGCTTTACAAATATATGCACAAAACCGAAGACGTATCTCCCCTTTATAAATACTGCCCCGAACTTATTGAGAAGTAAGTTTACATATTCAAATCTTTATCTAAAGGAGAAATTGTTATGGGAAAAAGTTTAAGAAAATTTTTGGCGGTTATACTGACGGTCGGTATGATTGCCACCCTCTGCGCGGTACCTATGACAGTAAGCGCGGTACCGGCGGATGAGACCTATGAGGCTTACGACGTGGTTACATACCGCGACCTGCTTTCGGGCGGTAACCCGCTTTCCGCTGCAAAAACATCGCTGAGCGGCAACCCGAAGTTTGCCTACAACCACACATCGCCTACTTATTCCGTGATACTTAAATATCGCTGGACAGCCGGCGCTGATCCGCATTTTGTTTTCTTCTTTGACGCGTGGGGCGGCAGCGCATATCCCTTTGCCCTTGCTGTTAAAAGGCCCAATTTCGGCGATCTCGGTGCCGCGGCAGGCGAAAACGGCGCGTGGCATCTTGACCCGTCCAAGAACGATCACATCGTTCAGATGAGCGAGCCTATAGTCGAGGGTCAGGATTATGATATCGAGCATGCCCGCCTTAAGGTTGCAACCGGCGAAAACGCGGGTAAATACTATGTTTATGTTAAGGTAAACGGCGAGCTTATTTACGGTTATTACTATGACGGTGTAAACAGTGACGGCACCTACGGCAACGGCGGAACGCTCTCGGATAATTATCTCAGATTTACGGGCAGTTCGGCGGATAACTATATCTCTGCCACTCCGGTACCCGATGTTTACGATGATTACGATGAGGTAACCTACTACGATTTCTTAAAAAACGATACCCTGCTTTATAACTCTTATCCCAACGAGTATTCAATAAGCGACGATAAATTTACCTATAATAAGACCTCCGAATACGGTTCGGCGGTTATCAAGTACCGCTGGAAGGGCGCCAACACGGGTTCGAGCTTCTATATAAGCTTTGATCCTCCTCCGAAGTCTTCCGATCCGAGTAAACCTGCCACCGAGTACACTTTCGGTGTTCTCTACTCGGGCGGTGCGGGCACTATTTGGCTTCGTATCGGCAACAGCTCGGCGAAGGCATTAAGCGAGCCTCTTACAATGGGCAACGATTATGATATCGAATATGGGCGCCTTAAGGTTATCGGCGGCGACAATGCGGGTAAATATAAACTTTATATCAGGATAACAGACGTTGCTACCGGCAACGAGATGTATTACGAGGAAAAGTATATTGAGGCAAGCGTTGTTAATGCAAGCGGTCAGTACACTTCCAATACCGACGGCGCCGGCTCAGGCGTTACCTGCACGATCTCCAATTCATTCAGAATAAACTTCTGGGGCAACGGCGGCGGAAACAAGATAGCTCCGATCCCCGTTCCCGAAACCTACGAAGCATATGATGAAGTTACCTATAATGATCTGCTTTCGGGCGGCAACCCGGTTACTGCTACAAAAACATCAATGAGCGGCAACCCGAGATTTGCCTACAACTGCACATCTCCCACTTATTCCATAGTGTTTAAGTACCGCTGGACAGCCGGCTCGGATCCGCATTATGTTTTCTATTTTGACTCCTGGTCGGGCAATTCATATCCCTTCTGCCTTGCCGTTAAAAGGCCTAATTTCGGCAGCCTCGGTGCCGCGGCGGGCGCTAACGGCGCATGGCATCTTGACCCGTCCGCTGATTCCCACATAGTGCAGATGGATTCGCCTATAGTGGAAGGGCAGGATTATGATATCGAGCATGCCCGTCTTATGGTCGCAACCGGACCCAACGCGGGTAAATACTATGTTTATGTTAAGGTAAACGGCGTGCTTATCTACGATTATTACTATGGCGGCGCGAACGGTGACGGCACCTACGGTTCCGGCAGCAAAGTTCAGGCGTTTGATCCTACCTATCTCAGATTTACATCAGGTTCGGCGGATAGCTATATCTCCGCAACCCCCGAGCCCGAGACATACGATACCTACGATGAAGTTGACTATGAAGATTTCCTTAAGGACGGCGCTCCGCTTGCCAGCGAATATTCTATCAACAGTCAGAAGTTTACCTATAATAAGACCTCCGCGTCCGGCTCGGCTATAATCCGTTACCGCTGGAAAGGCGCGAATACGGGCTCAAGCTTCTATATCAGCTTCGATCCTCCTCCGAAGTCCTCCGATCCTAACCAGTCGGCGGCGGAATACACCTTCGGCGTGCTTTATTCCGGCAGTGCGAGCACAATATGGTTGCGTATCGGTAACGGCTCGTCGAAAGCTATCAGCCCCGCGCTTACCATGGGCAAGGATTACGATATCGAGTGTGCCCGTCTTAAGGTTGTCACCGGCCCCAATAAGGGTGCGTATAAATTCTGGATCAGGATAACCGACGGTGTCACCGGCGAAGAAGCGTACTATGAGGAAAAGTATATAGAGAAAAATGTTGTAAATGCTGACGGGCAGTATACTTCAAATACCGACGGCGCCGGC
>JAEEWM010000002.1 GCA_016287385.1 Clostridiaceae bacterium | reverse complement strand
TGAAAAATTTTTTTATTTTTTTGTTGCGTTTTTACTTTTTATATGTTATTATAGTGTTTGCGCACGGGGGCGTAGCTCAGCTGGGAGAGCGCCTGAATGGCATTCAGGAGGTCAAGAGTTCGATCCTCTCCGTCTCCACCAATAGCGGGATATATCCGTCAGGATATGTCCCGCTATTCTTGTTTATCCAAGGAGAGGATCGAAAAGGACGGTTTTGCGAAGCAAAATGCCGAACTTCCGGTGGACGTTCGGCAAGTCCGCGTGCGTGCCGGCGCAACAGTTGCGCCGGGCGATCCTCTCCGTCTCCACCAGCGGCAAAGTGCCGCGCCCAATCCGGGAATATCACCTTATCAGAACAAAAGGTCTATTTCCCGACGGGCGTTCGTCTACAAAACATCTTGTTTCGTCAAATAGCGGGATATATCCGTCAGGATATGTCCCGCTATTCTTGTTTATCCAAGGAGAGGATCGAAAAGGACGGTTTTGCGAAGCAAAATGCCAACCTTTCGGTGAACGGTTGGCAAGTCCGCGTGCGTGCCGGCGCAACAGTTGCGCCGGGCGATCCTCTCCCTTTCTATAACATACCGCAACCCATTCGGGTATGGTGCGTTTCTCATAGAGAGGATCGAAAAGGACGGTTCGCCGTCAGGCGAATTTCGACCTTTTGGCGGGTAATTTGTTATCCGCTTAACGAAAACGCTGTTTTTAATCGTTTTTCTCTATCGCAGCAAGTTGACAAGGCGCTCTGCCGCTTCCTTCGTGTCTTCGGGATCGCCGAACGATGAGAGGCGGAAAAAGCCCTCGCCGCATTTGCCGAAGCCGGCGCCGGGAGTGCCTACAACACCTGCTTCGTTCAGCAGAAAATCAAAAAAGCTCCAACTGTCAAATCCATCCGGCACTTTCATCCACACATACGGTGCGTTTTTACCGCCGCAGTACCAAATTCCGAGTTTACCGAGCGCGTTCGACAGCACCCGAGCGTTTTGCTTATAAACACTTATGTTTTCTTTTATCTGTGCTTGCCCTTCATCGGTAAAAACAGCGACGGCTCCCTTTTGTATGATATACGAAACACCGTTAGTCTTGGTTGTACGGTTACGCACCCACATTCTGTTAAAATTCATACCGCCGCGCGAAAGCCCTTTTGGAATTACCGTATAGCCAAGACGTGTGCCGGTAAACCCTGCGGTTTTTGAGAGAGAACATATTTCTATTGCGCACTCTTTTGCGCCTTCAATTTCAAAAATACTGTGGGGCAGCGCGTTATCTTCGATAAACGCCTCATACGCGGCGTCAAAAAGTATAACCGAAGCGTTGCGATTGGCAAAATCCACCCAGTCTTTCAGCTGTTCACGGCTGAACACCGCGCCGGTGGGGTTATTTGGCGAGCAAATATAAATAATATCGGCTTTTGCTTCTTTCGGGGGTGACGGCAGAAATCCGTTGTCTTTACCCGCGGACAGGTGAATTATTCTTCTGCCTGACATAATGTTGGCGTCAACATAAGCGGGATATGCCGGCTCCATAATAAGCGCAGTATCGAATTTGTCAAACAAATCAAGTATGTCTCCGAGTTCGTCGCTCGCCCCGCTTGATATAAAGACCTCATCGGCGTTTATATCAACACCGCGTTTATTATAATGCGCGGCAATTATTTCACGCAGAAAGGGCGCGCCGCACTCGGGCATATATCCGTGAAAGGTCTGTTTCGCCGCCTGATCGTCTACCGCCCCGTGCAGCGCCTTTATCACGGCGCCGGGGAGAGGCAGTGAAACATCACCGATACCGAGTCGCAGAAGGTGCGCGCCCGGGTTCTTTTCAAGATACGCATTAACTTTCCGGGATATATTATAAAAGAGATATGAGTCCTTAAGGTTGGCATAATTTGTGTTTGGTTTTAACATACTACGTCTCCCTCATATACCGTTTCGGCAGGACCGGTCATAGTAACCTTGTATTCGCGACTTACCGTTATTTCAAGCCGTCCGCCGTCAAGCTTTACGGTAATCGGCTTATCGAATTCACAAAGCCCTTTGCTGACTGCCGCCGAAGCGACCGCGCAAGCACCGGTGCCGCAAGCTAACGTTATACCGCTGCCTCTTTCCCAAACACGCATACGGATTGCGTTTTCTCCTGTAACTTCGGCAAATTCCGCATTCACTCCGCCGGAAAAAAGTTCGCTATGCTCCATTTGCGGACCAAGAGCAGAAACTTCGGCGTTTTCCGCGTTTTTTACAAATATGACAGCGTGAGGGTTACCGACAGATACCGGGGTGCAGACAATTTCTCCGTTTTCAAGCGGAACAGTTATATCCTTTGATACTTCCGCCCTGCCCATATCAACAGACACCTGTTTTACCTTACCGGCAATAAGGCGTAAATTCAGGGTTTTAATGCCCGAAAGCGTTTCAATGCGCAAATTGGTTTTTTCTGTATAACCTTTTTCGTATACATATTTTCCCACGCACCTGATTCCGTTGCCGCACATTTTGGCTTCACTGCCGTCCGCATTGAAAATGCGCATTTTGAAATCCGCTATGGGTGAGGGGGATATAAAAATCATACCGTCAGACCCGGCGCCGAAGTGGCGATTTGACAGACGTATGCAAACATCCGTTATTGTTTCCGGCACGTTTCCGTATACGTAAAGATAGTCATTTCCGAGTCCCTGCATTTTGGTAAAGTGCATAGTTTACTCCTTTCTTCCCGAGAGCTTCTGCTCAAAGCGGTCTTTCCCGGAATTTTCGGGTATTTCAGTGGGATAACGTCCATCAAAGCAGGCGCTGCAGTAATGCTTGCTTCCGCATATCTCCGAGAGTAAATCGACGGGGAAAAAGCCGAGCGAATCCGCACCTATCATATCGGCGATCTCGTGAACCGAGCGGTGGCAGGCGATGAGATTATCCTTTGAATCGATATCCGTTCCGTAGAAGCAGGGAAAGAGGAACGGCGGCGCCGATACACGCATGTGTACCTCCTTTGCGCCCGCACTTTTGAGTAGGGATACGATACGCCCGCAGGTGGTCCCGCGGACTATCGAATCATCTATAAGCACTATTCTTTTTCCTCTCACGACCGAGTCGGTCGCCGAAAGTTTTATATTCACCTGATTCGACCTGTCGCAAGGAGCGATAAAGGTTCTGCCGATGTATTTGTTCTTTACGAGTCCTATATCATAGGGTATGCCTGACTCCATACTGAAGCCGAGCGCGGCGTCAAGACCGGAATCAGGAACGCCTATTACTATATCCGCGTCCGCCGGGTGGGTCCTTGCCAGTACCCTGCCCGCGTTTATCCGCGCCGTATGGACCGACTGACCGTCGATAACCGAGTCGGGGCGGGCAAAATAAATGTATTCAAACGCGCAGATTTTTTTCGCTTTTTTGCCGCAGTGCTCGCGCCTTGACACTATGCCGTCCCTGCCGAAAATAAGCATTTCGCCCGGCTCAACGTCGCGTATAAATTTCGCGCCCACCGCTGTTAAAGCACAGCTTTCGGACGCCACAACGTATGTGCCGTCATCGGTTTTTCCGAAACAGAGCGGGCGAAATCCGTACGGGTCTCTCACGCAGATAAGCTTTTGAGCCGACATTATCACAAGTGAATATGCGCCTTCAAGATTATTTACGGCACGGCTGACCGCCTCTTCTATCGACGGCGCGCTCAGCCTCTCTTTAGTAACCGTATATGCGATTATCTCGGTATCGCTCGAGGTATGAAATATCGCACCCGATAACTCGAGTGCCGAGCGAAGCTTTGCGGCGTTTGACAGGTTGCCGTTGTGGGCGATCGCCATTTTACCCTTCTGGTGGTTTATTTCTATCGGCTGGCAGTTTTTGCGGTTGACCCCTCCGGTCGTTCCGTACCGGGTGTGCGCCACCGCCATATTAGCCGGCGGCAGTGAAGATAAGGCCTGCTTTGAAAAGACCTCGCTTACTATCCCCACGTCCTTATGAGATACGAAGACTCCGTCGTCGTTCACCACGATGCCGCAGCTCTCCTGACCCCGGTGCTGAAGGGCGTATAGCCCGTAATAGCAAAGCGTTGCCGCGTTTACGGGCTTTTCCGACATAATGCCGAAAACGCCGCATTCTTCGTGTATGCTCATTTAATTTCGTCCTTCATTCTTGCGAATGCCGCGCCGACAAAGCCCAGAAACAGCGGATGCGGTTTGTTCGGTCGTGACTTAAACTCCGGGTGATACTGAACGCCCACGTAAAAATCACGGTCGGAAATTTCTACCGTTTCAACCAAAAGACCGTCGGGCGAGATACCCGAAAGCGTAAGACCGCAGTTTTTGAGTATATCACGGTAATCGTTATTGAATTCATAGCGGTGGCGGTGCCGTTCGCTTATATGAAGTGATTTATAACACCGCTCCATTGTAGTTCCCTGTTTGATCTCACAAGGATATGCTCCAAGCCGCAGCGTTCCGCCTTTATCGACTTCGTCGCTTTGCCCGGGCATGAAGTCTATGACCTTGTTTTTGCATTGCTCGTCAAATTCGCCGGAGTTGGCGTCCTTTATGCCTGCGACATTTCGCGCATATTCGATTACCGCTATCTGCATACCGAGACAAATGCCGAAATAGGGTATATTATGCTCCCTTGCATACTTTGCGGCGGTTATCATACCTTCGATTCCCCTGCCGCCGAAGCCGCCCGGGACTATGATACCGTCAAGACCGCTAAGCGTTTCATCCGCATTATTCCCGGTCAGATTTTCGGAGTCTATCCAGTGGATTTTAACATGAGTATTATAAAAATATCCGGCGTGACGCATCGCCTCGGCGACCGATAAATACGCGTCGTGCAGAGCCACATATTTCCCCACAAGACCGATATGCGTAGTATACGGTCTTTCTTTTATGCGTTTAACCATAGCCGACCAATCCGCTAAATCGGGTTCCTTTGCGGCGATACCGAGTTCACGGCAAACCACGGCTGAAAAACTTGATTTTTCAAGCATCAGCGGCGCTTCGTAAAGATTGGGCAGAGTAATATTCTCAATTACGCAGTCCTTTTTCACATTACAAAAAAGCGAGATTTTATCAAAAATACTTTCTTCGAGCGGTTCGTCGCAACGAAGTATTATAATGTTGGGGTTAACGCCCATACCCTGAAGTTCTTTAACCGAGTGCTGTGTGGGTTTGGTTTTATGCTCCTCCGAGCCGTGCAGATAAGGCACCAGAGTTACATGAATGAAAAGGCTGTTTTCGCGCCCGACTTCAAGTGCCACCTGCCTTGCCGCTTCAATAAACGGCTGCGATTCGATATCGCCTATCGTACCGCCTATTTCTGTTATTACAACATCAGCGTCCGAATGTTTTCCGACGTTATATACAAACTCTTTGATTTCATTGGTAATATGCGGAATAATCTGCACGGTAGAGCCGAGGTATTCTCCCCTACGCTCCTTGTTAAGCACATTCCAATAAACTTTACCTGTGGTGAGGTTGGAATACTTGTTAAGGTCTTCATCAATAAACCGTTCATAGTGACCGAGGTCAAGGTCTGTCTCGGCACCGTCCTCGGTTACATATACTTCACCGTGTTGGTAAGGACTCATAGTGCCGGGATCAACATTTATGTAAGGGTCAAGCTTTTGTGCGGCAACTTTAAGCCCCCGCGCCTTTAAGAGCCTGCCGAGAGACGCGGCGGTAATGCCCTTGCCAAGTCCTGAAACCACGCCGCCCGTTACAAAAATATACTTTGTCATAGTGCTTTCTCCTTTTGATTTGCGGAACGACACTTGAGGTCGTTCCCTACAGAATTATTCCCATTCCACCGTTGCCGGAGGCTTTGACGTTATATCGTAAACCACTCTTGTGATACCGTTTACTTCGTTTGTGATACGGTTGCTTGCTTTCTCTAACACTCCGTAACCAAGGCGCGACCAACCCGCCGTCATAAAATCGTCAGTATCAACCGCGCGAAGCGCCACGGTATAACCGTAGGTTCTGCCGTCCCCCATAACGCCCACGCTTTTTGTGTCGAGTAAAACGGCAAAATACTGACTCGGTTTACTTTGTGTTTTTTCAAGTTCTTCTCTGAATATCGCGTCTGCTTTTCTCAAAAGTTCAAGTTTCTCTTTGGTTATCTCACCCGTCACCCGTACAGCAAGCCCCGGCCCGGGAAAGGGCTGACGCCGGACCAATTCTTTCGGTATTCCGAGCTTTTCGCCGACCTCTCGCACTTCGTCCTTGAATAAATCGCGCAGAGGCTCCGCAATACTTTCAAAGGACATAACCTCGGGCAGTCCGCCAACATTGTGATGGCTCTTTATCACCGCCGAATCGCCCTTACCGCTTTCTATTACATCGGGGTAAATCGTACCTTGCGCCAGAACATCTATTTTACCGAGTTTCTTTGCCTCTCTTTCAAATACGCGTATAAACTCCTCCCCGATGATTTTTCGCTTTGCTTCAGGCGAGGTCACTCCTTTTAACCTGCTTAAAAACTCACTTTCGGCGTTTACTCTTATTAAATTCACTCCGAGTTTTTTGCCTAATGTATTTTCAACATAGTCGCCCTCGTCCTGCCGCAGCAATCCGTGATCGACAAAAACGCAGTAAAGACTTTGACCTATCGCCTTATGCAAAAGCACCGCCGCGACAGATGAATCAACACCGCCCGAGAGCGCCAGCAGAACTTTTTTGCCGGCAAGCTCCTTTTTGTATTTTTCGGTAGTTTGAGTAACGAAATCGCTCATTATCCAATTTCGGTCACATTTGCAAACGCCGAGCACAAAGTTTTCAAGCATCCGGTTACCGTATTCGGTGTGGGTAACCTCCGGGTGAAACTGCACTCCGTAAAAACTTTTTTCATCATCAGCCATAGCGGCGCACGGGCAATTATTTGTATAGGCGATAACCTTGAAGCCGTCAGGCAATCGGCTTACATAATCGGTGTGGCTCATATAGCAAATACTGTTTTCCGGCACACCTTCAAACAGAATATTTTTGGCGACAAACAGTTCGGTTTTACCGTATTCACTACCGCTTTTTGCAGGCTCTATTTTGCCGCCGGATATATGTGTAAGCAGTTGATGTCCGTAACAAATGCCGAGTATCGGAATACCGAGATTCAGTATTTCTTTACTGTAATGAGGCGAGCTTTCATCATACACGCTGTTTGGTCCGCCGGTAAAAATCACGCCTTTATATCCGGCGGCTTTGATTTCTTCCGGCGTTATTTTGTTATACGGTTTTATTTCCGCATAAACATTCATAGCGCGGACTCTGCGCGCGATAAGCATGTTATACTGACCGCCGAAGTCTAAAACGAGTATTTTATCCATATCATTCCACCGTTACCGATTTTGCAAGATTTTTCGGTTTATCGATATCGCAACCGTTTTCCTTTGCGACAAAATACGCGAGCAGTTGAAGCGGCACAATTTCTACCACACCTGAAAATATCGGGTCAATTTCGGGAATGAACATAAGATCGTCCGCAACTGATACTATCTTTTCGTTGTTTCGGAAAGTAAGTGCCAGAACCTCGGCGCCGCGCGCTTTTACTTCTACGATATTGCTGAGCGTTTTTTCCATTATATTTTCATTACAGCAAAGTGCGATTACCGGCTGATGCTCCTCAATAAGCGCTATTGTGCCGTGTTTGAGTTCCCCGGCGGCGTAGGCCTCGGAGTGAAGATATGAGATTTCCTTCATTTTAAGCGCGCCCTCAAGCGATACGGCATAGTCGGTATTTCTGCCGATAAAGAACAGCGCCTTGCTCGAATGGTATTTTTTGGCGAGCGACTCAATTTGCGGGTTCATATCTATCGCCTGCTGAACAAAGCGCGGCAACGACTGCACCGATTTTACATACTTGCCGTAATCCTCTTTTATAAGACCTAACTTGTCGGCAAAATAAATCGAAAGCAGATAAAGAACCGTAACCTGCGTTGTGTATCCCTTTGTTGTGGCAACCGCGATTTCGGGACCCGCCCAGGTGTAAACGGTATAGTCAGCGAGCTTTGCAACCGTGCTGCCCACTACGTTTACTACCGCGATTACCGCAGCGCCTTTTTGCTTGCATTCTTTCATAGCGGCGATAGTGTCCGCCGTTTCACCCGACTGTGAAATCACTATAAGCAGTGTGTGTTCATCTATTATCGGCTCGCTGTAACGAAGTTCGCTTGCAAGCTCAACACTCACCGGAATATTACACAGTTTTTCAAGCGCATATTTTCCGGCGCAACCGGCATAATAAGCCGAGCCGCAGGCGGTAATCAGTATCTTGTTTATGTTTTTAAGCTTATCGGCGGTTATATCGAGCTCGTCAAAGACTACTTTCCCGTCCTTTATTCTCGGCGTTATAGTTGCCTTGACCGCCGCCGGCTGTTCCTTTATTTCTTTCATCATAAAATGCTCATAGCCGCCTTTTTCAGCCGCCTGAACATCCCACATAACACGGACAACCTTTTTGTTTATTTCAGCGCCCAGACAGTCAAATATCTTTATGCTGTCGGCGGTAAGCTCCGCAAACTCGCCGTCCTCAAGATAGATAACGTTTCTTGTGTGCGCAACGAGCGCCGTAACATCGGAAGCAAAGTAGTTTTCATCTGTACCGAGTCCTAAAATAAGCGGACTTGCCTCTCTGGCGGCGTAAAGCGTTCCGGGGTTTTCCGCGCAGATGACGCCCAATGCATAAGAGCCGCGAAGCTTATTTGTGGTTTTAATAAGCGCCTCACGGACGTTTCCTTTGTAGTATTTTTCGATTAAGTGGACTATAACCTCCGTATCGGTTTCGCTCTCAAAATGATAGCCCTCGCTTATGAGCTTTTCCCGAAGCGACATATAGTTTTCAATAATACCGTTGTGAACTACGGCAAATTTCCCGTCATTACTTAAATGCGGGTGCGCGTTTTCGCTCGTCGGCGCGCCGTGTGTTGCCCAACGGGTATGACCTATGCCCGTGCCGCCCTTTACCGCTTTACCGTTATCTGTTTTTTCGCAAAGATTTGCAATTCTGCCGGTCACCTTGTTTACCGAAATCGAGTTTCCGTCCATAACGGCGATACCTGCCGAATCGTAGCCCCTGTATTCGAGCTTTTTAAGACCTTCAAGCAAAATCGGCGCCGCATTCTGCGCCCCTGTAAAACCTACTATTCCACACATAAATAAACCTCCAAAATTATTCTCCGCTTTGACCGTAATTAGAAAGCACCCGCGCTGACGGGTCGTTTACATTGCATCCGTCCCAAGATTTATTCGGCATCCAGAAATCTGCAATCATCTCCGACTGACCGGGATAATATTTTTCAAAGATTTCTCTGTATAAAAGCGATTCCTTTGTAAAGGGTGTCGCGTGGGTGTATTTTTTGCATTTTTCCATAAATTCGCCGTCGGTATAAATGCTTTCGGCGTATTCTTTTAAGTAATCGACCATAGAGTGACCGACAGCGTCGGAAAACGCCGCTTTTTCGCGCCATAAAATGCTGTCCGGCAAGTATCCGAGTCCCTCAAAAGCGTGGCGCAAAAGATATTTGCCCTTATTGTATTTATTCATCTTTATTTCCGGGTCAAGATTTATAACATACTTTGCAAAATCGAGATCTCCGAACGGCACGCGCGCTTCAAGAGAGTTTACCGAAATACAGCGGTCGGCACGCAGAACGTCATACATATGAAGCTCACGCACCCGCTTTTCCGACTCGCTTTGAAACTCTTTTGCATTCGGTGCGAAATCGGTATATTTATAACCGAACAGTTCGTCGGATATTTCACCTGTGAGCAGTACCCGAATATCTGTTTTCTCATGAATTGCACGGCACACAAGATACATACCCATACTAGCTCGGACAGTGGTAATATCGTATGTACCGAGCAGATGAATTACATCTTCAAGTGAAGAAACAACCTCATCCGGCGTCATATATACTTCCGTGTGGTCGGCGCCTATGAAGTCAGCGACCTGGCGGGCGTATTTAAGGTCGATAGCGTCCTCGCTCATACCTATTGCAAAGGTCTTTATGGGCTCGTCGCTCTCTCTTGCGGCAATAGCGCAAACAAGAGAGGAATCAAGGCCTCCCGAAAGCAGGAAACCCACCTTTGCATCCGCCACAAGCCGCTTCTTTACGCCTGCAATAAGTTTTTCTCTGATGTTTTTGCAGGCGGTTTCTATATCATCACTGCAAACGCTATTTGCTCCCGATATATTGTTATAGCAGGTGAATTTGCCGTCTTTATAATAATGTCCCGGCGGAAACGGCATGATCTTTTTGCAAATTCCCACAAGATTTTTCGGTTCGCTTGCAAAAACAATAACGCCGTTATCGTCGTATCCGTAATAAAGCGGCCTGATACCGATAGGATCGCGCGCGGCAATCCATTCATCCGTTCTGCCGTCGTATATTATGCAGGCAAACTCCGCGTCAAGACCCGCGAACATATCAGTTCCGTATTCAAAATACATAGGCAGTATTATTTCGCAGTCGCTGTCGCTTTTGAATTCATACCCTTTTTCCATAAGCTTTTGCTTTTGCTCTGCAAAGCCGTATAACTCCCCGTTACAAACGGCTACGCAACCGTTCAGAACAAACGGTTGCATACCCTCCTCGTGGAGTCCCATGATGGAAAGCCGGTGAAAACCTAAAACTCCGCCTTTTACTTCTATAATTCTGCTGTCGTCGGGTCCGCGAGACTTTGTCTCGGCGAACCCTTTTTCGAATGCGGCTCTGTCTGCCGCTTCACCGCAATAACCTATAACCGAACACATAAGAGAACTCCTTATTCCACGTCTTGTAAAGCGTCGTAACCTTCTTCGCCTGTGCGAACCTTTACGGCGTTTTCCACATCGTAAACAAATATTTTTCCGTCACCGATATGCCCGGTGTAAAGAACTTTTTTCGCTGTTTCAATTACACTTCGTACCGGTACTTTGCTTACAACAATATCTACCTGAATTTTAGGCAGCAGATTTGCCTCGACCTGAACGCCGCGATAGTATTCGGGCTGACCTTTCTGCGCTCCGCAGCCTAATACATGTGATACCGTCATACCCGTAATGCCTATATCCATCATTGCGTTTTTAAGCGCTTCAAAGCGCGGCTCTTTGCATATAATCTCTATCTTTGTGAGCTTCGGCACGCTCTCGTCAAACGAAGGCACTTTTTTAACCGGTATTGCTTCCGATACGGGCGTTTCACCTGTTACCGCCACAGCGTTCCCGTAACCGTAATCAATGCTTTCTACCGCCGGAACAAAATCGGCGTAGGCGCTCGGAAGTCCGTGTTCGGTTTTATCAAGGCCCTTGATTTCTTCTTCCGCGGTAACGCGAAGTCCTATCGTTTTTTTGATGATAAAGAATGTCGCGGTCATCATAACCGTTGTCCAGGCGAGAATGGAAGCAATACCTAAAAGCTGGATGCCCAAAAGCTTAAAACTGCCCGTGTAAAAAAGTCCTTTCAGTCCCGCGGGGGCGACGGGGTTTGCGAGAAGTCCTACGGCAACCGTGCCCCAAACGCCGTTTGCAAGATGAACGCCGACAGCGCCCACAGGATCGTCAATGTGAAGTTTAATATCAAGAAATTCTACAACAAACACAACCAAAAATCCCGAAACGATACCGACAACGGTTGAGCCTGCGGCGTCAAGCGCGTCGCACCCGGCGGTTATTCCGACAAGCCCGGCGAGCGAAGCGTTTATACACATAGAAACATCGGGTTTGCCGTTTTTAATCCATGTGAAAACCATAGTAACGCAAGTAGCCACCGCGGGGGCAATAGTTGTAGTAACAAAAATAGAAGCAAGAGAATTTCCGTCCCAAGCGGCGGCACCGTTAAAGCCGTACCAGCCGAACCAGAGAATAAAGCAACCGAGCGCGCCGAGAGTAACCGAATGACCGGGAATGGCGTTTACCTTTTTGACCTTTTTGTTTTCGTCTTTTATGTATTTGCCGAGCCGGGGACCTACCATAATCGCGCCGATAAGCGCCGTTATTCCGCCCACCGAATGTATCGCGGCGCTTCCGGCGAAATCGTGAAAGCCGATACCGGCAAGCCAGCCTTTTCCGTTCCACACCCAACCTGCCTCAACAGGGTATACAAACAGCGAAATTACGCCCGAATAAACGCAGTATGAAATGAACTTTGTTCTTTCCGCCATAGCGCCTGAAACTATTGTTGCCGCCGTTGCGCAGAAAACAAGGTTAAATACGAATGACGGCGCCGCCCCGCTTTTAAGAAATCCGCCGAAATCGGTCAGTATTTTGAAATTCGGAACGCCGATAAAGCCGAAAGCATAGTCTTCCGCCATCATAAGCGAAAAGCCGAGAACAACAAAAACCACGGTTCCGATGCAGAAGTCCATCAGGTTTTTCATTATTATGTTTCCTGCGTTTTTGGCGCGGGTAAAGCCGGTTTCCACCATGGCGAAGCCCGCCTGCATAAAGAATACAAGCGCCGCGCCGATCAGAAACCATACGCCGAAAACTTCGCCTGTGGCGGTTTCTTTTATGAGTTTTATTATTTCTTCCGTAATCATTTATATCATCCTTTTTACTTTACACTGAAGAGAATATCCGCATAGGAGGGATACGGCCAATAAGATTTTGCGGTAAGCGTTTCCGCCGTGTCGGCCGCAAGCCGCAGCTCGCACATTTTAGGCAAAACACTGTCTCTTATCATCTCGGATTCCTCAATGATATTCTTTGCGTTTCCGAGGGTAACAACCGCATCCTTTAATTCGTCAGCGTATTTTTCTATTTTATCCGTAAGGTCTGAAAGCTTTGAAATAAGACCTGTTTCGTATTCGCAGGATATGTTTGTGCTGATCGCCCGCTTTGCCGCGGCGTTTTTTGCAATATCCGCCGTAAAGGATTCTACCGCCGGCGCTATTTCGGTTTTCGCCATATTGACCATTGTGTTTGCCTCGATAGTTACCGATTTGCAGTAGTTTTCAAGCATAATTTCACAACGGGAATTAAGTTCCTCAACGGAGAATACTTTATGAGACGTAAGCATATCCACATTCTTTTTATCGAGCAAGTGCGGCATACAGTCAGCAGTGGTGCGATAATTAAGCAGTCCGCGCTTTTCAGTCGCCTCTTTTATCCAGGCGTCGTCATAACCGTTGCCGTTAAAGATAATACGCTTATGGTCTTTAATGGTCTTCTTTATCATATCGTGAAGAGCCGTTTCAAAATCTTCCGCGCTTTCCAATCGGTCGGCATAGATTTTAAGACTTTCGGCAACAGCAGAGTTAAGCATGATGTTCGCACAGGCAATGGAATTGGAAGAGCCGAGCATACGGAACTCAAACTTATTGCCTGTAAAGGCGAAGGGCGAGGTGCGGTTACGGTCTGTGGTATCGCGGTTAAACTTAGGCAATACGTCAACGCCCAATTTCATCTGCGTTTTTTCCGTGCCTTTATAAGGTATATCGGTCTCGATTGCTTCCAAAACCGCGTTCAACTCATCGCCCAGGAATATGGAAATTACTGCCGGCGGCGCCTCATTTGCACCAAGTCTGTGGTCATTTCCGGCAGTGGCTACCGAGATACGCAGAAGATCCTGATAATCGTCAACCGCCTTGATAACGGCGCAGAGGAATAATAAGAACTGTGCGTTCTCATACGGTGTATCGCCGGGAGATAAAAGATTCTGTCCCTCATCGGTCGATATTGACCAGTTGTTATGCTTGCCCGAGCCGTTGACTCCTGCAAACGGTTTTTCGTGTAATAAACACACAAGGCCATGCTTTGCGGCGATTTTTTGCATAATCTCCATAGTAAGCTGGTTATGGTCAGTCGCCACATTGGTGGTAGTATAAATAGGTGCGAGTTCATGCTGTGCCGGCGCTACTTCGTTATGCTCGGTTTTGGCAAGAATGCCGAGCTTCCAGAGTTCCTCGTTGAGTTCCTCCATATATGCGGCAACGCGGGGCTTTATTACGCCGAAATAGTGGTCGTCCATTTCCTGACCCTTAGGCGGCTTTGAACCGAAAAGCGTTCTGCCGGTAAACCGCAGATCCGGGCGTGCGTCATACATTTCTTTTGTAACAAGGAAGTATTCCTGTTCGGGACCCACTGAAGATACAATTCTTTTTACACCGGTGTTTCCGAAAAGGTGTAAAACGCGAATAGCCTGTTTACTTAGTGCCTCCATTGAACGCAGAAGAGGGGTTTTCTTATCGAGCGCGTGGCCGCCGTATGAACAAAACGCCGTGGGAATGCAAAGCGTTTTACCTTTTATAAACGCATAAGAGGTCGGGTCCCACGCGGTGTAGCCTCTCGCTTCAAAGGTGGCGCGAAGCCCGCCCGAGGGGAATGAAGACGCGTCCGGCTCACCCTTTATAAGCTCTTTGCCGGAAAACTCCATGATCACGCCGCCGTCGGGGGACGGGGAGATAAAGCTGTCGTGTTTTTCGGCGGTGATGCCGGTAAGCGGCTGGAACCAGTGGGTAAAATGGGTGGCGCCCTTTTCGATCGCCCAGTCCTTCATAGCGGCTGCAACCGCGTTTGCAACGCCGATATCCAGCGCCGCGCCCTCGTCAATGGTCTTTTTAAGCGACGCGTAAACCTTCGCCGAAAGAGTTGCTTTCATAACTCTGTCGTCAAACACTAAACTTCCGAAATAATCTTTTACCGTTTTCATAATTCAAATCTCCTTTGTCGAAAAAGAAAAAGCGCCCTTCGTAAAATCACGAAAGACGCCTTTGCCTTTTTCCTTATTAAAATGAGATAACGGCACCTTCAGAACGAATTCCAAAGACGCCGTTGCCTTTTATGTGGCGTATTATACAACCGTTGTTTTCATTTGTCAAGTGTTTTTTGAAAAAATTTTTTCTGTTTTTGTCATTGCCCATTTTTCAGGGTTGTTTTCGATATATTCCCATATTTCATTGTAATCTTGTTGATTTCGGATAATATGGTCGTAATATGAACGCTGCCAGATGTTTTCAAGGTATTCTTTGTTACAAAACCTTTTAAAGGTGCTTACAAATTTCGATATATCTGAATTTTTGTTGTTTTCATTCGTAGGGGCAGGCGTCCTCGACTGCCCTCTTTTGACCGATATAATTAAATGTATGTGGTCGGGCATAATTACATATTTATCGACCGATAAATAAGAATAAAAACTGTCTAATTGTTTTATATATCTATCGGCAATTTCACCGTGATATAATAAACATATCCGCGGGCAGTCGGGGACGCCTGCCCCTACGATTTTTGAGAGTATGTTTTTTCGGTCTTTCACACAAATTGTAATAAAATATGCACCTGTTTGGCTATAATCATATTTTTCTAAACGATTATTTCTTCTTTCAGACAACTTCATTTTTATCACCAGAATAATTTTACCACGCGTTCCGACATTTTGCAAACATTCGTACAAGCGTTGGTTTCTATATTGCATTTGATGCTTTAATATGATATAATGAGTTTGCGACACAATTGCATATTGTTTTATACCGTACAAGTGTTTTTACTTTGGTAAAAATGCACTCTTCGTGTTTTACACTTGTTCGGTGATAAAGCAATTGTGTCGCAGCAATCGGAGTTGTGCGTTTTTCGGTGCGTAGGCTTCGGCTTGCGCACTTTTTTAATTTAGAGGTAACAAGATGAAATGTGAAAACTATTTTTGCATCTATGAAATGAATGGAAATTGCACCCTAAAAGAAATATCTCTGAACATTTCAGGTGCTTGCGAAAGTTGCATCTATCCTGAAATAGACCGTATATATTTAGAAAACGAAAAGCAAAAACTGTTAAGAGTGTACCGCGAGGAAGTAAGACGGAATTAGTTTATCATCTTTTCTATTGACAAAACCGGTTTCGCGGTGTATAATCACCGTAATGAGCAAAGGCGTTCATTTTTATGCGGATTATTCCGCGTAAAAACGGGCGCTCTTTTTTTTATTTGTTTTAGAAGGTGAAAAAGATGAAAAGAGAGGGAGAAATCAGGATACCGTCCGGCTGCGCCATTGCGGCGGTCATATCCAAAGCCGGCAAAATGATGACCGGGGAAAAGATCATAAAGGCAATGGAGCCCATGCACGACCGTTCAAACGGACTCGGCGGCGGTTTTGCGGCATACGGCATTTATCCGGACTATAAGGATTTTTACGCTTTTCATATGTTTTTTGACTGCAGGGACACAAGAAAAAAGTGCGAAGCTTTTCTGAAAGAACATTTTGAAATTGTAAAGGGCGAAATAATCCCCACGCGGAAAATCCCCGAAATTACAGACGAGCCGATTATATGGCGGTATTTTGTAACGCCCTTAAAATCGGTGCTTGCCGATTTGCAGCTTGATGAAAAAGAGTTTGTCGCGAGGACGGTTGTAAAAATCAATACCGAAATGAGCGGCTCTTATGTATTTTCAAGCGGTAAAAATATGGGAACATTCAAGGCGGTGGGATTTCCCGAGGACGTAGGCAAATTTTATAAGCTTGACGAATACGAGGGTTACAGTTGGACTGCTCACGGCAGATATCCCACAAACACACCCGGCTGGTGGGGCGGCGCGCATCCGTTTACGCTGCTAGATTTCTCGGTAGTGCATAACGGAGAAATATCATCTTACGACGCCAACCGCCGTTTTATTGAAATGTTCGGCTACAAATGCAATTTGCAGACCGATACGGAAGTCATAACATACATACTCGATTATCTTGTGCGCCGGCAGGGGCTGACGCTCGGCGAGGCGGCAAGCGTGATTGCGGCGCCGTTCTGGAGTACCATTGAGAGCAAAACAGATAAATACGACAAAGAAAAGCATAAATACTTGCGAACTGTATTTCCGAATCTGCTTGTAACCGGACCGTTTTCAATCGTTTTGGGATTCGAGGGCGGACTTATGGCGCTCAACGACCGGCTGAAGCTTCGTTCTATGGTAGTGGGAGAAAAAGATGACAAGGTATTTATAGCAAGCGAAGAAGCGGCGATAAGGGTAATGGAGCCAGAAGCCGAAAATATCTGGTCGCCCGCCGGCGGCGAACCGGTAATAGTTAAAGTGAAAGAGGGAAAATTCTGATGGCTGTGAATTTTATATATCCCGAATTTGAAGTTGTAAGGAATACGGACAGATGTATTTCCTGCAGAGTGTGCGAGCGACAGTGTGCAAACGAGGTCCATACATTCAGCACCGAACGCGGGGTTATGGTAAGTGACGAAAGCAAATGCGTTAATTGTCAGCGGTGCGTATCTTTATGCCCGACAAGAGCGCTTAAAATAGTTAAGAGCGACTGCCTGCTTCGCGAAAACGCAAATTGGCAAAACGATACAATAAAAGAAATATACAAGCAGGCTTCAAGCGGCGGCGTGCTGTTATCGTCTATGGGCAACCCGAAACCTTTGCCGGTTTACTGGGATAAAATTTTGCTTAACGCCTCGCAGGTGACTAATCCGCCTATCGACCCCCTCAGAGAGCCGATGGAAACCCGGGTGTTTTTAGGCAAGAAGCCAAATACCGTTACGAGAAATAAAGACGGTAAAATCGACTGCACGCTCTCACCTCAAATTGAACTTTCAATGCCTTTGATGTTTTCCGCTATGAGCTACGGTTCGATAAGTTATAACGCGCACGCTTCCCTCGCCCGCGCGGCAACCGAACTCGGCATTCTCTATAACACCGGCGAGGGCGGCTTGCATGAGGATTTTTACCGATACGGTACGAATACAATCGTTCAGGTGGCTTCGGGCCGTTTCGGCGTTCACGAGGATTATTTGAGCGCGGGAGCCGCTATTGAAATTAAAATGGGGCAGGGTGCGAAGCCGGGTATCGGCGGTCATTTGCCGGGGGCTAAAATCGTAGGCGATGTATCAAAAACCCGTATGATACCCGAAGGGTCGGACGCGATCTCCCCCGCGCCTCACCACGATATTTACTCGATTGAAGATTTACGGCAGCTCGTTTTCTCACTGAAAGAGGCAACGCAGTATAAAAAGCCGGTAATAGTGAAAGTTGCCGCGGTGCATAACATTGCCGCCATAGCCAGCGGAATTGCCCGAAGCGGCGCGGATATCATCGCGATAGACGGCTTCCGCGGCGGCACCGGCGCCGCTCCTACAAGAATACGCGACAATGTGGGAATACCGATTGAACTGGCGCTTGCCGCCGTTGATACCAGACTGCGCGAAGAAGGAATAAGGAATAATGTATCACTTGTTGTAGGCGGTTCTATCCGCAGTGCGGCGGATGCGGTAAAGGCGGTGGCGCTTGGCGCTGACGCCTGCTATATAGCCACAGCCGCATTACTTGCTCTCGGATGTCATCTTTGCAGAACCTGCCAAAGCGGCAAATGCAACTGGGGAATCGCCACTCAGCGTCCCGACCTTGTAAAAAGGCTTAATCCCGATATGGGTGCCGAGCGCCTTATAAACCTGATGACAGCATGGCAACATGAAATTAAAGAAATCATGGGCGGAATGGGTATAAATTCCATTGAAGCCCTTCGCGGCAACAGGTTGATGCTTCGCGGCGTCGGACTAAACTCAAAAGAACTCGAAATACTCGGTATTTCTCACGCGGGGGAATGAAAAATGAAGCGTGTATATGTAAATGAAGAATGGTGTCTCGGTTGCCACTTATGTGAATATAACTGTGCTTTTGCCAATTCAGGTTTAAGCGATATGGCGTATGCCCTCAAAGATAAAAAGATTTTTCCGCGCATTCATGTGGAAGACGGAGATAAAATATGCTTTGCCGTGTCCTGTCGACACTGCACCGACCCGATATGTGTTAAAAGCTGTATCGCGGGCGCTATCTCCAAGGTGGACGGTGTTGTAAAGATAGACCGCAACAAATGCGTAGGGTGCCTTACCTGTGTTCTTGTGTGTCCTTACGGTGCACTTGCACCCGGTGAAAACGGAACCATGCAGAAATGCGAACTATGCCTTGAAAACAGCTGCGGGCAACCCGCGTGCGTCGAGGGTTGCCCTAACAAGGCAATAGTATACGAGGAAAGGGACGAAGAAGAGTGAAACAGTATGTAATTGTCGGCAACGGCACCGCCGCCGTCGGATGTATCGAGGGGATACGCTCTATTGATAAATCCGGCGAGATAACCGTTATATCAAAAGAAAAGCATCCGGTTTACAGCCGCCCTTTAATTTCATATTATCTTGAGGGTAAAACCGACCTTGAAAAGATGAAATACAGAGACAATTCGTTTTATAAGGATAACAAATGCAAAGTGATTTACGGTGTACGCGCTGATTCAATAAATCAAAAATATCAAACCGTACTGCTTAGCAACGGCAGAAGTATAACCTATGACGCACTTTGTGTTGCCGCCGGCTCCGATCCGTTTATACCGCCGTTTGAAGGGCTGGATACAGTGGATAACAAGTTTTCTTTCATGACTCTTGACGATATGCTTGCGCTTGAGTCCGCCATTTCAAAAGAATCACGCATTTTAATAATAGGCGCCGGGCTTATAGGTCTTAAATGTGCCGAGGGAATCCGCGACAGAGTTAAAAGTATAACGGTTTGCGATTTAGCGGACCGTGTGCTTTCAAGTATTCTTGATTCCGACTGTGCCGGTATTGTTCAAAAGCATTTGGAGGAAAGCGGCGTCAAGTTTATGTTAGCTGATACCGCCGTACGGTTTGATAAAAACACCGCGTATATGAAAAGCGGCAAAACGGCGGAATTTGATATTTTGGTTTTGGCGGTAGGCGTTCGCGCAAACACCTCGCTTATTAAAAACGCCGGCGGCAGTGTAAACCGCGGTATTATCGTAAACGAAAAAATGGAAACCGATATAAAAGGCGTTTTTTCGGCGGGCGACTGTGCCGAGGGGCATGACTCGTCATTCGGTGCAAACCGTGTGCTGGCAATTCTGCCAAACGCCTATATAGGCGGATATACAGCCGGCGTCAACATGGCGGGCGGCGAAAAGACGTTTAATAACGCAATACCGATGAACTCAATCGGCTTTTTCGGTTATCACATTATGACCGCCGGAAATTATGACGGCGAAATGACAGAAGAAAAGGATGACGCTTCACTTAAACGGTTTTTTATAAAAGATAACCGTTTAATAGGTTTTATTCTCTTAGGCGCCACAGACCGCGCCGGAATTTACACCTCTCTTATCCGCGAAAAAACGCCGCTTGATACAATTGATTTTGAACTCACAAAAAAAGTCGCGACAAATATGATATACAAAAAAGAAATTCGTAGAAAAATGTTCGGAGGTGTGGTATAATATGACGGTAAATACAAAACCGATGGAATTTCCGGCTATAAACGAGGCTATCAGAAAAGCCGGAAAAAGCGTTACGCTGACGGACGTTATCGGTCAGCGGTTTATCGCGGCGGGTATGTCGGATAAAACCGTTACCGTAAACGGTGTTCCGGGAAACGCGCTCGGAGCTTACTTGAACGGCGGCAAAATCATTGTGCGCGGCAACGCGCAGGACGCCGTAGGCGACACGATGAACGCCGGCGAAATCGTTATTCACGGAAATACAGGCGACGCCGCGGGTTACGCTATGCGCGGCGGAAGTATTTATGTAAAAGGCAACGCCGGATACCGTGCCGGAATACATATGAAAGCGTACAAAGAAAAAATACCGGTTATGGTTATAGGCGGCAGGGCAGGCAGTTTTTTAGGCGAATACCAGGCAGGCGGCGTAATCGTTGTATTGGGTCTCGAAAACACAAACGGAAAAATAGTCGGCAATTTTCCGTGCACCGGTATGCACGGAGGAAAAATGATATTACGGTCGGATTGTGCCGGTATTATCTTTCCGAATCAGGTATCCGCAAAACCCGCTGCACAAAAGGAACTTAAAGAAATCAAAAAATATGTTGCAAAATACTGCCGTTTATTCGGCGAGAATGTCGACGGTATTATGAATTCACCTTTTACAATTGTTACACCAAACAGTAAAAATCCATATAAGCAGTTATATGTAGCCAACTGAGGAGGACAATATGAATTACTCAAAAGAAGAGGTTATGCAGTATGTCGCGGAAGAGGATGTAAAATTCATCCGTCTTGCTTTTTGCGATGTATTTGGCAAACAGAAAAATGTTTCAATTATGCCGGATGAATTGCCGCGCGCTTTTAAGTACGGCATCGCTTTTGACGCGTCCGCGATAACAGGCTTCGGTGATGAAACACACTCGGATCTGTTCCTGCATCCTGAGCCGGAAACGCTCACATGGCTTCCGTGGCGTCCTGAGCACGGCAAAGTTGTGCGAATGTTTTGCAGTATAACCTATCCTGACGGCACCCCTTTTGAGTGCGACAGCCGGGGACTTCTCAAAAAAGCGATATCCGACGCGAAGGACGCCGGATATACCTTCTATTTCGGCGCGGAGCAGGAATTTTATCTTATGGAGCTCGATGAAAAAAACAACCCGACAAAAATCCCTTACGACAACGCCGGTTATATGGATATAGCCCCTGAAGACAGGGGCGAAAATGTACGCCGTGAGATTTGCCTTACTCTCGAACAAATGGGCATTTTCCCCGAAAGTTCACACCACGAAGAGGGACCGGGGCAAAATGAAATTGACTTCCGGTTCTCCGATGCGCTCACCGCCGCGGATAATGTGATGACCTTTCAAACGGTTGTAAGAACCGTTGCTCGCAGAAACGGTCTTTTTGCGGACTTTTCACCCAAACCGCTTGAAGATACCGCAGGCAACGGCTTTCATATCAACTGCTCTGTAAGGACAAATGAGTCAAGCTCCGATTATGGCGCGCTGCTTGCCGGCATACTCGAAAAAACAATACCGATGACTCTGTTTTTTAACCCACGGGAAGATTCTTATAAGCGTTTAGGAAAGAAAAAAGCGCCAAAATATGTTTCGTGGGGCAATGAAAACCGCTCGCTGCTTATACGCATTCCGGCGGCAGAGGATGAATACCGCCGCATAGAACTGCGCTCGCCCGATCCTGCGGCTAATCCGTATATTGCATTTGCACTGCTCATTTGGTCAGGACTTTGCGGCATGAAGCGCAACAAGGAAATGCCCGAGCCGATAGACATCAATGTTTATAAGGCGGATGAAAAAAATATGCGTTATTTGCATAAGCTTCCCGAAAGCATTGATGAGGCAAGATGTGTCGCACAGAATGACGATTTTATTAAAAAACATATTCCAAAAGCAATACTCGATATCTATTGTGGCAAATAATTTTTAATTGATTATTTGAGAAAGGGGGAACGGTTTTGAGCCTGAAAGAACAGGTTTACAGCGTGCTTATCGTATCTGCCGCCGAGAAATTCAACAGCGCCATGCCGGAAATATTTTCCGTTCCTCTGTTTTCACCCGTCAACACGGTAAACAATGTCAGCGCGGCGAAGCGGGCTATAAGCGAACGGGATTTTGATATCGTAGTAGTAAATTCGCCGCTTCCCGACGATTACGGTGTTCGCTTTGCCATTGATACGGTAAGTTCTTATAATACGGTAGTATTATTCCTTGCAAGAAGCGAGCAATACGAAGACGCATACGATAAGCTTGCCGAACACGGTGTGTTCTTGCTGCAAAAGCCGACGGCGCGCGCGGTGCTTGAAATCGCTTCGGGTTGGCTGATAAGTGCCAGGGAACGAATCAGAAAGACCGAAAAGAAAACGCTTTCGATAGAGGAAAAAATGAATGAGATCCGTATTGTCAACCGTGCAAAATGGCTGCTTATAAGCGAACTTAAAATGACCGAACCGGACGCGCATCGTTATATAGAAAAGCAGGCGATGGACGCCTGCGTTTCACGCAAACAAATTGCGGAAGAAATAATCAAAACCTACGGATAAATACGCACAGAATTGATTATTAGCCGTGCGATCCGGGTAAAACGATTGCAAACGCATTTTTGATTTCTTCTTACTACGTACGAAAAGAACCCGGCGCAAACCGCGCCGGGTTCAAAAGCTTCAAATCACTGAAAACCGATTATTTATTTGAAATGTACATGTCCGCGCGCTGTTATTTCATAACGCAACGATTCCATACGCCGCCTTCAAGCATGAAAAAGACGCCGTTTCCCGAAACCTGCGAGATATATCCGTACCTGTTTTCAAGAACGGTTTTTCCGTCTGTATCTATCATTCCGTATTTGCCGTTTTTAACCGTTACTATATAACCGTTTACCGGCAGATACATCTCGTTATAGTTATACTGCGCGTCATATTCGTCTACATGAACATTTGCAACGTCGTACACCAAATCGGTAAGCTTTTTGCCGCTTTCGGTCACGTAGCCCCATTTATCGCCCTTCCTTACCGCGAAAACTCCGTCTATCGGTCCTACGCACTCGTCGTAGATAAAATCGGTGAGCATTTCGTTTTTATCGAAGCTGAACAAACCGTATTTTTCCGACTTGAAAACCGGCACGTACTCTTCATTACCCATATTGTCTTCTTTTTTGAAGGACGTTACTTCCCTTATGGCGATTACCTTCGGCTTTACGCCTCCGGAATAATTCATATACGCCGTATTCCTGAAAAAGTACGCCTCGTAATCGTAGTACGCGTCAAGCGTGCACTCCACCGTTCCCGGCTCCACGCCGTACGGGACCAGTACGGGTTTGCCAGACATCCAGTATACGTTGTTTTCACCCGGAAAGCCGGTGGGTATCTGATGGCAGTCTTTAAGTCCGCCGTCCCTGTTAAGAAGTATCATACCGTCGCCGTTTTCGCACCAGAGCACCCATTTCAGAATCGATTCGTCGGGTTTTGCGTCCTCACTGTAATAAACCATCGAAAAATACGGCTTCTGCAAAACCGGGTCGGCTATCATTACGCCCTTATCGTCCATAGTACCGTATTTGCCGTCAACGCAGGCGACGAAACAGGAATAGTCCATGTCCGCGGAATAGTAGTAGTCTATCTTCTCCGCTTTAAGGTCGGATATTTCGGCGCTTGTAAAGGGCTTTTCGGCTTCACTTGAAGTATCGGTCTTGCCGCCGCTTTCGGTTTGCGACGCCTTTGAGGATTTTTCCTCCGTATTATCCACGGAGCCGCAGCCGCCGGCGCATAAAATCAGGGCAAATACGGTAAGCGCCGCCAGTATGCGCAGAATAACGCTTTTTTTGTTCACTTAAAACACAACCTTTCAAAGTTTTGATATTGTTTCCATTAAATAATCGCCGAACTCGGTACAGGTCGCGCCGTCCGGGCGACCGGTAATTTTATATTTGGGCGCTTCCTCGGTGCAGATTCTAAGCGCTTTACTCAATTTATCCGCCTGCGCCTTGCATCCGATATGCGACAGCATCATTTCGGTTGCTTTGAACATACTCGTCGGGTTGGCGTACATGCCTCTGCCCTCTTCTATCATACGCGGCGCGGAGCCGTGTATCGCCTCGAACATGGCGTATCTGTCGCCTATATTCGCGCTCCCCGCCGTTCCGACGCCGCCCTGTATCTGCGCCGCCTCGTCGGTTATTATATCGCCGTAAAGATTCGGGAGTACAAAAACCTCAAATCTGCTGCGTACACGTTCATTGACGAGGTTTGCCGTCATGATATCTATATACCAGTCCTCCGCGGTGATTTCCGGATAGTCCGCGGCGACCTCGTGGCAAAGCTCGCTGAACATGCCGTCGGTCTTTTTCATAATATTCGCCTTGGTGACAATCGCAACGTTGGTTTTACCGTTCTTGCGGGCATACTCGAACGCCGCGCGGGCGATTCTTTTAGTTCCCTCTTTGGTGGTGACCTTAAAATCAAACGCCAGGGTATCGGGTATCGCCACGCCGCGCGAGCCGAGCACATACTCGCCCTCGGTATTCTCGCGGAAGAAGGTCCAGTCGATATTCTCATCCGGTACGCACACCGGACGGACGTTTGCGTAAAGGTCAAGCTCGCGGCGCATGGCTACGTTCGCGCTTTCAAGCGTACCGCCTTTAAGGGTGGTGGTGGGCGCTTTGAGTATTACGTTGCACGCCTTAATCTCAGCTAAAACGTCATCCGGAATAGCTTTGTTGTGCGCTATTCTTTTTTCAATAGTAAGCCCCTCGATGGTGCGAAGCTCTATTCTGCCGGCGGCGATTTCATCTTTTAAGAGGAATTCAAGAAGCCGCCTGCTTTCAGCTGAAATTATAGGGCCTATGCCGTCTCCGCCGCATATGCCGATTACGATTTTAGAAAGCTTCTCAAAGTCAGTAACGCACTTTTCTTCTTCCATTTTGCGCTCACGGGCAATTTGTTCGGTCAAGAGACTTCTGAATTTTTCAACCGCTTCGTTAATATAGTTTTCCATTTTTAACGCTCCTTAATTCTTCGTTGCAAAAGCAAGCAAACCGCCTGCTTTGAGTATGTTTTTCTGCCTTTCGGTAAAGGAGCAGACAAGCGTCGCTTCTTCGCCGTTTGTTTCGTCTTTAAGTGTTATTTCACCTTTGTCCATACCGGCGAAAATACCGGTGAGCGACAGCGCGTCGCCCTCGGATACTTTATCGTAATCGCCGGCGTTTTTGAAGGTCAGCGGCAAAATACCGGAGTTAATGAGGTTCGCCGCGTGGATACGCGCAAAACTCTTTGCTATGACAGCGCGAACGCCCAAATACATCGGAACAAGCGCCGCGTGCTCGCGCGAAGAGCCCTGACCGTAGTTTGAACCGCCTATGACTATGCTCTCACCGAGCGCCTTCGCGCGTTCGGGAAACGATTTATCGCACACGCCGAAGCAGAAATTTGAAAGATACGGTATATTTGAGCGGTAAGGTAGGATTTTGGCGCCCGCCGGCATTATGTGGTCGGTCGTTATGTTATCGCCGACTTTGAGCGATACCGCCGCAGTAAGCGTATCGTTTTGCGGTTTTGATTCGGGGAACGGCTTTATATTCGGCCCGCGAAGCACGGCGACGCTGCCCGCGCTTTCCTCCGACGCGGGCGGTATTACCGCGGTATCGTTAATTTTGAAGCTTTCGGGCATTTTAATTGCGGGCATACTGCCGAGCGTTCTCGGGTCGGTTATCTCGCCGGTAAGCGCGGCGGCAACCGCCGTTTCGGGTGAAACGAGGTAGACGCCCGCGTCCGCCGTACCGCTTCTGCCTTCAAAATTGCGGTTGAAGGTACGAAGTGAAACACCGGCGGAATTGGGCGAAAAGCCCATGCCTATGCAGGGTCCACAGGCACATTCGAGAAGCCGCGCACCCGAGGCGATTATATCGCCGAGCGCCCCGCAATCGGAAAGCATTGCAAGCACCTGCTTTGAACCGGGAGAAATCGAAAGACTTACGCTCTCGCTTATGGTCTTCCCTTTAAGCAGAGCCGCCACTTTAAGCATATCAAAAAGTGAAGAATTGGTGCACGAGCCGATACAAACCTGGTCGACCTTAGTGCCGGCAAGCGATTCGACAGTAACCACGTTATCCGGGCTGTGCGGACAGGCGATAAGCGGCTTTAGCTCATCAAGGTTTATATCTATTATCTTATCGTACTGTGCGTCCGGGTCGCTTGAAAGCGGTGTAAAGTCACCCTCACGCCCTTCGGCGCGCAAAAACTCGCGCGTAACTTCATCCGAAGGGAAAATAGAAGTAGTGGCGCCGAGCTCGGTGCCCATATTGGTGATGGTTGCGCGTTCCGGAACAGACAGGTTCTTTATCCCCTCGCCGCCCCATTCGATTATCGCGCCGACGCCGCCTTTGACCGACAGCAGACGCAATATTTCAAGACTTATATCCTTTGCGCTTACAAACGGTTTGAGCTTACCTGTAAGATTTACCTTATACATTTTAGGCATTGTGATATAATACGCGCCGCCGCCCATTGCCGCCGCAACGTCCATACCGCCCGCTCCCATGGCGAGCATGCCTATGCCGCCGCCGGTGGGGGTGTGACTGTCCGACCCGATGAGCGTTTTGCCCGGTATACCGAAGCGTTCGAGATGTACCTGGTGGCAAATGCCGTTGCCGGGGCGCGAAAAGTAAATGCCGTGTTTAGAAGCTACCGACTGTATGTAACGGTGGTCATCGGCGTTTTCAAAGCCGGACTGTAACGTATTGTGGTCAATGTACGCGACGCTCTTCTCGGTTCTGACGCGCGGCACGCCCATAGTTTCAAATTCGAGATACGCCATTGTACCGGTGGCGTCCTGAGTAAGCGTTTGATCGATTTTAACGGCTATCTGTTCGCCGGGGATCATCTCGCCCGATACAAGGTGTGCTTTAATGATTTTCTGTGCTATTGTAAGTCCCATATTTATCACTCCATACCGAACATATGATTATATGCGTTTTCAAGATGTTTACTGAAAAGCTTGCGGGTTTGCTCCTCATCGCCCGCCGCTATCGCCTCAAAAATACTTCTGTGCTCGTCAACCGAAGCCGCCGCGCGGCTCTTGTTTGAAACCGACGCTTTTCTGTATTTCTGAATTTTTCTGTGTAGCGGAACGAGCACGTCGGAAAATACCGTACTCGCAGACATATGGTATATCGTTTCGTGAAAACGGCTGTCCATAAGCTTTATTTTTTCGGTATCTTTTTTGCCGAGATAAAACTCCTGAAATTCGACCGCCTCGCGCAAAGCCGCGACCTGATCGTCGGTACGGTTTTTCGCCGCCATTGCCGCGCACTCCGGCTCGATTTTACGGCGTATAAAGAAAATATCCCTTAAATCCTCCTCGGTTATGCCTACCACCACCGAGCCCTTACCGGTTTCTTCGATAATGTGCTCCTGCGAAAGCCGGCGGAGCGCCTCCCGTATCGGGGTTCGGCTGACGCCCATGGTAACGCTGAGCTTGCTTTCGGTAAGCAACTCGCCGCGGGCGTATTTGCCGCTTAAAATATCGTTTTCAAGATTCTCAAAAACCTGGTCGGCAAGCGATATGGTTTTATGCTCCATTTTTTTCACCCTTATCGTGTTATTTTTGCGGGTTTAACCCCGGATGTTTTGAATTTCGGCAATTTTGCTCTCTATTTCACCGTTTGAAAGCGCGGTGACTCTGCCGCCGTCATACTCGCTGTCTATCCACTCTTTAAGCTTTACAACCAGCGGCGAATGCTTATCCACCGCGTTTTCGCCCGTAAGCGAATAGTTTTGATTTATCCAGTACGCTATGCCGGCAAGTCCCGAAGTTTTGCCGAGAAGCACGCTCACCGGACGGTTGAGTATCTTTTCGGTATTGAAAATATTGTATATTTCCTCATCTTTAAGAAGCCCGTCGGCGTGGATACCGGCGCGGGTGACGTTGAAATTTCTGCCCACAAACGGCGTCATCGGAGGTATTTTATAACCTATTTCATCCTTGAAATAGCGGGCTATTTCGGTTATGACCGTGGGATCCATACCGTCGAACGCGCCGCGAAGCGAAGCGTATTCCATAACCATGGCTTCAAGCGGAACGTTGCCCGTGCGCTCGCCTATGCCGAGCAGTGAGCAGTTGACGCTTGACGCGCCGTACAGCCAGGCGGTGGAGGCGTTTGCGACAGATTTGTAAAAATCGTTATGACCGTGCCATTCGAGCATTTCGCTCGGCACGTCGGAATAATGCTGTAAGCCGTAGATAATGCCCGGCACGCTTCGCGGGAGCGCGACCTCGGGATACGGAACGCCGTAACCCATGGTATCGCAGGCGCGGATACGCACGGGGATACCCGCGTCATCCGACATTTTCATAAGCTCGTTTACAAACGGCACTACAAAGCCGTAAAAATCGGCGCGGGTTATATCTTCAAGATGACATCTCGGCATAACGCCCGCCTCAAAAGCCTCGCCTACCGCGGCGAGATAAGTATCCATCGCCTGCTTACGCGACATTTTCAGTTTCTTGAAAATATGATAATCACTGCAGGAAACCAGTATACCGGTCTCGCGGATACCGAGATCCTTAACAAGCTTGAAGTCTTTTTTATTTGCTCTTATCCACGTTGTAATTTCGGGGAAAGGCAACCCTAATTCCTGACATTTGAGCAGCGCCTCACGGTCCTTTTGACTGTATACGAAAAATTCGCTCTGACGGATTATTCCGTAAGGACCGGCAAGGCGTGACATAAGCTTAAACAGGTCGACTATCTGCTTTACGGTGTACGGCTCGACCGACTGCTGCCCGTCACGGAAAGAGGTATCGGTTATCCAGATATCCTTCGGCATACCCATGGGAACGCGGCGGTGGTTGAACGCCACGCGCGGCACGTCGTCATAGCTGTAAACCTCGCGGTAGAGATTCGGCTCCGCCACATCCTGAAGCGAGTATTTATAAATATTCGATTCAAGCAGATTTGTTTTACTTGAACGTTCCAGCATAGTATCACTCCTTCAATTTCCGAAATGCTGTATAATTGTATACAATTATACTATTACACATATATGCTGTCAAGTGTTAATTTATTCCTTTTTATAAATACTGTCGGCAATCCCGGAAAAAACAGCGGCGGTTTGCGCGCTGGTACCGCCCTCTGAAAGAATGACCGCGACATACTCCGGGTCGTCCGCCGGAAAAAAGCCGCAAAACCAACTGTTGTTTATTTTGTTGCCGAGCGAATCCCTCCTGCCGGTCTGCGCGGTTGCGGTCTTGCCGGCGGCGGTAACGTTTTTCGGTGCGGCGGATACCGCGGTGCCCTCGGTTATAACGTCTTTAAGATAGTTTTTAAGCGTTTCAGCCGTTTCCCTGCTCATGCAAACGGTCGGATACCCTTTATCGTACCCGGTTATCACGCCGCCTCTTATCGTGCTTTTGACAAGCGAGGGAAGATAATATCTGCCGCCGTTTGCTATCGCCGTATAAAGCGGAAGCATGGCGACGGGCGACGCCGAAAGCGCACCCTGACCTATGCTGAAATTGGCGAGATTAGCTAGGTTATAGAGCGACTTTATTTCAGGCAGCGTGCCGGCGGAGGAACGTATACCCTCCGCAATTTTTATGCTGCTTCCAAGCGCTGTATTACGAGCCGCTTTATATATCGCCTCGCCGCCGAGCACACCCGCGAAATTATAAAAATAACAGTTGCAGGAAAACGCAAGCGCCTGTCTTAAACCGATATTGCCGTGACCGCCATACTTGTGACACTTGAAATATCGGTCGATAATATAGGTACTGCCCGTGCAGTCAAAGGTGTAATCGCCCATACCGTTTTCAATGCCCGCCGCCGCAACGCAGGGCTTGAATATTGAACCGACGCTGTAAGCGAGGAGCGCGCGGTTGAGCAGAGGCGAGTCGGCGTTTTCAAGCGCGGAGGAAATATCAGTTGTATCAAACTGCGGAAGACTTACGAGCGCCTTTATCTCCCCCGTCTTTACTTCTGCGACGACCGCCGCGCCCCTTTCTATCGGCTCCGCCGCCTTTGCCACCTTGTTTTGAATATTTATATCTATTGTTGATACAACGGCGTTCGCCTGCGCCGTAGATTTGTTTTCAAACCTCGGCTGACTGCCCGTAAGCATATTGCCCTTGCCGTCGGTCGATATAACGGCGGTTATATATTCGTCGCCGTAAAGCAGGTCGTCGTAAGCACTTTCAAGTCCCGTAACGCCATGACCCGTGTTATCGAGATACCCTATCACGTGGCAGGCGTCCTTTCCGCCTTTTGTTTTGTAAATTCCGGTCGAGGCGACGCCCTCGCCCTCCACCGCGTTTTCGACCTCGCAGATACCGGGCTTGCCGCTTCTGAGGGCGGAAATGAGTTTATCGGTATCCTCTTTTGATAACTGCCCCGCAAGCGCCGACACCGCACCCGGCGTGGGGGCGAGAGCGGCGACAATACTTTTTTCATTATTAGTAAGCGGTATCATATTGCAGTCGTAAACCGTGCCGCGCACACGCGCGACCTTGATTCGCAGTTCTATTTGTTCGGTGCAGATCTCACTGTAATCCTTTGCCTCTATAACCGCGACGCGCAGTATGCAGCCAAGCAGCAAACACATCACCAGAAAATAACATATAAGCGCACGGATATAAAAGCCGGAAATTTTTTCTCTTTTAACTTTTTTCCGCAAAAAAATCACCGCCTGTATTATGCCCCGAAAAGCATAATATAGGCGGTAAAAACCGATTGATAATTCAAATAAGTATATTAAAGAAGATTCCTGCCTTCGTGTTCAATCAGCAGCAATGCTTCCAGATATGCGCCGGCAGACCAGCCCATCATAGGTGGCACGTTGGATTTGTGATCGGGAGATTCGTCCGTTACGTCTATACCGCCGGTCACCACGTTGTATTTTTCCCAGAGATTGTGTTTTTCCGCAAAGTTTTTTTCTACTAAGCAGGTATATTTTTTTGCTATGCGCAGCGCGTCGTCTCCATATCCGTATTTTGAAAGCCCCTGCATAACCAGATTCTGATGCGGCGCCCAGCCGTTAGGATACTGCCACTGATAATGATATGTATCATCTTTGCTTTCATTTACGGTCACGCCGTATTCCGCTTCAAGGCGGTATAAATTATCTGCAAGCGCCTTCGCCTGACTATCAGTAACCATTTCGGCAAACATGGGGTAAAAGGAAGCGCAAGTAAACATATCGCTGATTTTGCCGGTTTTGAAATTATAATCGTAGAATATCCCGTCTTTACACATATAGCGGTTCATAAGCTCTTTGCGCCTGTTTGCCTTTTCTTTCCAGACTTCAAAGCCGGGTTTACCGAGCTCTTCATAGAACCTCGCCATATTTTCTTCAAAAGCAAACATCAGCGCGTTAAGGTCCGCCTGAACATAATTTTCCGTTTCAAACCCGAAACGCGGCGTTATATCCCATCCGCTTTCGTTTATAGTCATATACTGGCAGGAAAGACTGTCGTCGGTATACCCTTCGGGTCTCTTCCCTATCCTGCCGATAAAATCTACGTAAGCGTTTCTTTTGATAGCGCCCGCCTTATTACAGGAATACTGGTTAAGCCCGATTTCCGTGTTACGGGCGGTATCCCAGAAAGCGTACTCTTTTTCGAGAGTAGCCACGGCTTTTTTAAGCCAATCCTTATCACCCGTCATTTTATAAACGTCTTTTACCATTAAAGACAAAAACGGCGGTTGTGAATTATTAAGGTAAAACGTCCGGTTACCGTTGGGCATAAAGCCGTAGCGTTCCACTAAATAAAGCATATTTTCAACGTTGTTTACCGCCTGTTCGGTCAGCCCCGAAATCATAAGGCCCCGGTTTATAAAATACGTATCCCAGTAATACATTTCCTGAAAATTATCCGATATACTGGGAACCGTATAGGGCTTCGGCAACCCGATTCGCGTTCCTTCGTCCTCGGGATTGAATCTTATTGTATTCTTCCAGTTTTCAAGAATATAGTCCTTTACCGCCGACAATGCTTACACCTCACAAAATATATAGCCGCTCATTTGATCGCCGGTTCTGCAACCGCGCAACCGCTGTATTCATTCAAAAAATCCTCCGCGCTCTTTTTCATATCGAGAAGCGCGTATTCGCCGTTAAAGCCTATTGTTATATTGAGCAATCCGATATAATCGTCAATAATCTGAACGATAACCGAAAGCTTCTTTTCCTCCACCCAAGCGGCGGACACGGCGCAGCGGTACGTGTGTCCCTCACACCTCACACTGCCGACGTCCTTTGAATATCCGGTTTCGGGGAACTGCTGAAATATGTTTTTCTTTTTGCCGAATCTGAGCGTCTTTTTCCCCTGACGGTTCAAATAGGTAAAATTGCCGCCCTCGCCGTCAAACGATAGCGAAAACTCCGAAATACCCATCGGGTTTTCTTTTACCTTAAACGTTTTGTTGTTGATTTGAGCTTCAAAAGTTGATTCGCGCTCGCCGAACGCGGTACGAAGCTCCAGTTTTTCGCAATATTCTTCGAGTTTTGTGTTTTCAGATATACATTCGAAGTTTTCTTTCGATACGTTGCGTATGATATCGCTGTAAAAGTTTTCTATTGCAACCGACCTTGCCACCCCGTGAGGATCTCCCGCGGTAGCCACAAAAATAATATCGGTTTCAGGGTGGTAAATAACCGTCTGATTGTGCATACCGTAAAAAGCAAACGCGCCGTCAAAGCAACGCCATATCTGATAACCGTAACCTACGTTATCGTAGCTGCTTATTCCCGAATCAACCGTATCGCTGTGCTTTGAAACAGCGGCGGAGATTAGTTGCGGATTCAACAGCTGTTTGCCGTTCCATTTGCCGCCGTCTGCTAACAGCCTTGCGAAAGCCAGCTGGTCACGCGCGGTGCATAAAAGCGCGGAATCGCCCCACGTATGACCTCCGGGCGCTTTAAGGCAGAACGCATCTTTGAAAACACCAATCTCATCAAGGCATTTTTCCCTTAGAAACTCAAGAAGCGTTTTACCGGTTATTCTTTCGACCAGTGCGCACAGAACAAACGAGCCCTCGCTGTCATAATCAAAGCCGGTTCCGGGATATTTTACCGGCGTCAAAGCAAAATAATGCTTTAACCTGTCAGTAACGTTTTGCCCGAACCAGTTACTGCCGGTCATACACGTCTGCATTGTCAGCATGTCACGCAACGTCATCGCGGCAAGGTAAGGATGAACGGGACTAACAAGCTTATCCGGAAAATAGGAAACGATTTTATCATCTAAAGACAGTTTACCCTCCGCAATCAACTCGCTTATTGCGATACCTACGTAACTTTTTGTTATTGAATACATCCTTTGCTGAGTTTTTGCGCTATACGGTTTCCAGTATGCTTCACAAAAGATCTTATTTCCGCGCGCCATAATTACGCTATGCATAAAAAGACCGCGCTGCTCTAATTTTTTAAGATAATACAGAACGTCTTCCGATTTTATACCGACTCTTTCGGGGACTGTGTTACAGAACACAAAAACCACTCCGCTTTCAGAAGATTCAAATACTCAAGACCGTTTTTTTTGCTAAAAAACACCGCCTGTAAAAACAGGCGGTGAAAGGAACTGAAAATTAAGCGTTAACCTTTGTAACAACGCCGGAGCCTACGGTACGGCCACCCTCACGGATAGCGAAACGGAGACCCTCTTCAATAGCGATAGGAGTGATGAGCTCAACGTCCATCTCTACGTTATCGCCGGGCATGCACATCTCTGTGCCCGCGGGAAGAGATACAACACCGGTAACGTCGGTAGTTCTGAAATAGAACTGCGGACGGTAGTTGTTAAAGAACGGAGTATGACGGCCGCCCTCTTCCTTGGTCAGAACGTAAACCTGACCGTGGAACTTTGTATGGGGATTGATCGAGCCGGGTTTGCAGAGAACCTGACCACGCTCAACTTCATCACGGCCAACGCCGCGGAGAAGTGCGCCGACATTATCGCCGGCCTCGCAGTAATCAAGGGTCTTGCGGAACATTTCCATAGAAGTAACAACTGTCTTAGCGCGCTCTTCGGTGAGACCGATGATCTCAACTTCCTCGCCTGCTTTGAGCTGACCACGCTCAACACGGCCGGTAACAACGGTGCCGCGTCCGGAAATGGTCATAACGTCTTCGATAGGCATAAGGAACGGAAGGTCAGCCTTACGGTCCGGAGTCGGAATATAGCTGTCAACAGCATCCATAAGTTCCTTGATAGGAGCATAAGCCGGATCGTTGGGGTCGGTAGAAGTGCTTTCAAGCGCTACAAGAGCCGAACCCTTAATTATCGGTGTATCATCGCCGGGGAACTCATATTTATCAAGAGTTTCACGGATTTCCATCTCAACGAGTTCGAGAAGTTCTTCATCATCAACCTGATCGCATTTGTTCATAAATACAACGATTGACGGAACGCCAACCTGACGGGCAAGAAGAAGGTGCTCTTTAGTCTGAGCCATCGGGCCGTCGGTAGCGGCGATAACGAGGATCGCGCCATCCATCTGCGCAGCACCGGTGATCATGTTCTTAACATAGTCAGCGTGTCCCGGGCAGTCAACGTGAGCATAGTGACGGGCGTCAGTCTCATACTCAACGTGAGCGGTATTGATTGTAATACCACGTTCTCTCTCTTCAGGAGCCTTATCGATGTTTGCATAATCCTCAAACTGTGCCTGACCCTTGAAAGAAAGATACTTTGTAATCGCTGCGGTAAGGGTGGTCTTGCCGTGGTCAACGTGACCGATTGTACCGATGTTTACATGCGGTTTGGTACGTTCAAATTTTGCCTTTGCCATTGTTATTTTCCTCCTTAATAGCGTTTATATCTGCTATATATTTATAGTTTACCAAATAATACCGAAAATTTCAAGTATTATTTAATATTTTATCGGTCTTCCTTCGAGCGGTTCGAAATAATCTTTTCGCCTATGCTCTTCGGAACTTCCTTGTAGCCGTCCGGCTCCATAACGTACTGACCGCGTCCCTGTGTTTTGGAGCGCAGGTCGGTCGCGTAGCCGAACATATCGCCGAGCGGTACTCTGGCGTTTATCTGCTTGAGTCCCGAACGGTCCTCAAAGCCCTGGATCTCGCCGCGGCGTGAGTTAAGGTCGCCTATAACGTCACCCATATACTCCTCGGGAACAATAACGGTGACCTTCATAATCGGTTCGAGAAGAACCGGATCCGCAATTCTGCAAGCCTCTTTGAAAGCCATGGAACCGGCTATCTTGAACGCCATTTCAGACGAGTCGACCTCGTGATACGAACCGTCGTAAAGCGTAACCTTTACGTCAACGACGGGGTAACCCGCAAGCACACCCGCCTGCAAAGCGCCCTGGATACCCGCATCGACCGCAGGTATATACTCCTTCGGAATGGTACCGCCGGTAACGGAATTGATAAACTCATAACCCTTGCCGGTTTCGTTCGGCTCGAGAATGATTTTAACGTGACCGTACTGACCTGAACCGCCCGACTGGCGTTTATACTTGGTCTCATGGTCAACCTTCTTGCGGATGCTTTCCTTGTAAGCAACCTGCGGCGCGCCTACGTTTGCCTCGACCTTGAATTCACGAAGCAGACGGTCAACGATGATTTCAAGGTGCAGCTCGCCCATACCGGCGATAATGGTCTGCCCCGTTTCCTCATCGGTGTAGCAGCGGAAGGTCGGATCCTCCTCCGCGAGCTTGGCAAGCGCGATGCCCATTTTTTCCTGACCCGCTTTGGTCTTGGGTTCAATGGCTACGCGGATAACCGGCTCGGGGAAGTTCATCGATTCGAGAATTATCGGATGCTTTTCATCGCAAAGAGTATCGCCGGTGGTGGTGTTTTTAAGACCGACCGCCGCCGCGATGTCGCCCGCGTAGCAGGTTTCAAGGTCCTCTCTGTGATTAGCGTGCATTTGCAGTATTCTGCCCATGCGTTCACGGTTCTGCTTTACCGAGTTATATACGCCGGCGCCTGCGTCAACAGTACCGGAGTAAACGCGGAAATAGCAAATCTTGCCGACGTACGGGTCGGTAGCTATCTTGAACGCGAGAGCGGAAAACGGCTCACTGTCGGATGAATGCCTTACTTCCTCTTCGTCATTCTTCGGATTTACGCCCTTTATGGCTTCTACATCGGTAGGAGCCGGCATATAATCGACGATGGCGTCAAGGAGCGGCTGAACGCCCTTGTTCCTGTAAGCGGTACCGCAGGTTACGGGGACCATTTCATTTGCAATGGTCGCCTTGCGGATGATCTTCTTTATCTGCTCAACAGTGGGCTCTTCACCCTCAAAGAATTTTTCCAGAAGCTCCTCATCCTGCTCCACTACCGCTTCAATGAGCGCGCCTCTGTACTTCGCCGCCAGCTCCTTCATATCATCCGGAATTTCCTCGCGGCGAACATCTTTACCGAGGTCGTCATAATAGACCTCGGCGTCGTTATTGATAAGGTCAACGATTCCCTTGAACGTGTCCTCCGAGCCGATAGGCAGCTGAATAGGCACAGCGTTGCAGTTGAATCTTTCCTTAATCATATCGAGTACGTGATAGAAATCCGCGCCCATAATGTCCATCTTATTGACGAAAATCATGCGCGGTACGTGATACTCGTTTGCCTGATGCCATACGGTTTCAGACTGCGGCTCAACGCCGCCCTTTGCACAAAGAACGGTAACCGAGCCGTCAAGCACTCGAAGTGAACGCTGAACCTCAACAGTGAAGTCAACGTGTCCCGGAGTGTCGATTATATTGATACGGTGGTCCTTCCAGAAGCAGGTGGTAGCGGCGGAAGTAATGGTTATACCTCTTTCCTTCTCCTGCTCCATCCAGTCCATGGTCGATGCGCCGTCGTGCGTTTCACCGAGTTTACGGTTTATACCCGTATAAAAGAGAATACGCTCCGTCGTAGTGGTCTTACCGGCATCGATATGAGCCATAATACCAATATTTCTTGTCATTTCAAGGGATACTTTTCTTGGCATTTTAACCTCCATATGCGCGAAAATAACAGCAGTAAAAAATTACCATCTGTAGTGTGCGAACGCCTTGTTCGCTTCTGCTGTTCTGTGCATTTCTTCGCGTCTCTTAACGGCGTTACCTAAGCCGTTGTTAGCGTCAAGTATTTCTGCTGCAAGACGCTCTTTCATTGTGCGCTCAGAGCGCTGACGGCTGAACATCGTCAGCCAGCGAAGTCCGAGAGTTTGCTTTCTCTCGGGACGAACCTCGAAAGGCACCTGATAGGTGGCGCCGCCTTTGCGGACCGCCTTACATTCGAGCTGCGGCATGATATTTTCCATAGCCGCGTCGAAAACCTCAAGCGGATCCTTTCCGGTTTTTTCACTTATGATGTCAAACGCACCGTAAACTATCTTCTGAGCAACGCCCTTCTTACCGTCAAGCATAACGTTGTTGATAAGACGCGTTACCTTCTTTGAATTGTAGATAGGATCGGGGAGAACATCACGTTTAGCAATAAAGCCTCTTCTTGGCACTTTGCTTCCCTCCTTCATAGAGATGATATCATAGGTACTCGAGTGACAAATTCCCGTCGCACCAAGCAAGGCGAATATAATCTACATATATATAAGCCTGCCGGTTATAGCAGAGATTCTGTCTCAGATTGAATTACTTCGCACCTGCTTTGGGACGTTTTGCTCCGTATTTGGAGCGCGCCTGCATCCTGTCTGCAACGCCTTGCGTATCAAGAGTTCCGCGGACTATGTGATAACGCACGCCGGGGAGATCCTTAACACGGCCGCCGCGAATCAGAACAACGCTGTGTTCCTGAAGATTATGCCCTATTCCGGGAATGTAAGCCGAAACTTCTATTCCGTTGGAAAGACGTACTCTCGCGATTTTACGGAGAGCCGAATTAGGCTTCTTGGGCGTAGACGTTTTAACAGCTGTGCAAACGCCGCGTTTCTGCGGAGAATCATTATCGGTGAGGCTGCGTTTCATGGAATTGTAACCCTTGAGAAGCGCGGGCGCCTTCGCCTTTTTCTCCACCGTCTCACGACCGCTGCGAACTAACTGATTAAAGGTTGGCACTACTTATTATCTCCTTTCTTTGAAATTTGTACCGAACATAGTACGGCACGCTAAAAAATAATATCACCAAATCCCCGTTTTGTCAAGTGTTTTGTTGACAAAATAGGCATTTGAAAACCGCGCTGTTATATGCAAAAAGGACAAAACGGCGGGTATTTTGCCGGATTAAAAAAGCGGCAAAGCCGCACCTGTTTGGCTCCCTTGTGTAAAGGGAGCTGTCGAGTGCAGCGAGACTGAGGGATTGTTTGGATTATACGCCGTCGGTCGAATTAACCGGGCAATTATTTCGGGATAAAATCTTTGAATAATCCCTCCGGCGCTTCGCGCCACCTCCCTTTACACAAGGGAGGCAAAGAGGAAATTTTTAACCTGAAACGGTCGGTCGGGGACGCCCGACCCTACGATTAAAACGTATTGACACATCCCGAAACGGAAAAACCGGGTCGATGTGGGCATCGGCCCCTACGGCGTATCAATTTAATTTACATTTCGTAGGGACAGACGTCCCCGGCTGTCCGTATAATGATTATGCGGCGGTGAATTCACCGCCGCATACTGTGTCTGACATCTTCCTTGCGGGCGATTGGTAATCGCCCCTACAAATTATAAATTTAATTGGTACGACGTAGGGGCGGATATCATCCGCCCGCTACATCAATGTATTTCCACGTCCCAGTCGGAGAGGTACTGGAATAACCGGGTCAGGTCCTTGTTATTGACCGAACCGTCGCCGTTTACGTCGAGCGCCGCTTCGTTTACCTCAACGTCCCAATCGGAAAGGTACTGGAACAACCGCGTTAAATCCTTGTTGTTGACCGAACCGTCACCGTTGATATCGCCGGGAATATGATCGCCCGTGGGTATCCATTTCGGGAATAATTCGGTATCCTCCATAATGGGAGCAGTGGAGTCATAAGGTTGTGTTAAGCCTCTGTCGGTATACCAGCCGCCGAACTCGGCGTTTTCGCGTGACGGCTGCGGCGGAAGACCGAACACACTGCCCTTTAGTACCGTAGCGCCGGCGACATATTCCGTACTTGACGGGTCTAAATACCAGTAAACATTGCACTTTTCCGCGTCGTCATAGCCCGTAACGGTTACCGTAAGGGTGCCCTTTGCGCCGCCGGGTGCGGTGGCGGTAACGGTTGCCACGCCGTCTTTCTGCGGCAGCAGTGTTATCCAACGTTTATCGCCCGGCGCCTTGTATATCTGCAAAATGCTTTCGTCAGAACTCTGGAAGGTAAGATCATCATAAATATCCGCAGCGCCACTCGGCTTTAAGTGTGTCATTACTCCCTTATTAGTGCTTGTAGGCGTAACGGTAATGGCGTCGGGATAGAAATTAACCTCGGTAGCGTAAACCGTTTTGCCTTGTATATCGATATAACGGCACTCGCTTTCGTGTACGCCGCCCTTATTGTTTATACCGCCTTCGGGCTGATATGGTGTTACGGGGTTGAGTGTGCCGGTAGCCCATTCGTGGTTTTTAAGTATTTTTATATCGTAGTAGTCGTTGGGGAAATCGCCGTCCCAAGAAGACATTGCGCCTTCGGTGTACTGCTGTTCGCAGATAAGATGGCCGTGTTTTCCTATGGTAACGTTGCCGCTCACCTTAAGCGCGGGATAGTCTTTATCGTCTTCGGTTGTTTTAGCATAGCAGGTAACCTTGGCGTTATTCCACAAATCAAAGCCCGCTGTGTCACTGTTAAATTCCAATCTTGCGCCGTATCTGCCTTTAAGCACAAACTCGACATCGTCGTTAAAGAACACGCAGGAGCCGTAGCCGATCATCGCGTCGTTATCGTTCCATGATTCGTCTACCGTAAACTTACCGTCGCCGTAGAACGATATGCTGTTTTGTGAGCCGAGGCAGATACCGTGGGCGGTGGAATACTTGCCGCCTATACTGTTTTCGCCCCTGACGTATATTGAAATATCGTCGTTTATAAGTATCTGCGCTTTTATAATACCTTCGGACTTGCCGGTATCGAACAGGGTGTAATCGTCTTTAATCATATTAAAGTTGTTAAAGACAAGCACCTTGGAATATTTGAAGTACGGGTCGGGGTATTCGCCCTCTTCATAAAGCTGTACCGAGCCGCCGTCGCCTATAACGTCGCCCTTATTAAGACGGCCTACCTGCGTGCCGCCTATCCATATATCAAAGTAGGTATCTCTAAGGCGGTAGTTGGAATATAGATAGTAGCATCCTCCCGATTCATAATTCGACGCAACTTTACTTCCTATTGTGGGGGTGCCGGTAATGGTCAGATTTACACCGTCTTTAGGGGTCAGCTTTATAAGCGCGCGGTAGTAAAGACCTGTTCTGAACGGTGCGTATATATCCTCTAAATCTCTGAAGGTGTCTGGCATTCTTTCAAACTGCCAGATAAGCTCTCTGGTGTAAAGGTCGCTCTCGCCGCCCGTAACGGTGTAATCGGGTATCTCGCCCGCAACCGGCTCGGTTATCTGGAATTCAAGACTTTTAAGCGTAGCGTCGGTTTTAATTTCGTAGGTGTCGCTGAACAGCGGTCCCGCAACCTTGTCGATAATATAAAGCATATTTTGGGTTGCAAACGAATTTTTAACGCCGTCGGTGTACGAAGCGGCAGCCGATAAATAGCAGCCGTTAAGGTCGGCAAACGCCCTTGTCGAGTCGACGTCGCCCGCTCCATTGGTGTAGCGCATATTCAAAAACGCAATCTGCTCGTTATCGGATTCGTTTATAGCCTTAATATTGCGAAGACTCGGCAGCGAGTAGTTTTCCTTGTCCATAATTACGACTTCGACCGCAAATTCGCCGCTTGATTTTATGGTGCCGCCGTAAAAACCGTACTCTTCGCCTTCGGAATTGCTTTGGAGATATACCGGGCGCTCCGATTCTAAGGTGCCGCCGTAAAGTCTTAGTCCGTCGGCATTGCCGTAGCCGGGATAACTCGCGTAAACGTATTCGTAAAGGTCGCCCGATTCATGCGCCGGGAAGGAGGCATATCCCTCGTGCGATTTGTTTATAATTGTGCCGCCGTAAACCGAAACGTTGCCGGTAAGTACGGTAGTGGAAAGACCGCGATATTCCAGCCAGTCGTCATGATAATCCGATGTGGGACCGTGGCTCCAATGATAACCGAGTTGGAAATGATTGAATATTATCTGACCGTCTATCCATTTACCGTCGTATCTTCTGCTGTCGCGTATGTGTACTCTGGCGTTTTTGTTGTCATTGTTATAACCGCCGCCGCGGATAAGGGAGCGGGTTGCACCGTGATAACTTAAGGTATAGCCGGCAAGGTCAAGGTCGACGTCGCCGCCGTTCGCTTCAAGATGACCGCTGCCGTTTGTTACGGTAATATCGGCGCCCAGCTTAATGTAAATGGTTTTGTCGTTGTCGTGGTCGCGGTTAAACACCCTTACAAGGTCCTTAAAAGAGGTCGCCACATAGGGGTGGTATTGATCGGTATAATTATTGTCTTTACTTGTAACAGAACCTTCGTGTCCGTCAGCGGTAACTATAACGCGCAGCTCCTGTGCGGGGTAGCTTGTCTTTTGCGATTCGGTAATGTTGACCCAGGCGTTGTCGATATTTTCGGCGTCCGAATCGTAATGCTGCCACTGAAGGTGCAGCGGCGTACTTGTGCACTGGTAAAGGTATTTAAGATAATGCCCGTAGGTTACCGTGCGGTCGGAATTTATTACGACCGTTCCGCCGAGTTCGTTCGAAGCCGAATATTTTAAATCTCTACTTCCGGTATCACTTTCGCGGTATTTGCCGTAACGCTCCGCGGCAATGCTTGTAATCCTCACCGAAAATACCGCGCCCTCTTTATCGGAATTGACCCATTCGCTCATATCCACAAACGGAGTGGGAGTCGTAATATAATAGGTTTTAAGATGCGTATAATGATAAAGCAGTTGTACTTCGTAGGTTTCGGCGTTTTCAACCGGATCGAAAACAAGTATGCCCGTAGGCGATAAATAGATGTTACGCGGAGTATCAAGAACCTTTTCATAGGGAGATTTTATGCTGTGATAAGAATGCGCGATGCTGTCGCCGTACTTATCTTTTACATCTATATTTACCCAGTAAGGGGCGCTTGCGCTTACATAAAAATAGGGCTTTGTAATAATGCAGGTAATTTTATCGGCTTTTTCAAAAGAGCTTTGGTACAGGGTGGTGCCCTGGGTCATGCTCCAGTTGAAATTGTACCTAACGGCGCCTTCAACCTTGTCAAAGGTGATGTAGTAGTTGTCGCCGTCCCACCTGCCTACAAGGTTAGTGAGTTCGGGCAGTTCGGTTGCCGCCGCTGTGAAGGTGAATAGCCCTAAAGGCAGGGCGCCGATTACCAGCGCCAGACAAAGTAAAATGCTCAACATCCGTTTTTTCATTTTGAGGATCACTCCCTATAAGATATATAGATATAACTATCCAAAATGATATTACCACAATTCTTCACGTTTTGCATCAGCCAAAAGTATGATATTTCAGATTTCAGATATCAGACGGCAGACGCAACGTGCCCGCCGCGAACATAAAGAACGGGCGATTCGTGAATCGCCCCTGCAAAATGCAAATATAATCGGCGCACCGTAGTGGCGGATAGCATCCGCCCGCCATAATATAAAATAACGTGCGGCGGGTTTCCCCGCCGCACATATTATCTGATATCTGAAATCTGATGCCTGACGCCTGAATCAGTACATTCCGCCCGCCTGCGCGGCAGCTGCTGCTGCTGCGGCGTTTGCCGCGGCGGCGTCTTCCTTCTTATCCGCCACAAGACTCTCGGTGGTAAGCACCATGGCGGCTACACTCGCGGCGTTCTCGAGCGCCGAACGGGTGACCTTTGTCGGGTCGACAATGCCTGCCTCCATCATATCGCCGTAGGTCTCGTCGTAAGCGTTGAAGCCGTAATTCTTCTTGCCGCTCGTGAGGATCTTATCAACTATTACCGAGCCCTCGATACCCGCGTTATACGCTATCTGGCGAATCGGTGATTCAAGGGATTTAAGCACGATATTTACGCCCGTTTTTTCATCGCCCTGCGCTTTATCGGCAAGCTTTTTAACGGCGGGTATGGCGTTAAGCAGCGCTACGCCGCCGCCCGCGACGATGCCCTCCTCAACAGCCGCCTTGGTTGCCGCGAGAGCGTCCTCGATACGGAGCTTCTTTTCTTTCATTTCTATCTCGGTAGCCGCGCCGACCTTGATAACCGCAACGCCGCCCGCAAGCTTTGCGAGGCGTTCCTGCAATTTTTCCTTATCAAAATCGGAAGTGGTGGTAGTAAGCTGATTTCTTATCTGCGCCACGCGGTCCTTGATAGCCGACTTATCGCCCGCGCCGTCAACGATAATGGTGTTTTCCTTGGTTATCTTGACCTGACGGGCGCGACCGAGCTGTTCTACCGTAGTATCCTTAAGCTCGAGTCCGAGCTCCTCGGATATGACCTCGCCGCCGGTGAGCACGGCGATATCGCGGAGCATTTCCTTTCTCCTGTCGCCAAAGCCCGGCGCCTTTACGCCTACGCAGGTGAAGGTGCCGCGAAGCTTATTGACTATAAGGGTCGAGAGCGCCTCGCCCTCGATATCCTCGGCGATTATAACGAGCTTCTTGCCCGACTGAACTATCTGCTCAAGAAGCGGCAGTATCTCCTGAATATTGGAGATTTTCTTATCGGTGATAAGGATGTAAGCGTCGTCTATCACCGCTTCCATTTTATCCGAATCAGTCACCATATAGGGGGTGATATAACCGCGGTCAAACTGCATACCCTCGACAACCTCGGAGTAGGTCTCGGCAGTCTTTGACTCCTCAACGGTGATGACGCCGTCCGCCGATACCTTTTCCATCGCCTCGGCTATGAGCTTACCTATCACCTCATCACTCGAAGAAACGGTGGCGACTCTGGCAATATCGTCACTGCCGGAAACCTTTTTGGAGTTCTTAACTATCGTCGCAACCGTGGTATCAACAGCCGCTTTTATACCCTTTTTGACTATCATCGGATTGGCGCCCGCGGCAACGTTTTTCATACCCTCGGCTATCATCGATTGCGCCAGAACGGTAGCGGTGGTCGTGCCGTCGCCCGCGGCGTCATTGGTCTTGACCGATACCTCTTTTACAAGCTGAGCGCCCATATTTTCAAACGGGTCGTCAAGCTCGATTTCCTTGGCTATCGTTACGCCGTCGTTAGTAATCAGCGGCGAACCGTATTTTTTATCGAGGACAACATTTCTGCCCTTGGGTCCTAATGTAACCTTGACGGCGTCGGCAAGTTTATCGACGCCCTCCTGCAGCGCCTTGCGCGCCTGCTCTCCGAAAACTATATTCTTTGCCATAAAAAAGACCTCCGTTAACAAAAAATAAATTATTCAACTATTGCGAGAATATCCGACACGTGAAGAATGGTAAACTCCTCATCATCGATTTTGATATCGGTGCCGGCGTATTTCGCGGCAATAACCTTCTGCCCGACCTTGATGGCTTTGGTGGATACTTCCTTACCGTCAACCATGCCGCCGGGACCTACCGCCACAACTTCGGCGATCTGCGGTTTTTCCTTTGCGGCGGAAGTAAGAACAATACCGCTTTTGGTGGTCTGCTCGGCTTCGGTCGCCTTGATAACTACGTTGTCAGCTAATGGTTTAAGTGTCATATAAATTCCTCCAAACACTAATAATATTCTTCTGACAATTACCTATTATATCCACTTTTTTGCAAAAGTCAAGTAAAGTCAAAAACTTTTAACGAATTTTTAATATTTTCGTAAACCGGGCGCGGCAAAACGAACTTAACGCCGCCTTTTACAAGCGTGAATTTCATGTGGCGGCTTTCGATTATCTCGCCGTCAAGATTTACCGGAACCGGCTTTTCCGCCGTAAATTCCATACTTTCGCAACGCCTGAGCGTGCAGTAATCAAGCGAGCCGTGAAGTCCCTTTTCGTAGAGAGATAAAAACTTCGGCACTTTAAGCTTTGAAATGATATCGACGGTGGTAAAATCAAGCGCGTTATCGAACGGGTTTGCCTCGGGCGCGCTCTTATAACCGCCGCCGTAATACGGCGCGTTGGCTATCACGGCAAAAAGGCAGTCGCGCTTTACGGGGCTCTCGCCGTCCACCGAAAGATTTACGGTTACGCCGATTTTACCGAAAAAGGTTTTAAGCACCGCGAGCTTATACGCCATAGGTCCGGATACGCCGCGCCAGCCCTTGAAAATATTCATATCGCGCGCCACAACCGCGTCCATACCGACCGAACATCCGTTAAGACAGTAATAGTCGTTTGCTTTTATAATATCGGTAGGTACGGCGACGCCGTCCGCCAGTGCGGCGATATCGGAAAACGGCGCGCTGTTTTCAAAAAATTTCAGAAAATCATTTGCCGAGCCGCAGGGTATAACGCCGAGACTTACGTTATCAAAGCCGACTATGCCGTTAAGAACCTCAAACACGGTGCCCTCGCCGCCGCAGGCGAACACGGTGATGTTCTCGCCGCTTACCGCCGCCGCGTTCGCCTTTTGTTTTGCGTCGCCGGCGGCAGAGGTGGTATAGATCTCATATTCCTCTTCGCGGTGCGAAAAGCAGTTCTTTACTGCTTCGATTATTTCGGCTTGCTTTTTTCCCTTACCCGCAACCGGGTTTACTATAAACAGATATTTCAATTCTCTCCCGCCTGTCCGTTCTTAAAATACATAAACAACTGGCATTTTATCATGCCGTTATAAAGTTTACGCCTTTTATCCGCCGTTCTGCCGAAGAATTTTTCAAACTCATCGTGCGGACTTATAATGAAATACTTTTTGCCCGGCTTCATATCAAAACGCGCGCCCATGGTTCTGTAAAGCTCCTCAGCCGCCTTTACGTCAAGCAGGCGCTCGCCGTAGGGCGGGTTTGTAACAAGTATCATCCGTTCATCCGGCGCGGTAAAATCTCTTATGTCCGCGAGCGCCGCCTTTACGTACTTTTCGACGCCCGCCTTTTTGGCGTTTTGCAGGGTCAGTTCCACCGCCGCCGGGTCTATATCAAACCCCTGCGCAGAAAAATCCACGTTGTGAAGTATGCAGTCCTGCGCGCGCGTTCTCTCCTCACGCCAGACCTCTTTGCTTAAAAAATCAAACCGCTCGGCGGCAAAAAAGCGGTTTAAGCCCGGTGCGCGGCGCGTTGCCATAAGCGCCGCTTCGATAAGTATCGTACCGCTCCCACAAAACGGGTCGTAAATGCGGGTATCGGGGTATATGCGCGCCAAATCGCACATCGCCGCCGCCAGCGTTTCTTTGAGCGGCGCTTCGTTTGAGTTTCTGCGGTAGCCACGCTTATGAAGCCCCTCTCCGGAGGTATCCACCGTGAGGGTGACCGCGTCTTTCAATATGGTGAAGCGGACTCTGCACTCCGCTCCGGTCTCACTGAACCACTTTATACCGTATTTTGAAGAGAGGCGGTCTGCTATCGCTTTTTTGATTATCGACTGGCAGTCCGGTATGCTGAAAAGCGCGGAGTTTATGCTTGACCCGGTGACCGGAAAGGCGTTCTCTTTGCCGATATACCGTTCCCAGCACAAAGATTTTACGCCGTCGAACAGTTCTGAAAAGGAAGTCGCCTTAAACTGACCGACGTTTATTAAAACGCGCTCGGCAAAGCGGGAGCAAATATTCGCGCGGGCGAGCATATTGCCGTTACCCGAAAAAAGCACCCTGCCGTTTTCGGCGGTCACATTCTCAAAACCCATGCGCCGGAACTCATCCGCCGCGATACTCTCCACACCGAAAAGCACGGGCGCTATAAGATTATACGTTTCACTCATATCAAATCACCGAGGAGGCGTGCCTTGTAACGTGACAGCCGATGTTCACCGCCACGGGCAGTCCGGCTATATGCGTAGGCGCCGTCTCAATATTTACGGCAAGCGCCGTTGTTTTACCGCCGAAGCCCTGCGGACCTATGCCGAGCTTGTTTATCTCTGAAAGAAGCTCACGTTCGAGCGCGGCGTAGTATTCATCCGGGTTCGGAATATCGGTACTGCGTATAAGCGCGCGCTTTGAAAGCAGTGCGCAACTCTCAAAATCGCCGCCTATCCCAACGCCGACAACAACGGGAGGACACGGTTTTGACCCCGCCTCACTGACAGCGGAAACCACGGCGGAAATAACGCCCTGCCTGCCGTCCGCAGGGGTAAGCATGAATATCCTGCTCATATTTTCACTGCCGAAGCCCTTGGGCGCCACCGTGACGCCTACCCGCTCGCCCGGCACTATGCGGGCATGTATAACGGCGGGGGTATTATCGCCGGTATTCTCGCGGCGAAGAGGATCCGATACCACCGACTTACGCAAAAGCCCCTTATCATATCCGTGCCGCACTCCCGCGTTCACCGCTTCAAACAGGTCGCCGCCGGTAAAGTGAACATCCTGCCCGATATCGAGAAAGACGACCGCCATACCGGTATCCTGACAAATCGGTACGCCAAGCTCCTTCGCGGCGGCAAGGTTATCGCAGATATCGGAAATAACCGATTTTGCCGTGCCGGTCTGCTCACACTCCCCGGCGCTTTGAAGCCGCCGCGCCAAATCGCACGGCAGGTTCATATTTGCCGAAACGCACAGCTCCTCCACCGTTTTGCCTACTGTTAAAACATCAATTTCACGCATAGTTTTCACCATAATAATTTCACTACAAGAAAAGGCAGTGGCGCTTACGCGCACCGCCTCCCGTTTTTTATTTACCGCCCGATGAACGCTTGCCGCGGCGGGCATCGGGATTTTTCCTTTTCAGGTCGGATATCTTTTCATCGCTTCTCTGCTTAAATCTATTCATCATCTCTTCAAAGCTCGAAGGCGTATCCTGCGCCGCTTCCCAGACGTATGACGGATCGGGAGGCGTTGCCGCTTTCGGCTCATAGGTCTTCTTCGCCCTCTTGCGCGGCGGCTCCTCAGGCAGGGCTTTGCGGATACTGAGTGATATTTTGCCATCCTCTCCGACGGCAATAACCTTCATTTTAGCGGTATCGCCGACCTTTACAAATTCATGTATATCGCTGACGTAATCGCGCGAAATTTCGGAAATATGTACCATGCCGGAAACGCCGCTTCCTATATCGGCAAAAACGCCAAAAGAAGTGATACCCGTTATTTTACCCTCAACAATATCGCCTGTTTTCAACTGCATAGATTCAAAAGATCCTCCAATGATTTTTTAATTTCAGTTGCCCGAAATATCCACGTAAACCTCTTCGGTGGGATATGCGTACCCGAGGCGCTCACGCGCCGCTTTCTCGATAATATCGTTATATGAGGCACTGCTGAGCAGCGATTTATAATCCTCTATCTGTATTTCTATGTTATCCTTTTTGACCAACAAATCACGGAGCTCTTTCTGCTTCGCGTTAAGCTCCCGGTAAAGTCCTATAAGCCCTATAACCATATAGCTTGCGACGAAAAGAACTATAATGCGAACAATAACGCTTCTTGACCGTTTACCGCCTCTGCTCATTCTTAACCTTCTTTGCCTTTCTTTTATATTTAGTAGTATACAACATTTTACATACACTTTTCAAGAGTTTTTTTAACGCGCACGCGCACGACGCCGCGGCTCCCGCCGTTTTGCCGAGCGCCGCCGACATTACTCCCTGCAGATAATCGCAAACGTCCGCGGCAATAGCGAAAATCCTCGCCGCGACTTTACCGAAAAAACAAAAGAACAAATCGAAAACAAAAAACGTAATTCTGCCGAGCGTAAACCTGAAGGCAAGAAAACCCGCCGCGACCGAAAAGACTATGTACCCGCGTATTTCGCCGTTCGTAAGCGCGACCGCAAAGAGAAATACGCATACCGCGCTCACCGCAGAGAATATAACGTCGCCGGCAAAAACCGCAAACGCGGAATTTGCGCCGGCGCTTCGCGTCGCTCTTATCAGGTCGTAAAACACGCACAGAGCGCCGCCCAGCGCGAACGAATACAGGCAGGAAATCACCTGCCCGCTTACACTTATCTCCCACATATCATCTGAAAAGGCGGGAAATAAAACCGCCGCCGGAGTTTTCCGACGCCATATACACCGCCGCGTGAACGGTCCCCGTCGCCGATAAGTCGCCAGACGATGTGTTGAAATTTTCAATTTTCAGGTTTTCACCCTTTACTGTTATTCTGCCGAGCGCGGTATCGAGAAGCAGCGTTTCATCGTCAAACGAAAGCACCTGACGGACTCCTGAAACGCTGAGTTTTTTACGGCTTTCGATTATTACGTTTTGTATTATGCGACTGTTTTCTTCCAAAATAAAACACCTCTCAATAATTTATATTGAAAAGGTGCTTTTATTATTCGATTATTCGGTAAAGCCCCGCCGCGTCTTCCTTTTTCACAACTTCGCTTACCGCGGTGACCTGAACCTTTACCGTTTTGTTGCCAAACGATATTTCGATCACATCGCCCTCTTTAACATCGTAAGAAGCGCGTACCGACCTGCCGCCGACCTTTACTCTGCCCGCGTCGCACGCCTCATTGGCAACGGTGCGGCGTTTAATAAGGCGAGAAACCTTTAAGTATTTATCTATTCTCATAACTTTTCAAAAAAAGTAAGCCGCCGTAACCGGCGGCTTACAGGCTGAATTATTTTATTGCGTCCTTGAAAGCTTTGCCGGCCTTGAATACCGGAGTCTTGGAAGCGGCGATCTTTATTTTAGCGCCGGTAGCGGGGTTGATGCCCTGACGAGCGGCACGCTTGCGAGCCTCAAAAGTACCGAAGCCTACGAGCTGAACCTTGTCGCCTTTTTTAACTGCCTTGGTAATGGCCTCGATTGCTGCTGCCAATGCCTTTTCCGCATCTTTTTTGGTAATGTCTGCTTTTGCTGCGATTGCCGCAACTAATTCTGTTTTGTTCATTGTCTGAACCTCCTATTTTTTCTTTTAAGAAAACTACGTTTTCTCAAATTCACTAAAACCGCTCTATATGCTTAACGGTTTATTTATTTATACCATATTTTGAAGAAAAAATCAATATCTTTTATTGATTTTTTTCAAAAAAACCGCTTTTTTGTGGGCTTTTTTGCGTTTTTTACCGCACAAGACGGAGTTTTTTGCATAAACCGAGTATTTTATCGCCCTTGGGCAGGGTCAAAATGTCGTCGCTTTCAAGCACTCTGAACACTCCGAGAGCCACAAAATACATGACCGCCGCCGCAAAAATCGCGCCCGCCGCCGCAAAAAAGTTGCGGTGTAAAAAACTCAAAACAATATTATATACGGCAAAAGCGGTAACAGCCGAACACGCGCCGGCGATAAACGGTTTTATGAGAGTTGAGTAAAAATCAAGCTTCACGCCGGTGTGTTTGATGAGACAGTACAGATTTGCCGCGAAAATATAGAAATAACAGACAGTGGTGCCTATCGGCACACCGTAAATATTCACATACGGGTTGCCGACGAGAATATAGTTGACAATTATTTTGAGCACCGCGCCGACAGCTATGTTTTTAAGCGGAACCACCTCTTTGCCGACGGCTTGAAGCATCGCGATGATAGGCGAATTTATGCCGGCGAATATCGCGCAGAAGCCGAGCACGCGAAGATTGGGCGCCGCTATCGCGATAGCGCTTGTATCGTGATAGAGAAGCGAAAGTATCCCCTTTGATATCGCGGCAAGTCCGAGTCCGCAGGGCATTACTATGACCGCGGTCGTTCTGATTATGGTCTGTACGTTGAATTTGACCGCCGCCATATCTTTTTTCGCCCAGGTACGTGCGAGCACCGGTATTGCGCTTATACCGAGCGTGGTAGTCAGCGTCGGTATAAGGTGATAAACGGAAAATGCAAAACCGCGGTGACAACCGTAAAGTGCGTTCGGCAGATCCGCAAGGGTATCAAACGCCTTATGCTGCTTTGCCATTTGCGCGGTTTCCGACGCTATCAGGTCACGGAATTTTTCGGTAAAATACGCAGTATCCTTACTTATCGCCTGCGCCAGCCGCTTCTGTACCATCGCAACGTCTATAAGACTCGTTACGTTATTTACGAGCGAGCCGAGCACCACGGGAATTGCGATAGCTATCATTGTTTTGAGAATTATTCTGCCCTGCTGCGCTTCGGGCGCGGCGTTGTACAACTCGCGCGGCAGATTCCTTTCGCCGAAAAACTTATACCTTATAAACAGATAAAGTGTGGAAAGCGCCTCGCCTATCGTAATGCCGAGCAGTGCGCCCGCCGCGGCATAGGAACGGCTGTTTGTGACCGCAAGAGCGACGCTCGCGATACTAAGCCCGAAAATGAGTTTGCCTATCGCTTCAAAAACTTCGCTTACCCCGGTAGGAGTCATATTGCCGAGTCCCTCAAAGTAGCCGCGGTAAGCTGACATTATGCAGCAGAACAGTATCGAAGGAACTATGCAAAGCATACCGGGAAGTGCGCCGCGGCTGAACACATGGAACGAAAACGAATGCCCGAAAAGCGTAACGCTCATATCGCCCGTCAGCAGAAACGAGAGAGCAAGCATAAGCACAAAGCCGACGCCGCCCGTAACGAGAAACGCCGCCTGCGCTATATGAAGGGCGCGCTTTACGTCCTTATATTTGCCGTGAGCGGAATACTCCGCCACCATTCTCGAAATCGCGGTCGGAAGTCCCGCCATGGCTATAGTGTACATCGGCATGTACAAATCGTACGCCGTGGAAAAATACCCCATGCCGCCGCCCGAAAGGATATTGGTAAGCGGTATTCTGTATACGGCGCTTATTATCTTTGCCGCGAAGGTGGCGGCAACAAGTATGAACGAGCCGTGCAGAAAGCTTTGCTGTTTGGTTTTGTTTTCAGACATTTGTTACTCCTTCAAGGCACATCATAAAGGTATCGCTTAAAGTTGCACCGTCGTTTTTATTCATATTGCGGTAGGTTTCAATCGCGGTATCGTCAGCGCCGTCCGATATGCGCCGGATTGAAACGAACGGTATGCCGGTAATGTGGCATACGGACGCTATCGCCGCCGTTTCCATATCGCAGGATGAAGCGGAAAAGGTTTTTATCAAAAACTCTCTGTCAGCCGCGCTGCTCACAAAACGGTCGCCGCAAACGGCGGTGTCCGTGATTTTTGCGCCGCATAACGAATTAAAGAGTTTCACGAGTCTTTCGTCCGCATTGTAAATATATTCCTGCTCCGGCTTTTCGCAGGGCTTGTACCCAAGTCCCGTAAAGTCGAAATCGTGCTCCAAAAACCTGCGCGGAATAACAAATTCGCCGAAGCTCACGCCGTCAAGCCCGCCCGAAAGGCCGAAATTAAGTATTACCTCACAGCCGTGGTCGGCAAGGTACATGGCGCCCGACGCGGCGTTAACCTTTCCTATGCCGCAATGCACGGCGATAACCTCGGCGCCGCCGCAGGTAAACTCTATCGCCGAGGCGAACGGGGTGCTGATTTCGTGAGCGTTACGGTAAACGTCGCGCGCGCTTTCGGCAAACGGCCTGTATTCGTCTTTATCGGCGACGATAACGCCGATTTTTTTATAAGACATAAAGTTTACTCCTCGCTGTCGCCGATTTTTGCGCCGCAAATATTGCAGTAAATCGAATTCTTGGCTATATTGGCACCGCAGTTTTTGCAGATGAGCTTATTCTTCGCACTTTGAATTTCCTTTGCGAGGCGCTCGATTTCGGCGGTCTTCGCCTTGATGTCCTCCACCTTTTCCTTAACGGTTTCGGGTGCGTTTTCGTCATCCTTTACGATATCGAAATAAATCTTGCCGAGCGCGGTGTAATCTTTTTCGCGCTTGGCTTTGAGCGAATTCATATCAAACCTCTGCTTTTCGGTTGCTATTACCTCGCTTGTCTTCATTGAAACAGTCTCAAAAACCTCTTTGGTCTTGTTTACGGCCTCATCAAAAAATTCCATAATGTTACCTCCTTGAATTATTTATCCTCAGGTCCGATAAATTCGCGTATGAGCGAATCTTCGGGCACAAGTTTACTTTCAATACCGCAAAAGAGTTCAAGCGCGTTTGCGGCTTTTATAAAATAACTGTAGCTCGGCGTGCTTTCGTCCACGCCGTCACGCATTCTGATAAACGGCTCCTTATAAACGCATGGCTCAAACGCGTGAAGCGTCGTAAGACATATATCGGCGGTATCCTTGAAACGGTAAAGGTATTTTTCCTCGCCTTTTATCACGTTATCCCACAGGCAAAGCGTTTCCCTCGCGCGTGCGCCGCGGAATTTTTCATCGCGAAGTATCCGTCTTACGAGCCGCAGGTGGCGGCTTTTGAGTATCGGCACACCGTTTTCGTCTTCAACGGGCATATTTACACTTATATATATTTTGAGTATGTTTTTGCGCGCCACGCCGTCCGTAAGCAGGGGGTTCATGGCGTGAAGTCCCTCAACTATCGCTATTCCGCGCTGACCGATATCTATCCTGCTTGCGTTTTCGATTCTCGTTTTAGTCAGAAAATCGAATTTAGGCAGTAAAGCGCCGCCGGTATTAACAATATCAGAAAACGCCTTTTCTATGCGCGGCAGGTCAAGCGCCGCGACCGATTCAATATCCTTTTGCCCGTCAGCACCCACAGGCATTTTTTCAAACGGCAGATAAAAATCGTCAAGTGAAACGACCGCGGTCTTTTCACCGAGCAGTCCGAGCTCGCGCATAAGTATATGCGCCGTGGTGGTTTTTCCGGAGCCGGAGGGACCGGCTATCGCAACTATTTTTATATCGTCGTTATCCGCTATTCTCTTTGCCGCGGCAGCCACCTGACTTTTATAGTTTTCCTCACATTCGGCTATAAACGACACCGGGTCGCTTTTCACAGCGTCATTTATCGAAGACAGGATGTTTAGCATAATAATCCTCAATTCCCCTTTTACGGGAGATTATTTCGTCAAATCTGTTAATATATTCATACGGATACTTAAAGTTAAATATTCGCTCAATATTATCACCGCGCGGCTCTTTAAGCTTGGTCACCGCGGAGGCGCCGCAGGCGAGTACCGTGTGCGTTTCGTCCATTATATATACGTTATAAAGTCCCTCAAATCCGGGCTTTGCGTAGCCGACGTTTTCAAGGTTTCCGACAGTCTTGCTCTGCCTGTACATATAATAAGGGAACAGGCCGTTTTCTTCAAGCGTTTTGCGGGCGTAATCAACCATTTTACCCGCCGCCGCGCCTGCCGATTCGCCCGGCATTTCACCGCGCCGCGTGATATTTGCCGCACGCTTTACCGAAAGCGAGTGTACCGTGACGCTTTCCGGCGAAAGAGCGAGTATCTTCTCAAGCGAGCTCTTAAAGCTTTCAAAGGTATCTCCGTCAAGTCCCGCTATAAGGTCGGTGTTTATATTTTCAAATCCGGCTTCACGGGCGAGGTAAAAAGCGTCCGTCATCTGCTGCGCCGTATGCCGTCTGCCGATGTTCCGGAGCACCGCGTCGTTCATGCTCTGCGGGTTTATGCTTATTCGCGAAGCGCCCGCCGCCTTTATGACTGCAAGCTTTTCGAGGTCTACCGTATCCGGTCTGCCCGCCTCCACCGTAAATTCTCTGACATTTGAAAAATCAAAATTCTCCCGCACGGAAAAAAGCAGGTCTTTAAGCTCATCCGCGGTTATCGCCGTAGGCGTGCCGCCGCCGACATATACCGTTTCAAGGCGCAGATTAAGCCTTGCGGCGACCTTACCGGTCGCTTCAAGTTCCTTTTTCAAAAGACGAAGATAATCAGGTATTATACCTTTCGCGTTTTCTACCGAATGCGAAACAAAAGAGCAGTACGAACAGCGGGACGGGCAAAACGGCACCGAAACATACAGACTGAACGAGGCGGGTGTGTTGATTCCCGTTATATTTTTTTCGCTTTGGGCGCACTTAAAACAAAGGTCGGCTTTGCCGCCGTCGCAGAGATATTCGTTTTCAAAAATCTTATATGCCGCAACAGCACCGCTTTTATCGGAGAGAGCGGAAAACAGTTTTGCCGGGCGAATACCCGTAAGTATCCCCCAACTGCTTTTATAACCGGTTATCGCCGAAAGGCAGCGGTAAAGGCATCTCGCCACGGCAAGCTCGCATGACTTTTTGCTTTTTTCGCCGGCGACGCGCTCGCTTGCGCATTCTTTTTTGCCTGAAAGGCAGACCTCGCAAGCCGCAAGGAAACCGTCAGCGTCACGCGAAAGCGTGCAAATCGCGGCGTCCTCCCCCGGTGCGCGCTCGTGAACAATATCAATTTTTTCATAAGGCAGGAATATCCGCGCTACCTTTTCGGTTTCGTAATCAAACTCGTGTCCTACATTGCAAAGCCGCATTTTTCACCTCAGATACGGGTTGTATTTACGCTCCGCGCCTATTGTGGTTGTCTCATCATGACCGGGATATACCTTTACTCCGTCGTCAAAAAGCCACTTCATACGTTCAAGCGAGGCACGCATTTCATCATCGCTGCCGCTGAACAAATCGGTGCGCCCGATACTGTTCTTAAAAAGCGTATCGCCCGAAAAAAGGCAGTCGCCCACAAGGTAAATCATACTTCCCTTTGTATGCCCCGGGGTCTCATACGCTTTGATTTTAAGGTCGCCTACCGTAACGGTCTGTTCATCGGCTATAACGTAATCCGGCTCGAAGGGCTTTATTGTATGGCGCAATCTTTTTGAAAGATTATACTCAGGGTCACACATATGCTCCGCTTCCGTTTTACCTATCGCTATCGGAGCGCCGGTTTTTTCACGCAGTTCCTGTGCGCCGCCGATATGGTCAAAATGCGCGTGAGTAAGCAGAATAAGCCGCGCTTTATCCGCGTTGTCGGTCAGGAATTCAGCAACGCCGCTGTCGTACCTGCCGCAGTCTACAACAACCGCGGCGTCATCGCTTAATATGCCGTAACTGTTTGAACTCGCAATATAATATCCCGATGCCAAAAGCTTTACTTCCATATTCATTTCCAAATATCGGTGTCAAGCATAACCGTAACCGGTCCGTCGTTTATAAGCGACACTTGCATATCGGCACCGAAAACTCCTTTTTCAACACTTTTTACGCCGAGCTTTCTGAGCTCCTCGCAGTAGCGGTCGTAATACTCCGAGGCGACCTCGGGTTCCATCGCCTTTATAAACGAGGGACGGTTACCCTTACGCGTATCAGCCGCGAGAGTGAACTGCGATATGCAAAGCACCTCGCCGCCGGTTTCGAGAATCGAAAGATTCATCTTGCCGTTTTCATCCTCTAAAACGCGAAGATTGACCGTTTTGCGGGCGAGAAGCTTTATATCTTCCTCGCTGTCGCCCTTCGTGGCGCAGAAAAGTATCATATATCCCTTTTCACAGCTTCCCGTGACCTCGCCGTCAACACTTACCGAGGCGGACAGCACCCTTTGAACAAGCGCCTTCATTTTACCACTCTTTCCACGCCGTAAACGCCGCTTATTTTTTCTATCTGTGAAATAATGCTTCGCAGATGTTCTACGCTTTCGGTATTTATCGTAATCGCTATGACGCAGTTACCGCCGCCGGTCTGATGCGCGTTCATCGCGTGAACGGCAAGCCGCATATTATAAGCGACCGACATAATATCCGCAAGCAGGCCGTCGCGGTCGACCGAGAATATTCGCACGGTGGATATAAAGTGCTCGCGTTTTCCCGTATCCCAGTGCGCGGCTATCCAGCGCTCCGGCTCGGCGGACGCCGAAATATCAGCCGGCACATTGTTGCAGTCGCGTTTGTGGATGGAAACGCCGTGTCCGCGCGTTATAAAGCCGATTATCTCATCGCCGGGAAGCGGTGAACAGCACCTTGAAAGGCGTATAAGGCAGTTATCTATACCGTCTACTATAACGCCCTCGGGCGAAGCGGAGGACTTCGGCGCAACATCGGTAATCTCGGGCACGCTTACGCTCTGGCGTTTGCTGTAATCTTCTCTTATACGCGGAATAATCTTTGAAATAAGGATTCCGCCGTAACCTATCGCCGAGAAAAACTCATCCGTCTCGGAATAGTGCATACGCTTTGCGAGGTCGGCGGTCATTTCCTCAAATTCCCTATCGTTAAGATTTATACCGCTGCGGCGAAGCTCCTTTTCAAGCTCGCTTCTGCCCGTTTCGATATTTTCCTCCCGCTTCTCTTTTTTGAACCACGAGCGTATTTTCGCCTTTGCGGAGTTGGTAACGGCAATATTCAACCAGTCTCTGCTTGGTCCGTGACCGGGTTGGTTTGTAGTAAGTATCTCTATTACCTCGCCGGTCTTTATTTCGTGGTTTATGGGTACTATCTTTCCGTCCGCCTTCGCGCCTATCATTTTAACGCCCACCGCGGAATGTATCGCGAACGCAAAATCCACGACGGTGGAGCCGACCGGCAGGTTTATGACGTCGCCCCGCGGAGTCACGGCGAAAACATCCTCCTGTGAGAGGTCTACCTTTATACTTCTTACAAGCTCGGACGTATCGCCCGAAACCTCGGAAGATTCAAGTATCTGTCTTATCCACGCGAGCCGCTGTTCAAGCGATTTATCGTTGCCGTCAATACCCTCTTTGTACTTCCAGTGAGCCGCTATACCGTATTCGGCGGTGTGGTGCATTTCAAAGGTCCTTATCTGTATTTCAAAGGGAACGCCCTCACGGCTTATAACGGTAGTGTGAAGAGACTGATACATATTCGGCTTGGGGGTTGAAATATAATCCTTGAACCTGTTGGGTATCGGTCTGAACATATCGTGCATGATACCGAGGATATTGTAGCAATCGTTCACGGTATCGGTAATTATTCTTATTGCGTATATATCGTAAATCTCATCGAAACTGCGATCCTGAAGATACATTTTACGGTATATGCCGTAAACCGATTTCACTCTGCCCTGAAACCGCATGCTGACGCCGGGCATTTCAGCTTTAAGGCGCTCTTCTATGCGGCTTTTGATATCGTTAAGTATGCTCTCTCTCTGAGCTTTACGCACAATGAGAGACTCCTCGATTTCGGCATACGCGACCGGGTCAAGGTGCTTTATCGACAAATCCTCAAGCTCCTCTTTAACCCAACGGATACCGAGGCGGTGCGCTATCGGTGCGTAAATTTCAAGCGTTTCGAGCGATTTTTCACGCTGTTTTGCCTCAGGTATGGCGTCGAGCGTGCGCATATTGTGAAGGCGGTCTGCAAGCTTGATTATTATCACCCTGATATCCTTGCCCATTGCGATAAGCATTTTGCGAAGACTCTCCGCCTGCTGCTGCTCTTTTGAGTTTATGGATATCTGACCTATCTTGGTTACGCCGTCAACGAGGAGCGCGACCTCCGCGCCGAACATTTCTTTTATATCCTTTTTGGTGGCTTTTGTGTCCTCGACCACGTCGTGGAGCAGACAGGCGGCTATCGACCGGCTGTCCATCCCCATGGATATTATTATTTTTGCCACCGAAAGCGGGTGAATATAATATTCCTCGTTGGTCCAGCGCTTCTGACCGGCGTGCATGGTGACGCAATACTCAAAAGCGCGTTTAATAAGGTCGATATCATAGTTTCCGCCCTGTGCTTCCAGGCATTCTTCAAGTTCTTTATAATCTGATAACTGTTTATCGGTCAACGCTGTCACCACCGTTCAAAAATCTGTATGTCGGCGAATTTATAAGGTCGGTTTTCTCCCGCACACCCGCGGCGGAATACTTTTCGCCGTCAAATACTATCAGTCCCAGTTCTTCAAGCACTTTAAGCGCCGCTCTCGTTTTAGCATAACCGGGGTTTTGAATAAAAATGTATTCAAGCCGCTTTACCAGCACCGGCGCTTTGAGGAGCGCCCTGTACACCGCGGCTATCTCCTCGCGCGAGGGCAAAAGAAGTTTTCTTTCCGCCGAAAAGCCGGAAACATAGTCATCGTAAGCCGATATCTGACTGAATAAATCAGGAGGATACTCACCCGCGGGTTTTATCGCCTTTACCTGAACCGAAAGAGTATAATCGCCCCTGAAAAGGTTTGTATCAAGCACTACCGCGACGTCGCATAAATCGCCCTCTTCAAAGCAGAATTTATCAAGCGTCACCGAGAAAAGCAGCGCCTGAAAAGAAGCGTCGCCCTTTCTGAACATAAGTTTCAGGTGCTTGCCGCCCGAAAGCTCGGTTATGCGTTCGAGCTTAACGTCCGTCAGCGCAAACTGCGGCGTGGGGTTGCCGAAGCCGAACGGCTCGAGAGTTTTTATAGCGTGCGCCATATCCATACTGATTGCGGCGGGGTTTATTTTGAGGTCGAGTTTAAGCACCGGCGGCACATAATCCGTCCCGAGCGCGTACCGGTTTATCATTTTTCTGAATTCGCCGATTTTATCACGCTTAACGCTTACGCCCGCGGCGAGCGCGTGTCCGCCGTATTTTTCAAGGAGATCGCGGCAGGCGTTTATCGCCTCAAAAAGCGCGAATCCCTCATAGCTTCTGCCGGAGCCGTGCGCCATATCGCCGTCCACAGATAAAACCACCGTCGGCTTCGCGTATTTTTCGCAAAGCCGCGAAGCGACGATACCTACGACGCCCATATGCCAGCCGCTGCCGTCCACCACGATAACCCGGTTGTGCTGATACGAATTCTCTTCGATTTTCAAAACGGCTTCACTGAAAATATCCTTTTCGGTTTTCTGGCGCAGTGCGTTTTCATTTTCAAGCTCGCCCGCTATACGCAGCGCGCTCATCATATCACTGCTCATAAGCAGTTCAAGCGCGCGGTAGGCGCTGCCCATTCTGCCGGCGGTATTTATCCTCGGCACGATACCGAACGATATCTTACCGGCGTTCAGCGCGCTTCGGTCTATTCCCGCGCTGTTTATGAGAGCCGATATACCGGTGCGCGGTCTGCTTTTCATCACGCCGAGACCGTATTTAACTATCGAACGGTTTTCGTTTACGAGCGGCATTACATCGCCGATAAGCGCTACCGTAAGCAAATCGGCGTAGCGGTCTAACATCTGCTCGGGCTCTTTATCGTCCATTACGCAAATAAGTTTGAAAGCGACCTGCGCTCCGCAAACCTCCTTAAAGGATGAGCGGCAATCCGCTCTGTGGGGGTCTACCACCGCTGCCGCGTCAGGCAGTTTTTCGGGCGGAAGGTGATGGTCGGTCACTATTACGTCTATACCGAGCGTCTTTGCATACTCTATTTCCTCGGCGCAGGAAATGCCGTTATCCACGGTGACTATAACGTTTACACCGTCGTCCGAAAGCTTTGATACGGCTTCCTTACTCATGCCGTAACCCTCGTCTATCCTGTCGGGAATATAGGGCACGGCGTCCGCGCCCCTGCCCTTCAAGTAATCGAGCATTATGGCGGTGGCGGTCACGCCGTCACAGTCGTAGTCGCCGAAAACGGCGATTTTTCTGTTTTCGAATATGGCGGTATTCAGAAAATCCGCCGCCGCGCTTATATCCGCAAGCTCCCGCGGTTCGCAGAGCAGCGGTTCATCCGACAGCATAAGCTCAAATTCACCGGGGTCGCATATACCGCGGCTTACGGCTATCATCGCCGCAAACGGATCGGCGCCGCATTCTTCCGCAAGCATTTTTGCCGTATCCTTATCGGCAAAGCCTATTTCCCACTTCTTAAATGCCACGGTGCTCCCCCCTAACAGATAGTATTATATTTTATTATAACACTATATATAGCAGATTTCAATAATTTTATCGGCAAAAAGCACAATTTATGAAAAAATGCGCATAAAAAAAATCCGCGGGCTTTTGCCCGCGGGAAAATAATTTTTATCAGTCGTTGACGTAAGGAAGAAGCGCAACCTGACGAGCGCGTTTAATGGCGGTAGTAAGCGCACGCTGATGCTTTGCGCAGGTACCGGTCGCTCTGCGAGGTAAAATTTTCGCGCGTTCCGAAACAAACTTGCGAAGCTTCGCTATATCCTTGTAGTCAATTTCCTCTACACGGTCAACGCAGAAATGGCAAACTTTCTTTCTTGCCTTTCTGTGAAGCGGTCTATCGGTTTTCTCCACTTCGGAAAACTCCTCTCATTAGAATGGTATGTCGTCATCCATACCGGTATCTATCTCGGTGAAATCGCTGCTGTCGGCATTGCTGAACGAAGCCGCGTCCTCACCGCCGGCGGAAGGCGCACTGTCTTTTTTGGATTCTACAAACTGGGCGTTGCTTGCAACAACCTCGAACACCGTGCGGTTATTGCCGTTCTTATCCACGTATTTACGGGTCTGAATAGAGCCCTCAATACCGATCATATTGCCCTTTTTGAAGTATTTTGTGATAAATTCCGCAGTCTGCCTCCATGCAACGATGTTGATGAAATCGGTCTGCGTTTCCTCGCCTGCACGGTAGCGGCGATTTACAGCAATGGAAAACGAGGTTACGGATATGCCCGTATTTGTCGTTTTAAGTTCCGGATCGGCAGTAAGCCTGCCAGTCAAAACCACTAAATTAAACATTAAAGTTCCTCCATTACTTCTTGATTACCATGACGCGAAGCACGCCGTCGGTTATCTTGGCTATTCTTTCAAGTTCCGCCGGGAACTCGGGTCCGCTTTCAAAAGTTATGAAAACGTAATAACCCTCGGCCTCGTCGTTGATAAGATAGGCGAGCTTACGCTTACCCCAGTCATCAACTCCAAGGACCGTGCCGTGCTTGGCGATAAGGTCGTTAAACTTGGTGTTGAGCGCCGCCACGGCATCATCGCCGCCGGCTACGGAAAACACAAGCGCCGCCTCATACTTACCGGTCATTTTCGTTGCACCTCCTTCTGGTCTGTTGGCCGCATCCCTCACGATGCGGCAAGGAGCTAAATTTTTAGCAAAGTTTATTATATCAAGACTTAACCGATTAGTCAAGAATTATTTATCCTCCGGCGTACCGGCGGTGCAGTCAAGATATTCATCGTTTATCGCGTTTTTGTTTGATATCCTGTCGAAAACAAAAATCGCGCCGAAAACCGCCGCAAAAAACGCCGCGACGGCGCCTAAGAATTTGAAAAAGCCTTTCATTTTAAGTACCTCCACTGAAATTTTACATAAAGGGAGCGAAAAGATGAAGTATCGCCCTTTTAAGTCTTGTATACCACGGTGTTTTGCGCCACCTTGAATACCTGATTTCACGCGACATCGCCTGTATTTTATCAAAGTGACTCTTTATATCCTCCACCGCCCAGTTTGAAGAAAACCAGACTCCGCACTCAAAGTGAAGCAGAAACGAGCGGTAATCCATATTAACGGTGCCGACCGTGGCGACCTTATCATCGGAAACAAATATTTTCGAGTGAATAAAGCCGGGCGAAAACTCAAATATGCGCACGCCGGCTTCGAGCAGCTCGAGATAATTATACTGCGTTACCGGATGAACGTACCATTTATCGGGGACGTGCGGCGTGATAATGCGGATGTCAACGCCCGATTTCGCCGCCATTTTTATTGCCTCGGTCATGGTGTTATCAATGATGAGATACGGCGAAATAATGTAGACGTATTCCTGCGCGGAGCCGAGCATTTTCATATAGATGCCCTCGCCCGCGGTTTTATCGGAAAGCGGGTCGTCGCAGTACGGAAGTACGTATCCTGTCGCCTCGACCGAGAAATCGGTAAGATATTGCTCCACTTCAAGCTTATGATTCGTGGTAAACTCCCACATGTTGCAGAACATCACCACAAAGCTCGACACGGCTTCGCCTTTCAGTATTACGGCGCAATCCATCCAGTACCCGAAACGGCGTTCGGCGTTGATATACTCATCAGCGAGGTTTATACCTCCGGTGACCGCCGTATCCCCGTCAATAACCGCTATTTTGCGGTGGTTGCGGTTGTTCATAAAAATACTGAACGACGGTTTTATCTGATTGAATACCGCGACCTTAATACCGTTTCTGCGAAGGCGCTCTATAAAGTCCTTTCGCTGTCTTTTAATCGAGCCGAAATCGTCAAAAAGCAGTCTTACGTCGACGCCCTTTGCCGCCTTGCGGCAAAGTATCTCGTAAATCGAATTGAACATAACGCCCTCGGCAACGATAAAGAATTCAAGAAAAATATACTTCTGCGCTTTTTCGAGTTCCTCGAGAAAACGGGGCAGAAACACTTCGCCCGGCGAGAGATACTCTACCGAAGTATTCTTGTAAAGCGGATATCCCGACTCCCGTGAGAGATACTCCGCCTGACGGAAATGGGGATAATCATCCTGTCTTAGTTCATCCAACGTATCCGCTTCAAATTTAAGAAACGGCATATTGTTGGATTCGCACTGGCGCATTTTCCGCTTCAGGTGCGGCATTACTCTTCCGCCGCCGTAAAGCATGAAAACCGTAATACCGAAAATAGGTATTGCGAGAATAAACATTATCCACGTCATTTTATAACTCGGGTTACCCCTTCGGTTTACGATATAAATGACCGTGATTATTGCGAGAAACTCGAAAGCGGTGTATATGAAAACCGAACGGTCGGACAGTGTTCTGAGCATAACGTACATTATAACAAGCTGCAAAATCAGCACGATGCCGGACACGACTATTCTTGTAGGCATGGGTATGCCGCGCTTGTTTTTAAGACGCTGTTTCATATTACACCCTCCCGTCCCGCATATTATTTTATTATAATAACATATTATCACCCATTTTGCAACCAAAAAGAGGGACGACACGATTGTTAAAAATTCGCCAATGTTTTTTCGACAAATTGCTTGTATTGCAAAATAATTGGTTGTATAATATATTTTAATGATTTTCTGTTTGGGAGGCTGAAAATGGAAAAAAAGGAAAAAGCTCTGCGCCCCGTCAGGAAAATTCACGGCGGCGCGAGACTGCCGCATTTCAAAAACACCGCGGAGATCGAAACCGAAGTAATGCCGGCGCCCGGCACGGTATTCATACCCGTTTCCCAGCATATCGGCGCTCCGGCTGAAGCCGTAGTTAAAAAAGGCGATAAGGTTTTCGTCGGCTCGCTTATTGCGAAAGAGGGCGGATTTGTATCCGCTCCGATCCATTCGAGCGTATCCGGCACGGTGACGGGTGTCGCGGACAAGGTGCTGAACGGCACCGCGGCGGTTAAATGTATAGAAATCGAATCCGACGGTGAAATGACGCCCGATCCCGACCTTAAACCCTTTGAGGTGAACACCGCACAGGATATCGCCGCGGCGGCAAAGGCGTGCGGTCTTGTGGGACTCGGCGGCGCCGGTTTCCCTGCTCACGTCAAGCTTTCACCCTCGAAAGACGCCGAAATCGACACGCTGATAATAAACGCCGCCGAATGCGAGCCGTATATCACCGCCGATTACAGAGAGTGTATGGAGAACGTCGAGGGAATTATCGCGGCGACCTATCTTTTAAGAGATAAATTCCATTTCAAAAGAATCGTTATTTGCGTAGAGAACAATAAACCGAAAGCCATAAAGGCGCTCATGGAGGTTGCGGCAAACAAGCTCGACGAAGAGGATACCGTCAAGCTTATGAAGCTTCCGTCAACCTATCCGCAGGGCGCTGAAAAGGTAATAATCTATTCAGCCACAGGCAGAAAAGTGCCGCTTGGAAAACTGCCGAGCGACGTCGGCTGTATAGTAATGAACGTTACGAGTTTATCGAAGCTTTACAACTTCATTACCACCGGTATGCCGCTTGTCGCCAAACGTATAACGGTTGACGGTACGGCGGTCACATCTCCGAAAAATCTGATGGTACCCGTCGGCACGCCGATTAAAGACGTTCTTGAATACATGGGTATTGATACCGAAAACGTCGGCAGGATAATAATGGGCGGACCCATGATGGGTCAGCCGGTATCGAATATCGACGCGGTAGTTGAAAAACGAACCAACGCACTGCTCGTTATGTCAAAGGACGACCGCGAATACAGGCGCACCGCCTGTATCCGGTGCGGACGGTGTCAGAGGACCTGTCCCATGCACCTTACGCCCGCAAAGGTCGAGACCGCTTACCGAAAGGGCGATACCGCGGCGTATGAGGGGCTCAACGTCAATTACTGCATAGAATGCGGCAGTTGTTCGTTTATCTGCCCTGCGCGGCGGCCGCTTACCGAGGTCATGCGAATCGCCAAGGGCGAGTTAAGGAGGCAGAAAAAATGAGCAATTTACTTAAAGCCGCGTCCTCACCTCATATCCGGCACGAAGATTCGACCGCCGGGATTATGTTCAACGTCGCGTTTGCCCTCGCACCCGCGGCGGTGTTCGGCTGCATATTATTCGGCGTCCGTGCGGCGCTTGTACTGCTTACCACCGTTATAACGGCGGTGGCGGCGGAATATCTTTGGAATCTGATACTTAAAAAGCCGCAGACCGTAGGCGATTTTTCGGCGGTGGTAACGGGACTTCTGCTCGGCATGAATTTAAGTCCAAACGTACCTCTGTGGATAGCCGCGATAGGAAGCGTTGCCGCCATAATCGTAGTCAAGCAGATGTTCGGCGGACTCGGATATAACTTTGTAAACCCGGCTCTTGCCGCGAGGGTGATACTGCTTGTGTCTTTCCCGAGCTCTATGGTTAATTACAGCGAGCCGCTCAGAAGCTCGGTCGACACTGTGACCGGTGCGACTCCGCTTGCAAACCCCGAGGGCACTTCCGTGTTAAAACTCTTCTTGGGCACGCACGCGGGATGTATAGGCGAAACGAGCGCCTGCCTGCTTATCATCGGCGGACTTGTGCTGATAGCGTTCAGGATAATTAACCCCATTATTCCGGCTTCGTTTATCGGAACTGTGGCGCTTTTCGGCTGGGCGTTCGGTGAAGACCCGTTAAGATACATACTTTCCGGCGGACTTATGCTCGGCGCGATATTCATGGCGACCGATTACGTGACAAGTCCGACCTCCAACCTCGGCAAACTCATATTCGGCGTAGGGTGCGGTCTTATTACGTTTGTTATACGCAGATTTGCATCCCTCCCCGAAGGCGTATCCTACGCGATACTCATAATGAACATAATAACCCCGCTTATCAACAGAATACCTCTCGGACATCCCTTCGGTTTTGTAAAGGAGGTAAAGAAAGATGAGTAAAGTTTTCAGATTTCTCTACCCCGTAATAATTCTGGCGGCTATTTGTCTTGTGGTGTCTCTTGCGCTCAGCTCCACAAACATGATAACCAAAAACAAAATCGAAAAAATCAACAACGAGAACCGTGAAAAAGCTATGGCGCGGGTGCTTAAAGCCGAAAGCTACGAGGAAAAAACCTTTGACGCAAACGGTAAGGAAATCACCTATTACGTCGCAAGCGACTCCGGTAATATAACGGGATATATTTTCATAACCGGCGCGAACGGTTACGGCGGCAAGGTGGAAGTGATGACCGCCGTACTGCCGGATAAAACGGTCAAGGCGGTCGAGATACTCGACGTATCGGGCGAGACCCCGGGACTCGGTCAAAACGCCGCAAAGGAAGATTTCTACGGTCAGTACTCGGGTAAATCGGGAAAACTCACCGTTGTAAAATCAAATCCCGATTCAAACGAAATCAAAGCCGTAACGGGCGCTACCATAACGTCTACCGGCGTAACAAGCGCGGTAAACGAGGCGCTTTCTTACAGTAACGCAATAATCAAAACGCAGGAGGGTGAAAACGTTGAAAAGTAAGAATTTAAGTATTTTCACAAACGGATTACTCAAAGAAAACCCGACCCTGCGTCTGGTACTCGGCACATGTCCGACGCTTGCCATAACCACCGCTGCCATAAACGGCATAGGTATGGGACTTGCGGCAACGCTGGTGCTTATCTGCTCGAACGTCGCCATAGCGGCGCTTCGCAACGTAATACCCGATAAGGTAAGAATACCGGCGTTTATAACAATTATCGCCGGCTTCGTAAGCGTGGTACAAATGCTTGTCAAGGCGTTTACGCCCTCGCTTGACGCTGCGCTCGGCATTTATCTGCCGCTCATCGTCGTAAACTGCATAATACTCGGGCGCGCGGAGGCGTTCGCCTCTAAAAACCCGATACTTCCGAGTCTGCTTGACGGACTCGGTATGGGGCTGGGCTTCACCGCGGTAATAACGGTAATGGGCGCCATACGCGAACTGCTCGGCGCCGGCACCGTTTTCGCCTTGCCGGTGACGTCGAAGTTCATTAGCCCGATGATAGTATTTCTGCTTCCGCCGGGCGGCTTTTTCGTATTCGGTATACTTGTGGCGGTTTCAAACGCCATAGCAAAAAAACAGGGCAAAAAGCCGGTCGAACGCCTCGGCTGTGAAAACTGTCCCTCAAAAGGTATCTGCGCGAGTGTGCAAACAGCAAGCGGGGAGGTGACGGACGATGAGTAAACTTACCGCCGTATGTCTTATCATGCTTGCCGGTGTGCTCACCAATAACATGGTGCTTTCAAAGTTTTTGGGTATCTGTCCGTTCCTCGGCGTTTCCAAAAAGCTTAACACCGCGTTTTCAATGAGCGTTGCGGTAACGCTCGTAATGGTGGCTGCCACCGCCGTTACGCACCCTATTTACCATTATCTGCTGTACCCCGACTACACCTATCTTGAAACGGTGGTTTTCATACTGGTAATCGCCGCTTTGGTACAGCTCATTGAAATGGTGCTCAAAAAGTTTATTAAACCCGTTTATAACGCTCTCGGTATTTACCTGCCGCTTATCACCACCAACTGCGCGGTACTCGGTATCACTATGCTGAATATTCAGAACGAGCGGGGCTTCCTTTCTTCACTCGTAAGCGCGTTTGCCGCGGGTATCGGTTTCATGCTCGCGATGGTGCTGTTCGCGGGAGTAAGGCAGAAGCTTGACGACGCGGACGTTCCCGAATTCTTAAAAGGACTGCCCATAACGCTTATTGCGGCGGCACTCGTATCGCTCGCCTTCCTGGGCTTTGCCGGAATAGGGGGTTAAGACTGTGGAAATACTCATACCTGTTATAATAGTTCTGGCTATCGGCGTTGTTTTAGGTCTCGGACTTACCTTTGCGGATAAGTTCATGAGCGTGCCGGTGGATGAAAAACAAGTCAAAATAAGAGAATGTCTGCCCGGCGCAAACTGCGGCGCCTGCGGTTTCAGCGGGTGCGACGGCTACGCCGCGGCCCTTGCCGCGGGTGAAGCCGAACCGGACAAATGCGCGCCCGGCGGCGAAAACACCGCCAAGGCGCTCGGCGAAGTGCTGGGCGTCAGCGTTACCGCGCAGGAAAAAGTCGCCTTTATTGCCTGCGGCGGCAGACCCGATAAAGTAAAGACCACCTTTGAATACACCGGTTTTAACACCTGCGCGGCGGCGGCTCTCGCCGGCGGCGGGCCTGTTGCCTGCGAGTTCGGCTGTTTGGGCTTCGGCGACTGTATGCGCGCCTGCTCCTTCGGCGCGATCACGCTTAAAGACGGCGTCCCGGTCATTTGCGAGGATATTTGCGGCGGTTGCGGCAAGTGTGCCTCGGTCTGTCCCAAATCCGTAATAAAGCTTGTCCCGAAGGGCACAAAAGTAAGAGTAAACTGTTCAAATAAGAAAAAAGGTCCGCTGGTCGTAAAGGTTTGCGAGGGCTCATGTATCGCCTGCGGCAAATGTGAGCGCGAGTGTGAAGCCGGCGCGATAAAAGTAACCGATAATCTCGCGGTAATTGATTATTCGCTCTGCACCGCCTGCGGAAAATGCAGGGACTCCTGTCCGAGAAAGGCGATAATCGATGTCAGAAGCTAAACATCTGAAGCCTTCGACAGCCCCGGAAACAGTGCGCGTGAAGAATAAACGCCGGAGGATTTTTTGGCTTATAGCAAGACTTCTTGCCGCCGCGCTTATCACCGGCTCGATCGTGGTATTCTACTTTTACTCAACAAGACCGATAGAAATTTACGGTCAGAGAATAAACGCGGACGCAAAGGAAATCGACCTCGTCGGCGCCGATATTTCCTCGGTCGATGAGCTTATAGAAAAGCTTGCGCCGTTTGGCAAGCTCCAAAAGCTGGAGCTCGGCGAATACCCGGTATTGGCGGAAGAGGAACAGAAACTCATAAAGGGTCTGCCGGGTGTGGACGTACGTTATAAATGCTACGTTCCGGTATTCGGCGAATTACTGCCGAGAGACGTGAACGAAATCGATTTGACCGGCAAGGATATCACCGATTATACCGGGCTTTCGGCGGCGCTCAAAGAACTGCCGTTCATAACCGCGGTTAATCTGCACGGCAAGGATATACCCTTTGAACTGCAAACCGAGCTTGTAAAAGAGTTTCCGGGCGTAGACTTCGGTTGGGAAATCGAGCTTTTGGGACAAAAGTACAGCTCGGATATAACCGAGCTCGATCTTTCGGGCAATAAACGGGCGACTCCCGATTTAATGCGTCAGTACGCTCCGCTTTTTACAAAGCTTACGCGGCTCGATATGTCGGACTGCGGCGCCACAAACGAGGAGATGGACGCCCTGCGCTCCGATTTGCCCGGCGTAAAAGTGGTATGGCGCGTACATATGGGGCGCTGGTCGCTTAAAACCGACGCCGTCGCGTTTTCGGTGCTGATATACGATTACAGCCATACGCGGCTCACCTCAAAGGATATCGAGGTGCTAAAATACTGCACCGATTTGCAGGCGCTCGATATCGGTCATCAGGCGGTCACCGATATTTCGGTACTGGGCGATTATCTGCCGGAGCTGAGGATACTTATTCTCGCGGATAACCAGGTTTCCGACCTTACACCCGTGGCAAAAATGAAGCATCTGCACTACATAGAATTATTTGTAAACAGTCACCTGCTTAACGACCTCTCGCCGCTCGCCTCCTGCAAAGAGCTTGTCGACGCGAACGTCAGCTACCTGCACAACGTGAGAGATATTTCCCCGCTTTACGAACTGCCTATGCTTGAGCGTATATGGATAGAGCATACGCCGATTCCGGCAGAGCAGTTGAACAGATTGCGCGAGCTTCATCCCGACGCCAGAATCGTGACCGAAGGCAAGGGCTCGGTCGATCAGGGCTGGCGCACGCACGAGCGGTATTTCGCAATGATAGGTATGTTCCACGATAAGAACTGTACCGAACTTGCCGAATCGTTCAGTAAGTACGACAGATAGATTTGTAAAGACACATTTATAAAGCACAACGTCCGGCGGTCTTTATCCGCCGGACGTTTTTTCGCCTCCCGAATTTTGATATCTTGATATCATGATATCAAGATATCAAAATAGATTATAGAGGGCTGATATCGGCTTTCAAACGGTATGCGTACCTTCGCCGCAATATAGAAACGGGCGGATAATATCCGTCCCTACAAACAGATATCTAATCGGTACGCCGTAGGAGTCGATGCCCGCATAAACCCGGTTTTTATGTTTCGGGATGTCGGGGACGCCTGACCCTACAAAATACCAATTAAATATCGTAGGGACAGACGTCCCCGGCTGTCCTCAGAATGATTATGCGGCGGTGAATTCACCGCCGCACATTGTGTCTGACATCTTCCTTGCGGGCTACTTATGAATCGCCCCTATGTAATTAAATCAGAAAATCTCAACGTCCCAATCGGAAAGGTACTGGAACAACCTTGTTAAATCCTTATTGTTGACGCTTCCGTCGCCGTTTACGTCAAGCGCGGCGGCGTTTACTTCAACGTCCCAATCGGAAAGATATTGGAACAGTCTTGTTAAGTCTTTATTATTGACCGCCCCGTCACCGTTGATATCGCCGGGGATATGAGGCTGGCCGCTGCCGCCGCCCTTGGTATTGAAGTTCATAAAAATATATACGTCGGTTTGGTTAGCCATAATACTGTTGCTATCCACTTGTACTCCGTTAAAGCAAACGGTTACGGGACTTGCAAATTTTGAGATAACCAGCTGACCCGCCATTTTGCGCGATACGCGGATCTCAACGGCATAGGAATCGGACGGTGCGAATGTGTCATCTTCAAAAATGGGAGTTCCTGATTCGTAGCTGCCCTGATACCACTGAACGTTCCTTATCTCATACAACTCACTGTTGCCGACCGACAGTTTATAATCAGGATGAGCGCCTGCCAGCGGCAGAGTCATATCGTTTACCTCAATTACGGAAACATCCACGACCTCCCACGGGAAAGTATATGAAACGCATATCCGGTCTTTTGCGGGTTTATCGCCGAAGGTACCGACAGTCGCCGCGTTTTCGCCGACCGCCGCGCTGACCTGCGGGTTTCCGCCGGCATCTGTGGCAAAGCGGCTGTTGCCGGTCGACATCAGAATCACATTGACTGTATACTCCGCGCCTGCCTTGAACGGCTCATCCGGCGCCATAAGAACCGTATTTCCGCTTTTCCGATAGAACCAGAAAACTCCGTTCAGGGTCGTATCGCCGTTTTCATCAAGGTCGACAGCGTAGCCTTCGCCAGCCGCATAGACGAAGTAATCGGGCGTTTTGCCGGGATAGGGCGCGTCGACCCCGACGACCCCGACCGTTTTTATTGAATCATCCTTATAAAGCGGACCGAACTCGCAGATAACGGTCGCCTCTTCCTGCGGCACGCTTCCGTATATCTTTTCAGTCGTGCACCGGATACCGTTGACAGTGGCGTAAATATCCGGTTCAACGGACACGCCCCAGGCATTCACGGTAAATTCATATCCGTCGTTCGCCGCGATGTCAATTTCCGCTTTGTAATATCTGCCAAGTACGAACGGAGTAAGAGCGCTCATCTGAGTATATTCTTCCCCGTCCTCCGATTCATAATACCGCAACTCTGTCTTCGTAAAGTGCTTGCCCGCGGGGATATCGGTTGTAAAGGAGGGCGTTTTGCCTTCGGACGGAGGCGTGATATTAAATTCCACACTGCTGATAATGTTTGCGGTCTCCGGGAAGGTATAGATAATGATGATCTTGTTGCCGCTTACGGAAATTGCCGCCGGGGAGTTATTGACCTTTGCGGACGGCTTTGAGGCGATCGCCACGCCTTTGTTCAAACTTAAGGTGACCTTCGCCGTATACTCTACGCCCGATTCGGCGACAACTGTCTCATCGGCGGGATAAGTAAGCGAACCACGCGACCACTGTATTGATTCCACGCCGTAACCGTCGGTAAGGCAGGTCACACCGTCACACTGAGCGAGCCACTCTTTGGCGGTCGGGTCGTTTATGCGCAGACTTACCTCGTTTACGGTGAGAGGATTGGTAGTAAAGCTTAAACTGCCCGACGCCGTAAAGACGCGGGTGAAATTATGTGTAGACGACCAGCGTTCGGTCGCCTTCGCCGACAGACGATAGGTACCGCCCGGAGACATATAACTGCTGAACTTTAAGAGGTCTGCCGTTCTTTCCGTACCGTTTGATATCCAGCCGGTAACGGCTTTCCATTTGCCGTCAGACTGCTGCTCGGAAAGAGAAAACGCGTAATCTATACCGTGCCGGTCGTTGCCGACGGCGTAGCCGTTATAATACAGATCGCCGCAGTTGAAAACGGCTTTTTTTGATGCGCCGATCGCGTAAGTGCTCTGCGAAGCGGAGCCGTTTTCCCAGCGCAGACCGTCAACCGAGGCGCTTTCTTCGGGAGCGTAAAGTATACCGCCGTTGGCGCTTTCCTCGCTCCGCCCTGTTTTTGATCTGGGGCAGGTCGCGTTACCCGAACCTATGTCAACAGCGCTGCAATAACTGTCATCCGCGTTTACACGTTTTTCGCCGCGCGGCCAGAGATAACGGTCGGGTGCGTAGGTCTTCGTCCAGCCCGAATAAAAATTCATAATCGCGCTCTCCCCGACCTTAAAGCAGTTCGCGCCGCTGTAGCCCTGAACGTTGCCGTCAAAGAAATTGAGTCTAGCGCTGCTTACGATCTCAAGCACACCGTTTCGGCGGTCCGGATGGTTTATCTCGAAACCGTGACCTATAAAAGTGCCGCCGTATACGGAAGCGCTGCCGCCGTACGCGTAAACCGCGGTGCCGTTGATAGAGTATTCACCGTAGCCCCAGTAATGCGTGGTTTCATAAAAGCTGTTCAGTTCCCAAAACCAGTTGGAATCGCATTTTATCGCTTTGTTAACGTACAGATTTTTTCTTCTGCCCGCCTGATAGGTGCCGCCGTCAACGGTAAGCGAGCCGCCTCTTACCAGGAACACGTCGCGCTGCATAACGATCCGGTTATCCATCATCTGTTCGTTATCGGGTATCTTTGCGGTCATCATCACCTTGCCGCCCTCTGTTCCGTCAACGTATAAACCCGAAGCGACCGGGATACAGATGAGCGCCGCATTCTGACGGAAGGCGTTTGCGATAAACACGTCTACTTCTTCATTTTTCCCTGTTTCGACGTTGTACTGCGTTTCGGTAGTGTACCGGGCTGTGTCGACCAGAGCGTCGTCAACGGCGAGCGTATGTCCGTTGAGTTTAAGTCTCTTGTATCCGGTACCGACGGTCGCCCACAGCCAACGGTCGGTGGCGCTGTCGTACCCCCACTCATAGGACTCATCGACCTGAATATCGATATCCTTTACCAGAGATATGGTAATGTCGCCGTCATAGGTAAGTCCGTAAAGCACGTCGTCCGCGTCGAAGGCACTGACTGTGATTATATCCGCCGAAGCACTCATAAGCGAAGAAACCGGTATCATCCCTACCAGAATAAGCAGCGCCAATGCCGCACTGAAAAACCTTTTTGATACTTTACTTTGCATTTGTTTGCCTCCGAATCAATGTCTTCCAACCTTAGGTGCGCCGAAGGCGCAAATCAGAAAATCTCAACGTCCCAGTCGGAAAGGTACTGGAACAACCTTGTTAAATCCTTATTGTTTACCGAGCCGTCGCCGTTTACGTCAAGCGCGGCGGCGTTTACTTCAACGTCCCAATCGGAAAGATACTGGAAAAGTCTTGTGAGGTCTTTATTGTTGACCGCGCCGTCGCCGTTGATATCGCCGGGGGTATGGTCTGATTCTCCGGCGGATTTTTTAAGAACCACATCTTTTTTTACGGCACTGCTCTCCACGTCAACCGTAAGGGTGACCGGTGTATACCCGCTCTTTGCCACATACAGTATATATTTGCCGCTTTCCACAGAGGCAAACGAATAATCAGCAGAGGTTCCGTAGATTTGGGCTTCATAATCGGGTTCTGAATATCCCGCTCTGGTCAATCTTACCGTAACGGGAGTATCGGGGTCACTTGTAGATTTAACTGTTCCCGAAACGGTATAACCCTGCGCCGCGCCGCAGGTAAAGGTATAAGTTATGCACTGATGATAAACATTTTCGCTATTGTTGTTTTCGATTTCCGCCGGCTGACCGTTGACCGTTGCGGTGGCAAGTATCGCATTCCATTTATCGTGATAGAATTCGTATCCGTCGTCCGCATCGACATAAATAACGGCAGTATAGCGGTGACCCTCTATAAAGGTTTCGTCTTCATAAAAATGAGCCCTGTCCGAATCGCAATCCCACCACTGAACGCCGTTTCTGCCGTAATAGCGGTAGGTAACAGGATTATGCCACCATTCCTCCTCATTGCCTTCCCATGAGGTTTTTATATGGTAACCGCTGCCCGCGTTAAGGGCGCTGTAAGAGGGATATGCTCCCGCAACCGGAGCTTCTATTAAAAGCGAGACCTCTTCTATTACAGAATCGTTACAAAGCCCCATATCACAGGTGACGCGGAAGGAGCGGTATGGCGCGTCGCCGTCCTCATAACTGCTTTTATATGAGATAATGCCATCTCTTACTTCGTTTATGGGAATAGAGGCGCCCCTCGCATCAAAAGTATCGTAATTACAAGGGAACATACAACCGCTGCGCGTATATGCCTCAAACATAATGCTGTAACGATGATTGGCGGTGAATGTTTCGCCCGGTTCCATAACATGTTCCGTTGTATCGTCAAACCAGGTCACGTTTTTTGCCCTGTAATCCTCGGGATATTTTGAATTGACCGTTTTGTTTATAACCACATTTTCTTTCGGTGTTTGAACGGTAAAGCCCACTTCCGCCGTCATTTCTTCGCAGGCGGGAAAATCTATATATGTGTGAACCATCCTGTCAAGTTCAGCGGTACTCTGCTGCCCGGGAATACAGCGGGTGGAAATCACCTTGTCACCGATCTCGGGTATAAATGTGGTCCACATATTCGAGCGGTCGCCGTCCTCATCGTGAATTACCGAAAAGCGGTTATCCCCGGTTGCCCTTATAGGAACAATGAGTGTGTACCGCTCCCCCTTTTTGAACTCTTCATCAGGATCGAGCGGCTGATATGTCGCGGAGTTTATCCAACAAACATCATTATAGTAGAATTTGCTGATATTGGGTATAAGCTCGCAATTTGAACCGGGGCTATTATCGCAGGTCACCTTCATCTTAGGAAGCATAGCCGGAGTCATTCCCGCGATAGGACCTACAAGTGAGTACACCTGGAAAGAAACATAATCATCGGGCGCCTCTCTGATATCCGGGAAGGTATATTCAAGAACACAGTTAAGACCCGAGGCCGGGTATGTAACATCTGATTTTCCGATCTTAGCTTCTGCTCCATTGATATAATACAATTTCGGCTTAATCTTCTGATAGTTATTGGACTTAAAATAAAGAGACACGGTATAGGTATGTCCGGTAATAAAGGTTTCACCCACAGCAAGACTTCTGTTATCGGTATCATCATGCCATTTTATGCCGTCGTGAACGTTTACGGTGTCTATTTCAACATCGATACCGTAATATTTCTGATAACCTCCGGCGGTGGCTTCGAAGGAGGCTGCTCTGCCGCCGCGCGGTGCGTCTATCCGCCCTTCGACTATCTGTATTTCCTTTGTACTGTCAGGTATTGCGGGATCGAAGGTATACGAAACAAGCAGGCACGTGCCAATGGAATAATCACGGTATTTTGAAACGGTCGCTTCGTGACCGTTTACCGTGGCGACCACCGCGGATTCCCAGTCATCGCCCTCGCCGTATGCCTTAAACCATGAGCTTTCATTTATTACTTTTCCGGTTGTCGCTACAATAATTTCCACCCGGTATACATGTGTAAGAATAAAAACCATACTGTAGTAACCCGAATAAATCGGACTGGTTACATAGCATCCTTCCGTAACATCAAACCACGAAACGCCGTTTCTCCCTACAAGCTCAACATTATCGGGATTGGTTTGATACCCGGGATTTTTTCCCACCGTACCGGCGGAAAAGTCTATATAACTGGCAGCACCGTCGGTAGCAATATAAGGTTCCGTTGCAACCGTAAGGTTGACGGTGCCTATTCCCCCTTTTATTGTCGGTTCAGCCGACGCCATAACCGGAACGGCGCAGATAAGCATTGCCGATACTATCGCGAACGAAATAAACCTACTGATAAATTTTTTCATCATTTTTACCCTCCGGAATAATTTATTCACCTGTTATTTTTTTACAACAAAAGAAAAATCCACATACCCGCCTGTGGCGCTTATATTAACGCCGCTGAGATTATCGCGGTAGCCGACCGTGGTATCCTCAAACGCGACGGGCAAAAGATTATATACCCCCGCCGCCTTATTCGCCGCGGCGACGGCGTCGCCCTTGTAATCAACGCCGAATTTATACAGATACTCGCCGAGCGTTGAATCGGCTTTCACCGGGAAAACCGAAAGCGGCAGAGAATGGGTTTTAAGCTCGCCCTCAAGCGACTTATCCTCGGACTTTATGTTTATAAAAGTGCTGAGGTTCTGCTGCCAGTCGCCCACGATAAGTGTTATCACCGTGCGCATCGGTTCGCTCTGCGAATAAACAAGGGTCGTCTGCGGAAATTTTTTGTTTTTGAAGTTTTTAAGCTCCGCCGAAATAAGGGAGCGCGCCGTAACCGAATCATAGACCCGCGCGAACGCGACATCGGTTCCCGTATTCTTCGATAAAACCCCGGGGTAAATGGAATCAGCCGCGGTAAAACCTGCCGGCAGATTCTTTTTATAGCTTTCGGATGACGTGCACATACAAAGCGCCTGACGGACGTTCTGCGAAAAATCACCGCCTAACGAAAGCACCCAGCAGATATTCTGCACCGAGGTAAGCTTTATTTTCCCGCTGTCTACCTTAGGCAGATATTTTGCGGATAAAAGCGCCATATCGGCGTCGCCCGAATTGAGCTTTTCCACAACGCTTTTTTCTTTATCCTTAGCAATATAAACCGCCGCGTTTTTCGGTTTGAAGGAGCCGGTGTATTCATCGTTTTTAAGCAGGCGTATGCCGAAATCGGTCTTGTTCCACTTGCCGACCTTATACGAGCCGCAGGAAAGGATATAATCTCTTTCAAGCCCGTATTTGCCGGTGCTTTCGTAAAAAAAGTCTTCTTTACACGGCATTGATACCGGCATCGAAAGCACGCGCAGGAACTCCTCATCATCATAACTCAGGGTAATTTTAACCGTTTTTGAATCGGGTGCCGATATCCCGAGCGCACCCGCGTCCGCCCTGCCCGCGTTGACCTCCGGCGCGCCTTTTATCGCAAACAGAAGCCGCGCAAAGGGAGCGCGCGTTTCGGGAAGCAGTGCGCGCTTTATGCCGAAAACAAAATCATCAGCGACTATTTTTTTACCGTTCGACCACTTTATATCATCCCTGAGCGTAAAGGTATAGGTGAGATTTTCAAATTGGTAATCCTTACACGCCGCTTTTACTATATCGCCGTTCTCATCCTGACGGGTAAGCCCCTCGTAAATATTGCGGGCGATCATCAGCTCACTGTCGCTCGACGCGACCTGAGGGTCTAACGTATCGGGCATGTTATCGAGAGATACATATATGCGCGCATTGGCGCTTCGCCCTGCGCAAGCGCAAAGCGAAACGCCAATGAATATTATCGCTATAACGAGAATAAACCTCTTGACCGAGCCCATAATCTACCCCATAAATAGTATGCTGTAATTATTATACTATACATCACTGCATTTTTCAAGTAGATAAACGCCGGGCAAAAAGTCAAAGCACAATAAGTCTCTTTTCGCTGCCGGTTAAATTTTCACATCCGCCTTCGGTCACAACTATCATATCCTCTATTCTGACGCCGAAGCTGTTTTCAAGATAAATACCCGGTTCCACGGTTATTACCATACCGGGCGCTGTTACGGTTTCACAGCGGGTACTGAAAGCGGGGTTTTCGTGAATATCTATACCGACACCGTGACCGAGTCCGTGTCCGAAACAGCCCTCAAATCCCGCTGTATTGATAATATCACGGGCGATTTTATCAATATCCCGGCAGGAAACGCCGGGTTTTATCGCGGCAAGCGCCGCGCTTTGCGCTTTAAGCACGGTATTGTATACAAAAACCATTTTTTCATCCGGTTTGCCCACCGCCACGGTTCTGGTCATATCCGAACGGTAGCCGCCCACCACGGCGCCGAAATCGAGAGTTACAAAGTCGCCGTTTTGAATCAGTTTTTCCCCCGGCACGCCGTGCGGCTTTGAAGAGTTTTTGCCGGAAACGCAGATAGTATCAAACGCGGTGCCCTCGCTGCCCTCTTTGCGCATAAAGAATTCAAGGTCGAGCGCTGTTTCGCGTTCACTCCTGCCCGCGGCGATTTTCGTGATTATGTATGAAAAAGCCCTGTCCGTTATTTTCTGCGCCGATTTAATAAGCGATATTTCCTGTGCGCTTTTTACCGCTCGCATATCGCCGATTATCTTACCCACGTCGACTTCTTCTGAAACCTCAATACCCTCAAACGCCTCTTTAAGCCGCGCCGCCAAAGCGAGCGTAACATACTCCCGCTCAACAAACACGGTCTTAACATCCTCGCTTTTAAGCTCGGTGAAAATATCCTTAATAAAGGCGTGGGTCAGCTTTACATCGATCCTGCTCGCCGCGCGCGCCGCCTCGATATAGCGAAAATCAACAAAAAGGCAGGCGCTTTTTTCTGTTACAAGCACCATTCCCTCGCTTTTATTGAAGCCGGAAAGATAAAAGCAGTCCGCTTCGTTCGTAATGAGCGCCGCGGCGCCTTTCGGCAGGGAATTCCTTAAATTTTCAATTCTGTTTTCCATTTACAGCGCCTCCAAAACGCGACAAATGTATTTATAAATACGGGCAAGCGAGGATACCGAAAGACTTTCGTGCGCGGTGTGGATATCATAAAGGTTCGGACCCGTCGAGACAGCGTCAATATCCTTTATTTTACCGCTGAAAAGACCGCATTCGAGCCCGGCGTGGATGACTACCGTATTGGGTGTTTTACCGAACATATCCTCGTATACCGATACCATCGTTTTACGCAGGGGGGAATCTTTTTTGTATTCCCACGCGGGATATTCGCTTTTAATATAACAACGCGCGCCGAAACGTTCGGATATCTTTTTTATCTTTTCGGTAAGCTCGGCTTTTTTATTGTCCTTTGAACTGCGAAGCAGCGCAAAAACGTGAAAAGCGTTATTCTCAATCTTAATTACGCCGATATTAAGCGAGGTTTCCACAACGCCCGTAAAATCCGCGCTCATCGCCTGAACGCCGTCAGGCAATTCACACAAAAGGTTTATTATAAGCTTCGACGATTCGGCGGTAAAAGCGGTGTCGCAGTGCACGGGGTCAACCGTTACGGTAAGCCCCTTATCGGCGGAACACCGGTTCTCTTTTTCAAAGATTTTTGCCGCCGCCGTTAAGTCTTCGCCGGTACAAACTACGCAGGAGGCGTTTACGGTTATGGCGTTTACCATATTTCCGCCCGATATCGAGGATATCCGCACGTCGCCCGGAACGGCGCTCAAAAAGGAGCCGAGGAGCTTGTTTGCGTTAAGTCTTCCCTTATCTATCTCCTCGCCGGAGTGACCGCCGGTAAGACCGGATACGCTGATTCTATACGCGGGCTTTACCGCCGCCGCCGTTTCAAGCGGCAGTTCAATCTCCACCCGCGTACCGCCGGCACAGCCGACTGTAAACGAAGAGTCGTCCCCGTGGTCAAGACTGATAAACCGCTTTGCGGTTATATTCGCGGCGTCTATCCCCGCGGCGCCGTACATACCGGTCTCCTCATCGGAAGTGAAAATCACTTCAAGCGGCGGATGGGGCAAAGTATCGTCGTCAATAATGCCGAGCGCTATTGCCACCGCTACGCCGTCATCACCGCCGAGCGTGGTGCCGGTCGCGCTTAAAATATCACCGTCGAGCTTTAAGCGCAGTGCGTCGCGCGTAAAATCAAAGTCGATTTCCGGGTCCTTTTCGCAAACCATATCGAGGTGCCCCTGCAACACTACCGGCGGATGGTTTTCATACCCGGCGGAAGCCGGTTTTTTGATTATTACGTTGTTAAGTTCATCCTGCAAGACCCAAAGTCCCCGCTCGCGCGCAAAACCGGCGCAATAATCGCTTATCGCCTTTGTGTTGCCCGAACCGTGAGGTATCGCGCATATTTCCTCAAAAACTTCAAAAACCTTTTTGGGTTCAATGCCCGATAAAAGCTTTTTCATATTAAAACAGCCCCTTTATTTTTCCGTTTTCGTCAACATCTATTTTTTCCGCGGCGGGTAATACGGGCAGCCCCGGCATGGTCATAACATCGCCGGTAAGCGCAACAATAAACTCCGCGCCGGCTGAAACCTTTACCTTTTTCACCGTTACCCGAAAGCCCTCGGGCGCGCCGGACAGCGCCGGGTTATCCGAAAAGCTGTACTGCGTTTTGGCAATGCAGACCGGGAAACGTGAAAAGCCGAGTGCCTCAAGCCGCTCTATCTGCTTTACGGCGTCAGGCAGAATGTTTACACCGTCGCCGCCGTATATCTTTTTTACCACCGTTTCGATTTTTTTATCCACCGGCAGGTCATCATCGTACAGATACGAAAAACCGCTCTTTTCCTCATCACACAGCCGCACTACCTCGCGCGCAAGCGCCTCGCCGCCTCTGCCGCCGTCCGCGCAAACGGTGGAAAGCACCGCCCTGACGCCGAGTTCACCGCATTTTGCAATTATAAACTCTATTTCATCGTCGGTATCTGCCGGGAACCGGTTAATCGCCACAACGCAGGGAAGCTTATAAACGTTTTTAATATTGTTCAGGTGACGAATCAGATTGGGCATTCCTTTTTCAAGCGCCGCGATGTTTTCTTTATCAAGTTCGCTTTTTGAGAGTCCGCCGTGCATTTTAAGCGCGCGCACCGTAGCGACAAGAACAACCGCGTCAGGTACAAGACCCGATTTTCTGCATTTGATATCAAGGAATTTTTCAGCACCGAGGTCCGCGCCGAAGCCCGCCTCGGTCACGGCGTAATCGCCGGCTTTAAGCGCCATCTTTGTAGCCGCGACAGAGTTGCACCCGTGCGCTATATTTGCAAACGGACCGCCGTGTACAAACGCGGGCGTACCTTCGAGCGTCTGCACAAGATTGGGCTTTAACGCGTCTTTAAGAAGCGCGGTAAGAGCGCCCGCGGCGTGAAGGTCGCCGCAGGTGACGGGCTTATCGTCAAAAGTATATCCGACAATCATATCAGACAGGCGGCGTTTAAGGTCTGAAATCGAGGTGGAAAGACAGAATACCGCCATAATCTCACTTGCAACGGTGATATCGTATCCGTCCTCACGGGGCACTCCGTTTACCTTTCCGCCGAGTCCGTCGACAATGTGGCGAAGCTGTCTGTCGTTCATATCGACGCAGCGTTTCCACGTTATTTTTCTCGTATCTACGCCGAGCGCGTTACCCTGATATATGTGATTATCGAGCATAGCGGCAAGCAGATTATTCGCCGCGGTTATGGCGTGAAGGTCGCCCGTAAAATGCAGGTTTATATCCTCCATGGGAACCACCTGGGCGTATCCGCCGCCCGCGGCCCCTCCCTTAATGCCGAAAACCGGACCGAGCGACGGTTCTCTCAGTGCGACCGCGGCGCGTTTGCCAATCACGTTCAGAGCGTCGGCAAGTCCTATCGTGGTTGTGGTTTTGCCCTCGCCCGCGGAGGTGGGCGTAATTGCCGTAACAAGGACGAGCTTACCGTCTTTCCTGTCGGTTTCGTTCAAAAACGACAGATCTATTTTGGCTTTGTATCTGCCGTACTGTTCGACATACTTTTCTTCGATATTCGCACGGCGCGCTATCTCGGTAACAGGCCGCATTTCGCACTCCTGCGCTATCTCTATATCGGTTTTATAAGACATAAAAAACACCTCTTGACTTTCGCCTTATATTATATATTCCGTATTCCGGTTTGTAAAGTTAAAAGTAGGCGGATTTTGCCGTGCTTGACAACCTGATGACGTAATGTTAAAATGAAACTGTTAAAAAATGAACGAATATTCTGGAGAGTGAAATTATGGGACACGGCCGCCATTCCAAAAACGCAGACTTAAAAATACCGCAGCTGCGTACTCCGATTAAAATCGCAGCAGTCTGCATAGGCATTTCGGTTTTGCTTATTATCGCCGTTATACTCTTCGGCGACAAGATAAATATCGGTAAAAAAGCGGCGAAAACCGTCGATGAAAACGTTTCGTCAAAACCGGCTTTATCCGAAACGGTAAGCAAACCGGAGCAGGAGCAGAAGGCGGAAGCGCCCGTTGAGGAAGAGAAGCCGCAAATTGAAACCGTAACCATGTATACCACCATTGACCTTAATGTAAGAAGCGCGCCGGATACAAAGGATGAAAAAAATGTGCTCGGCGAAATCAAAAGAGGCGGCGAGGTATCGGTTATCGAAAAAGGCCCGGAGAACTGGTACAAGGTACTTTACAACGGCAAAGAGGGCTATTGCTACGCAAAATATATCGCGGCGGAAAAACCGGCGGAGAATCCGGTGCAGCCCACGGCGGCAAACACTGCGCCGTATTATATAAAAGTCAACCGCGCTCAAAATATAGTTACCGTATACAAAGCTGACGAAAACGGCGAATACACCGTACCGTTCAAGTCGATGACCTGCTCTGTGGGTACCGACGGCAAAACACCGACAGGCACCTGGAAAACTTCGGACAAGTTCAGGTGGGGCTGGCTTAAAGGCAGCGTTTACGGTCAGTATTCAACGCGGATATACGGACCTTATCTTTTCCACTCCGTACCGTATTTTTCGCAGAACTGCGGCGCCCTTGAATGTGAGGAGTACAACAAGCTCGGTCAGCCCGCTTCCGCCGGCTGCGTAAGACTTTGCGTTGCCGACGCGAAATGGATATACGACAACTGCCCGGCGGGCACGACCGTCACGATTTACGACAGCGCGGACCCCGAACCGCTCCCCGCGCCGGCGCCGATAAGAATCGACGTAAACGATTCGCGCCGCGGCTGGGACCCCACAGACCCGGACCCGAACAACCCGTGGAAAAAAGCAGAGAATTAAAGGCATATAACAGCCGGCTGAAACAAGGATACTTGCCTGTTTCAGCCGGTATTTTTTATCCTTTTCGGTTATTAACCGTTTTCTTTTGAATAAACCGTCATCCCGACTCCCGAATCTTTTATCAGTATATCTTTCGGGAAACGGGAAAATTTCACTGTCACAAAGATATCGCCTGCCGCGCCGGAAACATTGATTATCTGAATGAAGTAAATCACCCAAAACCATTCTTCGGGAACAAAGACGTTTATCGCGGCGAGCACCGCGCCCCAGAATACCACCGGCGCCATGGCAATAAAAATATATGCTTTTTTGCCGTAATAATCATCGCTTCCGGCAAACGCGTAAAGCCCGGTAAAACCGTATTTGACCTTCTCTGTGCCGCAAAGCTTCATAGAAACGCCGTGCACCGCCTCGTGAAGCACAAGGTAAAGAACGGTAAGTACAATGAGCGACAGCAGGCGCACAATATACGCACCCAATCCGCTTTCCATGCTGAACAACGTTGCAAACGGTATATAAAAACACATGGAAAACGCCATTATTATGGCTATAACAGCGGCGAACAGGTTAACGAAAACCGCCGTCCTTTTATCTTTTTGCAAATCAACAGAATAATACTCTGTATAGCCATCCGGCAAAACTGCGACTGTCTTCATAAAGCGTCAAACTCCGTTTCGCCGTTTGCACGCGGGTTAGGATGCTTTTTGTAGTAATTGTCCTTATTGATGTACATCGCTTTATCCGCGCGGCGGAAAACCTCCTTGAACGCCTTATCCCTGCCCGGCTCGAACGTCGCCGCTCCCTTTGAGAAGGAAACCCTGACTTTCGCCTCTTCGGGCATGGATTTGTTTTCGCGCACGATTTCATTGTCAAGCCGTACAAACGCCGTTTCCATATCGTTTTCAAAGAAATCCTCAAGCACGGCGATAAACTCGTCGCCGCCTATACGGAACACATTCTTTTTACCGAATACCCGTTTAAGGCAGTTTGCGGTGCCGGTTATCATGCGGTCGCCCTCTTCATGACCGTATTCGTCGTTCGCGCACTTCAACGCGTCTATATCAAATACCGCTATCGAGAATCGAACGTCGTTTTTCACTATACGGTTATCGAGATTATGTACAAGCTCAAGGTAGGCGGTTTTATTTCCCACGCCGGTCATACCGTCGGTATAAGCTTTTACATGGACATAGTTGATATACTGCCTCAGATTGATTTTTATTTCTTCAACCTCTAACGAAAGCTTTTCTATACCGCTGCTCTCATTTTTGATTTTATCCGAAAGCTCGACCTCAGCCGCCGAAAGCGCCGTTGATTCTCCGGATATCTGCGGAAAATCGGATTCTCCGTGTATTTCGTCAAGCAGTGCGCCTATATCAGAAGCGATGGACATGGTTTCCTCGTTAAGACGGTCAAATTTATTTTTAAGTCTGACAGTAACCAGAAGCACCATCACGCCGCCTACGGCAAGCGAAAATACGCTTATGAAAATAATGTACGCCGCATTTTTGGTCATCTGCTTTTCGTACCACTCGGCGTCGAAATCAACACCTACGATACCGCCGATCCTGCCGTCGGACGTCTTGACCGGACAGTAAGCGGTATAGTATTTGCCCCATTCGTCGCTTACGGGGAATTTATCGACATCCGCCTTGCCGTTTCCGGCTGAGCCGAGCGCCGGCGAATATACGACCTCTTTGCCGTAAGGCGCGGGGTCTTTCTCGTCCGCATCGGCTATGAAAATAAACTTGCCGCCTTCACTCGGTCGAACGGCGTAAATATACTTAAAATCAAAGTTTTCGGCAAACACCCGCAGTTTATCCTCAACCGCCTCCTGCTTCTCCCCGCCTTCATCCTCGGCGGTAAGGGCGGCAAGCTCGTCACCGTCAAGCATAGCGCCCGCGGTTTTTGCAATACCGAGCATTGAATCGTTAATGAGCGATTTCACGGATGCGCGTGACTGTATAACCACAACCGCGCCTATAATCACGTTGACAGCAAACAGGGAAACGGTGAACAGTACCGCCGCCTTGGTGGTATGGCCGAATCTCTTTATTTCCATCGGTAAATCTCCCCAAAATTCATTGTTTGGCATAATTTAATAGCCGGCGTCACCGATTATGATACCGCATTTTTATAAAAAAGTCAAATATATTGTCATTTAGTCCGCATCGGCGGCGTGGCGCTCCGTACGGCATCCGGCTTTGAAGGCGTAAAAAATCCGCGCCTTCAAAAAATGAAAGCGCGGCCGTTTTTTACTCAGTTTACAGAACGGTCAGTCAAGCCCTACGCGCGGTTTGCCCACAAAAAACAGCGCCACCGTGCCGGGACCCGCGTGCGAAGCGATAATCGTTCCTATGTTTGAAATTCTGACTTCGGGAAGCTTCGGAAAAGTCTGTTTTACGAGCTCCGCGGTTTCGTTTGCCGCGTCGATGCAGTTTGAGTGACATATTACGCACTTTCCGGCGTAATCGCCGCCCTCGACCGTATCTTTGAGCATTGTTTCAACGGTCGTCTTTATCGCCTTTTTTCTGCCGCGGACTTTGCCGTAAGCGATAATGCGTCCTTCCGAATTAAGGTGCATTATCGGACAGATTCCGAGTATCGTAGCGACTGTTGCGGCGGCGCCGGAAACACGACCGCTTCGCTTGAAGTATTTAAGGTCTGTTGAGAAAAACTGGTGATGAATACACGCCTTATTTGATTCGAGCCAGTCTGCGACATCCTCAAAAGATACGCCCTCGTCGCGCATATCCGCGGCGATATCGACAAGTATGCCGTATCCGCCGCACGAGCAAAGCGAATCTATTACCTTTACCGTTCTGTCGGGATATTTCGCTTTAAGCGACTTTGCCGCCTCAACTGCGTTGTTTACAGAGGGCGACATACCCGACCCCATCGCAATGTGAAGTATATCGCCGCTGTAAAGGTTCAAGAGAGATTCAAAATAATTTGTATATTTGTAAACGTTTATTTGGGAAGTCGCCGGGAATTTGCCGTCACTGAGCAGACCGTAAAAGTGGTCAAGCGCTCCGGGGTCGCGGCCCATATCGTCGTCGTACTCCTCGCCGTCTACGGAATATGTATAGAAAAGCACCTCGATGTTTCGCTCCGAAATATAGGAGAACGGTAAATCAACCGTTGATTCACAGGAAAGTAAAAAACTGTTTTTCATTAAAACACCCCGCTGTGTTTGCGCTCGCGGCGCAGTTATCTGACGGCATTATTTTATACTTTTTCAATGCCGCAGTCACCCTACCGAAACAAAAGCGGCTCTACCGGTAAGTTTTTGCCGGATAGAGCCGTATTTTTTTATTCTACTCACAGTAGACTCACCGAAAAAGCGCGATAAAACGGGCGTCAACAGCGCCCTGCTTTTACAGATACTTGACCGTCGGCAAAATTCCTTTATCCGTTACGTCTATCACGGCGTAGCTCGGTTTTCCGTCCCGCGGAAGCGCGAGCGAACCGCCGTTCACAAGAAAAACGCCGTCCTTATACCCTACCGACGCAATATGAGTATGTCCGTAAAGCGCAATATTCGCACCGGCTCCCTTTGCCGAGTGCAGCAGCCCCTCGGTGCCGTATTTCACTCCGTACCGGTGCCCGTGCGTGAAATAGACCGTGGCGAAAGGGTACTCAACTATATCAAAAAGCGGATAGTTTGAAAAATAATCGCAGTTGCCGTGAACTATACGGAAAATCCTATCGGGAAACTCCGGTATTATTTTTTCGATATCGCTTACAACGTCACCGAGGAAAAACACTTCCTTTGCCTCGCTTTCGCGCAGTAAAACGCGACTTATAAGCTCGGTGCGCCCGTGTGTATCGGAAATTACCGCCAGTCTCATAAACACCAGTTCCTTTTCATACATATAATATAGCAAACAACACTTTTCGGAGGCAGCGCCATGAACGAAAAAATGAACATAGATAAACGATTGCTGTTAAAAGCCATTGTAACCGCTTCCGGCAAAAAAATCAATAAAAACACCGTTGATTCGGCAAAGAACGGCGACCTTTCGGCACTTATAGGCACGCTAAACGCCGATGACCGCCGTAAGCTTGACGCGGCGCTCAGTGATAAAGAGACGGCGCGGAAGATATTATCATCCGCGCAGGCAAAGGAAATACTCAAAAAAATTACGGGCGGGAAAGACAATGGATGACCTCAACCGCAAGCTTGAAGAGATACTTTCCGACCCCGAAAGCATGGAAAAAGTGCGGATGATGGCTGAAAGTCTTTTAGGCGACGGTGATGACCGGGACGAAAGCTCCGCAAGCGGCGAAGCCGGAAACGAATCGCCGTTTACAAAAGAAGATTTCAACCGCATTACGGGAATACTCGGACATATCGGAAGCAGGCGGAACGACAACCGCGCGAATCTGCTCCTTGCGCTTAAACCGCACTTGAGCGAACGGCGCAGGGAGAAGGTTGATTCCGCGCTTAAACTCTTAAAACTGATTGACGCCCTGCCGCTGCTGAAAGAGGCGGGAATACTTGATTTCGGGTGATATTATGGCAGGCGCAAAAAACACGGTCACAGCGGAGGAAACGCGGCGCGCCGTAGAGCAGATGCGCCGTATGAGCTCACGCTCCAGATACCCGAACGACGGGTGCGTAAAAGAGAACGAAACAATATCCGCCGGAAGCAAAGCGCCGACAGGCAAAGCACCGACAGGCAAAGCACCGCTAACGCCATCGCCGGGGATCCCCTTTTTGCGCAATTTCGGACTCGACCCGGATATGGCGCTCATCCTCGGGCTTTTGCTGATACTGACCGCGGAGGGTTCGGATAAGCTGCTTCTTCTGGCGCTTATTTACATACTTTTTTAATTACCCGCTTTTTTTGCATTATTTTTGATTATGTAAACTAAAATAACCGTTAAAGTTATCAACTTTATCCACCGTGTAATTAACATTTTGAAGGTGGATAACGACCTTTTTCGCCGTTTTTCGCGCATTTTACGGTGGATAAGTCGGTTAAAAAGTATAACAGTTTTTTATGCAGAAATAAAATGAATAAAGAATTATGTTAATAAAAACCGAACATATTTTTCTCTGTTTTAGCCAAAATACACCGCTGAAATTCTACAAAAAAACCGCCGGATTTTTACTCTGTCCGGCGGAATTGTTTTTTATATGTTATTTGTAAATAAACTTGCCTTCGGCAACTTTTTTCAGGTGTTCGCCGTAGGGAGATTTGCCGTATCTTTCCGCCGACTCGATAAGCCGTTCTTTGCTTATCCAGCCGTTAAGATACGCTATCTCCTCTATCGCGGAAATCTGTATGCCCTGCCGCTTCTCGACCACCTTTACAAACTCGCTTGCCTCGCTGAGCGAATCCATTGTTCCCGTATCGAGCCACGCGTAGCCGTGACCGAGGGTTATCACGTTAAGCGTTCCGTCTTCAAGATACATACGGTTAAGGTCGGTTATTTCGAGCTCGCCGCGCTTCGACGGCTTAATCCGTTTTGCAAAATCGACTACACGGTTATCGTAAAAATAGAGTCCCGTAACGCAGTAGTTTGACTTCGGATTCTTCGGCTTTTCTTCTATGGATATCGCTTTGCCTTCCTTATCGAACTCAACTATACCGAAACGCTCGGGGTCTTCGACGTAATAGCCGAAAATCGTGGCGCCGTGCTCCTTTGCCGCCGCCTCACGCAAATGGGCTTTAAGTCCGCTCCCGTAAAAAATATTATCGCCGAGCACCATGGCGCAGCTGTCGCCGGCTATAAACTCCTCACCGATGAGAAACGCCTGAGCGAGACCGTCAGGCGAGGGCTGAACGGCATAAGAAAGATTTATTCCGTACATTGACCCGTCGCCGAGGAGGCGCTCGAAATTCGGAAGATCAACCGGGGTCGAAATAATAAGTATATCTCTGATACCGGCGCGCATAAGCACCGACATCGGATAATAAATCATCGGCTTATCGTACACCGGCAAAAGCTGTTTCGACGTTACCATGGTAAGAGGATAAAGCCGCGTTCCGCTTCCGCCTGCGAGAATAATACCTTTCATAGCGTTTCTCCTTAAAGCTCGGTTATTTCTATCGACTCGATAACCACGTCGTTTATCGGCTTATCGTTTGCGCCTACCGGGGTGGCGGCAATTCTATCAACGGTATCCATACCCTCTGTAACCTGACCGAAAACGGTATGGCGGAAATCAAGCCACGGCGTGCCGCCGAGCCGCCCGTAAGCCTCGGTTATCTCCTCGGGAAAGCCGCGGTCTTTAAGTCCTTTCATCTGTGAAAGCATATTCGCCGGCACTTCCGACGCCTGAACGATAAAAAACTGACTGCCGTTAGTCCCCGGTCCCGCGTTCGCCATGCAAAGCGCGCCGCGCAGGTTGTGAAGTTCCTCGTCAAACTCGTCTTCAAAGCTCTCGCCCCAAATGGACTCGCCGCCCATACCGGTGGCGGTAGGGTCGCCGCCCTGTATCATGAAATCCTTTATAACTCTGTGAAAAACTATTCCGTTATAGTAGCCGTTTTTCGAGTGGGTTATGAAATTTTCGGTTGCTTTCGGCACCTTTTCGGTAAACAGTTTTATTTTAATATCGCCCATATTGGTATGCATTACGGCGACGGTATCGCCCTTCTCTGCGCCTTTAAGCTGATAAGCGGACATAAAATCACGCACCTTTCAAGTTTTATTCTAACAGTAAACAGTTCTTTTTGCAATACTTATTTCCCGTCAAAATACCCGCGTATACTCCTTGCCGCTTTGGCGCTGACGCCTTTTACCGAGCACAGTTCCTCTACGCTTGCTTTCTTGATCGCGGCAACCGTTTTGAAATGCCGCATAAGCGCCGCGGCGGTTTTCTCGCCCACACCCTCACACGAAAGCAGCGTACTGCCGAGCATTTTTCCGCTTCGCTTTTTGCGGTGGTAGGATACGGCAAAGCGGTGCACCTCGTCCTGCACCGAGGTTATAAAGGTAAACAGCGCGCGGTTGCCCTTTATTTCGATATCGTCGCCCGTTGTCGCTATGGCGCGGGTGCGGTGCCTGCCGTCCTTAACCATACCGAAAACGGGTATATTAAGATTATATTTACTCATAACCGGCAAAACCGCCGATATCTGACCGGCGGCGCCGTCAAGTAAAATCAGGTCCGGAAGCGCAGCAAAGCCCTCGTCCGCGCCCTTTTGATGCTCGGCAAACCTGCGGTCGAGCACCTCCGCCATGGAGCGGTAATCATCCTGCCCCGAAAAGCCTTTAATTTTGAAAAGCTTATAATGCTTTCTGTAAGGTTTTCCTCCCCTGAAAACCACCATACCGGCGACGTTCTGGTCGCCGCCCGTGTTGGATATGTCGTACGCCTCGATTATTTCGGGGTCGCGCGGAAGCGCGAGCGCCTCTTTCAGCGCCGCCACGGCGGCAGTCTGCCCCGCGGTGCGGTTGAGGCGCTGAGCTAAATTTTCGGCGGCGTTTTTAGCACACATTTCCACGAGCGTTTTCGGCTCGCCTCTGTACGCGCATAAAATCTCTGTCTTACGCCCGGAAAGCGACGAAAGCCACTGACTGAGCAATTCGTTTTCGCTTATCTCGCAGTCAAGAAGTATGCGCCCCGGTATATCGCTTTGCCCGTCGTAATAGCGGCGTAAAAATTCGCCGTAAAGCTCGTCTTTTTTGTAATCTCCGTCTATAAAAAAGACCTTTTTATCGGTAAGGCGGCTGTTTCTGAAAATAAGCACGCCCACGCAAACCGTGCCGTTTCCCGAAACGCTTGCGAACACGTCCTGCGAGCGATAGGTGCACATGACCACCTTTTGCTTTTCGGAAAGTTTTTTTATGGCGTTTATCCTGTCGCGAAGCTTTGCCGCGTACTCGAAATTGAGGTTTTCCGCCGCCTCCTCCATACGTTTTACCATTGCTTCGACGGTATCTTCGCCCGGTCCGTTCTTAATAAACGCTATCGCGGCGTTCACCGATTCGTTATAATCTTCAAGCGACATTTTCCCGCGGCAGGGCGCGTCGCACCTGCCTATATGGAAATTAAGGCACGGCTTTGAGGGCTTGTCGAAGGAACGGTTGCAGTCGGGAAGTCTGAACACCTTTATCGCCTCGTCGACGGTATCCTTTACAACATAGCCCGAATAATACGGTCCTATATACTGCGCCTTCTTATCGGCGGTATCCTTGCTTGCCGTAATCCGCCGCCATTTATCCGCGGTTATTTTAATATAGTGATAGCCCTTGTCGTCTTTAAGAAGTATGTTATATTTCGGCTGGTGCTGTTTGATAAGCGAGTTTTCGAGAATCAGCGCTTCAAACTCACTGTCGCAGAGCACGAAATCGAAATCCTGTACGTTTTCAACCATCCTGCGCACTTTTTCGGGGTGCTGATTACCGCTTCCGAAGTATTGAGTGACCCGGTTTTTAAGCGCTTTCGCCTTACCTATATATATAATGTCGCCGGCGCGGTTCTTCATTATATACACGCCGGGCGTTTTCGGCAGCTTGTTCGCTTTGGTTTTAAGTCTTTTAAGCCGCGCCGCGTTTTCTTCGCTCATTCTCTCACCGCCTCCGTTTTTTGTTTTTCCCTCTTTTATGATAAAATCTACCTTGCGCCCCTCGGCAAAAGGTAGATTTATTCGGTATATTTTTTATGCACGTCCATACGGGAAATAGCGCGGGCCAAAGTCGCCTGCGCCTGCCTGTATTCACGCATACTGCGCTTTTGCAGCATTGCCTCTCTTGAAGCGTCCGCCGCAAGGCGCACCTTGTTTATATCAATTTCCTCGGGGCGTTCGGCGGTGTCGACGAGTATCAGCACGTCGTTATCGCCGATTTTAGCCAGACCGTCGGAAACGGCGGCATACTGCGGCTTGCCGCCGGGCGCTCTGTAAGTAAGTCTGCCCGCAACTATCGCGCATATCGCCTTGCAGTGGTGAGCAAGCACACCGTACTGCCCCCACGGCGTGGGAATTACGAGAGACTCACAATCGCCCTCGTAAAGCACCTTATCGGCGGCGAGAATATGAACGGTAAAGGTGCTCATTGCGCTTCCTCCGCTCTTTTAATCACGTCTTCAACAGTGCCGGCGTTAAAGAACGCATCCTCGGGATAGGAATCCATCTCGCCCTCGACTATCATCTTAAAACCGCGCACGGTCTCGCGCAGCGGCACATAAACGCCCTTCGTGCCGGTAAACTTTTCCGCCACAAACATCGGCTGAGATAAAAACCGCTGTATTTTACGGGCGCGAAATACGGTTGTACGGTCGGCGTCGCTTAATTCCTCCATACCGAGTATCGCGATTATATCCTGTAATTCATTATATTTCTGAAGTATTTCCTGCACCTTGCGGGCAACGTAGTAGTGCTCGTCGCCAAGCACCTTGGCGCTGAGTATACGCGAGGTGGAGCCGAGCGGGTCGACCGCCGGATATATACCCTGCTCGGCGATTCTGCGGGAAAGAACCGTGGTCGCGTCGAGGTGGGTGAATGTCGTGGCGGGCGCCGGGTCCGTCAGGTCGTCGGCGGGAACATACACCGCCTGAACCGATGTGACCGAGCCGCGCTTGGTTGAGGTTATCCGCTCTTCGAGTTCGCCCATTTCCGCGGCGAGCGTGGGCTGATAGCCGACCGCCGACGGCATCCTGCCGAGCAGTGTTGAAACCTCGCTGCCCGCCTGAACGAAGCGGAAAATATTATCTATGAACAAAAGAACGTCTTTTTTCTGTATATCGCGGAAATATTCCGCCATTGTAAGTCCCGTCAGCGCAACGCGCATACGAACGCCGGGCGACTCGTTCATCTGACCGAAAACGAGCGCGGTTTTATCGATTACTCCGCTTTGCTTCATCTCGGTCCACAGGTCGTTACCCTCGCGGTTACGCTCGCCGACCCCGGCGAAAACCGAATAACCGCCGTGCTCCATAGCCACATTGTGTATAAGCTCCTGTATCAGAACGGTTTTACCTACGCCCGCGCCGCCGAAAAGTCCTATTTTACCGCCTTTTGCGTACGGTTCAAGCAAATCTATTACTTTTATGCCGGTTTCGAGTATTTCGGCGGACGGCTGTTGTTCCACAAAATGCGGCGGTTTCCTGTGAATGGGAGACGCCGGCGTTTTTTCCGGAATTGCCGCGCCGCCGTCTATTACCTCGCCTAAAACGTTAAACATTCGCCCGAGGGTGTTTTCACCGACCGGAACCGTGATGCCCGCGCCGGTGTCGGTAACCTCCATACCGCGCGAAAGCCCGAAGCTGTCCGAGAGCACAAGGCAACGCACAGTCCTGCCGCCGATATGTTCGGCGACCTCCAGCGTTTTTTCGGCGCCGTCAACTTTAACTTTAAGAGCGGTTTTAATTCTCGGTATGGCTGAAAGCGGAAATTCACAGTCCACAACAGGACCCGATATCTGAACTATTTTACCTGTGTTCATCTGCTTCCTCCCTCGCTTTTCTCTTGCGGCTCTGTGCTTTGGCACCGGCACTGACCTCGGTTATTTCACGGGTTATGTCCGCCTGCCGCAAACGGTTGTATTCAACCGAAAGCCTTGATATTATTTCCTGCGCGTTATCGTTTGAAGCGCTCATCGCCGCCATACGCGCGCTCTGCTCACTGCAAAAGCTGTCCACAAGCGCGCTGTAAATAAAGCCGGTCAAAAACGCCGGGACAATGCTTTCAAGCACACGCTTGGCGTCCGGCCAGAATTCGTATCCGCTCTTTTGAGGCTTGCCGGTTTCAAACTCCTCGCGGGGTATCGGCAGCAGCCGCGTACACTCCGCCGACTGACCGGCGTCACGCTTCAAATCGGTATACACTATATATATTTCGTCCGCCTGACCGCTTTCGTATAATTCGAGCAAAGTCGCGCATATTTCCCTTGCCCTTTGCATTGTGGGGTTTTGCGCCGTATAAAGAAAGCTTTGCTCAATCGGAATACTATGCCTTAAAAAATACTGGCGTCCGTATTCGCCCACAACGAACAGCTTGGTTTCGCGGTTTACTTCAAGCAGTTTTTCGGCTTCCTTAATGGCGTTTTGGTTGTATGCGCCGGAAAGTCCCTTATCCGCGGTTATCACAAGGCAAGCGTCCGGCTTATCTGTCGGACCCTTATAATCCTTCGGGTAAAAATATTTACTCTCAATATTATCAAAATAGCCGAATATTCTGCCTATTTCCCGCCGAAGCGCCGAAAAATAAGGGCGCGTGCCGTCAAGCTCCGCTTTCGCCCTGCGCATTTTTGTAGAGGATATAAGATACATCGCGTTGGCTATTTTTTGGGTATCCTTTACGCTTTTTATACGGTCTTTTATCTCTTTGGTGTTAGACATTTTTATGCTCCGCCAGATATTCTTTCGCGGTTTCGGCTATAAGCGCCCTGTTTTCTTTACTCAGCTTACCGCTGTTTTTAATGTCGGCACATATATCGCCGAGTTTTTCCTTTACATAATCGAGTATTTCATATTTAAGCGCACCGACCGCCTCCGGCGTGACGCCGTCAAAGGCGTTTGCCATAGCCGCCGTAAGGATTACCACCTGCTCGTACTGTTCAAGCGGACGGTACTGCTCCTGTCTTAAAAGATACATAAGGTTTTTACCGTGGCGAAGACGCGCCCGCGTTGCCTCGTCAAGGTCGCTTGAAAACTGGTTGAATACCTCGATTTCCTTATACTGTGCAAGCGTAAGGCGAAGCCCCGCCGCGGCGTTTTTAAGCGCCGGTGTTTGCGCCGCGCCGCCCACACGCGATACCGAAAGACCGATATTGACCGCGGGGCGCTGGCCCTCAAAAAACAGGTGACTTTCAAGGAACAGCTGACCGTCGGTTATGGATATGATATTCGTCGGTATATAGGCGGAAACGTCGCCCGCCTGCGTTTCAACTATCGGAAGCGCGGTCATACTGCCGCCGCCCAGCTTATCGGAAAGCCGCGCCGAACGTTCAAGCAGGCGCGAATGCAGATAAAAAACGTCGCCGGGGTATGCCTCTCTGCCGGGGGAACGTTCAAGAAGCAGGCTCAGCGTCCTGTAAGCTATCGCGTGCTTGGAAAGGTCGTCGTAAACTATGAGGACGTCCCTGCCCTCGTTCATAAAGTATTCCGCAATGGCGCACCCCGCGTAAGGCGCGATATATTGAAGCGAAGCGGGATCGCTCGCCGAGGAATTAACTATTACCGTATACTTATCCGCGCCGTTATCCTTGAGCGTAGCGCAAATCTGTGCCACGCTTGACGCCTTCTGCCCTATCGCCACATAGATACAAACGGTATCCTTGCCCTTCTGGTTCAGTATGGTATCTATGGCAATGGCGGTTTTGCCTGTCTGGCGGTCGCCGATTATAAGTTCACGCTGACCCTTGCCTATCGGAAACATCGAGTCGATACAGAGTATCCCGGTCTGCATGGGCTCGCTTACGCCCTGCCGGTCTATAATGGCGGGCGCGGGAGATTCAATGGGCATATAGCCGCTCGCTTTTATCCTTCCCTTGCCGTCGATGGGACTGCCGAGCGCGTTGACCACACGCCCGATAAACGCGTCGCCTACCGGAATACCGGCGGTTTTGCCGGTGCGTTTTACGGTACTGCCCTCGGTTATAAAAGTATCGTCACCGAAAAGAACACAGCAAATGTAATCGCGTTTAAGCTCTTCTACCATGCCGCGGACGTTACCCGGAAAAATCAGTATTTCGCCGTAACGCGCGTTATCAAGTCCCGCTACGGTAGCGATACCGTCGCCGACGGTAAGCACCGTTCCTCTCGCCGAAAACTCATCCGAGGGCTCCCACGATTCTATTGCCTCGCGCATTAAGGTAATCATATCGCCTTCGTTTGAAGCGAGACCGATCAGCATACCGTGAAGTTCGTTAAGGCGCTCCTTGGCGCGCGGGTTAAGCATCTGCGTCCCCCGCGGCGGACGTTTTTTCGGAAAGCACCTTTTCCGCCGCCTTTACGGCAAGCTCCGCGATTTCTTCCCGCGCGTCGTTTATAATGCGGTTCTTTTCACGGGTCGCGGCATCTTCGGCGTCAATTATCATCTGTTTTTTGACGTTTTTGGCGTCTTTTATAATGTTTTCCGCCTCATTCTCCGCCTCGCGTTTCGCTTCCGCGATATCACGGGCAATCTGCTCTTCCGCCCTGCGGGTCTTTTCGGCAATTTCTTCTTCCGCCGCGCTTGCGCGGGCGAGTTTTTCATTCGCCTCGTCGTCCATCCGCTTATACTTTTCTTCACGGTCGTCCATAAACTTTTTCACCGGCTTATACAAAAGCAGATAAAGTCCCCCGAAAAGCAAAACGAGGTTGAACATATGAAGCAATATCTGCTGCCAGTTTATATTCAATGGGAGAGTCATTTACCCACCGCCTTATAACACGAATATTATCAGAATAGCCACAATAAGCGCGTAAATTATCGCGGTTTCAATAAATACAAGACCGAGCATAAGAGTGGTCCTTATCTTGCTGTCCGCCTCAGGCTGACGGGATATACCGTCCGCCGATTTTGCAATGGCGATACCCATACTTACCGCACCTACGGAAGCAACTACCGCGATACACGCCGCGGCGGCAACCGCCTTGCTCGAAGTGTTCGAGTTCTCCTGTGCCTGTGCGCTTTCCGCCGTGCTTTGCGAAGCGGCGGCGTCCTCACCCTCCGCGAAGCAGACGGTGCCCGCGAAAAGTATAAAGGTAAGCAATACTGCCGCGACCAGCGCTAAAATTCTTTTGGTTGACTTTTTCATGATTTATTCCCCCGAATCTTTTTTATTCTTTGACGTTTTGGCGTTTTTTCGGAAACCTCGCCGTAAAAAACAGCCGTAAGCATTGTTAAAACGTAGGTCTGGATGAGCGCGTGAAGTGCCGTGAACATAACTCCTACAAATACCGGCAATACGAACGACAGCCCTATATTATAATAAACAAGCTCCGTAACGAGCAAGCCGCTGAGCAACGCGCCGAAAAGACGAAAGCTCATGGAAATCGGAAGTGAAAACTCTTTAAGCGAGCTGAACACTCCCTTTATTCCGTTGCCGAGCAGACCGCCGGAAAGTATTATCAGGTAGGATGTGACGCCCATCGCGATGGCTCCGTTTATATCGGCGAGCGGAGCCGGCAATGAAATGCTCGCGCCCGCGGTCGTGACGCCCTGAAGGCCCAGCAGTTCAAAAAACGTACCGAGGCAGATGTACGACCCCGCCGTAAAGACATAAGCGCCGAGAAACCGGTTTTTGTGCGGACTGTTGCTCTTCGCGAGATTATCGAAAAAGCCTACCGCCTGTTCAAGAAGAAGCTGAAATCTGCCCGGAATGTTCTTGAATTTAGGAATCGCAAATATACGCACCGCAAGCGCCGCCAAAAGCAGTATCGCCGTTACGGTGTACGCCGATACGACGGCGGGATTTACTTCCGCAATGCCGAAAAAGTTTATTTTATTCGATTCGTGAAGCACCGCGTCGCGCATGGCCTCCCTTACGCTTTCTCCGCCTTGCGGCGACTTAAAACAAAGCGCCGGAACCAGAAACGCCGCCGCGCACAAAAGCCAGACGGATATGAAAATTATCCGTCGCTTTTTGCTCATAACGCCTCACCCCGTTTTCCCTGTGTTTCTGTTCTAATAATTATATCACCGTAGAAAAAAAAGTCAACTGTAATCAGTAATCTTACTTTTGTGCTAAAATCTCGCAATTATGTCCTTACAATCAGCGCCATAGCGATGTTATAATAGTACACGGAAAGTTTATACCACCGACCGGTTTCAGGTCGGACAATAATTATTTTTGAGGTGATTGTTTTGAGTTTTAAGGAAGAAGCGCGTCTTATCACGAATGCCGCGGTGCAAAAATACATAAGCGTAGAGGATGCTATCGACATTGTAGAAAAAACGTGGACCTGGTTCGGCAACGGCGAAATAATCATGCCGCCTAAAATCACAACCGATATGAGCAGCGCCGGTGTAAACGGCTGGTTTAATTCCATGCCGAATTACATCAAGCCGCTGGACATCGCCGGCATAAAAGTAGTAGGCGGCTATTCCGATAACAAAAAACTCGGCATGCCGTTTATTAAAGCCAACGTACTGCTTACCGACCCGCACAACGGTCTGCTCAAAGCTCTTGTCTGCGGCGACTGGATATCCGATATGCGTACCGGCGCGCAACCCGCCATTATGGCGCAGCGTCTCGCGGCGAAGACCGATGTCGTTACGATTATCGGCGCGGGGCTTCAGGGTTATACCAGTCTGCTTTGCATGAGCAAGAGACTTAAAATGAAAAAGGTTTACGTGTGCGATTTAAGCGAAAAGGCGAGGCTCGACTTTATTTCAAAATTTGCCGGCGCCGATTTCGAGCTTGTAAACTGCACCGATAACGAGGCGGCGTGCAAGGACAGCGATATCATAATCACCGTAACCACCGCGGACGCCGACCTTGTAAAGGCGTCATGGGTCAAAGAAGGTTGCCTCGTTATGACTATGGGCTCATTTAAGGAGGTCGAGTTTGACGTTGTACGTCAGGCGGACGTAATAGCGGTCGATCATATCGCGCAGTCGCTTCACAGAGGTAATCTCAAACCGCTTGCGGAGCTTGGCGAGATAACTGAAGACTCTTTCGACGTTGAAATCGGTCTGCTGCTTGCCGGCAAACAGACCTACGTGCCCGACCCGAAAAAGAGGGTTTACGCTCAAATCGTGGGTATGGGCTGTCCCGACGTTGCCATAGCGGAAACCGCAAGAAAGCGCAGTGAAGAGGACAGTACCTTTAACTCGTTTTTTGATATGCAGGGTTAAGATGACATTACCGATATTTTCGGCTTTATCCGACGGGAGTTTTTCCCGTCGGTTTTTTTGTGCGGGATATACCGAAAAAGGGCATTTGAAAAAAATAGAAGAATTCACAAAATTTTCCTTGACAACAGGGCTTGACTGGTTTATAATCAATTATTACTACTGGATGATGGGGGAATGTGCGCCTTTTAGATTTTTTTGTTGTTAAAAACAGAGAAATTCAAGGCGTTTTTTCACCTGATTTTATGAGATTTGTAATTTTTAATTAGGAGTGATTCTGCACCTATGGAGAAATCAGCAATGGTTAAGCCCGTAAAACTGGGCAATAACACCCGTATGACCTTTTCCAAAATCAATGAAGTCATCGATATGCCGAACCTCATTGAAGTACAAAAAGATTCATACAACTGGTTTATCCGCGAGGGACTGAAAGAGGTCTTCAAGGATATGTCAGCCATTACCGATTACAGCGGAAATCTCGTTTTGAGCTTCATCGATTACAGGATAGACGAGCAGCCGAAGTATGACGTGGCTGAATGCAAAGCGCGTGATACGACCTACGCCGCGCCTCTTCGCGTTACCGCCCGCCTGCTCAACAACGAGACCGGCGAGATCAAGGAAAGCGAAGTCTTTATGGGCGATTTCCCGATAATGACCGATTCGGGCACGTTCGTAATCAACGGCGCCGAACGCGCAATCGTATCTCAGCTTGTCCGTTCGCCGGGTATATACTATGCCGAGAAGGCGGACGAAAAGACCGGCAAGCGTCTGTTTTCCTCAACCATTATCCCGAACCGCGGTGCGTGGCTTGAATACGAAACAAGCCCCAACGACGTGCTTTACGTCCGTATAGACAAAAACAGGAAACTTCCCATAACCGCGTTTGTTCGCGCTTTGGGCATCGGCAGTAATCAGCAAATACGCGAGCTTTTAGGCGACGACGAGCGCCTTGCCGCCACTCTTGAAGCGGACGAGACCAAGAATACAGACGACGGTCTTGTAGAGGTTTACAAAAAACTCCGCCCGAGTGAGCCGGTAACGCTTGACGGCGCAAAGGCGTATTTGGAGCAGATGTTCTTTGACGTTCACAGGTATGACCTTTCCCGCGTCGGCCGCTACAAATACAACAAGAAGCTTTCTCTCGGCGCGCGTATTCGGGGCAGAGTGCTTTCGCGCCCCGTCGCGGACCCGCTTACCGGTGAGCTTTTAGCCGAGCCGGGCGTTACCGTAACGCGCGAAATGGCGCAGGACTTCGAAGCGCACGGCGTCTTTGAGGCGTACGTCAACGTCACCGATTTCGAAGGTCACACGACCGAAGTCAAGATACTGACCAATAAAATGGTCGAGCTTAAGGACTTTGTCAAGCTGACTCCGAAAGAGCTTGCCGACCTCGACGCGCAGGGCGTAAACGAAAAGGTAAGCTTTGACGTTCTCAAAGAAATACTCGACGAGGGTCTTGACAAGAAAGCGCTCAAAGCCGCCCTTGTCGAGAGCGTTGACGTGCTCATTCCGAAACACATCACGCTTGACGATATCTTCGCAAGCGTCAACTATTTCCTCGGTCTTCCCTACGACGTCGGTTCGGTAGACGATATCGACCACCTGGGCAACCGCAGAATCCGCTCGGTCGGCGAGCTTTTGCAGAATCAGTTCCGCATCGGCTTTGCCCGTATGGAAAGAGTTGTCCGCGAAAAGATGACGCTCCAGCTTCAGGACCTTGAAAACACCACGCCGCAGTCGCTTATCAATATCCGTCCCGTAGTGGCGGCGATAAGAGAGTTCTTCGGTTCTTCTCCGCTTTCGCAGTTTATGGACCAGACCAACCCTCTTTCCGAGCTTACCCACAAGCGCCGTCTTTCGGCGCTGGGTCCCGGCGGTCTTTCAAGAGACCGTGCTTCGTTTGAGGTGCGCGACGTTCACTACACTCATTACGGACGCATGTGCCCGATAGAGACTCCGGAAGGTCCGAACATCGGTCTTATCTCCTATCTTGCGACCTATGCGAGAATAAATAAATACGGCTTTATCGAAGCGCCGTTCCGCCGTGTTGACAAAAAGACCGGCAAGGTGCTTGACGAAGTTGTCTACATGTCGGCGGATGAGGAAGACGAGTACGTTGTCGCTCAGGCGAACGAACCGCTCGATGAGAACGGCTATTTTGTCCGCAAGAAGGTTAACGCCCGTTACCGCGACGGCTTCCACGAAATGGAGGCGAGCCGCGCCGACTTTATGGACGTTTCGCCGAAAATGGTGGTTTCGGTAGCGACAGCCATGATACCGTTCCTTGAAAACGACGATACCAACCGTGCGCTCATGGGCTCGAACATGCAGAAGCAGGCGGTGCCGCTCCTGCGCCCCGAAAATCCGATAGTTGCGACCGGTATGGAATATAAGGCGGCTATTGACTCGGGCGTTGTGGTGCTTGCCAAGCGCGCCGGCACGGTGACCTACGTCAGCGCGGATACAATTAAGATACGCGCAAAGGACGGCGAAATTGACGAATACAACCTCATTAAGTTCCTGCGTTCAAATCACGCGACCTGCATTAACCAGAAACCGATAGTATCAGTCGGTCAGAAGGTTTCGGCGGATGAGGTAATCGCAGACGGTCCCGCGACCAGCAACGGCGAAATCTCGCTCGGCAGAAACGCGCTTATCGGCTTTATGACCTGGGAGGGCTACAACTACGAGGACGCGGTTCTCTTAAACGAACGCCTTGTACGTGATGACGTTTACACCTCCATTCATATAGAAGAATACGAAATCGAATCAAGAGATACCAAGCTCGGCAAGGAAGAAATCACGCGAGATATACCGAACGTCGGTGAAGACGCGCTCAAAGACCTTGACGAACGCGGAATCATAAGAATCGGCGCCGAGGTTAAATCCGGCGATATACTCGTCGGCAAGGTAACCCCGAAGGGCGAGACCGAGCTTACCGCGGAGGAGCGGCTCCTGCGCGCGATATTCGGCGAAAAGGCGCGTGAGGTAAGAGATACTTCGCTTCGCGTTCCTCACGGCGAATACGGCGTTATTGTCGACGTTAAAGTCTTCAACCGCGAGAATTCATCGGAGCTCAGTCCCGGCGTAAACGACGTCGTCCGCTGCTATATTGCGCAGAAGCGTAAAATTTCAGTCGGCGATAAGATGGCGGGACGTCACGGTAACAAGGGCGTTGTTTCGCGCATACTTCCGAGTGAGGATATGCCTTTCCTGCCGGACGGTACGCCGCTTGATATAGTTCTCAACCCCCTGGGCGTTCCTTCACGTATGAATATCGGACAGGTTCTTGAAGTTCACCTGGGTTACGCCGCCAAGGCGCTCGGCTGGAACATCTGCACGCCGGTATTTGACGGCGCGCACGAATCCGACATCCGCGAGTGCTTCAAGCTCGCCGGCATGCCGGAGGACGGCAAGGTTCAGCTTTATGACGGCAGAACCGGCGAACCGTTCGACAACCGCGTAACGGTAGGTTATATGTACTACCTCAAGCTTCATCACCTGGTTGACGATAAGATTCACGCGAGGTCTACCGGTCCGTACTCGCTGGTAACTCAGCAGCCGCTCGGCGGTAAGGCGCAGTTCGGCGGTCAGCGCTTCGGTGAAATGGAAGTCTGGGCGCTCGAAGCGTACGGCGCGGCATACACGCTCCAGGAAATACTCACGGTCAAATCCGACGACGTTGTTGGCAGAGTTAAGACCTACGAGGCGATAGTCAAGGGTCAGAACGTTCCGAAGGCGGGAACGCCCGAATCGTTCAAGGTTCTTATCAAAGAGCTTCAGTCCCTCGGTCTTGACATCCGCGTACTCGACAGAGACGGATTTGAAGTCGACCTCAAGCAGAAGTTTGATGATGACGATACCGGCTTCGGCAAAAACACGCCCGTTTATTTTGAAGACGAAAGCGTAGTCGTTGAGGGTGAACTCGACGGTTACGAACTTCAGGATGAAAACGGCGACGATATAACGGAAGCCGACGAATCGGAAGAAATATAAGGAGGTAAAGCTTGCGTTATGGATAATCAGAACGATATAAAATTTGAATCTATAAAAATAGGTCTTGCCTCACCCGAGCAGATAAGAAGCTGGTCTTACGGCGAAGTAACCAAGCCCGAGACCATTAACTACCGCTCACTTAAACCTGAAGTGGAAGGCCTTTTCTGCGAAAAGATTTTCGGGCCCACCAAGGACTGGGAATGCCACTGCGGTAAATACAAGCGTATCCGCTATAAAGGTAAAATATGCGAACGCTGCGGCGTTGAGGTCACAAGCGCGAAAGTGCGCCGCGAGCGCATGGGCTCTATCGAGCTTGCCGCCCCCGTTTCGCATATCTGGTATTTCAAAACGATACCCTCACGCATGGGTCTCGCACTTGATATTTCACCCAAGGCGCTTGAACACGTGCTGTATTTCTCGCAGTATATAGTTACCGATCCCGGCACCACGCCGCTTGAAAAGAAACAGCTCCTCAACGAAAAGCAATATAACGATATGCGCGAGAAATATGAGGACGACTTCAAAGCCGGTATGGGCGCCGAAGCCATAAAAGAGCTTCTGTGTGAAATTGACCTTGACAAGACCTGCGACGAACTCCGCAAGGAGCTTGATGAATCTTCCGGTCAGAAGAGAATAAGACTCTTAAAGCGTCTTGAAGTTCTCGAGTCGTTCCGTCTTTCGGGTAACAGACCCGAATGGATGATACTCGACGTTCTTCCGGTAATTCCGCCCGATCTGCGCCCGATGGTACAGCTCGACGGCGGCAGGTTCGCCACAAGCGACCTCAACGACCTTTACAGAAGAGTTATAAACAGAAACAACCGCCTTAAAAGGCTTCTTGACCTCGGCGCGCCCGATATTATCGTTCGCAACGAGAAGAGAATGCTTCAGGAAGCGGTTGACGCCCTGATAGACAACGGCCGCCGCGGCAAACCGGTTACGGGACCGAACAACCGCGCGCTCAAATCCCTTTCGGATATGCTTAAAGGTAAGCAGGGACGCTTCCGTCAGAACCTGCTCGGTAAGCGCGTCGACTATTCCGGACGTTCGGTTATAGTCGTCGGTCCTGAGCTTAAAATGTATCAGTGCGGCGTTCCGAAGGAAATGGCGCTCGAGCTGTTCAAGCCGTTCGTAATGAAGCGTTTGGTTGAGACCAAGGCGGTAACCAACATCAAGACGGCGAGAAAGATGGTTGACCGTGCCTCTACAGAGGTTTGGGACGCGCTTGAAATGGTTATAAAAGAGCACCCCGTTCTTCTTAACCGCGCGCCCACACTTCACAGACTCGGTATTCAGGCGTTTGAGCCGGTTCTCGTGGAAGGTAAGGCGTTAAAGCTTCATCCGCTCGTTTGTACCGCGTATAACGCAGACTTCGACGGCGACCAGATGGCTATTCATATTCCGCTTTCCGCAGAAGCGCAGGCGGAAGCACGCTTCCTTATGCTCGCCGCAAACAACCTGTTAAAACCGTCAGACGGCAAACCGGTAAGCGTTCCCACGCAGGATATGGTACTCGGTTCTTATTACCTTACCATTGTAAAATCCGACGAAACGGGAACCAACAAGGTTTTCCGCGATAAGAACGAGGCGGTCATGGCGTATAACGACGGTCTTATCGGACTTCACGCGCCGATAAGAGTGAGGATGACCGATGAAAACGGTAATCACGGCCTTGTATGGTGCACCGTCGGCTTCATAATATTCAACGAGTCAATACCGCAGGATCTGGGATTTGTAGACAGATCATTGCCCGGTCACGAGTTTGACCTCGAATGGTCATTCGGTATTAAAGACCCGACCAAGAAAACCGTTGACAGCAACGACGACATTATTCAGAACAAGGTCGGCAAAAAGCAGCTCGGCAAAATTATCGAACGCTGTATCGATCTTCACGGAACGAGCGTTTCGTCGATAGTTCTCGATAAAATCAAAGCCACCGGCTTTAAGTATTCCACCAAGGGCGCTATCACGGTTGCCGTAACCGACGCGGTAATTCCTCCGGCGAAGGCGGAAATACTCGCCCAGGCGGAGAAGGATATTGACGCCATTACGCTTCAATACAACCGCGGACTGTTAAGCAACGACGAGCGCAGCCGCCACGTAATAGAAATATGGAACAAGGCGACCGAAGACGTTGCGGACGCCCTTAAAGGAAACCTTGACGAATTCAATCCGATATTCATGATGGCTGATTCCGGCGCGCGCGGCTCCATGAGTCAGATAAGACAGCTCGCGGGCATGCGCGGACTTATAGCCAACACCGCCGGTAAGGTTATAGAGGTTCCCATCCGAGCCAATTACCGTGAAGGACTTAACGTTCTCGAGTATTTCATTTCTTCACGCGGTGCGCGTAAAGGTCTTGCCGATACCGCGCTTCGTACCGCCGACTCCGGATATCTTACCCGCCGTCTTGTCGACGTTTCACAGGACGTTATAGTCCGTGAAAACGACTGCGGTACCGAAGAAGGTCTTACCGTTTCGGATATCAAGGACGGCAACCATATACTTGAAACCCTCGAAGAGCGCCTTGTGGGCAGATTCCTTCTCCACCCGGCGGTCGACCCGAAAACCGGCGAGGTCATTTGCGACACAGACCGCATGATGACCAAAGAGGACGCAAAGCGCATTGTCGCCGCGGGTATTGAGCGCGTTGAAATCCGTTCGGTACTCACCTGCCATTCGCACCACGGCGTATGCCGCAAGTGCTACGGCGCGAACCTTGCCACCAATAAGCCGGTAACGGTAGGCGAAGCGGTCGGTATAGTCGCGGCGCAGTCGATAGGCGAACCGGGCACACAGCTTACGATGCGTACCTTCCACACAGGCGGTATCGCTTCTACCGAGGATATCACGCAGGGTCTTCCCCGCGTTGAAGAGCTGTTCGAAGCAAGAAGACCCAAGCGCTGCGGTCTTATAGCCAAGATTTCGGGCAGAGTCCGCATAGTTGCGGAAAAGAAGAGCAACGTTCTCTTTATCAACAACGAGGAAACCATGGAGGAAGAGAAGGTCACTATCCCGTACGGTTCAAGGATACTTGTAAACGACGGCGATACGGTTGCCGCGGGCGACCTGCTTATTCCGGGCGCCAAATATCCGCAGGATATACTTGAAGCGCAAGGCCCCGAGGCGGTTGAGGAATACATCATCGCGGAAATTCAGAACGCTTACCGCACACAGGGTGTTGATATCAACGATAAGCATATCGAAATAATCGTCCGCCAGATGATGAGAAAGCTTAAAGTCCTCGACCCGGGTTCAACCGACCTTATCCAGGATATGAGTTACGAATACAGGGATATTGCCAATGCCAACGCCGAAATCGACAGGCGCACGGCGGCAGGCGAAGAGGGTCTTACAAAGGCGGTTTACAAGCCGACGCTTCTCGGTATAACCAAGGCGTCCCTCGCTACCGAGTCGTTTATGTCCGCGGCTTCGTTCCAGGAGACCACGAGAGTGCTCACCGAAGCGGCGATAAAGGGCAAGGAAGACCCGCTGTTCGGACTTAAAGAAAACGTTATTATCGGTCAGCTCATTCCCGCCGGTACGGGTATGAAATCGGCGGAAATAAACCCCGATTATGAAGACTGATTTATAAAAATCTTGCAAATTCAGTAAAGATATGATATCATACCTTTGTCGTATGAAAAATGGGAGGTGTTACCATGCCGAATATCAAATCCGCAAAAAAGCGTGTTGCCGTAAGCCGTGCCAACAACGAGCGCAACAAGGCCGCACGTTCCGCCCTCAAAACAGCCATTAAAAAGGCTGACGCCGCGATAGACGCGAAAGCGGAAGGCGCTGACGAGGCGGTAAAGAACGCTGTTGCAAAAATTGACAAAGCAGCCGGAAAAGGTCTGCTTCACAAGAATAACGCCGCAAGAAAAAAGAGCGCGCTTGTCAAAAAACTCAACAAGGCGTAAGGCAAAATAAATGCCGGAGAGGAAACAACCTCTCCGGCTTATTTTTTTATTTGGTTTTACGCTTCTTGCGCTTCTTCGTCAGGGATGGATATGTCCGCGACAAATACGTTTACTTTTGTCACCACGGTGCCCGTCATAGTCTGTATTTTATCCTTAACGTTGGTCTGCACCGCGCTTGCCACCTCGCGCACCTTAACGCCCTTGGCAACGCAGATATAAACCGTGATCTCAATAGCGCCGTTGATGTTTTCCGCTCTTACGCCCTTGAAAACGCTTTTTGACTTAAATGAGCCCTTGATATCAATAGCTCTTTTTGAAAGCCCGGTAACGCCCTCAATTTCGCAGGCGGCTATCTGCGCCATTTTTTCAAGCACCTGTATGGATACGTTTAATTCGGTTTTGTTTTCCTGCATATTTATTCCTCCGCTTTATGGGATTTTTATGTTTACAGAGGTATTATATCACACTTTTAATAAAATCACAACTATTTTACGGGAACAATTTTAATATTTGCGAGCGGAATACTGGTCTGGGAAGTGATGATATCCTGTATCTGAAGCGTTTGGGTAGTCGTCAATCCGTCCGATTTCACTATGACGTTTACGTCTTTATCCCCTATTATTACCACCGCGTCTGCGAAATCCTTGCCTTTAAGCAGGGTTTCGATATTGTTTTCCTTTTCCATGCGGGAAACAAGCTCGGCTATTCTGTCGACGGCGGCGCTCTTCTCTTCATCGGAGAGCGAGGACGATTTGAGCGACTCTTCCACCAGTTCCTGCTGTTTCTTCAGGTTTGCGTTTCGCTCACCGCGAACGGTATCAAAATAGTTTTTATCGGCGGCGCCTACCTTTGCGGAGGTCGCGACCGCTTCGGGCGACGAATCGCCGCTTACGTACGCCGCCTCGCCCAGATATTTCTCTTTTGAAGAAAACTTCATGTTAAGCCATACCGCCGCGCCGAGGCACAGCACCATTACCACCAGAATTGCCTGACCTTTTGTAAAAACCTTACCTTTTTTCACTGTATATTCCTCCTGACACATATACTCTCTGCGATGTAATATTCAGCGCCGCGGTGACGGCGTCCCCGATTCTCTGCGCCACGTCGGGACTGTCGCCGTATGCGCAGACTATTGCGACACCCCGTATTTCCGGCATCATCTCGGTAACGATCAGCGGCTTTTCACCGCCGTCCGCCTCGCGCACGGTTATGTACGACTGCTTTGTCGCCTTTCGGTTTTCCTCGGTTTCTCTGCCGCTTGAAGCGGAAGTGTCGCTTTCTTTTTCGTTTGCGTAATCGTATCTTATCCCGCTTTCAAGGGTTATCACCACCGTAGGATTTTCATCCCCCGTAATGCCTTTTACGATATCGCGGACATTATTCCTGATTATCACACGGTATTGCTCCGCCGTAATCCCGGAAGGCTTAGCGGCGGTCGCCTTTCCGACTTTCGGTATATAACCGGACAGAAAAATCAGAAGTATGCCCGCAAGACCTGTTATAAAAAGCAGTTTGGGATGATTTTTAATCGCGGATATTTTTTCTTTAAGTTTACCCATTTACAACCACCAACTTATACGACCCTGAACCTATAACGGCGGCTACCGCCTCGCTTGACGCGTCGGTGTAAACATAAACTTCAATAATATTTATGCCGCCGTCTTCCGTTTTATCCGTAAAAACGGTAATTTTTGAAAAATTTATTCCCGCGGACGTCAGAGCACCCTCAAAAACAAGTCTTGCGCTGTCGGCTGAAAGGCGTTCGCTGTCGAAGTCGCCGTCCTTTACAGTAAACTCGGGGAAGGAAGCGTTGCAGGAAACCGTCGCGGCGGAAAGAATAACACACAAAAAGCAAAGACTGACGGTATATTTTACCGCTTTCGAGAGCTTGCCCTCGGGGACGAGTATATACAGCGCTCCGAGGAAAACGCAACCGCCCGAAAACGCCGCGATAAAGCCTTTTACTGCGCTCAAAACGCTCTCACCGCCCCGATAATTACCGAAAGCGAAATAATAAACGTCGCCTCAACGAGCAGTAAAGCGCCTGTCAGAAAAGCAAACATACTGTCCACCGCCTTTAAGAGTTCAGATGCTCCGTCTACCGAAAAAATCCCGCATACACCCGCCGAAAGGCAAAGCATAAGCCGCCAGGCAAGAAGCTCGGCAAGCACCGGCAAAAGCATGACGAAGAGCACCACAACGCCGTAAATACCGACCGAGGTTTTGAGAACCGACACGCCCGCCGACACCGTGTTTACCGCGCCTGAAAGCGCCGTGCCCGCCACCGGAACGCAGGTGCCGATTATAAATTTTGCCGTGCGCGCCGCCATACTGTCCGAGGCGGAATTGACCGTGGAGGTAACGCTGAGCACTCCGATAAAAACGGTGGTAAAAAGCGACATCATCCACATCCCCGTCTTTTTAAGCGTTTCCGCAAGCGCAGCCCCGCCGAGCAGAGGCGATACCGAGGAGCTGATTCCAAGCGACAGATACGCACCCATAAGCGCGGTAAGGAAAAACGCCGATACACCGCTTATAAACTCCGCCGCCGCAAGAAGCAGGCCGCCGCCTGAAACCGCGGTGGCTCCCGCTCCCGCCACGCTCAGCACGGACATATACACCGGCACGAACGAAAGCATAAAGGCGCTGCTTCCCCTTACTGCGTTCACCGCGGCGTTTATACTGCCGTATATACCGAAAACTATCACCGCGCAGACCGAAAGCGTAACCGCAAACCGTACCGCGGTATCGCTTTTTTGCGTGCCGTAGGCATTAAAGGCGGCGGCGATTATGATTATCGCCATTATCGACGTTCCCGCCTTTACCGGCGTTTTCGCGCCGCTTTTGAGGAAAGCGAAAATGTGCGAAAACACGTTTTCGGCTTTAAGCGAGTTTATCCAGTTTGAATTTCCCGGGTCGATATTTTCACTGTCAAGAAAAGCGCGCGTATCGCCGTCAAGCGACCTTGTCACGTTTTCCATTCCGCTTTCGCGGTATATTTCACCGTATACGTCCTGTTCTGCGCCGACGGAAAACCTCATTGCAAAAAGCAGAGCAACCGCAAAAATAAAAATATATATCTTTTTCATATTCCGGCAAATTTGAGCGCCGCTTCAAGCACGTTTACCGCGGGCGACACACATAAAATGAATATCGCGCATTTTCCGGCAAATTCCGCTTTTGCGGCAAGCGCGCTTTGCCCGAAATCGCGGCAGGTATCCGCGGCAAAGCCTGTAACGTATGATATGCCGAGCGCTTTGAGCGACACGGTAAAATACCTTGAAATGCCGCCGGCTTTCTTAAACGCCGCTTCAAGATTGCTTATATGAGGCAATATCCAGTTTATCAACCCGAGAATTACGACCGCCCCGGCGGCAAGACTCAGCATAAACCCGATTTCAGCCTTTTGCGGAGCAATATACAAAATCATTACCGCCGAAATCAGTATCACCGCAAGCACCTTTACCAGAGTCGCCGTCATAACCCGAACAACCTCTTTACGGTGGAAAACAGGTCGGCAATGGCGGTCACGACCATAAGCAGTACGACTATCAGCCCCGCAAGTGAAGTAAGCATCGCCTGGTCCTCCCTGCCCGAACGGATAAGAAGCTGATTAAGCACCGTGACTATTATCCCGATCGCGGCAATTTTGAAAATGAAGTTTACATCCACTTAAATCCACCCTAAATAAACATTATACCGAGTATAAGTCCCGCGCATATTCCGCAGGTGCGCCAGATTTTGCCTTCGGCGGCGAAGGACTCTTCAAGGGACGAAAGCACGCCTTGTATTTCGCCCCTGACGGCGGCTATCCGCCCGCGCTCTCTTACCGCGTCGCCGGCACCGAAATCAGCAAAAAAAGCGTTGACAAAGCCGGATATTTCGGGCCCTGCCGCTTCGCCGAGCGTCGCGACGCCGTTTTTATACCCGAAGCCTGGCACATCTAAAAAGGCGGTTTTAAGTATTTTTTCACGGCTGTATCCGCCCGTGCGAAGCATACTGTCCGCCGCCGAAAAAGCCGACAGTATCAGCTTTACTGCGGCTATCTCGTCACTTTTTCGGCGCGCTTTCAAAAAGCCGAAAGCGGAGAAGCTCATTACTGTCGCCAGTATGCCGAGACATTTAACCGCCATTCTCATAAGGCGCTCCCAATATCCGCGGCGGCTCTCCGGGTTTTCCGGGGAGCAGTGCCACGGTTTTTACCGTTCCGCTTTTAAGCAGCGCCTTTGTCGCCGGGCGCGCTTTAAGCTCGTCTATACCGCCGACGTGAGCCGTGGTGATTATATGTACGCCCGAATTGAACGCTTCAAGTACCGCGTTTACTTCGGCAAGCGTGCCTATTTCGTCAAACGCTATGATTTCCGGATACATACTGCGCAGTACCATTTGCGCGCCGCGCGCTCTGTCGGATATAAAAATCACGTCGGTATTGGGACCGAGGTCAAAGGCGTTTTCGCCTTGTCCGCCCGATATTTCGCGGCGGGAATCTATCACCGCTACGCGGTAGGAGTCGCCGTCTTTACCGTATGAAAGCTTCCGTATGAGCTCACGGAGCACCGTGGTTTTGCCCGAGCCCGGAGGCCCGCAAATCAGCATTCCGCCCGAGAAGGCGGCGTAAAGCGGGTCGGCGCACCCCGTCACCTCACGGCAAACGCGTATGTTTATCGAGCTCGGCGCAGACAGCGTACCGCCGGAATAATCGCCGCATATACCGGCGCGAAATCCGCCGGCGAACGATACGAAGCCGTTTTCTATCTCCGAGGTGTGCGAAAAAACCGAATTGTCGCATATTTTAATAAAAGTGCTTTCCAACTCCCGCGGAGTGCAGATTATCGCGCCGTCGGGGCGCTTTGAAAAATCGCCCGAAGCGATAAGAAAGCGCGATTTGCCCCGGCTTGTCACCGCGACAGGCCCGTCCGCACGGAGTCTGACTTCTTCAAACCCAAGCCCCGAAAAGATACTGCGATAGAGCGCCGACTGTATCCTTTCCGGAAAAACCGGCAAAACGGCGTAGATTCTTTCGTTTGTTTTCATACTGCCCTGTCCTTTCCGCCAAAGCGAGCCGGTGCTTAACGCCGCCCGACCCGCGCTTGTCTTACGTCTGATACAGTATATGTAAGGCAAGTCCGCGTTTAGAACAAAAAAATTGCCCTGCGATTCACAAACCGCGGGTGCAGTGTTTTACAAGACAAAGGTGCAGTGTTTCCCGTCAACTTATGCGTTTGCATAAGTTGACGGGAAATGATGATGCGCCGCTTGTACGGCGCTAAATGCGCTTTTTAGCGGGCGATTTAACTGCTTGCAATCTTTTTGTGGTTTACATAAATCCAATTTCCGCATATTAAAACGCGCGGCGGTTTTTGTTGACTATTATTATAAAAAATGATATAATAAACTTACCACACAAACTTAATATCGGAATTTAATCTCGAAGTCTATGTTTTTATTCGGTAAAAATGCAGACTTCTGTTTTCGAGTCTTCGAGGAAGTTCCGAAAGTTTGTGTGGTAGCAAATCGAAGTTGTGCATTTTTCGGTGTGTGTAGCTTCGGTTGCACACACTTTTTTTATTATGGGAGGAATAATTATGTCTCCGATTCCAAGGTGTAGATTAAGCATTTTTAAATTGGGTGGTAATGATTATGTTGCTATAACAAGAGATAATGCCGATATTATAGAATGTATATTATCTTTTGATGCAACCTACAGCGGCGGAACAGGTGTAAACGCAAAGCCAAACAAAAGGTTCGGCGGATCGCTTGCTTATTGGCAGAATTGGGCAAATAAAATATTTGCAATATCTTCAGCAACCACACAGGAAAAAGAATACAAAAGATTTGTTGATGAACTTGTTGAAGTTGTGGATCGTAGTAATGCAACCCACTTAACAGCGGCAATAAACGGTAGAGGAAAAACGGCCAAAAGAATTACCACAAAATGTAAAACTTTGCAAGATCTTAAAAATGAATTGTCAAAGGATCCATTTATTGCTAAAAATGGTATAGAAGATGTTGACCCAAATCATATACTACATAAACTTTCAGAACCGCTACCCTCTAAAAAGGGAAGTATGCGCTGTAATATTTCTTTTGCTTCAAAGTTTTGTCAATTTGCCTCAAAAATCTTAGGTGCCAGTTATGAATATTCTAAATACGATAACATTGTTTCAAAGGCCTTGCCTGCTTATATCAATAAATATTTGAACATCAAATACAATAGCGGATATTTCTTAACTGGAGGCAAATCACTTTCAGAAAAAACTCGGAAATACGCAAAATATTGCAATTGCATAGATAAGATACTCGAAAAGGTCAATGCTGGCAAGAGCAACAGTCAGCAAATATCGCGTGAAGAGTTTGATCATATTGTTTGGTACACGAATAAATGATAAAGAACTATGGGAGGTTTATGAAGGAGACGCCTCATGGAAAATAAGATTCCATTATTTTTAAAAAAATGGTTTAAAAAGCAAGGAGACTATTGTCCAAAAGATCAGTTAGACATTTTTATAGTCAATAATTTTAATGGTGATATGCAAGATGAGGCAATTGCATTTGTTGATCAACTGATAAATAAAAAATGGATGCGGCAAATAACTAAAGACAAAAAAGAATTTCTTGCTGTCACTGGATATGGAATAGGAATGTTAAAAAAGCTCGTATGATTGATTTTAATCTCTGAAAAGGAGTCTAAAAATGAAAAAGATACTATCAGTTGTTTTATCGATAATCTTACTTGTTACCGTTATTCCGGTCAGCACATTTACCGCCAGTGCAGCAATATCAGGCACTTGCGGGACAAATCTCACCTGGAGTTATAACTCATCAACCGAGACTCTCGCCATATCCGGCACCGGTGCGATGAACGATTATAGTATTTCAACTGCGTATGACGGCACTGACGCTTATGTCACTAGCGCGCCGTGGAGTACATCTTATAAAACTATGAAAACAGTTGTTATAAGTTCTGGTGTAACTTCAATCGGCAGCTTTGCGTTTTACGGTTGCACCGGGCTTACATCAATAACGATACCCGATTCGGTAACTGAGATAGGATGGTATGCGTTTTCCGATTGCACCGGGCTTACATCAATAACGATACCCGATTCGGTAACTTCAATCGACCATGATGCGTTTTATGGTTGCACTGGGCTAGAAAAGGTTAATTATACCGGCAGTATTTCTGATTGGTGCAAAATCTCATTCTTTAGCACATCATCCAATCCTTTATGTTGTGCGCATAACCTTTTTATAAACGGTGAGTTGTTAACTAATTTAATTATACCTGATTCAGTAACCTCGATTGGCAATTTTGCGTTTAGTGGTTGTACCGGGCTTACTTCGGTTACAATACCCGATTCGGTGACTTCAATCGGCTATTATGCGTTTTACGGTTGCACCGGGCTTACATCAATAACGATACCCGATCCGGTAACCTCAATCGGATATGGGGCGTTTTCCGGTTGTTCATCATTAGAGGAAATAACCCTTCCGTTTGTAGGTGATAAAAGACATACGGCAAGTGATGTTTATCAATACCCGTTTGGCTATATTTTTGGAGAATCAAGTTATACCGGCGGAACAGCAACAACGCAGGAGTATTACGGTAGTAGCACTTCAAGCACAACAAGTAGCACATATTATATCCCCTCATCACTTAAAAAGGTTACTGTTACAGATTGTAATTATTTGCAATACGGTGCGTTTAATAATTGCACTCGGCTTACGTCGATTACAATCCCTGATTCTGTAACATCAATCGGCAGTTATGCGTTTTATGGTTGCACAGGACTCACTTCAATTACAATCCCCGATTCGGTAACTTCGGTAGGCGAGCGTGCGTTTCGCGGTTGCACCGGGCTTACATCGGTTACTATTCCCGATTCCGTAACTTCAATCGGCGAAAGAACATTTAATGGTTGTAACAGACTTGGATTAATAATAATACCAGAAACCGTAAAAACAATTGGCAATAATTCAATTCCCGTTAATACAAAAATTCTTTGTTATAAAGACAGTGCTGCTGAAAGTTATGCAAAAAACAACAAGAATAACTATACTATAATTGATAAAAATGGCATATTGGGGGAAAACACTTATTATTTTATTGAAAACAGCAAATTATATATTATTGGCACTGGCGAAACCGATAACTGGAAAACGCAGGCGGTTGTGCCATGGTATGATTATGCAGAGCAAATTAAAGAGGTTATAATCGGCGAGGATATAACAAAAATAGGCACCTACGCCTTTTACTGCCTTGATAATCTCGAAAGCGTAATATGTAAGAATCCCTATACCGAGTTTGGCAGATACGCGCTTAATACGGCAAATGAAGACCTTACGGTTTACGCGCAAGACGGCGCACTCACTGAATATTGCCAAAACAGCAATATAGAATGCATAGACGTAACGCCCACACCCGAGCTTGAAAGCCTTACAGCTGACACTATAACCATAAAAACTATCAGCGGATATGAATACAGCATAGATAAAGAAAATTGGCAGACGGGCGGTTTATTCACCGGATTGTCGCCGGCAAATAAATATAATATTTATGCCCGTCTTGCAAAAACAAATGATGAGATTTTAGCTTTAGGTACGCCGCTTACTATAGTAACAGTGCCGGAGTATCAAAGCCATACCGACGATAGCATAACTTTGGTCGCAAGCGATAATTGCGAGTACAGCATTGACGGCGAGAACTGGCAGGAATCAAACACATTTACTGGATTATCAAAAAACACCATATATCGCTTTTATGAGCGCGTAGTAGAAGACGGTTACATTTCAGTATCGAGCAAACCGCTTATAATTGCAATGCCGGATAAACCGCAGGTAATAAGGACAACCGGTGAAAAAATCGTTGTAAAGCGTATAGATGGCTTTGAATACTGCCTTGACGATTTTGTTTGGCAGAGCGGAACTACGTTTAATATGCTTTTAGACGACACTGAATACAACGTATACCAGCGGCTTAAAGCGATTGACGGCGAGAAGGCATACCAAATCACAAGCGCGGCAACCGCTGTTATAACAGTAGATAGCGGCAGCATCCCCGGCGACATAAACGGCGACGGCTCGCTCAATAATAAAGACCTGACCCGTCTTTTCCAGTACCTTTCCGACTGGGACGTTGAGGTTGACGAAGCGGCGCTTGACGTAAACGGCGACGGGGCTGTAAACAACAAGGATTTAACGCGCCTTTTCCAGTATTTAAGCGACTGGGACGTGGAGATTTTCTGATTTTCGCCTGCGGCAAAATCAGAAAACAGATGTCAGACGGCAGATATCAGATGTCAGATGTCAGATACAAGGTGCGGCGGTGAATTCACCGCCGCACAATCATTATACGGACAGCCGGAGACGTCTGTCCCTACGAAATTGTAAATTAAATTGATACGCCGTAGGGGTCGATGCCCACATCGACCCGGTTTTTCCGTTTCGGGATGTGTCAATACGTTTTAATCGTAGGGTCGGGCGTTCCCGACCGACCGCGTTATATATCTGCCGGCAATGTAAAATACGGCTTTCTTTACATAAGGGAGAACAATCCCTCAGTCTCGTTACACTCGACAGTTCCCTTTACACAAGGGAGCCGAATGGGTGCGGCTTTGCCGCAAATCATGGCCGCAGGTCAAATCATTATGAAAACGGGATGTCGGGGACGCCATCCCCTACGTTTTGCGGTCAATTTAATTGGTATTTTGTAGGGGCAATTCACGAATCGCCCTTAAGACATATATCAGACACATTATACGGACAGCCGAGGACGTCTGTCCCTACGAAATTGTAAATTAAATTGATACGCCGTAGGGGTCGATGCCCACCTCGACCCGGTTTTTCCGTTTCGGGATGTGTCAATACGTTTTAATCGTAGGGTCGGGCGTCCTCGACCGACCGCGTTATATACCGCCGGAGCACAATAATTATTCATTATTCATTCCGCTTAAAAGCGAAGCGGGACGGCATATACCGTCCCGCTTTTTATATATTGCCGTCCGCCCTGTCAGTCCTCATCCGCCAGATTATGCCATACGTTCTGCACGTCGTCGTTTTCTTCGAGCATATCGAGAAGCTTTTCCATTTTCTCCGCCGCTTCGCCCTCTACGGCAGTAGTGGTTTGAGGTATGTACTGCACCTCGGCGGTGAGAAACGCGTAACCCTTTGCTTCGAGCGCGTCGCGCACGGCGCCGAGGCTGTTCGGCTCGGTGGTTATCTCGAAAACGTCGCCGTCAAAGTTAAAGTCCTCCGCGCCGGCTTCGAGCGCGTCCTCCATAACGGTATCCTCATCCTTGCCCTCGCCCTCTATTTCAATAACGCCCTTGCGGTCGAACATAAACATGACCGAGCCGGACTGACCGAGATTGCCGCCGCATTTATCGAAATAATGGCGGATATCGCCGGCGGTGCGGTTGCGGTTATCGGTAAGCGTTTCAACAACTACCGCCACGCCGCTCGGTCCGTAGCCCTCGTAAATCAGTTCCTCATAATTGCTGCCGTCCGCCTCGCCTGCCGCCTTGCTTATAATGCGCTCGATATTATCGTTCGGCACGTTCGCCGCTTTCGCCTTGGCGATAACGTCTTTAAGCTTGCTGTTTTCGTTGGGATTGGGTCCGCCCTGCTTTACTATAACGGAAATCTCCCTGCCGATTTTGGTGAAGACCTTTGCCTTCGCCGCGTCGGTCTTTTCTTTTTTACGTTTGATATTATTCCACTTTGAATGTCCTGACATAAAAACTCTTCTTTCGGTTATTTTAGTTGATTTTATCACATATCGGGGTTTTGTTCAAGGGCTTTTTCAATTATTCTGTCCACATCCGCGCCGCAGGTGACGCCGCACGCCTCGCGCCGGAGCGCCGCCGCGCCCGAAAGACCCGTAATATACCACGAAAGATGCTTTCGCGCTTCAAGCATTGCGATGTGACTGTCCTTGTACTCGCGCATTTTTTCTATTTGCTCTTTGCAGACGGCAAGGCGCTCTTTAAGCGGGGGCAAAGTATAGGTTTTACCTGACATATAGGTGTTTATTTCACTGAAAATAAAGGGATTTCCCCTTGCCGCGCGACCCACCGCGACAAAATCGCAGCCGGTATCGTCATACATTTCTTTCGCCGCCGCGCCGGAGTTTATATCGCCGTTTGCGATAACCGGTATGCTTACCGCCGCCTTTACCGCCGCTATGGTCTTTATATCCACCGGCGGCGCGTACATCTGCTCGCGGGTCCTGCCGTGGACCGTAAGCGCCGCGGCGCCCGCATTTTCCGCTGCTTTGGCGAGCTCGACGGCGTTTATATGCTCGCTGTCCCACCCGGTGCGGAATTTCACAGTTACCGGGATATTTACGGCGGCGACTACCGCTTTGATTATTTTCTCGGCAAGCGGTATATTACGAAGGAGCGCGCTGCCCCCGCCCGACATCGCCACTTTGGGCGCCGGACAGCCCATATTTATATCGATAAACGTGGGAGAAAACTCCTGCGCCTTTACCGCGGCGCGCGCCATTATATCCGGGTCGCTTCCGAAAAGCTGAGGCGCCCAGATATCGCCGCCGACGCTGTTGAGAAGCGCTTTCGACTTGCCGTCGCCGAGCACGACCGCCTTTGCGCTCGTAAGCTCGCCTACGGTAAAAGCCGCGCCGTAGCGCACACATATTTCCCGCATCGCCCTGTCGGACACACCCGCCATCGGAGCGAGCGCGGCGTAACCTTTGATATCAATGTTTCCTATTTTCATAGCATAAAAATTATACTTGAAAAAAATTTGTATGTCAATTTGAAAAAATACAAAAATAGTAGTGACAAACGTGCAGAAAAATGTTATTATATAAATAACTATATTCTACGGGGTGAAAAAGATGAAATTGCTCGCCATCGACGGCAACAGTATAATAAACCGCGCCTTTTACGGAATACGGCTTTTATCCGCCAAAGACGGGCAATACACGAACGCGGTTTACGGCTTTATAAACATACTTCTGAAGCTTATTGCCGAGCAAAAGCCCGACGGCGTGGCGGTCGCTTTCGACCTGAAAGCGCCTACCTTCCGCCATAAGCGGTACGCCGAATACAAGGCGGGCAGAAAGCCGATGCCCGAGGAGCTTAAAAGTCAGTTCCCCGTAATCAAGGAGTGGCTGACTCTCGCGGGTCACACCTGCGTTGAGTGCGAGGGCTTTGAGGCGGACGATATCCTCGGCACGCTCGCTTTTACCGCGGAAAAGAACGAAAATACCTGCGTTATCGCGACGGGCGACCGCGACTCCTTACAGCTTGTAAGCGACAATACCCACGTACTGCTTACCGTAACGCGGATGGGACAAAACGAGATAACCGACTATACACCCGCAAGGCTTTTTGAAAAATATTCGCTTACTCCGCCGCAGATGATAGAATTAAAATCGCTTATGGGCGACAGCTCGGATAATATCCCCGGTGTTGCCGGAATAGGTGAGAAAACCGCCACCGAGCTTATAAGCCGCTTCGGCAATATAGATTACATCTATGAGAACATCGATACCCTTGATATAAAAGACAGCGTGCGCGGCAAGCTTATCGCCGGAAAGGACAGCGCGTATTTAAGCCGTGAACTCGGCACCATCTGCAAAACCGCGCCGATAGATACCGATTTTGAGCATTACCGCACAAGAGAGCCGGACGGCAAAAAGCTTTACGAATTGATGACGCGGCTTGAGCTCTTTAAGCTTATGGAACGCATGAACGTAAAAGCGCAAAGCGTTGATGAATCCGGGCAGACCGAAGCCTGCGCCGAAATCGTGCCCGGCGCTTTTGAGAATATAAAAGACTTTGCCGATATTTATATAGGCGAGACCGCCGCCGCGGTGTCGGGCGGCGCCGTAACAGAGCTTTCAAGCGGGCAGTTAATATCCCTGCTTCAAAATGAGAATATAAAAAAGCGGGTTTACGACAGCAAAAGTCTTTACAAGACCTACGGCGCGAAATCGGTCGTTTTCGACGCCATGCTCGCGGCGTATCTGATAAACCCGTCCTCAAACGATTATTCGCTCCCCCGCCTTTTTACCGAATACGGCGTGGCGGCTGACGGCGACGGCGCGAAGGCCGCGGTTTCGTTCTCACTGCTCTGCGATAAGCTTTCAAAAAAACTCGATGAATCGGGCGAAAGCCGACTTTTAAGCGATATTGAACTGCCGCTCGCATACGTTCTCGCCGATATGGAAAAAGAGGGCTTCTTAGTCGACAGCGAGGGTCTGCGCGAGTATTCAGAGGAGCTTGACGCCGGCATAAAAGAGCTTACCCGCGATATTTACACGCTCGCCGGCGAAGAGTTTAATATAAACTCTCCCAAACAGCTCGGCGAGATACTGTTTTCAAAGCTCGCGCTTCCCGCTAAAAAGAAAACGAAAAGCGGTTACAGCACCAACGCGGAGGTGCTTGAAGAGTTACGCTACGATTACCCTATCGTGGATCTTATACTTAAATACCGCCGTTTATCAAAGCTTAAATCCACCTACTGCGAGGGCCTGCTCGCCGCGGTCGGTGACGACGGCAGAATACACACCACCTTTAATCAGACCGAGGCGCGCACCGGCAGGATAAGCTCGCTTGAACCGAATTTGCAGAATATTCCGGTACGCACCGAAGAGGGCAAGCGTTTCCGTGAGTTTTTTGTTGCAAAAGACGGATGCGTACTCTGCGACGCCGATTATTCGCAGATAGAACTGCGCGTACTCGCCTCACTCGCGCAGGATGAGGTCATGGCGGACGCTTTCAGCCGCGGTGTTGATATTCACACCCTTACCGCTTCCGAGGTTTTCAACATACCGATAGATATGGTGCTGCCGATTATGAGAAGCAGGGCGAAAGCGGTCAATTTCGGCATAGTTTACGGCATAGGCGCTTTTTCTCTCGCCAAGGACATCGGCGTAAGCCGCGCCGAGGCGCAAAGATATATAAACGGCTACCTTGAAACTTACAAGGGCGTTTGCGATTATATGGACAGAGTTATTAAGGACGCCAAGCGCGACGGTTTTGTTACGACGCTTTTCGGGCGGCGGAGATACTTGCCCGAGCTTTCCTCCTCAAACGGTATGCTTCGCGCTTTCGGCGAACGCGTGGCGCGTAACGCACCGATTCAGGGCACCGCCGCAGATATAATAAAAATCGCCATGATAAAGGTGCACTCACGGCTTTCAAGAGAAGTAAGCGACGCACGTCTCATACTCCAGGTGCACGACGAACTGATAGTCGAGTGTAAACAGGAGGACGCCGACGCGGTTTGCAAAATACTTGAAGAAGAAATGGAAAACGCGGCGCAGCTTAAAGTTAAGCTTTCGGTGGACGCCCATTCGGGGCGGACCTGGCTTGAGGCGAAGGGATAATGAAGGTTTTATTCGTATGCTCGGGAAACACCTGCCGCTCACCTATGGCGGAAGCGTATCTTAATTCCAAAAAAATAAGCGGCGTGAGCGTCTGCAGCGCGGGCTTTATGGGCGAGGGCGACAGCGTATCCGAAAACGCCGCCGCGGTCATGAAAGAAATCGGCATTGACGTTTCCGCGCATAAATCGCGCGTTATAAACGCAGAAATGCTTATGGCGGACAGGATATTCTGTATGGGCGAAAATCACCGCCGGGCGCTTATCCTCGCCGGTGCAGATCCGAACGGCGTCACGGTTTTATCGGGCGGTATAAGGGACCCTTACGGCGGCGATATCTCCACCTACAGGAAATGCCGCGATGAAATAATCAGCGCCGTTGACAACTGCCTTTACAGCGGCGAAATACTGCCGGTAAAAATCCTTTTTGCCGACCGAAACGACATAAAAGAAATCGCGGAACTTGAAAAGCAATGCTTTTTTGTACCGTGGAGCGAAAACGGCATACTTGAAGCAATGAATCACAATACGGTGTTTTTCAAAGCGGTATCGGAAAGCGGATTCATCGGCTATATAAGCGTTACCGCCGTAGCCGGCGAGGGCTATATAAACAATATCGCGGTGTCGCGCGATTTTCGCGGCGCAGGCGTCGGCTCAATGCTTTTAGACCGCGCCGTCACCTTTTCACGCGACAGTGGACTTGAATTTGTTTCCCTTGAAGTGAGGGCTTCAAACAGCGCGGCAATATCGCTTTACAAAAAAGCGGACTTCAAAGAAGAGGGACTCCGGAGAAGTTTTTACGAAAACCCGAAGGAAGACGGAGTTATTATGACAAGAAGGTTTATAAAATGATAATACTCGCTGTTGAATCATCCTGCGACGAAACGTCGGTCGCGGTAACAGAGTCGCGCCGCGTTTTATCAAACGTCGTGGCAACGCAGATAGCCGAGCATAAGCTCTACGGCGGAGTTGTTCCGGAAATAGCGTCGCGCAGGCATACCGAGGCAATATCCGGAGTTACACGGCGGGCTCTTGACGAAGCGGGCGTTTCCTACGGTGAAATAGACGCGGTAGCCGTCACCTTTGCGCCGGGACTTATCGGTGCGCTCCTCGTAGGCGTAAATTTTGCGAAAGGACTTTGCGCCTCGCTCGGCGTTCCGCTTATTCCCGTTCATCATTTGCGCTCGCACATAGCGGCGAATTATATTGACAGCGACTTAAAACCACCGTTTTTATGCCTCACGGTATCCGGCGGCAATACGATAATAACCGAGGTAAACGACTACACCTCGTTTAACCCGCTCGGCGGCACGGTGGACGACGCCGCGGGCGAATGCTTCGACAAAGCGGCGCGTGCGCTGGGGCTTCCCTATCCGGGCGGAGTAAACCTTGATAAAATCGCCGGCGAACCCGACGAAAAGCTATATCCGCTTCCCGTCCCGCATACCGAAGGCAGGTACGATTTCAGCTTTTCGGGTCTTAAAACCGCCACAGTCAACCTGATACATAACTGCGAACAGCGCGGTGAAGAAGTAAAAGTGCCGGTGCTTGCCGCCACGCTCAGACATCACGTTTGCAAAATTCTTACCGAAAAAACGGTAGCGGCGGCAAAAGAATATAATCATAATACTGTTGCGCTCGCCGGCGGTGTTTCGGCAAACAGTGAGCTTCGTGAAATGCTCAAAGCGGCGTGTGAGCAAAACGGCATTCGGCTTTATATGCCGCGGCTTTGCTATTGCGGCGACAACGCCGCAATGGTCGGCGTTCAGGGGTACTATGAATATCTTTCGGGCAATACTTCCCCGCTCGACCTTAACGCCGCCGCCACAATGCCGATAAATTACAGGTAAGCGCGGCGTGATAATCTTTTTGCTTGGAGGAAAAATATGGAAAGCAGAAAACTCCTTTTAATAGCAAATCCTTATTCGGGCAAGGCGAAAATGGTGACTAATCTTATGGCTGTAACGCAGATACTTTCCGACAAAGGGTTTGACATCACCGTTTATCCCACAAAATGCGCGGGCGACGCCACCGTGCGCGCAAGCAAAGTGCGCGACGGCGAATTCGACAGGATAGTGGTCTGCGGCGGCGACGGCACATTAAACGAAGTTATAACCGGACTTATGCGCACAGGCATCAAATGCAAAATAGGTTACGTGCCGGCGGGAACGCTCAACGAGTGGTCCATGGGTCTTAAAATACCCCGTTCCATCCCCAGCGCCGCAAAAGCGGCGACCGGCGACGAGGAAATAACGCTCGATATCGGAAAATTTGACGACAGATTTTTCACGTATACCGCCTCGTTCGGCGCTTTTACCGACGCTTCCTACTCCGCGCCGCAGGGCGTAAAGAACGTATTGGGTCAGGCGGCGTACTTCTTCGCGGGTATAAAGAGTATCGGTAAAATAAAACCCATACACCTGAAATTTGAAGCGGATGAAAAAACCGTTGAGGACGATTTTATATTCGGCGCCGTTTCAAATTCGCTTTCGGTCGGCGGAATCGTTAAATTCAAGGAAAACGTAGTAAGGCTTAACGACGGCTTCTTTGAGGTAATACTTATCCGCCACCCTAAAAATATCGTTCAGCTTCAACACGCCGTCGACGGAATACTCAAAAGAGATTTTGAGCGCGACCAGATAGTATTCTTCCACACCAAGAAGGTCACGGTAACGAGAGCGCTCGGCGTTTCATGGACGCTTGACGGCGAATTCGCCCCCGGAAAAGACAGCATCGTAATTGAAAATATCCCTTCGGCTTTATGGCTGGTATCGCCCGAAAAGGCGAATCTGTAACGGCGGGATAAACATAGACAGAACATAAGAAAGAGAGAATGATTTATGTTTACAAGAGATATCGGCGTTGACCTCGGAACGGCAAACACTTTGGTTTGCGTAAAGGGTAAAGGCATTATTATGAGAGAGCCGTCGGTCGTGGCTTACGACGTTCGTAACGACGCGGTCCGCGCGGTGGGAAAAGAAGCAAAGGACATGATAGGCAGAACGCCGGGTTCCATTGTCGCGGTACGTCCGCTTAAAGACGGCGTTATCGCCGACTTTGACGTTACCGCCGCAATGCTCAAAAGATTTGTAAGAGAAGCGCTGAAAGGTTCTTTCTTCTCACGCGTTCGCATGGTGCTTTGTATACCCGCGGGCGTTACCGAGGTTGAAAGCCGCGCGGTTTATGACGCGGCAAAGCAGGCGGGCGCCACCGACATTGACCTCATTGAAGAACCTATGGCGGCGGCGGTCGGCGCGGGTCTTCCGATTTGGGACGCTTCGGGCAACATGGTGGTTGACATCGGCGGCGGCACGAGCGAAGTCGCGGTAATATCGCTCGGCGATATAGTTACCGCGCAGTCAATAAGAACGGCGGGCGACGACCTCGACGAGGCGATAGTCAACTACATAAGGAAAAAGCATAACCTGCTTATCGGCGAACGCACCGCCGAGCAGATAAAAATAGAGATAGGTTCCGCAAAGGAATACGAGGGCGAATCCAGCATTGAAATAAAAGGCAGAAACCTTATAGACGGTCTGCCGAAAAACGTAACGGTATCCTCCGCGGAGGTACGCTCGGCTATGGCGGATACAATCGCGCAGATAATCGACGTCATCCGCCTTACGCTTGAAAAAACACCGCCGGAGCTTGCCGCGGATATCATAGACCGCGGTATCACCCTTACCGGCGGAAGCGCGCTTCTTCGCGGACTTGCGGAGCTTATCGCCGAAGAGACCGGTATGCCGGTAACAGTTGCGGCAAACCCGCTTGACTGCGTGGTACTCGGCACCGCAAAGCGTCTTGAAGCCGACAGCGGCTTTGAAAATTATGTATTCAGAAGAGGCAAACGGTTCAGATAACCGGGCGCACGGTCAGGTCACATCAAAGAGGTGAGTTTTATGCGGTTTTTCTTCAAAAGCCGACAGTTTAAGATAATGGTCGCAATAGTCGCCGCGGTTTTACTTCTTACCGCGATTTTCGGCATTGTGGGTACGAGAATGGCGCCGCAGACCGATATTTTCGGTTCAATAGCGCAGCCGTTCCGCTCTCTTGCGGCAAAAATACGCGAAGCGGCGGGCGACTTTTCAAGCGCCTATAACGGCGGAAACTCGCTTATGCTCGAAAACGCCGAGCTTAAATCCGAGCTTGACGAAATGCGGCAGAAGCTTGCCGATTACGACGAAATATCCCGCCAGAACGAAACCTACGAAAAGTATCTCGGAATTAAAGAAGCAAATAACGATTTTATTTTCTCCCGCGCCACGCTCATAACGCGCGACAGTGACGACCCGTACGGCGCGTTTACCATAAACAGGGGCTCGACCTCCGATATCAGGAAATATGACCCGGTAATAACCGAAAGCGGAGTTGTGGGTTATATAACCGAAGTCGGTATAACCACTTCAAAAGTGACCACCCTTTTAAGCCCCTCGCTTACAATGGGCGCCATTGATAACCGTTCGGGCGATTCGGGCATTACAAGCGGCAGACTCGAACTCGCGCAAAAGGGCAGATGTGTTCTCAAAAACCTTGCGCGTTCGAGCGGCGTCGCTATCGGCGATTATGTTTCCACATCGGGCGAGGGCATATTCCCGTCGGGTCTTCTTATCGGCTCTATCGAATATATCGGAACGGACAGCATAAACTCCTCGATTTACGCCGAAATAAAACCGTTTGTAAATATCGGGGAAATACGCGATGTAATGGTGATTACATCGTTTGAAGGACAACTTTCAAAGTAAGAGGAAAACATGTCAAACAAAAAGACCGCCTTGATTCTTTTGATCAACGCCGCTATGTTTACCGTTTTGATACTGTTTCATTACAGCGGCGCCTCAATAAAAATAATGAACGCAAACCCCTTTGGCGCGCTGGCTCTTCTGATTACGTTAATTATGTTTTCAAGTGAGCTTACCGGCGTGCTGACGGGCGTTGCCGTCGGCATTGTTTTAGACAGCGTCGCCGCTACGCCGCCGGGTTTCAACACGGCGGTGCTGACTCTTGTTTCCTTCGGCGCGACCATTGTTTCGCACTATTTGTTTAACCGTAATCTCAAAGCGGCGCTCACACTCTGCCTTATTGCCGCCGCGGTATATTTTGCCGCGCGTTGGCTTGTTTGCTTTGCTTTTGCGGGCAGCGTTGAAAGCAGTATAAACTACCTGTTTCGCTATGCCGCGCCCAGCGCCATATATACCGCTGTTTTAGCAGTACCGTTTTTCTATATTGAAAAACGTTTATTCTCCGTATCCGGACGGTGAGGTGATAATCTATGCCTTTTACAAAAAAACGGCAGACCGCGCTTAACGTGCTGTCTGTGGTTCTGGCGGCTGTACTGCTGCTTTATTCCGTACGCATTTATTCCCTTCAGATAATAAACGCGAACAAGTATTCCGCGACCAAAGGCGGTACTACGGTGAGGATATCCGTTCTCAAAGCTTCAAGAGGCGAGATTCTCGACCGCTACGGAAGACAAATCGCCGTAAACCGCGACGGCTACAACGTGGTTTTCAATAAAGCGTATATAAAGGATAATCTCAACGACGTTATCCTTTCTCTTATAAACCTTATGAATGAAAACGGCTGTGAGTACATAGATAAACTGCCGCTTCAAAAAACCGCGCCCTTCGGTTTTACGGGCGATAGCACCGAAAAACTGCTCAAAACCCTTTCGCTTGCGCACTTTGCCACGAGTGAGGATTGCTTCAAGCGCATGGTGGAACGCTATTCGCTCGAAGATTACACACCGGAAGAACAGCGCGCTATAATGGCGGCGAGATACGGTATGGATATCTCGGATTTCTCGCTTGCCTACCCGTATACCTTTGCGGAAGATATACCGATAGAGCTTATGCGCAAAATTTCAGAACGCGGTCTGTTTTTAGACGGCGTTTCGGTAGATATCGTGCCGTTCAGACAATACACCGATACCTCGCTCGCGGTAAATCTTATCGGCACCGTGGGACCGATATACGAGGAAGACTGGAACAAATACAAAGAAAAAGGCTATTCATATAACGATAAGGTCGGCAAAAGCGGTATTGAGCTATGGGCGGAGGATTACCTGCACGGGACCGACGGCGAGGTCACCTACTATGTTGACGCGCAGGGCAACATAGTTGACAGCGAGATAACAAAAGCTCCTGTTTCCGGCAAGACTATCGTCCTCACACTTGACAGCAGAATACAAAGAAAAACCCAGGACCTGCTCGAAAGCGCGGTAAGAGGACTGCGCGCCACAGGCGGTACCGCCACGGCGGCAAGCGCGGTGGTTATAGACGTTAACACCGGCGGCATACTGTGCGGCGCAAATTATCCGACATATGATTCGGCGACTATGTCCGAAAAGTATAACGAGCTTTTGGCAGACCCGCGAAAGCCGCTTACAAACCGGGCTTTTCAGGGTGTATATCCGATAGGTTCAACGATAAAGCCGGCGGTCGCCACGGCGGCGCTTGAAACCGGAAAGTACCGTATCGGCGACGTTGTATACTGCTCGCAGGTATATAACTACTTTGAAGATTACAAGCCGAAGTGTATGCATTATCACGGAACGATGAACCTCACGAACGCGCTTTCAAAAAGCTGCAACTACTTTTTCTTTGACCTCGGCAGACGTGTGGGCGCCACGACCCTTACAGATTATTTCAAACAGTTCGGTCTGGGCGTCAGAACCGGTGTTGAGGTTGACGACAGCGCGGGCATAATCGTAAACCCGGCGACCGACGGCTTCGGCGGCGACACGCTCCAAATCTCGATAGGTCAGCTTAACGCGTTTACTCCGCTTCAAATGGCAAATTACGTCGCGACCTTTGCAAACGGCGGCACGCATTACCGCGCCACCCTCATCGATAAGATAGTTTCATACGACCTTAAAGAAATTTACGACGACTGCGAACCCGAAGTGCTTAACACCGTTTCCATAAAGCCCGAAAACATCAGGGCGATAAAGGAAGGTATGCTCTCGGTTACGGTAGACGGTACGGGACGCGCGGCGCTCGGCGATTATCCGATAAAAATAGGCGGTAAAACCGGAACCTCGCAAACCAACAGCGGCGCCGACCACAGTACCTACATCATATTTGCGCCGTACGACAACCCGCAGATAGCGATATCACTCGTGCTTGAACACGGACATTCAAGTTACACCTCGGGCAACATAGTGAGAAGTATTCTCGATTACTGCTTCTTCTCCGAGGATAACAGCAGTAAAGATACCGCGCCGAATACCGTTCTCGATTGACATCGGGCGTATTTTGTGGTAAAATTATTTGATTAAAAGTGAGGTGTAAGCATGCTGATTTGTACCGTTTCAGGCAAGGGCGGCACGGGTAAATCCACCGTCTCCTCGGGACTTGCCGCCGCGGCGGCGAATATGGGCAAAAAAGTCTTGCTTATCGACCTTGACGCTTCGCTCCGGTGTCTTGACATTATTTTCGGCATTGACGATAAAATCGTTTTTGATTTATCCGACGCTATAAAAGAGCGTGACCTGAAAAAAGCCGTTTATCGCGCGGCGCTTTACGATAACGTGTTTATTGTTCCGGCGCCCGACAGCGGCAGAATAGATTTCAACGCGCTTAATGATATGCTCAAAAGCGCGGATTCCGCTTTTGATTTTATAATACTTGACTTCCCCGCCGGCGCCGATTTTGAAAACTACGCGATTTTCGGTAACGCGCAGTTTATAGTGGTCTCCGGCGCGGACAGCGTTTCGGTAAGAGACGCCGCCGTTATATCAAACGGAATTAAATCGGATACGCCGCCCCGGCTTATCATCAACCGTTTTGACAGGGATATGATAAAATGCGGCATGCATAAGAATATTGACGGTATAATAGACGCATCGTCGACAAGACTGCTCGGTATCGTACCTGCGGACGGCGAACTGCTGACGCTCTCGGTCAGCCACGGTCTTAAACCTCGCGGCAGAGCGATGCGGGCGTTTACCAGAATAATCAAACGTGTTTCGGGTGAAGACGTACGCTTACCCAAACTTAAAAAAATATAGCAACCAATAATTTGGCGAAAGGAAAAAAATTATGACTATTGCACTTATTGCTCACGACGCAAAAAAGGAACTCATGGTACAATTCTGCATAGCGTATTGCGGAATTCTGAGTCATCACACGCTGGTCGCGACAGGCACCACCGGCAAAACAGTCGCGGAAGCCACCGGTCTTGAAATCAACAAGTTTTTAGCCGGTTCGCAGGGCGGCTCGCAGCAGATAGCTTCAAGAATCGGTTGTGATGAAATAGATATGCTGCTTTTGTTCCGTGACCCGCTCAACCCCAAGCCGCACGAGCCGGACGAAGCTTCGCTTCTGCGCCTTTGCGACGTACATAACATTCCCGTCGCCACCAATATTGCCACCGCCGAAATGCTCATTCACGGGCTTGAGCGCGGCGATCTTGACTGGCGCGAAATAGTTAAAAAATCTTAATACCGGAGAAAAAGAAAATGTCAGAAATAAATCGTGCCGTAAAGGGCACGAACGATATACTGCCCGATAAATCGTACAAATACCGGTTTGTCGAGAACAAAATGCTCGAAACGGCGGAGCTTTTCGGCTTTAAGGAAATACGCGTACCCGTTTTCGAGCACACCGAGGTTTTCAGCCGCAACGTCGGCGAGGATACCGACGTTGTACAAAAAGAAATGTATACCTTTGAGGACAAGGGCGGCCGTTCAATTACACTTCGTCCCGAGCTTACAGCCGGTGTGGTCAGGAGCGTTATCGAACGCGGCGTTATAAACGGCGCGCTTCCCGCTAAGGTTTGCTACATTGGCGGTTGTTACCGCTACGAGAAGCCGCAGGCGGGCAGACTTCGCGAATTTCATCAGTTCGGCGTAGAATGCTTCGGCGCGGCAAACCCGGCGGCTGACGCGGAAATAATCGCGCTGGCGCGGCAGATACTCGTCACCTTAGGTGTAAAAGGCATTTCGCTTAAAATAAACTCCATCGGATGTGAGCACTGCCGCAAAAACTACGTTGCCGCGCTCAAAAGTTATTTTGAAGAGTATAAAGACACGCTTTGCGGCACCTGCAACGGCCGACTTAACCGAAACCCACTGCGTATACTCGACTGCAAATCGCCGATTTGCAGTGAGATAGCGGCGAAAGCGCCGCTTATAACGGATTATCTCTGTGACGACTGCAAAGCGCATTTTGCCGCAGTAAAGGAATCACTTACGGCGCAGGGCGTAATGTTTGACGTAGACCCGCACATAGTCCGCGGCCTTGATTACTATAACAGGACCGTGTTTGAGTTTGTATCGGGCGATATCGGTGCGCAGTCCACAGTTTGCGGCGGCGGCAGATACGACGGTCTGGTCGCTAAAATGGGCGGAAACGATACCCCCGCGCTCGGTTTCGCGATAGGTATCGAACGGCTTATGATGCTGCTTGAAAACACAGAAGCGCCGTTCCCCGAGGATAAAAAGTGCGTTTTATACGTTGCCGCCATGGGCGATAAGGCGCAGATAAAGGCGGGCGGAGTTTGCGCCGCCTTGCGCGATGATGGAATAGCCGCACAGTGCGACCTCTGCGGAAGAGGGCTTAAAGCTCAATTAAAATACGCCGATAAGATAGGCGCCGCCTATACGACTGTGCTCGGCGATAACGAGCTTGCTGACGGCAAGGTGACTGTAAAGGATATGAAGACCGGCGAGACCTACGTCTGCAATATAAACGATATTTCCGATAAAATAACCGATCTTAGTCTTAAATCCGCGCTTCACTCACTCGAAGAATCGGTGCTGACTAACGGATGACCCTTAAAAAACAAGAGGTGTTTTAAGTTGAAACTTGACAGAATGGACGGCGTAAAGCGCACAGACTATTGCGGTACGCTGAGAGCCGGTGACCAAGGCAGAGAGGTCGTTGTCTGCGGCTGGGTACAGCGACAGCGGGACCTCGGCTCGCTTATTTTTATTGACCTGCGCGACAGAACCGGTATAGTTCAGCTCGCGTTTGACGATAATACCGACCGCGCTGTGTTTGAAAAGGCGTTCGCGGTGCGCAGTGAGTTTGTGCTTATGGCGGGCGGCAAGGTGCGCGCGCGCTCATCGGTAAACCCCGATATTCCCACCGGCGATATTGAAATAGAAGTAAATATGCTTAAAGTTCTCGGCGCCTCGCTTACACCGCCGTTTGATATCACGCCCGATACGAAAGCGGGCGAGGAACTGCGCCTTAAATACCGCTATCTTGATTTACGCAGAAGCAATCTTCAAAACAATATCATCATGCGGCACAAGATAGCAAAAGTAACGCGCGATTACTTTGATGAAAACGGTTTTCTTGAAATAGAAACGCCCACTCTTATCAAATCCACCCCCGAGGGCGCGAGAGATTATCTTGTGCCGTCGCGCGTACATAAGGGCAGTTTCTTCGCGCTTCCGCAGTCGCCGCAAATGTATAAACAACTGCTTATGCTTTCGGGCTTTGACCGCTATATGCAGATAGCGCGCTGTTACAGGGACGAGGACCTGCGCGCCGATCGCCAGCCGGAATTTACGCAGGTAGACCTTGAAATGTCGTTTGTCGACCGTGAGGACGTTTTCGGCATCGCGGAAGGGTATGTAAAGCGATTGTTCGGCGAGGTTTTAGGCGTAGAAGTCAAAACTCCGCTTCCCCGCATGACCTATACCGACGCGTTAAACGATTACGGCTCGGACAAGCCGGACACCAGATTTGAAATGAAAATAAAAGATATCTCTGATATCGTAAAGGACTGCGGCTTCGGCGTTTTCGCGGATACCGTCAAATCGGGCGGCACGGTTCGCGCAATAAACGCGAAAGGTGCGGCGGAGGTTTATACCAGAAAGGAAATAGATAAACTCACCGAGGACGCAAAAGGCATCGGCGCAAAAGGTCTTGCCTTTATCCGCTGGATTGAGGACGCCCCCTCATGCTCGTTTTTGAAGTTTATGAGTGAAGAGGAAATGGCGGCAATATATGAGCGCACCGGCGCCGAAAAGGGCGACGTTATACTTATAGTGGCGGACAAAAAACCGCTCGCGCTCTCGGTTCTCGGCGCGTTGCGCCTGACTGTTGCAAAACGGCTCGGCATAATACCGCAAAATCAGTTCAATTTCGTTTGGATAACCGAGTTCCCGTTCTTTGAGCTTAACGAGGAAACCGGCAAGTACGAAGCCATGCACCACCCCTTTACCGCTCCGCTTGACGAATGTATAGAGTATCTTGACAGCGAGCCCGAAAAGGTTTTTGCAAACGCCTATGACCTGGTTCTTAACGGCGTTGAGCTTTCAAGCGGTTCGCTTCGCATCACCGACCCCGAGCTTCAATCGCATATGTTCAGTGCGCTGGGGCTTTCCGACGAAGAGGCACAGCAGAAATTCGGATTCCTTACCGGCGCCTTTAAGTACGGCGCTCCCCCGCACGGCGGTATGGGTATCGGACTTGACAGAATCTGCATGATAATGACCGGTTCCGAAAGTCTGCGCGACGTGGTGGCTTTCCCGAAGGTTGCAAACTCTTCCGAGCTTATGTCCGGCGCGCCGGCGGGCGTTGACGAATCGCAGCTAAAAGAACTCGCGATAGCGATAATGCCGGAAAAAGAATAATACGTTTCGTATTCTGTTCTGTAAAAAAGCAATTATATGAAGCAAAAAACAAAAGCTATTTGTTTTTACTTTTGACAGCCGACACTTTTGCCGGCTGTTTTTATTGCAAATCCTGACTGTTTGTTGTATAATTACATTTAAGAAAATTCGGGGTGTTGCTTTTTGTCTGAAAACATAAATATTTCCGCGGCGATAGTAACCTATAACAACGGCGATAAGGCCGCGGCTGCCGCCGCCTCGGTGCTTGCAAGGTGTGAAAAATACCCGCTCGATTTCTATATAATCGATAACAATTCCTCGGACGATACTCTTTCGCGCCTTAAAGACCTTAAACCTCTCAAAATAGTCCGCCTGCCGAAGAATATCGGCTTTGGCGCGGCTCACAATAGAATAATCGAAAAGGTTGACAGCGATTATCATTTTATCGTCAACCCGGATATTACTGTAAGTGATGATGTGTTCGCGAATATCGTAGATTATATGGAGGCGCACCCGGACGTGGCAATGTGCGCTCCCGATATACTGAATACCGACGGCACACGGCAGTACCTTCCCAAATCAAAGCCGACCTTCCGGCGCCTGTTTTTAGGCAGGCTTTCAAAAAAAGTGAGAAGCGAGTACGTCTGGCGCGACCGGGAAATCACCGCGCCCTGCGACGTTGATTTTTGCTCCGGCTGTTTTTTATGCGTAAGGACTTCGGTATTCAAAAAGCTCGGCGGTTTTGACGAACGCTATTTTATGTATCTTGAAGACGCGGATCTGACCCTGCGTGTAAAAAGTCTCGGCAGAACGGTCTTTCTGCCGGATATCAAGGTTACCCATATATGGGAACGCGGCAGCCACAAAAACATTAAGCTTTTGCTGCTGCACACCGCTTCATGCGTTAAATTCCTCAGAAAATGGAGAAATACAACTGTATGAAAATACTTATCACCGGTGCCGAAGGGCAACTCGGAAACGAACTTAAAACGATTATAAAAAGCGGGAAATCGGAAATCGGCGAAATAAGCCCGGTTTATAAAGACGCGTCAGTTATACCCGCGGACGTCGGCGACTTTGATATAACCGACGCCGCCGCCACCCGCAGCTTTATTATAAAAGTAAACCCTGACTTAATAATCAACTGCGCCGCAATGACCAACGTTGACGGCTGCGAAACCGCGCGCGATGCCGCCTTTAACGTAAACGCGAACGGCGTCCGCAATCTTGCGGTTTCGGCAAAAGCCACCGGCGCAAAGCTCGTTCATATCTCCACCGATTACGTTTTCGCCGGCGACGGCGACAGACCGTACTGCGAATGGGATACTATATCGCCGCAAAGCGCCTACGGCGCGTCGAAAGCGCTGGGTGAAAAATACGCTCTCGCTTTTTCCGATAAAACTTTCATTGTGCGCACCTCCTGGCTTTACGGCTACGTCGGCAAAAACTTTGTTAAAACCGTGCGCAGAGTATTAAAGGAAAAAGGGCGGATAACCGTTGTAAACGACCAGCGCGGCAACCCTACCAACGCAAACGACCTTGCGCACCACCTGCTTAAAATCGCCCTTACCGATGATTACGGCATATATCACTGCACCGGCGAGGGAATCTGCTCGTGGTATGATTTTGCCAGGAAAATCGCCGTTTACTCGGGATACGGCGAAGACTGCGTTTTCCCCTGCACCTCCGATGAATACAAAAGCCCCACAAAGCGTCCGGCGTACTCGGCGCTTGATAATATGGCGCTTCGCTGCACAGTAGGCAACGAAATGAGGGACTGGGAGACCGCGCTTAAAGAATACATTTCAAAAGTAAAGGACTGAAAGGTATCTTATGAAAACCTATCTTGTGACCGGCGGCGCCGGATTTATCGGTTCAAATTTTGTGATTTATATGCTCGGCAAATATAACGACGTGCGTATAATCAACGTCGATAAGCTCACGTACGCCGGCAATCTCGAAAACCTTAAAAGTGTTGAAAATAATCCCAATTATTCTTTCGTTCAGGCGGATATTTGCGATAAAGCCGCGATATCAAAGCTTTTTTGCGAAAACGATATAGATTACGTGGTAAACTTCGCGGCTGAAAGCCACGTTGACCGCAGTATATCAGACCCGGAAATATTTGTAAAGACGAACGTCCTTGGCACCGTCAATATGCTTCAATGCGCAAAAGAAGCGTGGACGGTCGGCGACGATGAATACAAAAACGGCGTTAAGTATTTACAGGTTTCAACCGACGAGGTTTACGGCAGTCTCGGCGAAACAGGATACTTTACCGAAAACACTCCGCTTGACCCGCACTCCCCCTATTCTTCCTCAAAAGCGGCGGCGGACCTATTTGTAAAGGCGTTCGGAGATACCTATAAATTTCCGGTAAACATAACGCGCTGCTCAAACAACTACGGACCGTTCCAGTTCCCCGAAAAGCTTATACCGCTTATTATGAACAATACCCTTTCGCATAAGGAGCTGCCCGTTTACGGCGACGGTATGCAGGTGCGCGACTGGCTTTATGTTGAAGACCACTGCAAGGCAATAGACGCGGTAATATCCCGCGGCAGAACAGGCGAGGTATACAACGTCGGCGGTCATAACGAAAAACCGAATATTTTTATTGTAAAGTCAATAATAGAATATATAAAAGAAAACGTCGACGGCACCGTCGGCGAGCATATGATAAAGCACGTGACCGACCGCAAGGGTCACGACCGCCGTTACGGTATCGACCCGACCAAAATCAAAAACGAACTCGGGTGGTATCCCGAAACCTGCTTTGAAGACGGTATTAAAAAGACGCTTAAATGGTATCTTAAAAACCGCGGGTGGACCGAGAATATAGTAAACGGCGAATACCGCAACTATTACCGCGATATGTATTCGGGTAAAAAGGAGATATAACTGTGGGAAATTTCAAATTTCTTAAAACTTCCATTAACGGCGTAATAATCGTTGAGCCCACGGTTTACGGCGATTCACGCGGCTTCTTTATGGAAACCTATCAGAAGGAGGAGTTTGCCGCGGGCGGAATAGACGTTGAATTTGTGCAGGATAATCACTCGATGTCTTCAAAAGGCGTGCTTCGGGGTCTGCATTTTCAAAAGAAGTACAGCCAGTCAAAGCTCGTACGCTGCATAAAAGGCGAAGTGTTTGACGTCGCCGTTGATTTGCGCGAGGGCTCGCCCACGTTCGGAAAGTGGGAGGGCGTGATACTCTCCGCGGAAAATAAACGCCAGTTCTTTATACCAAAGAATTTTGCGCACGGTTTTCTTGTTCTTTCAGACGAGGCCGAGTTCGTTTACAAGGTTGACGATTACTATCACCCGAATGACGAAGGCGGACTTATGTGGAACGATAAGGATATCGGCATAAAATGGCCGGTAACAGATGGACTTGAAATCAAGTTATCGGACAAGGATAAGCTGCATCCGCCGTTTTGCGAATATAAAAAATAAAAGGCCGTAAATAAACGCCTCCCTTTAAGGTAAAACTAAACCAAAAGGGAGGTGTTTTTATGCAAAGCAGTTCAACAAGTTTTTTGAAAGGTATGGGTACCGGTATGGTGGCAGGCGCCGCGGCGGTTGTTGTGGGGAAGGTTCTGGTCAAGGATAAACACAACATATCCAAAGGGTCAGCCAAACTCATCAAGGCGATGGGGCAAATTGTTGACGGCGTACAGACAATGTTCAAATAAAGCGCAAAAAAACAGACCTATGTGAAACATAGGTCTGTTGATTTCAGATTTCAATTATTTTGAAAGCTGACGCTTTACGCCGAATACAACCGCGGCAGCGGCAAGCATAACGACGGAAACGACCATGATCTTGTTGAGATTGTTGGTCTCGCCTGTTACCGGTGCGGTAGCAGAGCCGGGGGTTGAGCTTGAGCTGAGCGGATCGGTAATCGTGTTGGAATAGTTGCCGCAGATAGCGATCTTGGATATCGGCCTTACTGTTAAAGTAGTTGTTGTAAGAGTACCGCTTACTATGGTGTAATCAACGCCTTCCTTAGCGGCGGTCGCGCTCTCTTTGGTGGCGAGCTCAACAAGGTTTGCGGTACCGAAGCCCTTAGAGGTGCCGGCGGCAGTACCAGTTACCTCGCTGACAACGTAAATGCTCCAACTATTAAAAGTACCGTACTTGGGATCGGCAACAACGGTGATTGTGTTATCTTCAGCAATTTCCGACCATGTATCAGCCGCAACGGCAGAACCGTCCTGCTTTGTACCGGTACCTTTTCTTATGATAACCTTGTTCTCGGGACTTGCCTCAGCCATAGCCGAAATTGAAAGAGTAAGAGCTATGCAGATGCAAAGTACAACTGTTAAAACTTTTTTCATTATGAATACCTCCACAGATAATTTTGGTTATAGGTATTATAACGCATACAAACGGAAAAGTAAACCCTTTTTTTAAAAAATTTTTTTTATTGTTGATAAAGATACATATTTGTGCTAAAATTTATTTGTTTTAACGAATACGGGAGGGATTTTTTTGACACTTTGCGAAGAGATACGCCGCAGGCGCACCTTTGCCATTATTTCGCACCCCGACGCGGGCAAAACCACGCTTACGGAAAAACTGCTTCTCTACGGCGGCGCGATACAGACCGCCGGCTCGGTAAAAGGAAAACAGTCGGCGAGGCACGCCGTTTCGGACTGGATGGAGCTTGAAAAGCAAAGGGGTATTTCGATAACCTCTTCGGTCATGCAGTTTGAATATGACGGCTTTTGTATAAACATACTTGATACCCCCGGGCACCAGGACTTTTCGGAGGATACCTACCGCACGCTTATGGCGGCGGATAGCGTGGTAATGGTAATCGACGCGGCAAAGGGTATAGAACCGCAGACCCGCAAGCTTTTCAAAGTCACCGCCATGCGCCACATCCCTATATTTACATTTATAAATAAGCTCGACCGCGACGCGCGCGACCCGTTTGAACTGCTTGACCAGCTCGAAAAAGAATTCGGAATAGGCACCTACCCGGTAAACTGGCCGATAGGAAGCGGTATCGATTTCAAGGGCGTTTTCGACCGTGAAAAGCGGCAGATACTGGCTTTCGGCGATATGCATAAGGGACAAATGAAGCTCGACTCCGTAAAATGCGATATAACCGATACGGCAAAGCTGGACGAAATAATCGGCGAATACTCACGAAAAGAGCTTGTCGACCAGATAGAGCTGCTCGACGGAGCGAGTTTTGAGTTTGACCTGGAGGAGGTACGCAAAGGTAAGCTTACGCCGGTTTTCTTCGGCTCGGCGCTTACCAATTTCGGCGTTCAACCGTTCCTTGAAAACTTTTTGAAAATGACGACCGAGCCGCTCGTGCGCACTACAAGCTCGGGCGAGATAACGCCGGAAGACGAGCATTTTTCGGCTTTCGTATTCAAAATTCAGGCAAATATGAACAAGGCGCACCGCGACCGCATGACCTTTATGCGTATCTGCTCGGGTAAGTTTGAGCGCGATAAGGAGTATTTCCATGTGCAGTCGGGCAAGTCGCTTCGTCTTTCCCAACCGCAGCAGCTTATGGCGGACAGCCGTCAGATAATAAACGAGGCGTACGCCGGCGATATCATAGGCGTATTCGACCCCGGCATTTTCTCGATAGGCGACACTGTCTGCGACAAGGCAAAAAAAGTACAGTTCGAGGGCATACCGACCTTTGCGCCCGAACACTTCGCGGTAATCGAGCACAAGGACAGTCTTAAAAGAAAGCAGTTTGTAAAGGGCGTCCAGCAGATAGCGCAGGAGGGCGCGATACAGATATTCCACGAGCCGAACACCGGTATGGAGAGAGTAATTGTCGGCGTTGTGGGCGTACTTCAATTCGAGGTACTCGAATACCGCCTCAAAAACGAGTACGGCGTGGAGGTCATAAGAAACAATATGCCCTACCAGTTCATCCGCTGGATAAAGACGCCGGGCGTTGACGTAAAGGCGCTTAATCTTACCTCCGATACCAAGTGGGTGCAGGACTTTAAGGGCAACGACCTGCTGATTTTTTCAAGCGAGTGGAACATTAACTGGGCGCTTGAAAAGAACAGCGGGCTGAAGTTGCAGGAATTCAGTAAGGAATAGGTGAAAAATATGAAAACCGCAATAGTGACCGGCGCTTCGTCGGGACTCGGCACGGAGTTTGTAAACGCGATAGTAAAAGAAAGAAAAGATATCGAAAAAATCGTGGTCATAGCCCGCAGAGCGGACCGTCTTTCAAAGCTTAAGGAACGTTACGGCGAGGTGATATACCCCCTGCCGCTCGACCTTACGGAAGACGGCTTTGCCGAAAAGCTCGATGACGCGCTTAAAAGCGAAAGCTTTGATGTTGCGCTTCTTATAAATAACGCGGGCTTCGGCAAGCTCGGCAATTTTGAAGACATAAGCACAAGCGATAACGCGCTTATGGTACGTCTTAACTGCGAGGCGCTCAATACGGTAACAAGCGTTTGTCTTCCCTATATGAAAGACGGCGCCGAAATTATAAACACCTGTTCTATCGCCTCCTTCGCGCCGAATACGCGCATGGCGACTTACAGCTCCACCAAAGCGTACGTTATGAGTCTTTCCCGTGCGCTTCGCGCAGAGCTTAAAGGCAGAAAAATCAACGTGCTCGCCTGCTGCCCCGGACCGATGAACACAGAATTTTTGCCGGTTGCAAACATCGAAAAAGGAAAAAGCCGGACCTTTGATACGCTGCCCCGGGTAAACGTCGCCGAAATGGCGAAAAAATCGCTTCGCGCCTCAAAGAGGGGCAAAGCGGTATATACAAACAAGCTTTTTTATAAGTTTTACCGGGTCGTATCGAAAATTCTTCCCACCTCACTCGTTATGAAAATGGCGAAGACGTGAAGACAGAGTTCGGGTGTTATACGCAAAACAACAGACAGCGGCGGGATAATCCCGCCGCGTTTTATAATTCCTCTTCTTCCGATTTGGCTTTTAATTCGTTTAGTTTTTCAATGCAGTTTTTGCAGACCGTATGACCCGAAAGCTCTACGCTGTCGGCAATATTATCGCAAAAAATGCAGGTCGGCTGATACTTGCGCAGAATCACGCTGTCGCCTTCCATATATATTTCAAAACTGTCAACATCGTTTTGCACGCCCAGCTGCGCGCGTATCTCCTTAGGTATTACTACCCTGCCCATTTTATCGACCGCTCTTACGATTCCGGTTGATTTCATTACTTTCACTCCTTACTTATCGACCAGTCAACGGGCTTTTGCCCGCCGGCAATCAGGATTTCGTTTGCTTTTGAAAAGTGTTTGCAGCCGAAAAATCCGCCGTATGCCGAAAGCGGGCTCGGATGCACCGTTATAAGCTTACTGTGCAGTTTGTTTACTATAAGTTCGCCTTTTTTTCTCGCCGCGGCGCCCCAGAGCAGAAACACCACCGGCGTTTGCTTGCGGTTGAGTTCGCTTATCACGCGGTCGGTAAAAATCTCCCAACCCATGCCTTTGTGGCTGAATGCCTGCCCCTCGCGCACGGTGAGCACACTGTTGAGCATAAGAACGCCCTGCTTTGCCCACTGTGTAAGATAGCCGTAGTTTTCGGGAACGGTTATTCCGAGGTCGCTTTTTAACTCCGCAAAAATATTTTTAAGAGAAGGCGGCGGCATAACGCCCGGCTTTACCGAAAAGCACAGCCCGTGCGCCTGACCGACCTCATGATACGGGTCCTGCCCGATTATCACTACCTTCGTATCCCCGAAAGAGGTGTATTTAAGAGCGTTGAAAATATCGTACATATCGGGGAATATGCGGCGCGTTGAGTATTCCTTTTTCAGAAAAGCGCGCAGGGAAAGATAGTAAGGTTTGCTGAACTCGTCCTTCAATATCTCATCCCAATCGTTGCCGATGTTTACCATACTCTCACCTTATATAATATCATAAACCTCAATAATTCCGCTTGAATGGTAGAGCGAGGGGGTAACGCTTACGGAATAACCCCTGCCGTTTTCACACTGCCACTCTACGGCTCCGCGCCTCGGCACGGCACAGTTGGCAAGCAGCATCATGACCGCGCCGCCGTGCATAATGACCGCGGCGTTGGCAGCGCCGTTTTTCATCATATCCTCTACGACCGCGCGAAAGCCCATGGCAAGCCGCTTTATGAAGTTTTCCGTGCTTTCGCCGCCCGGCGCCGCTATCTTACCCGCCGCCCAGAGCGCAAAGTTTTCATCCTTTTCAAGCTCACGCGCCGTTTTGCCCTCAAAATCGCCGAAATCGTATTCCGTCAACTCATCAACCACGGTATATTCGGTATCGGGATAAATTATCCCGGCGGTCTGACGGCATCTTTGCATGGGCGAGGTGTAAAGCCGCTCGATATCGGGATAATCGATACTGTCGCGCAAAGCGCGAAGCTCGTCTATTCCCTCGCCGCAAAGCGGCAGGTCGGTGCGGTTACCCACATACTGACCCCTTATATTCGCCTCGGTAAGACCGTGACGGATAAGATGTATCTTATAGGTTTTCATAAAAGTAACTCCGTTATTACGCTGTTGGACACAAGCATGCCTTCCTCGGTAAGCGAAACTCTGCCGTTTGAAATATTTACAAGTCCCGCTTTTCTAAACTCCCGCGCTCTTTTTACCGCGTCTGCGCCGAAGCTGTCAAGCGGCACGCCGGAATTTAAACGCAGACCGAGCATGATCTGTTCCTCTTTTTCGCCGCCCGTACCGTCAAAAACCGGTTCACAGCCGGCAATAAACGCCTTTATATCACGCGGATAATAAAACCGCCTGCCGGAAATAAACGAATGAGCCGACGGACCTAACCCTAAGTACTCTTCACAGCGCCAGTATTTTAAGTTGTGGCGGCTTTCTCTGTTTTCGCGGGCAAAATTTGAAATCTCATAATGTGAATAGCCGCGGTCGCGAAGAAATCCGCAAACCGCGAGATACTGCCGCGCCGTCTGTTCGTCGTCCGGCAGAGCGAGTCTTTCCCTTTCCGCGAAAAACGCGGTATTCGGCTCAATTTTAAGAATATACGCCGAAATGTGCTCGGGAGAAAGCGAGCATATAAACTCCGCGTCAAAAAGCGCCGTATCCACCGTGCTTTCGGGCAGTGCCAACATTATATCAAGAGATATATTATCAAAGCCCTCTTTCCGTGCCGCGTTTACCGCGAAGACGGCGTCGGATACCGTATGCGTTCTGCCGAGCGCTTTAAGCCGCCCGTCGTCGCCCGCCTGAACGCCTATTGAAAGCCGGTTTACTCCGGCTTTTTTTGCCGCTTCAAAAAACGACGGATCAGACGTCGGATTACACTCGACGGTTATTTCGGCGCCGGGCGAAAGCAAAAAGCTCTCTCGCACCGCGCGAATCAGCGGCACTATATCCCCGCCGGTCACCGACGGCGTACCGCCGCCGATATATACGGTATCTACGGGTCGGGTTATCTTACCGCCCCACGATTTTATCTCGCGAACAAGCGCGGCGAAATACTCCTTATAAACGCTATCGCAAAAGCACGCCGAATAGAAATCGCAGTATTTACATTTTTTTCTGCAAAAAGGTATGTGAATATAAAGCCCTAAACCGTCAGGCAAGTATTTCACCCGTTACAGTACCCTTTATGGCGGCGGCGTTCGCCTCATCGGTGTCAATGTGCATTGCGAGCGCGTAGTTTTCGCTGACTCTTACCACCACATCGTCAAAAATGAGCGCTCTGCCCTCTGTGGGTATTTTAACGCTGACTATCTGCTTATCGTAAAGACCGTATTTTTCCGCATCCGCGGGGGTAGCGTGTATATGACGTTTAGCGGCGATAACACCCTCTTTAAGCTCTACTTCACCGCAGGGGCCTACGAGCTTGCAAACGCCCGTGCCCGCGACGTCACCCGATTCACGAATGGGAGCGACCGCGCCCACGGTGCGCGCGTCGGTAAGTGAAAGCTCGACCTGGTCCGCTTTGCGGCAGGGTCCTAAAATAGACGCTTTAAGCGAGCCCTTTTCGCCGACAACGGTCACCTTTTCCTCACAGGCAAACTGACCCGGCTGAGAAAGGTCCTTTTTGTTCGTAAGCTTATGTCCCGCGCCGAAGAGCGTTTCAAGCGTTTTTTCCGTAACGTGAACGTGACGGGCGGATACTTCAACCATTACTTCTTTTTTCATTGTAAAAACTCCTTTTATATCCCGCGGCGTTACCGCCGCGCCGAATTACTTTTTAAGGGCTATTGCCGCCTTCGCCTTTTCGGCGATGTTTTGCGCGCGAAGACCGAACTCGTCAAGCAGCCCCGCGGCGGGTCCGGAATAACCGAATCTGTCATACACGCCGACCTTTACTACCGGCACGGGGCAGTTTTCGCAGACAAGTTCCGAAACTGCGCTGCCGAGTCCGCCTATTACCGAGTGTTCCTCGGCGGTGACTATGGCGCCGGTATCCCTTGCGGCGGCAAGCACGGCGGCGTCATCAAGCGGCTTTACGGTAGCCATATTGATCACCCGTGCGTTTATACCCTCCGCCTTCAATATATCGTGAGCTTTGAGCGCCTCGTCAACCATAAGTCCGTTAGCTATAAGAGTTATGTCCCTGCCGTCGCGAAGCATATTCGCCTTGCCTATTCTGAATTCGTAGCTGTCGTCAAATATCACCGGTACGGCGTATCTGCCGAAGCGCATATAAACCGGCCCGTCGTGATCTAACGCGGCGAAGACCGCTTTTTTCGCCTCTACCGCGTCGGCGGGGTTGATAACAGTCATATTGGGGAGTGTGCGCATAAGCGCGATATCCTCGTTGCACTGGTGTGTGGCGCCGTCCTCTCCGACCGAAATACCGCCGTGCGTGGCGCCGATTATTACAGGCAGATTAGGATAACAAATCGAATTCCTTATCTGCTCAAACGCTCTGCCCGAAGCAAACATCGCAAACGAGCTTACGATGACGCGTCTGCCCGTCGCGGCGATGCCCGCGGCGATACTCATCATATTCTGTTCGGCTATGCCGCAGTTATAAAATCTGTCGGGAAAAGCCGCCTTGAACTTGCCCGTCTGCGTAGCGGCGGCAAGGTCCGCGTCCATAACCAGAAAATCGTCTCTAATACTTCCGAGCTCGACCAGCGCTTCACCGTATCCCGCCCGGGTCGCAACAGTTTTGATATCAGCCATTTTCTCTTCCCCCTTAAAAACGTGCAAGTTGTGCGTTTAACTCCGCCATCGCCTGCTCATACTGCTCGTCGCCCGGCGCTTTGCCATGCCAGCCGACCGCGTTTTCCATAAACGATACGCCCTTGCCCTTTACGGTGTTTGCGATTATCGCGACGGGTTTATCCGATTTTTTCGCCTTTTCAAGCGCAGACTCTATCTGCTCAAAATCGTGACCGTCTATCACAATCGTTTCCCAGCCGAACGCTTCAAACTTTTTATCTATCGGTCGGGCGGAGTTTACCTCTTCTATAGTGCCGTCTATTTGAAGTCCGTTAAAATCAACAAACGCCGTAAGGTTTGAAAGCTTCTTATTCGCGGCGAACATTGCCGCCTCCCAAACCTGACCTTCTTCAAGCTCGCCGTCGCCGAGAACGGCGTAAACCCTGAAATTATCGCCGAAATGCTTTGCCGAAAGCGCCATGCCGACCGCGGCGGATATACCCTGACCGAGCGAGCCGGTAGACATATCCACGCCGGGTATATGCTTCATATCGGGATGACCCTGCAAAATCGAACCGATATGGCGAAGACCCAAAAGCTCATCTGGGCTGAAAAATCCGCGCTGAGCCAGCGTGGCGTAGAGCGCCGGCGCCGCATGTCCCTTTGAGAGCACGAATCTGTCGCGCGCGGGATCCTTCGGGTTTTCAGGGTCGATATTCATTTCTTTGAAATAAAGGTAGGTAAGAATATCCGCCACCGAGAGCGAACCGCCCGGGTGACCGGATTTTGCGGCGTGAACGCCTTCGATTATTCCGATTCTTACCTTACACGCGGTTTTTTGGAGGCAGAGCTTGGTTTGATTGTCCATTTTCATACGTTCCTTTCAAGGTATTCTATAAAATCGGCAACGGCGCCTTCAGCCGCATGGCCCACAACCACCGTAGCCGCCTTTTTAACATCGTCGGGCGAATTGCTCAAGGCGGCGCTTATGTCCGCCGCTTTAAGCATCTCAACGTCGTTATAATAATCGCCGATAGCAAAAAATCCGCCGCTTTTTATATGTAACAGCCCGCAGAGCTCAGAGAGCGCCGACGCCTTTGAAACGCCGTTCGGTATCTGCTCAAGATAGCGCTGCATCACGCCGCCTATGGTGGTGCCTGTCCGGTAAAAGGCGCATTCGCCCTCATAGTCCTTCGCGATTTCGAGCAGTTTACTCTCCTGACTGTCGTTTTCAATAAAATAAATAACTTTGTTTACGTTTTCCTTTGCCGCGGTCACCGCGTCCGTAAACTTACCGGTCATACTCTCGTACACCTCGTGCAAATCGGTCGCCGCACTGCGTTTCGGCACATACAGGTCGTTCGCCGTATGCATTTCTATGCCGATATCAACCGTGTTTACTACCCGTTCCACCATTTGAAGCGCCTTTTTTGAGAGCGTTTTTTCGCTTATCGCGCTCCCTGTTTTGAAATCGTATATAACGCACCCGTTTGACAACACGGAAGGTGATATGCGCCCGATTTTTGAGGTGACGTCTATAAGCGCCAGCGAGGTTCTGCCGGTAGAAAGCGAAAACGCACCGCCCTCGTCTATAAAATATCCGATTTTATTTATGTTTCTTTCGGGCAGCGTTTTATCAAAAAGCAGTGTGCCGTCTATATCGCAGGCAAGAAGGCAACCGTCAAACTTTCCCATTCCTGCGGCACACCTCCAAAAAATTCATAAAATAGCCGGGCAGTTCGCTTTCAAACTCAAGATACTCTCCCGTAGTCGGATGGATAAAACCTATTTTTTTTGCATGAAGGCACTGACCGCAAAGCTCTTTTATCACCTTTTTCGGTCCGTAAACATCGTCGCCCGCGAGAGGATGCCCGATATACGACATATGCACCCTTATCTGATGCGTTCTGCCGGTTTCGAGGCGGCACCTGATGTGCGTAAAATTGCCGAAGCGTTCGAGCACCGTATAGTGCGTGACCGCGTTTTTGGAGTTTTTTTCGGTCACCGCCATTTGCTTGCGCTTTATCGTGTGTCTGCCTATCGGCGCGTCGACCGTGCCGTTTTCTTCCTTTATATTGCCGTAAACCACCGCTTCGTACTCGCGGGTAAGGGTATGCTCCTTAATTTGAAGCGCAAGGCGGTTATGCGCGTTATCGTTTTTAGCGACAAGCAAAAGTCCGCTCGTGTTTTTATCTATTCTGTGCAGTATACCCGGGCGCATAACGCCGCCTATACCCGAAAGACTGTCGCCGCAATGAAAAAGCACGGCGTTAACCAGCGTATTTTCATAATTGCCGGCGGCGGGGTGAACGACCATGCCCTTCGGCTTGTTGACTACCAGAAGGTCGCCGTCCTCATAAAGAATATCAAGCGGGATATCCTGCGCAAGCGCCCGATACGGCTCGGGCTTTGTTACGGTCATCTCCACGCGGTCGCCCGCGTGAAGCTTAACGCTTTTGCCCACCGCTTTGCCGTTTACCGTGATATTTCCGGCACTTATAAGAGCCGCCGCCCGCGAACGGCTTATACCGCCGCTTGCCGCCGCAAAAACGTCAAGCCGCTCGCCGCTTCGGTTTTCAAAAACAAATTCAAGCTTCATTGTTTTCGGCAGGCGCGTTCTTTTTGCGGCTTCTGTTTCTCGCCTCGCGGAATAAATCCAAAATGAAATAGAGCACCAGCAGCGTCGCGCCTATGCATATTGCGCAGTCCGCCACGTTGAATACCGGGAAGCTGTGCCAGAAATCAAACTGCAGAAAATCCACGACCGAGCCGCCGCGGAATATCCTGTCCGCCATGTTGCCGAGTCCGCCCGAAAGCACCAGCGTCATCGCCCAGAAAAGCAGTTTGTTTCTGGTACCGTATTTAAGCACCAAAGCAAGACAAATCAGCATAACGACAGCCGTTATGCCGATAAGAAGCCACGTGCGGTCGCGGAGCATTCCCCACGCCGCACCGGTATTCCTGACGTAAGTCAGTTCAATTAACCCGGGTATGAAATCATGCGACTGTCCGAGCGTATAGTGTGACGCTACAAAGTATTTAGTATACTGATCGGCGCCTAAAAGCAAAAGTCCCGTAACCGCCGCGATAATATATGTTGCCACTTATATCTCTCCGTTACTCGTCAGTATCCTGATCAAAAGTGTTTACCACAAAGCCGCCCTGCTTATGCTCCTTCTTCGGCTCCGGCGCTTTAACCGCCTCGGGCTCCGATACGGCTTCCTCTTTTTCCGCCGCCGGCGCGGGCGTTTCGGTTTCCGATTTTATTATCTCGCCGATAATATCCTGAGCTTCTTTTTGAGCGGAAATTTTGCTTTCTATACGGCTTATGAATCCCTGCTTATCAGAAAGATCTTCAACATTGAGGTCTACCGCCGCCGCAATCTCATCAGGGTCGGCAGGTATGGTATCGGGTATTTTTGAAATGAGCTCGAGATGTCTTTTGTATTTATCCATTATCTCCGCCTTGAACGCCGCCGTTTCGAGTTTTAAGCGGTTATAAAGCTGAGCCTGCTTCGCAACGGCTTTGGCGGTCGCGTCTGAAACCTTATCTTTGTTCGCCTTTGCGTCTTCGATTATTTTATCAAGCTCCGCGCTTGCCGCGGCTTTGCGCTCTTCGGTTTTCTTCTCGATAGAATCGGAAAGCTCCTGACCGTGCGCCTTTATGGCTTCGAGATTTGCCTTTGCTTCTTCAATTATGCCCGCGCTCTTAACCTTTGCCTCTTCGACTATACTGTCCGCGAGCTTCTGGGCGCTGAGCAAAACGCTCTGTATGCTGTCCTCTGAATTTCTGCTTTCATCGATTCTCGTTTCAAGCTCGTGAACCTTCGCACTCAACTCACGCACCGTGCGCTCATAGTTATCGTAATCCGACTCAACCTTGTCGAGAAACACGTCTACCTCTTCACGGCGGTAGCCGTTGACCTGTTTTGAGAAAGTGACGTTTTTAACGTCATTGGCGCTTAACATAAGTATTCCTCCCACAAAAGATTTTATTGTGCTTTTCGCCTGTTATGCGAATCCGGGTATAAGGCGCAAGGCATAGACCGGCAAAAACGCCGACCTCGCCGCGAACCGCACCGAACGGGTAAAACGGATTTTACTTAAAAGTATATTTTGTTCTCGTCAAAATCCTCAAGCGAAAGCTCGCCCGCGACGCCTACGCCGTGAGCCGCTATCAAAAAGGTGTTCTTTGCGACCTTTTTCATGTTGCCGCCGTTTGCGTAGGTGGCTCCGCTTAAAAAGTCAACCATTCTGCGCGCGACCTCGCTTGACGCGTCCTCAAGATTGAGAACAACCGTCTTGCCCGCGTTAAGGTGATCGGCAACCGAAGGCATATCGTCGAACCTGTCGGGTTTGACGAGCACTACCTGTACCTGCTGCTGTGTGTTCTGCGCGGCAGCCGCCTTCGATTTGATTATGCGGGGTTCGCGCTTGGGCGCCGCTTCCTCTCTGACCGGTTTTGCGGATTCTTCCTCGACGATTTCGTTTTCCGTCTCATCGTCATCCGGAATCGTCATGATGTTTTTAATGCTGTCCCAAAGTCCCATTTATAAACACTCCTTAAAGTTTTTTAACAAATCAGATATTATAATTGCGTCTGCCGAAGAGAGCTGTGCCGAGCCGCACCATGGTGGCGCCGCACTCGACGGCGCATTCAAAGTCGTCCGACATACCCATAGATAAAATATTTATATTACTATTATCTATTTTTTGCGCCTTAATGTCAATAAACAGTTTGTAAAGTTGCTCGAAAAATTTGATATTTTTTGAAAAATCGTCGCAAACCGGCGGTATGGCCATAAGTCCGCGCAGACAAATGCCTTCGAGCGACGCCGCCTCGGCTATGCTTTCCGCCGCGTTTTCGGGAGAAAAGCCGAATTTGCTCTCTTCCTGCCCAACGTTTATCTCAACCAGAATATCGCACACCGTGCCGCGCTTTACCGCCTGCTTTGATATTTCCTTCGCAAGATGATACGAATCAACCGAATGTATCAGTTCCACCCTGCCGACGATATCCTTTACCTTATTGGTCTGCAAATGACCGATAAAGTGCCTGTGGACCGGAAGAAGTTCCTGCTCTTTCGACAAAAACTCCTGCACGCGGTTTTCGCCGATATACTTTATTCCGCTTCTTATGGCGTGATTTATAACTTCGACCGGCACGGTCTTGGTTGCGGCAAGCAGCGTGACGTCTTCGCTTTTTCTGCCCGCCCTCGCCGCCGCGGAAGCTATTTTTTCAAGCACGCGGCTGTAATTTTCATCAAAAATCTCAACTGACGACTTTTCCATCCTTAAGTCCCTTTCCCTTTGTAACAACTTCGTCGTAAAGGCGGAGATAATTACCGTTTTTGAAAATTTGTTCGCAAATAATGAAATCCTCCGAATTGTAAACCACGGTCACCGGTACGAATTTAAGCCGCATTCCCGAGACGGTATAAACGCCCGAAACACCGTCGACCATACGCAGTGCCTTTCGCGGAACGCGCAGTCCCTTATACACCTTGTTCACGACGGTAACGCCTACCGTCCGCACGGTGGCGAGGTCGCCGTTCATCTGCTGGCAGGCAAAAACGACAACCGCGCTGTCCGCGCTTTTCGACATGTTTATGCAGTTTACGGTAACGCCGAGTTCAGGCGCCGATTTGATATTCGCTTTTATTGTGACCGCGTCGCCGACCTTGTATTGCAGACTGTCGTTTATTCCCATTTGAGCGGCTATATACCACTCGTAATCCGAAACGATTTTGCCTATCGTGTCCGCGGAAACCTCCTGCGGTCTTATGCTTTCCAGATATTCGGGCGTATAAACAGTAAGGTCATCGGTTAATAGCTGTTGTTCGTAACCGTCCGCGGAGGATACGAAATATCCCGAAACATCGGCAATCACTTTTCCGGTCGCCGCCGGTATCGAAGCTTTAAGCTGTGCGAGCTCCGCTTCAAGCGCCGCCTTCTGCGCAGAAAAATCGGTAAGCTCGCCCGTCACCACCTGCCTGCGGCTTATGCTCATAATGAGTTGTTCCGAAAGTTGCGGAATATCCGAAAAATCGCCCGCCGAGCCGGACCTTATGAGCGAATTGAGCGAGTCGTTTACCTTGGAATTGATTATTTCCATATCCGCCGCCTGAACGTTATTGTATTCCTCTATTTGCTTTATGCTTTCGAGCTCGCTTTCCACCGTATGAAGCCGGCTTATCTTGCCGGAAGTCGAGGCGTCGCCGTATATTTCGGCTATCGTTCCGCCCTTGGCGGCGCGTGTGCCGTCGGTCGTGATATAGTGAAGCGCGCCGGACGATTTGTTCTCTATGAGTTTTTCTGTGCGAATTATCATTGCTTCACTGCTGACGCCCGAGACCACCTCAAAATATTCCGCCGTTTCGGTGGAAATCGGCTTGTAAAAGGAGGAATATACCTGATGCGCGACAAAAACAAGGAACACAAGCACAACAAAAATTTTCAGTCCCAGATGCTCACGCATTTTTCTTTTCCTCCTCTTCAATAATTTTAAGCGCGTCGGCAAAAACGTCTTCGCTTTCGTCAACGTATATACGGTTTACGCGGCTGTCGTTATTAAACCAGGTAAGCTGCCGCTTGGCATAGCGGCGAGTCGAGCGTTTGAGCGTTTCAACCGTCTCTTCAAGCGTCTGCTTTCCTTCAAAATAACCGAAAAACTCCTTGTGTCCTATCGCCTGCGCGGCGCCCGTCTTAATCTTCGCGGCGTACGCCGCCCGCGCCTCTTCGAGCAGGCCCTTTTCCATCATAATATCAACGCGGCGGTTGATTCTTTCGTAAAGCTTCTGCCTGTCCCTGAAAGTAAGCCCTATCATTACGGGAGTGAAATACGGCGGTTGTGCCTTTGAGGCGGCATTCTGCATGCTTTTTGTAACACCCGAGGTCTCGTATATCTCAAAGGCGCGCACTATCCTGCGGCGGTCGCCCGGCTGTAACTTTTCCGCCGCGGAGGCGTCGATACCGTAAAGGCGCGAAAGCATTTTTTCGCCGCCGATTTCATCATATTCGCGCTCTAATCGCGCACGAAGCGCAAAATCGGTCTTTACCGGCAAAAACTTTATATTGTCGGCAAGCGCGGTTATATAAAGACCGGTGCCGCCCGCGACGACCGGAACCGCGCCGTTTGAAATCACCCTGTCAATTTCTCTGCGCGCCGCCTCGGCATAATCCGCCACCGTAAACGCCGCGCCGTAGGGCAAAAACTCTATCATACTGTGAGGCACACCCTGCATTTCCGCGGCGTCGGGCGCCGCGGAAGCAATGTGCATACCCTTATATATCTGCATTGAATCGGCGGATATCACCTCGGACGAAAAATGCTTGCCGAGTTTTACCGCAAGGTCGGTTTTGCCCGACGCGGTGGGCCCCGCCACAAATATCACAATAGGTTTCATTGTATTCTGCCAAACCGCTTTTCAAGCTCGCTTTTTTTCAGTTCAAACGCCACGGGTCTGCCGTGAGGGCAGTAAAGAACGTCGTTGCCCGACAGCACCTGCTTTGCAAGCGTCAGCAGTTCTTCCTTTGATGATACATACCCCGCTTTTGTCGCCGCCTTGCAGGCAACGGTATGCAGGATGCCGTCAAGCGGGCTTAGTTCGCCGCCGCCCGAGGAAAGAGTTTCCGCCGCCTCGGTCACAATATCCACCGCGTCGTCTCTTACAAGCGCCGCGGGGACAGCCCGGACTATCACCGTTTCGTCGCCGAAATCCTCAAGCTCTATACCCGCCGAAAGCAGCGTTTCGGGATTGTCGAGCACCGCCGCGTACTGTGGAGCCGAAAGGTGCACGGTGACCGGCGTTATCAGCGGTTGACTTTCTATCGCCGTTTCCTTTTTGAGGCGGTTGAATATAATGCGCTCGTGGCAGGCGTGTTTATCGAGCACGAAAAGACTTTCGCCCTTCTGTACGATAATATACGTCCTGAACGCCTCGCCGACGAATATCACGCCTTCGGTTACGGGATTTTCAAAATTGCTTTCAACGGTACCGGAAGGCGCGTTTTCCGCCGCGTATTTCACGCCGGAGTCGCTTGCCTTTTCTTCCGTTTCCGTGCTCACTGTACCCCGTACGTCGGCGCCCGGCTTTTTAACAAAGCCGCCGCGGTCTTCAAAGCGCTTTTCGTTTTGTTCGATTTTCTTTACGAATTCTTTTCTCAAAAAGAAAGGTATGTTATCGTCGTTTAAGCGGGAAGTGCCGGCGTTAAAACCGCTTTTTTTCTTTTCGCCGCTTTCGATATCCGCCGCGAGTTGCTTATAACGGTTGGTGTCCATATCCGCAAAGAACGCGTCCCTGCCCTTGCTTTCAAGCGAAAGCCCGGGTCGCGCCGAAGAGCTCTCAATCGCGTTTCGCACCGCGGCGTAAACCGCCGAGAAAACCGCTTTTTCATCGGCAAACCGCACTTCGGTCTTGGCGGGGTGAACATTTACGTCCACCGCTTCGTACGGCATATCGACAAACAGAACGAACGCCGGAAATTTGCCGACCATTACGCTGTTTTTATACGCCTGCTCCGCCGCCGCCATAATTGTTTTAGATATAACAAGACGGTGATTAAGGTAAATATACTGCCCCGCTCTTGACGCCCTGCAGGCAAACGGCGCACAGCAAAAGCCGTAGACCTTTATATAGCGATCCGAGCCCGAAACGCTTATCAGATCCTTTGAAAACTCACGTCCGAGTACGCTGTAAATCGCGGTTTTAAGATCGCCGCCGGCGGGACTTACGAAAACCTGCCTGCCGTCGCGGATAAATTTGAACGAAACGTCCGGATTTGAAATCGCCGCGCGTTCTACTATCGCCGCGACCGCCGCGCCCTCGGTTGAATCCTTTTTAAGGAACTTCATCCTCGCCGGGGTATTATAAAAAAGGTCTCTTACGATAATGGTAGTGCCCTTCGGGCAGCCGGATTCTTCCGATAAAACCTCATTGCCGCCCTCGATAACGTAATGTGTGCCGTACTCTTCACCTTCGGCGCGGGTAAACATTTCTATTTTGGCGACCGCCGCGGCGGAAGCCAGCGCCTCACCGCGAAAGCCGAGTGTTTTAATGCCCTCTAAATCCTTTTCGCTTTTAATCTTACTGGTAGCGTGACGCAAAAACGCCGTTTTTACGTCGCCGCCCGAAATACCGCAGCCGTCGTCGGCTATCCGGATAAAGGTAATGCCTCCGCGCTCTATTTCAACCGTTATATGCGCGGCGCCGGCGTCGAGCGAGTTTTCTATCATTTCCTTGACCACGGAAGCCGGCCGCTCGACAACTTCGCCCGCGGCGATAAGTTCCGATATTTCTTTCGGCAATACGTTTATGCGCGGCATATTACCCCTCCTTTGATTTTAAGTTATACCGATTTTGCTTTTTTCACAAGGTCGAAAAGCGTGCTCATCGCTTCTATCGGCGTGAGGGTGTTTACGTCAAGCGATTTAAGCTCGCCGAGTATATCGGCGGCGCAGGCGTTTTCTATCGACATCTGCGAATCGCTTTCTTTTACGACCTTATATGTGACAACGCCGTTTTCAAGCGTTTTTTTAAGTATCTGTTTTGCGCGTTTTATTACCGCGTCCGGTATGCCGCCGAGCTTGGCAACCTCGATACCGTAGCTGTCGTCCGCGCCGCCGGGCACTATGCGGCGCAAAAAGATTATATCGTCGCCGCGCTTTTTAACGGCGATATTATAGTTTTTAATGCCCTCGAACTCGTTTTCCATTTCGGTAAGCTCGTGGTAGTGGGTGGCGAAAAGAGATTTCGCGCCGAGGATACGTTTATCGTTTACGTATTCAAGTACCGCGCGGGCTATCGCCATACCGTCAAAGGTGGAGGTGCCCCTGCCTATTTCATCAAAAATTATAAGACTCTTTTTAGTCGCGTTTTTAAGAATATCCGCGACCTCGGTCATTTCCACCATAAAGGTCGACTGGCCCGAGGATAAATCATCCGAAGCGCCGACCCGCGTATACACCGCGTCGACCACGCCTATCTGCGCGCTTTTCGCGGGAACGAACGAGCCGATTTGCGCCATTACCGTAATAAGCGCGACCTGCCGCATATAAGTAGACTTGCCCGCCATATTAGGTCCTGTGATTATCGCCGAACGGTCGGTGGTGTTATTGAGAAAGGTATCGTTTGCCACAAACGGGGTTTTAAGATATTTTTCAACTACCGGGTGGCGACCGTCCTCTATCCTTATGGTATCGCCGCCGTCAATAAGCGGTCTGCAATAGCCGTTCTCCTCCGCCACCGCGGCAAGCGAGCATAAAACGTCAAGCTTGGCTATCGCCTCGGCGGTACGGCGAACCGTGACATCCGCCTTCGCTACTTCGCCGCGTATCCCGCTGAACATTTCGTATTCAAGTGAAAAATCGCGGTCCTTTGCCGTGAGCATACGCTCTTCGAGATTTTTAAGTTCCTCGGTTATAAACCGCTCGCCGCCGACGAGCGTTTGCCGCCTGATATAATCCTCCGGCACTTTATCGAGGAATGAGTTTGTAACTTCTATATAATACCCGAAAACCTTGTTATAGCGTACGCGAAGCGTCTTAATGCCCGTGCGCTCGCGCTCACGCGCCTCTATTTCGGCGATACGAGAGGAACCGCCCTCCATATCAAGCCGCAGTTCGTCTACTTCCTTACTGTATCCTTTTTTGATGAGCTTGCCCTCGCGCAGAGTGACGGGTGCGTCCTCGCTTATCGCCGCGTCGATGAGCGCCACGATATCTTCAAGCGTATCGATATCTTCACGCACGGATACGAGCAACTTTGATTTTACCGAAGAAAGCGCCGCCTTTATAAGCGGAAACATCCTCGCCGTGTTTGCAATATTTATCAGGTCCTTAGGGCTGGCGGTGGCGTATACAACGCGGGTCATAATGCGGTCTACGTCACGAATGCCGGACATATATTCCCTTACCTCTTCGCGCAATATCCTAAGCGAAAGCAGTTCTTCGACCGCGTTCTGCCGCGCCGTTATGCGCGGAATTGAGGTAAGCGGCTGTAAAACCATACCTTTGAGCATTCTTTTGCCCATTGCCGTTTTGGTTTTATCGAGAACTCCGAGCAGCGAGCCGCGGCGCGAAGACGAGCGCATATTCGTGATAAGCTCAAGATTTTTTGTGGCGGTCACATCGAGCCGCATATATTCGCCGTCGCCGTAGATTTTTACATCCTTTACGGTTATCTGACTGCCTACGCTGTTTTCTTTGATATAATCTATCGCCGCGCCGAGTGCGCACTGCATGGCGCTGCCGGTCTTGACGCCGAGGTTTTCGGGGCTTACCACGCCGAAGTTATCGCATACGGTATCCTGCGAGAATTTATCGCCGAAACGGTCCTCGCCCCTTACGGTTACCGCGCCTTCGTATTTGCCGGAAAGAAACGCCGACATTTCATTCTGCATTTTTGAGGTAACGAGAAGCTCTTTCGGCAGAAACCGCATGATCTCGTTTTGCGCGCGTATAATCGCCTCGCTTCCGGAAATCTCGGTGAGCCGGCATTCGCCGGTCGATGCGTCGGCAAAGCAAACGCCTATGCTCTCTTCTTTACGGAAGACGGCGGCAAGATAGTTACTGCTGCCTTCTTCAAGCATATCGCCGTCTATAACCGTGCCGGGCGTTATAATGCGCACTATGTCGCGTTTAACAAGACCCTTTGCCTTCGCCGGGTCCTCGGTCTGTTCGCAAACGGCAACCTTATAACCGCGCTCTACAAGCCGTGCGATATACCCCTCGCAGCTGTGATACGGCACACCGCACATCGGGGCGCGCTCTTCAAGTCCGCAATCCTTGCCTGTGAGCGTCAGGTCAAGCTCCCGCGACGCGGTTATGGCGTCGTCGAAAAACATTTCGTAAAAATCGCCGAGCCGGAAAAAGAGTATCGAGTCGGCATTTGCGTCCTTTATCTGCATATACTGGCGCATCATGGGCGACAGTTCGGTCATAGTAATTCCCCTTTCACCGTTTAAGCGGTAAATAAACCGGGGCGGTGTTTTTCATCAGTGACAACCGCCGCAGCTTTCGCACGAGCCCGTGCAGGAATGAACCTCCGGCTCCACCGTTTTCGGGTCGGCGCCGTCAACACACTGCATAATAATGCTGTTCACATCGTTAAGCAGAGTATCGAGGTCGACTTTCGAGGCGTTGTATTCCACCATGCCGCCGTCCGACATTATCTCGGTATAAACGCTCCGGAGCTGTTCGTTAAGCTCCTGAACCTTTGCCTCGTCGCGCTGTTCGGCGGTCATCACCTCGTCAAGATTCATTCTTACCACGTTGAACCTGCCTATAAGCTCCTGCAAATTATCGTTTTTATCGTTGGCGAGTTTTGCTTTTGCGTAACGCAGAAAGCGCCCGTCATTCTGAATTGCCTCACCGAGTATTCTTGCCGCTTCAATTACAGTCATTTTTCTTTCCTCTTCCTTTGATTATTTTATCATTTCGCCGGTCAGTATATCGCCGGCGGATTTAATTATTACGTCGGCAAAATTGCCTGTAAGGTCTTCTTTGCCGCTGAATTTTACATTTAACCCGTGCTCGTCCTTGCCGAAAACAAAGCCGTTTGAATATTCCTCGCAAAGCACCCGCACGGTTCTGCCCACCATGCCGCGAAGCACTTTTTTCGCCATTTCCTCCTGCGTGCGCAAAAGGCGGTCGAACCGCACGCCTTTCTGCTCTCTGGTCACGGCGTCCGGCATAGTCGCGGCGGGCGTGCCCTCACGCTTTGAATATATGAAGGTGAAAAGCGCCGAAAAGCCGACCTTTCTTACAAGCTCGAGCGTCTTTTCAAAATCTTCCTCGCTTTCGTCGGGGAAGCCGACTATAATATCGCTCGTAAAGGTCATATCGGGTATGCGCTCACGCGCGGCGGCGATAATATCAAGGTAGCTTGACATCGTGTATTTCCTGTTCATTCGTTTAAGCACCGAGTCACTGCCCGACTGAAACGGCAGATGTAAATGATGTTCCGCCTTTTCGCAGTCGCGCATACTGTCAAGCAGTTCATCGGTACAGTCCTTGGGATTTGAGGTCATGAACCTTATCCTGAAATCGCCGGGAACGCTGTTTACCATGCGAAGCAGTTTTGCAAAATTTATATCCTCGTCAAGCCCCTTGCCGTAGGAATTCACATTCTGCCCGAGGAGCATAATTTCCTTTACGCCCGAGTCCGCCAGCTTTTTAACGTCGCTTATCACCGCGGCGCTCTTTCTTGAACGCTCACGGCCCCTGACATACGGCACTATGCAGTAACTGCAAAAATTATCACAGCCGTACATTATCGGTACGAAGCCCTTAAATCCGCCGTCGTTATAAAACGGTACGCCCTCGGTTATACCGTCGTTTTTAAGCGTCAGCTCGCAAATCCGCCGCTCGCCCGAAAGACGGCGATAGATAAACTCCGGCAGGCGGTGACCGACCTGTGTACCGAAAATGATATCGACGTAAGGGTAGCTTTTAAGAAAAGTATCGGCGTTTTTCTTTTGCTGGACCATGCAGCCGCAAACAGCGAGAATAAGCGACGGCTTTTTTTCTTTATACTTTTTCATAGCGCCCACATTGCCCCAGACCCTGTCCTCGGCGTGTTCGCGCACGGCGCAGGTGTTGAAAAGGATGAAATCCGCGCCCTCGGGCTTATCGGACAGCTCGTATCCCATTTCAAGAAGCAGACCTTTAAGGTGTTGTGAATCACTGACGTTCTGCTGACAGCCGTAGGTTGTAACGCACGCCTTCGGTACTTCCGCTTTGCGGCTTTTAAGTATTTCCGCAACGCGTTTTATGTAAACTTGTTGTTCGTCAAAACCACCGCCGGAAATAACGCTTGCAGTCACCCGTTTCACCGCCCCTCCAAAGATAAATATAAATATATAGGATATTATACTTTATTTCGCGCCGTTATGCAAGAGATAAATGCACTTTTTTTGTCGATAAAATGCGCTTGACAAAAGCGACGCGTTTTGCTATACTTTTTTGCGTATTCAATTGATATGGCGCATGCGCTTTTTGCGCGGTGCGAGCCGGGCGCGTTTTGCCGCGCGGACGCTTGAAAACGGTCTTCCGCGGTATACGGCGCGGCAGGCTTTTTTATTTCGGAGGTACTCATGCTTTTTCGTGCTGTTCTCTTATTTGCGGCCGGTCTGGTACTGCTCATCAAGGGCGGCGACTGGTTTGTTGACGGCGGCGTCGGTCTTTCAAAGCGTTTTCGTGTTCCGGAACTGCTTATCGGCGCGACGGTAGTCTCCATCGGAACAACGCTTCCCGAGGTCATGGTTTCCGCAACCTCGGCGGTTGAGGGACACGGGCAGATAGCTTACGGAAACGCTATCGGCTCCATTATCTGCAATACCGCCCTGATAGCCGCCCTGACTGTTGCGATTAAACCGTCGGGAGCGGATAAGGCGGCGCTTAAACTGCCTATTGCGATTTTCTTTGCGGTTGCCGCGTTTTACGCCGCGAACGCTTATATTTTCCGTTCTTTTTCAAGGTTTACGGGTATTGTTTTACTGCTTTGCTTTTTGGCTTATATGTACCTGTTGGTGCGCGCCGCGAAAAAATCCGCCGGTGCGGAAAACACCGAAGCGGACGCGGCTGAAGGCAGTCTTTTTTGGGATATAGCGCGGCTGGTAATAGGCGCGGCTCTAATCGCCGTAGGCGCAAGGCTTCTTGTTGACAACGGCACGGTAATTGCCGAAAGTATCGGCGTCCCCGAGTCGGTTATAGGACTTACCTTTGTGGCTCTCGGCACCTCCCTGCCCGAGCTTGTAACGGCGATAACCGCGCTTACAAAGGGTCACGGCGCACTGTCGCTCGGAAATATAATCGGCGCAAATATCTTTAATCTCGTTCTGGTTTCGGGGCTTTCCTCGGCGCTTCGCCCGTTTGGCATACCGGACGGCAATACGCTTTTCGGCATTCCCTCTTCGCTGGTCATAGATATTCCGGTAATGTTCGGCGTTATGGCGCTGCTTACCCTGCCCGCCGTAATCAAAGGCAAACTGTACCGCATCCAGGGAATAATCCTGCTTGCCGTTTACGCCGCTTTCTGCACTTTGCAGTTTGCTCTTTAATCACCCTTAATCCGACATTTTTTACACGCCCGCCGCGACATTGTTTTCGCGGCGGGCGTATTATAATATAGGCGTATACCGGGTCCGGGCGAAAAGGGTGATGAATTTTGACCGTATATGCCGATATTCTGGTGCTTACCAACTTTATTGTCGATTATTTTCTGCTCAAAATAACCGCACGGGCGGTAAAACGCGCCCCGAAGCTTAAAAGATTACTTGCCGCTTCGTTTGCGGCGGCGCTTTCATCCCTCGCGATTTTTCTGCCCGAGCAAAACTTCTTTGCGGAAATGCTGCTTCGCGCGGCGCTTTGCGTACTTATCTGCCTTATCTGTTTCGGTTACATATCGCCAAGACGCCTCGCCGTCACGTCGCTCGTGTTTTTCACCGTGACCCTCTGCTTTGCGGGCGGAATGCTCGCACTCTCTTACGTCTTAAAGCCGCGCGGTGCGGTGATACGCAACTCGGTGGTGTATTTCGATATTTCACCGCTTTATCTTATCTGCTTTTCGGTTGTCGGATTTCTCTTTTTCAGCGCTTTTTCCTCCTTTATCGCCGCGCGTTCAAAGCGGGCGAAAACCTGCTTCGTGACGCTTGATTTTTGCGGGGTCAAAGGCGATTTTAAGGCCATTATAGACAGCGGTAATTCACTATGCGACCCTATCGGCGCAAACGCGGTAATAATCGCGGACAAAAAGCGTGTTCAGGCAATTTTCGGAGAACTTACGCCGGAGGCTTTCGCCGACAGATACCGCGCCGTACCCTGCGGCACGGTATCGGGCGCGGGCATTCTTGACGGATACCGCTGTGAGCGCGGCATTATAATAACCGAGAATGAAACCTTCAGACTTAACCGTCCGATACTGGCGATTTCAAGGACTCCGCTTTGCGACTGCGAGGCAATAGTAAATCCGCTTGACTGCGTTTAGGAGGCGCTTTATGCTCAAAGATTTTATATTCAGAATACTGTTAAAGCTTGCGTTTATTAACCCGAGCTATTACATAAACGGACCGGAGACTCTGCCCGAGCCGCTGAGCGCCGACGAGGAGGCGCGACTGCTCAGAATCGGAGATGAAAATTCCAAAAGCAAGCTTATAGTACATAATCTGCGGCTGGTCGTTTATATCGCGAGGAAATTCGACGGGTGCCCGACAGCCACGGAAGACCTTATCTCCATAGGTACGATAGGGCTTATAAAAGCGGTAAACACCTTCTGCGCCGATAAAAACATAAAGCTTGCCACCTATGCCTCGCGGTGCATAGAAAACGAAATACTCATGCACCTGCGCAAGTGCGCCGCGCGAAAGTGCGAAATTTCTATCGACGAACCGCTCAACACCGACTGGGACGGCAACGAGTTACTGCTCTCGGATGTGCTCGGAAGCGACGGCGACGAAATATCCCGCGGCATCGAGCAGGAGGACGAACGGCGGCTTTTATGCAGCGTGGTGGCGCGACTGCCGGTACGCGAGCGTCAGATAATGGAAATGCGTTTCGGTATGAACGGATATGAGGAATATACCCAAAAACAGGTGGCGGATATGCTCGGCATTTCGCAGTCTTATATTTCGAGACTCGAAAAGCGGATAATATCAAAGCTTAAAAAACAGATTGAAAAAGCGGTGTGAATGAGTTAAAATCATACCGGTGGTTTTGTGAAAGAATATCTTATTGTTTATCTTGCTTTTATCACCGTTGTTTCCGCGGCGGTATGCGTTTCGGATAAACGCCGGGCGATAAAACGCAAACGGCGCATACGCGAGCGCACGCTCTGGATATTATCCGCGCTCGGCGGGAGCGCGGGCATGTACCTTACAATGCGTTTAATAAGGCACAAAACAAAGCACGCGAGTTTCATGCTCGGACTGCCCGCGTTAATTGTTTTTCAGATTTTTCTCTGTTTGCTATTGACAAAGCTGTTTTAAGGTCATATAATGTCGTAGTAATCTTCGGGGCGAGGTGAAATTCCTCACCGGCAGTTAAAGCCTGCGAGCCGCTCTTTGCGGTTGATTTGGTGAAATTCCAAAGCCGACGGTACAGTCCGGATGGAAGAAGAGTGCACTGATTATGCATTTCGCCCTCATTTTTTGAGGGCGTCTTCTTTTTTCAGCTCTGTTGAAATTTATTTCAAAGGGAGAAAAAACGATGGAAAAAGTAAATCTCAAAAAAATTGCTCTTGCGGCGATATTCTGCGCGCTGGCGTTCGTCAGTATGTTTGCGTTCCGCATTAAGGTACAGTTTCTGACATTTGATACAAAGGACGCGATAATCGGAATATCCTCACTTCTTTTAGGACCGCTTTACGGCGTTTGCTCGGCGGCGGTTGTGGCGCTGCTCGAATTAGTATCGGTCAGCGACACCGGTGTTTACGGACTTATTATGAACTTTCTGTCCACCGGCACATTTGCCCTTACCTGCGGCGCCGTATACAAATACAGGCGCACGCTTGCGGGCGCGGTCACAGCTATGAGTCTTTCGGTAATATCGGTAACCTCGGTGATGCTCCTTGCAAATATTTTTGTAACGCCGTTTTTCATGGGCGTTCCGCGAAGCATGGTAATAGATTTACTGCCTACGCTGTTTTTACCGTTCAACCTTGCAAAATCGGCGTTGAACGCCGCGATAGCGCTTATCATATACAAGCCTCTTTCATCCGCTCTCAAACGCGCAAAGCTTCTGCCGTATAACGACGAAAAAAAGTATCGCTTTACTATGCGTTCGGCAATCATTACGGTCTGCGCCGCGGTGGTTATAATTCTGGCGGCTTTGGTGCTGTTTTTATACCTCAACGGCAGTTTTGAAATTATCAGGTCAAAGTGATTGACAAACAACGGTTTTTGTTGTATTATACTTACTCGTAGAAACTTAATACTTGATCCTTATCAAGAGTGACGGAGGGTACAGGCCCTGTGAAGTCCGGCAACCTGTTTTTTCAAAAAGCAAGGTGCCAAATCCTGCGGATTATCCGAAAGATGAGGTTTTATGCCGCTCTTTTCGGAGCGGTATAATTTTTGTTACAAGCGGAAATTACACCCAAAGCATCCGGAAGCGCGGTTTGCCGCTCTTTTCGGAGCGGTATAATTTTTTGTCATAAGCGAAAATTACACCCAAAGCATCCGAAAGCGCGGTTTGCCGCTCTTTTCGGAGCGGTATAATTTTTTGTCACAAGCGGAAATCCGGGACGGTATAATTCTTATCACGGTATTTTAAGGGGAGAAAACCATGATGTCAAAAATGCTTTTTACCTCGGAATCGGTTACCGAGGGTCATCCCGACAAGGTATGCGACGGCGTAAGCGACGCGATACTCGACGCGATACTGAGCGAGGATGAAAACGCCCGCGTGGCGTGCGAATGCTTCTGCACGACCGGCATTATAAATATTATGGGCGAAATAACGACCGAAGCGCAGGTAAATATTGAAAAAATCGCCCGCGAAACCATCACCGGTATAGGATATAACGATGATGCGCTCGGCTTTAACGGTAATACCTGCAAAGTGGTTGTGAATATAGATAAACAGTCGCCCGATATCGCTATGGGCGTCGACAGTTCGCTTGAATACAAGGGCGGAAAAGAGGATGCTTACAACCTTACCGGCGCGGGCGACCAGGGTATGATGTTCGGCTACGCTTCAAACGAAACGCCCGAGCTTATGCCTATGCCCGTATACCTCGCCCATAAGCTCTCAAAGAAGCTTACGGACGTAAGAAAATCGGGCGAAATAGAGTATCTGCGGCCGGACGGGAAAACCCAGGTCACGGTGGAATACGAAAACGGCGCTGTAAAGCGCGTTCATACCGTGGTTGTTTCCGCCCAGCACGACGACGGCGTATCGCTTGACGCCCTGCGCCGCGATATACTCGGCAAAGTAATAAGACCCGTAATACCGGCGGAGCTGTTTGACAGCGAAACTTTGGTTTACATAAACCCGACAGGCCGCTTCGTTTTGGGTGGACCGGCGGGCGATACCGGACTTACCGGCAGAAAAATAATCGTTGACACATACGGCGGTATGGCACGCCACGGCGGAGGCGCTTTTTCGGGCAAAGATCCGACCAAGGTCGACCGCAGCGCCGCCTACGCCGCGAGATATGTTGCAAAAAACATAGTGGCGGCAGGTATCGCCGATCGCTGTGAAATCCAACTTGCCTACGCGATAGGCGTTGCGGCGCCGGTATCGGTAATGGTGGACACGTTCGGCACCGGAAAATACAGCGACGAAAAGATTGCCGACGCCGTAAAAAAAGTCTTTGACCTTCGCCCGGCGGCTATCATCGACAAACTCGATTTGCGCCGCCCCATATATAAAAAGGTCACCAATTACGGGCACTTCGGCAAAACCGACAGTGATTTCACGTGGGAAAAAACCGATAAAATAAATCAACTTAAATCAGCATTATCGGAGGTATAATAATGTATAGAATCGTAGACAAAAAAGTGCTCAACAGCGCTGTTACTTCGCTTACGGTCGAGGCGCCGTTCATAGCGAAGAAGGCGCGCGCCGGACAGTTTGTGATAGTCCGCGCGGATGAGAAGGGCGAACGCATACCGCTCACCGTTTCGGATTTTGATCCGGCGGCGGGTACGGTGACGATAGTTATTCAGGCGGTCGGACTGACCACCAAAAAGCTTTCCGCGCTCAATATCGGCGAAAGCATACTTGACGTGGCGGGACCGCTCGGCTGTCCGACTGAATTCGGCGACGCGAAAAAGGCAATAATCATAGGCGGCGGCGTGGGCTGCGCCATAGCGTTTCCGCAGGCGAAAGCGCTTTATAACGCCGGAGCGGACGTTACGGTTATTGCCGGATTTCGCTCTAAGGACATCGTGATACTCGAAGAGGAAATGAAAGCGGTAAGCAACAATCTTTATATCACGACCGATGACGGAAGCTACGGCGAAAGGGGACTTGTCACCGACGTGCTCAAGCGCCTGCTTGACAGCGGCGAATATGACCTTGTTATCGCGATAGGTCCGGTCATTATGATGAAATTTGTCGCCCTTACGACCAAGCCGTACGGCGTTAAAACGATAGTAAGTCTCAACCCCATTATGATAGACGGCACGGGTATGTGCGGCGGCTGTCGGGTCAAGGTGGACGGTAAAACAAAGTTCGCCTGCGTGGACGGACCGGATTTTGACGGCCATCTCGTGGATTTCGACGAGCTGATGCGCCGCAACACGCTTTTCCGTGAAGAAGAGGCGCACGCTTGCAGATTGGAGGCGCAAAACAATGGCTGATATGACTCCGGTCAGAACAAAAATGCCCGAGCAGGACCCCCGCGTAAGAAACAAAAATTTCAGTGAGGTGGCGCTCGGTTATACGCCCGAAATGGCGGTTTCTGAGGCGCAGAGATGCCTTAACTGTAAAAACAGACCCTGCGTTTCGGGCTGTCCCGTAAACGTACAGATACCCGACTTTATAGCGCACGTTGCCGAAGGTGATTTTGAAGGCGCGTACAAAGTGATTTCCATGACCAGTTCCCTGCCCGCCGTATGCGGAAGAGTTTGTCCGCAGGAGCTCCAATGCGAGGGAAAATGCGTTCGGGGAATCAAGGGCGAAAGCGTCGGGATAGGCAGACTCGAAAGATTTGTCGCCGACTGGCACAGAGAGAACGGAAAAGACAAAGAGGTTGACATAAAGCATAACGGCAAGAAGGTTGCCGTTATCGGCGCGGGACCCGCCGGACTTACCTGCGCGGGCGACCTTGCGCGGCGCGGCTACGAGGTAACGGTATTCGAGGCGTTTCATATAGCCGGCGGCGTGCTGGTATACGGAATACCCGAGTTCAGACTGCCGAAATCGGTTGTTGCCCATGAGGTAGAGGGACTGAAAAAACTCGGCGTAAACATTATGACCGATATGGTAATAGGCAAGGTCCTTACGGTTGACGAAATAGAAAAAATGGGATTCGACGCCGTGTTTATCGGCTCAGGCGCGGGGCTTCCGATGTTTATGGGCATCGAGGGCGAGGACGCGCTCGGCGTTTACTCGGCAAACGAGTTTTTGACCCGCATAAATCTTATGAAAGCGTATATTGACGGATATGACACGCCCTTAAAGAAAATGGAGCGCGTAGCCGTAATAGGCGGCGGAAACGTGGCAATGGACGCCGCAAGGTGCGCAAAGCGCCTCGGTACAAAGCACGTATATGTAATATACCGCAGAGGCGAGGCGGAAATGCCCGCGCGCCGTGAAGAGGTATGCCACGCGAAGGAGGAGGAAATCGAATTCAGATTTCTTTGCAACCCCGTCCGCGTAATAAGCGATGAAAACTACCGTGTGACCGGTATCGAGTGTGTAAAAATGCAGCTCGGCGAGCCGGACGCGTCAGGCAGGCGCAGGCCCGAGCCGGTTGCGGGCAGTGAATTTACGGTCGATGTTGACGCCGTTATCATGGCGCTCGGCACCTCGCCTAATCCCCTGCTTACCAATACCGCAAGGGATATAGAGGTCAACTCCCGCGGATGTATAATTGTTGACGAAAATATGCAGACCTCAAAGGAAAACGTATATTCGGGCGGTGACGCCGTTTCGGGCGCCGCCACCGTTATAGACGCCATGGGCGCGGGTAAGCGCGCCGCGGCGGCGATAGATGAAAAGCTTAAAAACCAAAAGTAAAGAGGTAATCAAAATGAGTGAAAGAAAAATAGATACAAAATGCGTACAGGGCGGATACACGCCGAAAAACGGCGAGCCGCGCCAGATACCGATTATTCAGAGCACGACTTTCAAATACGACACGAGCGAGGATATGGGCAAGCTCTTTGATTTAGAGGCGAGCGGTTATTTCTATACCCGTCTTCAAAACCCGACCAACGATTACGTAGCCGCCAAAATTTGCGAGCTTGAGGGCGGCACGGCGGCTATGCTTACATCCTCGGGTCAGGCGGCTTCGTTCTTCTCGGTCTTCAACATCGCCTCCGCGGGCGACCATATTGTCTCATCCTCCACCATTTACGGCGGCACATATAATCTTTTTGCAGTCACAATGAAGCGTATGGGCATAGAGTTCACCTTTGTAAAGCCCGATTGCAGTGACGAGGAGCTGAACGCCGCTTTCAGGTCCAACACCAAGGCGGTATTCGGCGAGACCATAGCAAACCCCGCGCTTGCGGTTCTTGACATAGAGCGTTTTGCAAACGCGGCGCACTCTCACGGCGTTCCGCTTATAATTGACAACACCTTTGCGACGCCCGTAAACTGCCGTCCGATAGAGTGGGGTGCTGATATCGTTATCCACTCCACCACAAAGTATATGGACGGTCACGGCGCGGGCGTAGGCGGATGTATAGTTGATTCGGGCAAATTTGACTGGACGAAATATCCCGACAAATTCCCCGGTCTTTGCACTCCCGATGAGAGCTACCACGGCATTACCTATACGGAAAAATTCGGACTCGCCGGCGCGTTTATCACCAAGGCGACGGCTCAGCTCATGCGCGATTTCGGCTCTATCCAGTCGCCCCAGAACGCGTTTTTGCTGAATCTCGGACTTGAAAGCCTGCATCTGCGCGTGAAAAAGCACTGCGAAAACGGACTGGCGGTCGCAAAATTCTTAAAAAATCATCCTAAGGTTTCCTGGGTAACTTTCCCTTCGCTTGAAGGCGATAAATACTACAGTCTCGCGCAAAAATATCTGCCGAACGGCAGCTGCGGCGTGGTTTCATTCGGCGTAAGCGGCGGCAGAGCCGCGGCGGAAAAATTCATGAAGAGTCTGCGCCTTGCCGCTATCGAAACCCACGTTGCCGACGCGCGCACATGCTGTCTGCACCCGGCAAGCGCCACTCACCGCCAGATGAACGACCGCGAGCTCGCCGCGGCGGGAATTTCCCCCGACCTCGTCCGCTTCTCCTGCGGAATCGAAAGCAGCGACGACCTTATCGCGGATATAGCGCAAGCACTCGAAAAAGTATAAAGAGGCGACGGTTTATGCCAATAAAAATACCAAACGACCTGCCGGCGGTTAAAACGCTTGAAGGCGAAAACATTTTCGTTATGACCGAAACACGCGCCATAACACAGGACATAAGACCCCTTGAAATACTGCTTCTTAATCTTATGCCCAAAAAAATCGAGACCGAAACACAGCTTTCCCGCCTTCTCGGAAACTCGCCGCTTCAGGTGAATTTAACGCTTATTCACACAAAAAGCCACGAGTCGAAAAACACGCCTGCGGAGCACCTTTTCACCTTTTATAAAACCTTTGACGACGTTAAGGGCAAGACCTTCGACGGTATGATAATCACCGGCGCGCCGGTTGAACAAATGGCGTTTGAAGAGGTTGAATACTGGGACGAGCTGTGCGAAATCATGGAGTGGAGCAAAACCCACGTTCACAGTACGCTTCATATATGCTGGGGCGCGCAGGCGGGGCTTTACTATCACTACGGCATTGAAAAGCATGCGCTCGATAAAAAGCTTTTCGGCGTTTTCCCGCATACGGTGGACTATAAAAAATCAATACTCTTCCGCGGTTTTGACGATGTTTTTTACGTTCCGCAGTCGCGTTATACAACGGTGCGCACCGAGGACGTAAAGGCGGCGCCGGAGCTTAGAATTCTCGCTTCAAGCAAGCGGTGCGGAGTTTACGCGATATCGAACAAGGGCGGTAGGCAGATATTTATCACCGGACACAGCGAATATGACGCCGATACCCTTAAAAACGAATATCTGCGCGATAAGGCGGCAGGACTTGATACCGAAATACCCGAAAACTATTTCGCCGACGGTAACCCGAAGAAAAATCCGGTTGTTTCGTGGCGGGCGCACGCAAATCTGCTTTTCTGCAACTGGCTCAATTACTTCGTTTACCAGACCACGCCGTATGATATAAAGAAAATAAAATAACTGTTGAGAAAAACCGCGGGGAAATCACTTCCCCGCGGTTTTTTATAAGGTGTTTTACTTTATCTTAAAACTACTCGGTCTTCGTATCCTTCACCAGAACGCCTACTACGAGATATCTCTCATTCTTGTTATAGTCGGTACAGGTTGAAAGAACTACCATTTTACTGTCAAGCGTTACTTTAAGGTCCTCCCTCACGTTCTTTACAAGTGACTTCGGGTTGCATACCTCGTCGATAAAATTCTGATACTCAGTATCGTTTGCAAAATTAAACGAACTGGTTATAAGCCGGTCGTCATAGACAAACGCCGATTTTATCTCGTATTTTAGGATATGCTTTCGCCTGAAAACGTAAAAATAAGGGTTGTTATCAAAAAACTCTTTATTTCTGAAATCTTTAAGATGACCGAACATGGTCATATCGTGCATATTGTGACCGTAGACCACCGTGCACCTGTCTTGAAAATCGGGCGAGTTCACCTTTTGGATGTAAACCGTACCGCCCACGCTGTATTTCCCCTCCAAATCGCGGCGCAGATAATAGTTTGTATCCTTATTTTCACCCTCCGGGCGCACTATCGGATAATCGATTACCGGCAGTGATTCAAAGTGCAGCCATGCGCAGATGTCCTCGTTTTTCTCGGCAAGCTCATCGAATTTAATCGGGTTCTCGGGCAGCTTGCCGTCATCCGAGTCGACCGGGTCGATTTGCGCGTCTTCGTTTTTGAATTCTTTATATTTATTCTTGTTTTTAATCTGCGGGATAACTATCATAAGTACCGCCGTCAAAGCAAGTATGCCCGCTATGACGCCGAGAATTATGGAAATGACAAGCTCTTTCTGCTTACGTGTTTTTGCCATATTATCACCTTTGCGTGTATTTCTTTTTTGCCTTTATAACGGCGTTGCCGCCCATATACGGGCGCAGCGCCTCGGGTATTTTGATGCTGTAATACTCGCCGTCGAAAACAAGGTTATTCTCAATAAGCGCTATAAGCATACGCGGCGGAGCGACCACCGTGTTATTGAGCGTGTGGGCGAGATACTTTTTACCGTCGGCGCCCTTTACTCTTATACCGAGCCGGCGCGCCTGCGCGTCGCCGAGGTTGGAGCATGAGCAGACCTCGAAATACTTTTTCTGCTTCGGACTCCACGCCTCAACGTCGTAAGACTTGACTTTAAGGTCCGCAAGGTCGCCCGTGCAGCATTCAAGCGTGCGCACGGGTATATCGAGACTTCTGAAAAGCTCTACCGAATAGCTCCACATCTTATCAAACCACGCCATACTGTCCTCGGGCTTGCAGATAACTATCATTTCCTGCTTTTCAAACTGATGTATGCGGTAAATGCCGCGCTCCTCTATGCCGTGCGCGCCCTTTTCCTTTCTGAAACAGGGGGAATAGCTCGTAAGGGTGAGCGGCAGTTTTTCCTCATCGGTAATAGTGTCTATAAACTTACCTATCATCGAGTGCTCGGAGGTGCCGATAAGATAAAGGTCCTCGCCCTCTATCTTGTACATCATGGCGTCCATTTCCTCAAAGCTCATAACGCCGGTGACGACGCTCGACCTTATCATAAAGGGCGGTATGTGATAAATAAAGCCCTTGTCTATCATAAAATCGCGTGCGTAGGCGGTCACCGCCGAGTGCATACGCGCGATATCGCCCATAAGATAATAAAAGCCCTCGCCCGCGACGCGACCCGCCGCCTCTTTATCGATACCGTCGAAAAGCGCCATAATATCGGTATGATAAGGTATCTCGAAATCAAGGTTTGTCTGCTCACCGTACTGCTTTACCTCTACGTTTTCGCTGTCGTCCCTGCCTACCGGCACGCTCGCGTCAACGATGTTCGGTATCTTCATCTGGCGATTTCTTACCTCGATTTCAAGCTCTGCCTCTTTTTCTTCGAGGGCGCGAAGCTCCTCTGCCTGCTCGGTAACGAGCCGCTTTGTCGCCTCGGCCTCCTCACGCTTGCCCTGCGCCATCAGCGCGCCTATCTGCTTGCTGATTTTATTTCTGTTTGCGCGAAGCTCGTTTGCGCGATTATTTACGTCCTTTTTCTCTTTGTAAAGGGCGATGACCTCGTCAACCAGCGGCAGTTTATCATCCTTGAATTTCTTTCTGATATTTTCCTTTACCGCTTCGGGATTTTCACAAATAAACTTTATGTCCAGCATTTTGCATCTTCCTCTTTATTGATATGTCTATAATTATTTTAAGTATACCATAATCGCTTTACTATGTCAAAGGTATTAAATCACTTTTTTAAGACAAAATAGTACAGGGTGATACAAATGAAAAATAAAAAAGACAAAAAACTCATTTCCTGTGCCGTGCCGCCGGAGGGCGACGTGTTCGACGCGCAGGACGCGGTAAACAAATACGGCACCTACAATATCCAGCCGACAGCCGATACAAAAAACCTCTTTCCGCAAATTTCACAGGGGTTGCCGAGACAAACGGCAAATAAACGGAAGAAAGGCAATAATCAGGGCGAATAGCGCATTTTCTTATCCCCCCGAAGCAATCCGCGGCGCAAGACCGCGAAAGGGCGCCTTATTACGCGAAACTGTTGAACAGCCGTAAGCTTTATGCTATAATACTTGCAAGCGGCGGTGAAACGCCGGCAAAACGCATTGCATACGGAGGGAAACGGAATGGAAAACAATATGAATATAAGCCCTGAAGAACTCGAAAAAATGCTTGAAAAAGCGAAAGCCGACCTTCAGGCGAAGCTTGATAAAATGACGCCCGAGGAACGCGCGCAAGCTGAACTTAAAGCTCAAAAGCTGATTGCCGAGGACAAGGCGGCGATGCAAAAGCTTACGGAAGACGCCGCAAAATACGCCGCGGCGCCGTGTGCGAAGCCGACGCCGAAATTCTGCCCGAACTGCGGCGCAAAGGCGGGCGCCGGCAATTTCTGCGAGTACTGCGGATCTAAGCTTCGCAAAACCGACGATTAGAAGAGCAATAAGTGAAAGGCGCTTCCTTGCGGAGCGCCTTTTGTTTATAATGCGACAAACCGTAATTCCGACCGCGTTTGATAATCCGACATCTGTCATCCGCCGTCCGATATCCGGTGTGAGCCGGCCGTAAGCCGAGTTCTGTCGTGTACGGTCATCTATCTGGGGGCACAGTCACCTGTGCGCTCAAGCCGCCTTTCGTGGCACGCCGGGCAAGCGTATAGCCACAGTCAGCGTTGCTTCGGATAGGGTTTACAGGCCCCCGCGGTTACCCGCGGGCGCGGTGAGCTCTTACCTCGCCTTTCCACCCTTACCGCGTAAAGCGGCGGTATATCTCTGTTGCACTCTCCCTGGGGTCACCCCCGGCAGCCGTTAGCTGTTATCCCGCCCTGCGAAGCTCGGACTTTCCTCACGTGTGATAGGCACGCGCGACCGTATGGCCGACTCACAATGTAAATATACCATAAATGCCGCCTTGTAGCAAATATTTTTTGAAAGAATACTATGTGGATAGAGAAAAAACCGATAAAAAGGGGCATAAATATGGAAAAAACATATCAGAAATTCTTTTTGGGCGCAAATTCGGCGGAGGGGTTCGTATCGCATTTCGGCGACTGCTACATACCGGGTGACTGGCGCGCCTATATAATCAAAGGCGGTCCCGGCACCGGAAAATCGTCGTTTATGAAATATATTGCCGAAAAGGCACAGGAGCGCGGCTATACCGTAACGCTATGCCCCTGTTCCTCCGACCCCGGCTCGCTCGACGGCGTAATAATAGACGAGATAAAAACGGTGATTTTAGACGGCACCGCGCCGCACGTGGTCGAGCCGCGGCTGCCCGGCGCCTGTGAAAACATAATAAATCTCGGCGAATTCTGGGACAGTGAAAAGCTTTTCTCCACTGCCGCGGGTATCGCCGACGCGGCGGCGCAAAACGCCAAGCTGCACAAAACCGCTTCGGCATACATCTGCGCGGCGGGCGAGCTGATTTTCGATAACTTAAAGCTTTCGCGCCTATGCACCGACCGCGGCGCCGTGCTGAAATTTGCAAAAAAACTTTCGGACGCCTATATCCCGGAGCGAAGCGGCGGCGCCGCGGAGGAGTTCGTCCGCTTTATCGGAGGCACCACGCCGGAAGGCGTTATCGCATACCCGAAAACCGTCACCGGGTTCTATAAAAATATAATTGTTATCGAGGATAAATTCGGCGGCGCGGCAGGCGAAATAATGAAGTTTTTGCGCTCGTCCGCAAAGCAGAGGGGATATACGGTTATCACGCTTAAAAACCCGTTTTTACCCTCCGAGCTTACCGACCACATACTGCTTCCCGAGCTGTCGCTCGCATTCGTGACCGAAGGCGAATACGTAACCTTTAACACCGACGCTCGCCGTATACACGCGCGCAGATTCACCGATACGAAAGCGCTTAAATACTACCGCGCGCGAATGCTTTTCAACAGGCGGGTATCGCGTGAGCTGCTGCTCGGCGCGGTTTCCACGTTATCAAGGGCAAAGGCGGCGCACGACCGGCTTGAAAAATACTATATCGACTCAATGGATTTTGAGTCGCTTACCCTCTTCGCCTCAGACGCGGCGCAAAAAATACTGTAAAATATACGGACTGCTTTCGCAGTCCGTATATTTTATTTACATAATTGTCATTCCTTATCGTAAGTATCGAGAAATCCGTGTTTTTTACCGCCCGTTTTGTACGCGAGCACAGTATCGATATTTACGTTTTCGAGCGATTTGAAAATACATTTTTCAACGTCCGGATGTTTGAGTTTAAGCTCGGCTATAAGCGATTTGATTTCCTTCCGCTTTGAGAGGTCCTCGTCCTTTTCACTCTGCTCGGTAAAACGGCAGGCACAGCGCAAAAACTTTAATCCGCACGCGTCGCGCCACGAAATTATATCCGCTTCCCTTACAAAGTAAAGCGGACGAATCAGCTCCATACCCTTAAAATTTGTGCTGTGAAGCTTGGGCAGCATACCCTGCACCTGCGCGCCGTAGAGCATACCCATAAGCGTGGTTTCTATTACGTCGTCATAATGGTGGCCGAGGGCTATTTTGTTGCATCCGAGCCCGCGGGCAAAACTGTAAAGATAACCTCTTCGCATCCTCGCGCACAGGTAGCACGGGGAGTTCGGTATTTCGTGCACCGCGTCAAAAATACTGCTCTCGAATATCTTCACGGGGATATCGAGCCGCTTCGCGTTTTCCTCGATAAGGCGGCGGTTTTCGGGCGCGTATCCCGGGTCCATAACGATATATTCGACCTCGAAAGGCACGTCCGAATATTTTTTAAGTTCCTTGAAAAGCACCGCGGTAAGCCACGAGTCTTTGCCGCCCGAAATGCAGACGGCGACTTTATCGCCCGCGTTTACGAGCTTATAAACCTTAAGCGCCTTATTGAATTTCCCCGTAATCGAGCGGCGGTATTTTTTTTGAAGACTCGCCCGCACATTTTCGTAAAATCCGTTTTTATCCATATTATCACACACTTTGCAATTTACCCGTCTTAAAATAACATAAGCCGGCAGTTTTCCGCCGACTTATATTTTGCAGAAGTATCAAAGATACTCGTTCACCGTTTTTCTGACTATCGATGTAAACCAGCAGTAAAGCGCCTCGCCGAGTTCCTGAAAAATCGGGTCGCCGTCATGCGAGCAGAGCATGGCGAAGGTCTGCCCCATTCTGCGCTCGGTATCCGAGCCGCGCCTGAAAGCCAGATAGTAAAAGGAAAACGCGCCCATATCGGAAGAGGTTTTATAGATATCCTCGCCCGCTTTTCTCACGGTGTCAAGAAAGCTCTTCTGCGCCACGCCGACGAGCGTATCATCGCCTATATACTGCTCAAAGCCGGCGGTTGCGGAAAAAGACAAAAGCAGTCTGCGTTGAAGCAGGAGCGCATAATCGGTATTCTCGCCGGACTGCTGGTCGGCGTCGTCCTTAATAAACCGCTGCGCCACCTTTTCGCCTATCTTTTTCGCCGCTTCCGTCTGTTGCTTTGAAATGCCTTTCTCTTCCTTTGTACCGGCATTTTTCTTTATATCCGCGGACGGCTTGTCGCCCGCTATTTTAATATCGCTGTCATTTTCAAAAAACACGGCAAACTACCTCCTTTACCGCCTTTTTATGTAGAAATTTTACGGAAAACGCCGTAAAATTTACTTTTCCCTGAACTTGTTGCTTCTCACCGGATGGCGGAGCTTGCGAAGCGCTTTCGCCTCTATCTGACGGATACGTTCTCTCGTTACGTTGAACTCCGAGCCGACCTCTTCAAGCGTGTGGCAGCGCCCGTCTTTAAGGCCGAAGCGCAGTCTTATGACCGCCTCCTCACGCGGGGTAAGAGTATGAAGCACGTTATCGATATCCTCGTTTGTTATGGTTTTGAGCGCCGCCTCATCGGGAGCGAGGGCGTCCTCATCTTTTATAAAGTCCATAAGGCGGGAATCCTCCTCCGGTCCTATGGGCGTTTCCATTGAAACCGGCTCCTGCGCCACGCGCATTATTTCACGGACGCGCTCTACGGGGAGTCCCATTTTCTCGGCTATGACCTCTTCGCTCGGCTCATAGCCGTTCTCGTGAAGAAGCTGACTCTGTATCTTTTTAAGGCGGTTTATGGTCTCGACCATGTGTACCGGTATACGAATGGTTCTCGCCTGGTCGGCTATCGCCCTTGTTATCGCCTGCCTTATCCACCACGTCGCATAGGTGGAAAACTTAAAGCCCTTTGTGTAATCAAACTTGTCCACCGCCTTGATAAGACCGACGTTGCCCTCCTGAATGAGGTCCAGAAAATACATGCCTCTGCCGACGTATTTTTTTGCTATGCTGACGACAAGGCGCAGGTTTGCCTCGGTAAGACGCTGTTTTGCACGCTCGTCACCCTCGTCAATCTTTACCGCGAGCTCGATTTCCTCCTCGGAAGAAAGCAGCGGAACTCTGCCTATTTCGCGAAGATAAACCTTTACCGGATCGTCAAGCGAAATGTTATCGAGCGAGATATCGTCGGTAAGGTTTTCAACGTCTACCTCTTCGAGTTTCAGTTCCTCATCGCTCGGTTCCTCATCGAAATCGAGGTCCAAAACGGTCGGCTCGCTGAACAGCTCTTCGAGATCGTCGGGAGCGTTTTCTATATCGTCTATCGTCTCCTTTTTGTCCTCATCCTCATCGATAACCGGCTCGACCGGCGCTGTTTTCTCCTCTTTCAGTTCTTTTTCTTTCTTCTTTTCAGCCATTTCTTTTACCCCTTTTTTTCTCTGCCAGTTTTTTTAGATTTTCCGCCCAGTCGTCAATATCCATATTCTTGACGTCCGGCGCGTTTTTCTTTTCTTTCTCGTTTAATATTACCGAAATACAGTCTTTTAATACTGTAAGCGGGTTGCCGCGAGCCAGATCGCTGTTTATTACCGAAACGAGATACCCCATCTGCGAATCGCTGAGTATTTCCGCAAAATCCGAAATATCAGGCGTTCCGCCCTCGCTTAAAACCCCGCACATCCGCCCGTAAATACGCGAATTGAGCGACGTTACCATTTGCTCGGGCTTGAGCTTGCCGTATGCCTCGCCGAAAAAGTCGGGATGCGAGAAAAGCACGGCTATCACGCTTTCCTCAGCCGCCGCGGCGGCGGGATGCAGGCGCTTTTCGGGATTCGGCGCGTTTGTATCGAACTTCGGCATTATTATGGAATTTATTTCTTTTCTCGCGGTCTTTTTGGCGTTTGCCCTGCGTATTTCAGCTATCCTCTCGGTCAGAACGGTACGCGAAACGCCGTATTTGTCGCACATCCTGCCGACGTATATATCCCGCTCTATCGGGTTTTCGGAGGCGGCGATTATATCGGCGGCGCGCGAGATATACTTCACCTTGCCCGCGTCAGAGGTCACATCGATATCGGAAACAGCCGTAAGCAGTTTATATTCTATTTCGTTTACCGCCCCGTCAAGCACCGCGCCGAACCGCGCCGCGCCGTGCTTCTTTATAAACTCATCCGGGTCTTTGCCGTCGGGCACCGTTACCACCTTGACGTTCAGTCCGGTGTCTTTCAGCACTTCGCCGTCTTTTTGAACGGCTTTTCTTCCCGCCTCGTCAGCGTCAAGAGTAAGCACGATTTCCTTCGTATACCGGCTGAGGAGCTTCGCCTGCGCCGGAGTAAAAGAGGTCCCGAGCGGCGCCACCGTGTTTTGAAAACCCGCCTGGTGAAGCGATACCACGTCCATATTTCCCTCAACAAGGATCACTCTGTCCTCGCAGTACTTTTTGGCAAAATTAAGTCCGAAAAGGTTTTCACTCTTCTTGTATACCGGCGTATCGGAGGTATTTACATACTTGCCGCCCGCCTTATCATCCCCCGGCATAGCCCTGCCGCTGAAACCGATGACCCTGCCGCGTATATCTATTATCGGGAACATGACGCGTTTCCTGAAACGGTCGTAATAACTGCCGCGCTGACTCTTACCGATAACGTTTGCCGCCAGCATATCGGTAAGCGAATACCCCTTTGCTTTAAGGTGCTCTGTGAGCGCGTCCCAGCTATCGGGAGCGGCGCCTAAGCCGAAATGCTTTATTGTGGCGATTTTAAGCCCTCTGCCCGCCAGGTAATCGAGCGCCCATTTGCCGTTTTCCGACATAAGGAAGTTATGGAAAAACCTTGCGCTTTCACGGTTTATGTCATATATTTTTTCTTTAAGCTTGCTCAGTGAGTTATCGTACGCGTCTTCCTCCACCGCTATGCCCGAACGCTCGGCAAGCAGTCTCACCGCGCTGATATAATCAAGATTTTCAATCAGCTTTACAAAAGTGAAAACGTCGCCGCCTACCCCGCAGCCAAAGCAGTAAAACGAGCCGTTCTCGGGATATACGGTAAACGAAGGCGTTTTCTCATTATGAAAAGGACAAAGTCCCACAAGGTTTTTACCCCTGCGTTTGAGTGAAACGTACGGCGAAATGACCGATTCAATATCGTTACGGTATTTGATTTCGTTTATGGTTGATTCGCTTATCGCCATACCTCTCCCCCTTTCGCTTTTCACTTAAAGCCGCGCTAAACGCGCCAAAACTTCGGTATGTAAATATTTTCAAAAGTAGTTACGGCGAAATGGTCGGTCATCCCGGCGATATAATCCGCCGCCGCCCGCGAAACGCCGTCCTTCTCGCGTATCGCCTTATACTCTCCCGAAAGCGTATCGGGATTTTTGATTATATGCTCATAAATGCCTTCTATAATATCGTACACCTTTGATTCCTCGGATTTCGCCACGGGATTTGTATAAACGGAGTCAAACAGGAATTTATGCATTAAATCACAGTATTTTCCGGTTTCGGCGTCCATTTTAATATCGGCGCCCTCGCTGCTTTTCACAAGAGATTTCACAAGGCTGTCTATCCGCTCGCTTTTGGTTTTGCCGAGGTACTCCGCCGCTTCTTTCGGTATATCGCTTTCGGATATGATGCCCGCGCTTATCGCATCGTCTATATCGTGGTTTATATACGCTATCCTATCGCTGAAACGCACGATTTTACCCTCGGGCGTGTATGCCCACTGACCGCGGGTATGGTTGAGTATGCCGTCGAGCACCTCCGCGGTAAGGTTAAGTCCCTCTCCGCCCTTTTCAAGCACCTCGCAAACGCGGACGCCCTGCTCAAAATGAGTAAAACCGCCGCTTACGAGAATGTCAAGCGCGCGCTCCCCCGCGTGACCGAACGGAGTATGCCCGAGGTCGTGCGCAAGTGCTATTGCTTCGGTCAGGTCCTCATTTAACCGGAGCGCCCGCGCAACGGTGCGCGCTATCTGGGAAACTTCAAGCGTATGCGTAAGACGGGTGCGGTAATGATCGGATTCCGGCGAAAGGAAGACCTGGGTTTTATGCTTTAACCGGCGAAACGCCTTACAGTGAATAATGCGGTCCCGGTCACGCTGAAACTCGGTGCGAAGCTCGCATTTTTCCTCCTTTGCCGCTCTGCCTTTTGTTTGTGCGCTTAAAGTGGCATAAGGCGAAAATATTAACTTTTCGTTATTTTCAGTTATCTCACGTATATTCATAAGCGCCCCCTTGATTACCCTCTGTATAATTATTTGCAAAAAAAAGGAAAATTCCTCTGTTTTTCTTAAATTTTCTCGTGAATCACCGTTTTTTCTTCAAATTTCGGCACGACCGACGAGGAAAACGCCTCGCTTATGCTTTTAAGGCATGCCTGCGCCGCGTCTGATTTTACGGCGAAAACGACGTTTACTCCGTCGGCAAAATCAGTGCTTTTAATTTCGGCGTCAGCTCCCTTTAATATGAACATAAGTTTATCGTAATCGGCGTAAGATACGCCGAGCGAATACTCGTCAGCCGCGATTATTCGCGCCCTTACGGCGTTTTTTACCGCCTCGCCCGCGGCGGCGGTATAGGCGCGCACAAGCCCGCCCGTGCCGAGCAGAATACCGCCGAAATACCTCACCACTATAACTATCGCGCCGGTTATGCCGCCGGTTTTAAGAATATCGAGCACCGGCTTTCCGGCGGTGCCGTGAGGCTCGCCGTCATCGGAAAAGCGGGCGGAGCCGTCCGGCAGAATATAAGCGTAGACCGCGTGGCGCGCGTCCCAGTATTCCTTTCGCTTTTGAGCGATTATCTCCGCCGCCTGCTTCTCGCTTTCGCAGGGTATGGCAAAGCCCAGGAAGCGCGAATGCTTCTCGCTGTACTGACCCTCGCCCGCCGAAAGCAAAGTTATCTGCTCCACCGTACCACCTCTTTTGTAAGAAAAAACCGCAACTGCAAAACACAGTCACGGTTTTCTGGTAAAAATTATTTCTCTTCCATACCGAAACGCTTTTTGAATCTGTCAACGCGGCCGCCGGTATCTACCAACTTCTGCTTACCTGTGAAAAACGGATGACATTTAGAACAAATATCCAAACGAATATCCTTCTTTGTAGAGCGCGTCTCGAACTCGGCACCGCAAGCGCATTTAATAGTTACCTTTTCATACTGCGGATGTATACCTTCCTTCATCCTGAGTCACCCCTTTCAAGCATAGTAACATTGTGATATTATCACAACCCGCGGCAAAAATCAAGTGAAAATTTTATTTTTTTGAAAATTTGCGCTTAATCTTTTCGTAAATCTCCGCCGCTTTGAACCTCATTCTGTATCTGGAAGCGTTCTGCGCGACCTGCGCGCTGCCGCGTGATACGGCGGCTTCAAGTTCTCCCTTTTTCGCGCAGGGCAGACATACGCCGGGGAAAATCACACACCACCAGTTATGTCCGTTCGCGGCGCCTATTCGCACCGTGAGCGAGTTGTAAACGCCGGCGGGAAGCGTAAAATCATCATAAACGCGGTTCTCGAAAAAGTTTTTCTCTATGTTCGCGCTGACCTCGTAATCACAGCCCTCGCTGCTTACGACCTCCTTCGCCGCCGCGGTAATTTTTCCCATATCCGCCTCGGCTATACTTATCGCTTCGTCAATGTTCCCGGCGTTTTCAAGGCTTGCCGCCGTGACTTCAAGTATCCTGTCGCGCACTTTGAGCTTCAAACGCTGGTCGAAGTCGCTGTCCGAATTTGCGAGTATGTGGAGACGCAGTACGCCATCGCGCAGCTCGTCAAGCCGGGCTTCAAAGCGGGCAAATCCGAGTATTACGGCGCACACCAGTCCGAAAATCACGCCTTTTTCAATGTTTTTCCTGATGTCTTTTTTCATTAAAAAACCTCCTGTCAAAGGGTTGCAGGGTGATTATTGACAGAAGGAGATTTTTTATTCAATTATTCTGTTGCCGCTCTTTACAAACGGCACGGCGTAAGGCGAAAAGCCCTTGCGTTCAAGGTCCTTTGCGGCGAGATTTGCCTCCCGCTTATCACGGAAGACCGCAAAATGCGAAGGTCCGCTTCCCGAAATCGATACTCCCATCGGAACGTAAGAGCCGAGAAGCTCGATGATCCCGGCGTTTGCCGCCACCGCGCCGAACGCGTTACCCGCTTTTTTGAACGCGGTATCGGCGTTTTCATGAAGAGCCCTCAAAAAATCGTCGGTGACGGGCGGCGAAAACGGCGCGCCGTCAAGCTTTTTATACATAAGGGAGGTTGATTCCTTTTTGCCCGCCTGGACAATGACCGCCCAGAGTCCCTCTATCGGAGACAGGGGGGTGATTTTCTCGCCTATCCCGCCGACGCGCGCGGTGCCGCCCGAAAGGCAGAACGGAACGTCAGCCCCGCAGGCGAGAGCTGTTTTCAAGAGGGCGTCCTGTGAGAGATTTGTTTTATACATACGGTCGAGGGCGACTATAACCGCCGCCGCGTCCGCGGAGCCGCCGCCGAGTCCCGAAAGGAGCGGTATGCCCTTTTCGATTTTTATATTTACGCCGCCCGATACGCCGGTTCTCCCGAAAAATTCCGCGGCGGCGGTATAAGCGATGTTTTCCGCGCCGTTTATACCATCGCACGAAACCGATATGCCGTCAGCCTTCTTGAGTGTGACGGCGTCGTAAAGTCCCACCGACTGAAAAACCGAATCGAGCAAATGATAACCGTTACCGTTTATGCCGACTATATCGAGTGTAAGGTTGATTTTGGCGTATGCGTGAACGAGCATTTTTTTCACCTCAGAATAATTTTACAGTGCGTGACTTTTTCTGTCAAGAAAAATGCCGTTTTTTTCATTTTTTTATTGTAAAGCAATATATTTTGTGTTAAAATAAGAAAAATATATTAGAAGGGGAATTTTACCTTGTCGTTTCCTTTGAAACAAATAAGAAATTTTTGCATAGTCGCTCATATCGACCACGGCAAGTCCACACTTGCCGACCGGCTTTTAGAACTCACAAGCTCGGTTTCCGCGCGCGATATGGAGAATCAGATACTTGACAGTATGGAGCTTGAACGCGAGCGCGGCATAACAATAAAAGCGCACGCCGTAACGCTTTACTACAAGGCGGATGACGGCGAAGAATACGAGCTTAACCTCATTGACACGCCCGGACACGTCGACTTCAACTATGAGGTGTCGCGTTCGCTCGCCGCGTGCGAGGGCGCGATACTGGTGGTCGACGCCTCGCAGGGTATTGAGGCGCAGACGCTCGCGAACACCTATCTCGCGGCGGACCACGGGCTTGAAATACTGCCCGTTATAAACAAAATCGATTTGCCGAGCGCCGACCCCGAAAGAATCAAAAAGGAAATCGAGGACGTAATAGGCATACCCGCCGACGGCGCGCCGCTTATCTCGGCAAAAACCGGACTGAACGCAAAAGACGTGCTTGAAATGATAGTAAGAGACGTCCCGGCGCCGACAGGCGAGCGCGACGCGCCGCTCAAAGCGCTGATTTTTGACTCTTACTACGACGCGTACAAGGGCGCGATAGTTTATTTTCGCGTTGTGAGCGGACGTATAAAATGCGGCGAAAGAATAAAGATGATGGCTACCGGCGCACAGTTTGAGGTGGTAGAGCTCGGCAGAAAAAGCGCGACCGCCATGGTGCCCTGCGACGTGCTCGAGGCGGGCGAGGTCGGCTATCTCGCCGCCTCTATAAAAACCGTCAGCGAAGCGCGGGTGGGCGATACCGTGACCACGGCGGATAATCCCGCGGCGGAGCCTCTTGAAGGATACAGAAGCGTAAAGCCGGTGGTTTTCTGCGGTATTTACCCGGCGGACGGCGCAAAATACCCCGATCTGCGCGAGGCGCTCGAAAAACTGCAATTAAACGACGCTTCCCTTCTATACGAGGCGGAAACCTCGCAGGCGCTCGGCTTCGGCTTCCGCTGCGGCTTCTTAGGTCTTCTGCACATGGAGATTATCGAGGAACGCCTCGAACGCGAATACAATCTTGACATAATAACCACGGCGCCGAGCGTACAGTACGAGTTCCGCCTCACAAACGGCGAAACGGTGCTGGTCGACAACCCGACCAACTACCCCGACCCCGCGACGATATCCGAGGCGCTTGAACCCATATCAAACGTGAACATCTACGCGCCGAACGATTACGTCGGCACCATTATGCAGTTATGTGAAGACCGCCGCGGCACCTATGTGGATATGAAATACATGGGCGACCGCGTGGATATCCGCTATATAATGCCGACCGGCGAAATAGTATACGATTTCTTTGACGCGCTCAAATCGCGCACCAAGGGCTACGCGAGCTACGATTACGAGCCGGCGGGTTATCAGAAATCGAGTCTTGTAAAGCTCGACGTAATGCTCGCGGGCGATACGGTGGACGCGCTCTCCTTTATAGTTCACAACTCAAATTCCTACGCACGGGCGCGCAGAATAGCAGAGAAGCTCAAAGAGTATATACCGAGACAGCTTTTCGAGGTGCCGGTGCAGGTCGCGGTGGGCGGCAAAATTATTGCCCGCGAAACAGTGAAAGCTCTGCGAAAAGACGTTCTCGCCAAATGCTACGGCGGCGATATAACAAGAAAGAAAAAACTTCTCGAAAAGCAAAAAGAAGGCAAAAAGAAAATGCGCAAGCTCGGCAGTGTAGAGGTGCCTAAGGACGCGTTTATGGCTGTACTTAAACTCGACGAATAGGGGGATTTTTATGACCGAAAAAAGAAGGCGCGCAATACGGCGCAGAAGGCTCTTTCTTTGCGCCTGCGTCCTGATACCCGCCGTAATCATAGCCGTGACGGTTGCCGCGTGCGGCTCGCACGGCAAAAAGACAAAAACCGACGTTTCGTCACAAAACGGCAAAACACAGCCCGAGAAAAAGGGACCCGAAATGGTAGTGCGCGGCGAATATACCCTCAATGCGGATTATTCGCGGCTGCTGCTCGTAAACGCGAAAAACCCGCTCCCCTCGGATTACGATTACAACTGGAATCTTACCGAATTTGACGCGGCGTACAGCAACAACTCCGATAAGCTGATGCACAGAATAGACGCGGGCGTGTGGCCTTATATGAAAGCAATGGTGGAAGCGGCAAGAAGCGAAGGCGTCGACCTTTCGGTATGGTCGCCCTACCGCACCTACGAAATGCAGGAGCGTCTGTTCAAGAACCGGGTAGCCAAAGAAAACGGCGATGAGGCAAAAGCGGCGCAGTCGGTGGCGCGCCCCGGCACAAGCGAACACCACACCGGGCTTTGCGCCGACTTCAATATGGCGTCGAGCCGGTTTGAAAGCACGCCCGAGTTTGCATGGATGCGCGAGCACGCGGGCGAATACGGCTTTATACTCCGCTATCCGAACGACCGCACCGACATCACCGGCGTCAAGTACGAATCGTGGCACTGGCGCTTCGTCGGAATAAACACCGCGAAAGAGATAAATAATCTAAACATGACGCTTGAGGAATATATTGAATATAAGGGTCTTGAGCCGCAGGCGGGGATATATGATAACGCCACGCCCGAGACGGCGCAGTGACCGTTTGGCTTTTAGGAGGGTTTTATTTTGGATTTCAAACAGTTTTTCAGTCAGATAAAGGGAAAGAAAATCGCGATGTGCGGAATAGGCATAAGCAATACTCCGCTTATCCTTGACTTTTTGGAGCAGGGCGCGAGAGTTATCGCCTGCGACCGCAGAGAGCGGGAACAGGTAGGCGAGCTCGCCGACCGGCTTGAAAAAGCGGGCGCGGAGCTCAAACTCGGCGAAGGGTATCTCGAAAATCTCGAAGTCGATATCATTTTCCGCACGCCCGGCATGAATTTTCACCTTGAAGAGCTTGAACGCGCGAGGAAGCGCGGCATAGCGGTCACAAGCGAAATGGAAGTTTTCTTTGACCTTTGCCCGGCGACTATTTTCGCCATAACCGGGTCGGACGGCAAAACAACTACGACCACCCTTATCGCAAAAATGCTTGAAGCCGAGGGCAAGAAAGTGCACATCGGCGGCAATATCGGCAACCCGCTTCTGCCGGAGATAGAAAACATAAAGCCGGAGGATTTCGTGGTGGTTGAGCTTTCATCTTTTCAGCTTATATCCATGCGTAAGAGTCCCGACGTCGCGGTAGTTACCAACGTATCGCCCAACCACCTTGATATCCACAAGGATATGGACGAATACGTACAGGCGAAGAAAAATATCATGCTTCACCAGAACGCCTTTTCCCGCACGGTGCTCAACCGTGACGATGAAATAACCGAAGGGTTCAGAAAAGACGTAAGAGGTCAGAGTCTCGGCTTCAGCATGCTGCGCCGCCTTAACAACGGCGCATGGCTCGATGACGACGGCGTTCTGCACATGGCGTACCGCGGTGTGGACGTACCGATAATAGACCGCAGGGAAATAGCGGTCATCGGCGACCACAACGTAGCCAACTACCTCGCCGCGATAGCCGCGGTGTGGGGATACGTGGGCGTTGACAGCATCTGCAAGGTTGCGCGCGAATTCGGCGGCGTTGAGCACCGCATTGAACTTGTGCGTGAGCTTGACGGCGTAAAATATTATAACGATTCCATAGCTTCAAGCCCGACCCGTACAATAGCGGGACTTAAAGCGTTTGATAAAAAGGTCATACTCATAGCCGGCGGTTACGATAAGCACATACCGTTCGAGCCGCTTGCTCCGGTTGTCACCCAAAAGGTTAAAACGTTATATCTTTGCGGCGCAACCGCCGAAAAAATCGAAAACTGTATTCGCGCTTACGCGGACTATGCGGGACAGCCGGAGATAATACGCTGTAAGGATATCGAAGAAGCCGTAAAGCGGGCGCACGACGGCGCCGTGCCGGGCGATATCGTGACCCTCTCCCCCGCCTGCGCGAGTTTTGACGCCTTCCCGAACTTTGTAGCGAGAGGCAACTACTATAAGGACCTGGTAAACAAACTGCAATGAACTTAAAGGAAATAATTTTTGAGCTGACGGGAAGCACCGGTATCGGTAATATAAAAGACGCCGCGGAAACCGCCGCAAAGTATTTCGACGGCTTCTGCGAGATATCCCGTACCGATAATCAGGGCTTCATTGCGAGCATTAAGGGCGAAAGCGATTACACTCTCGCCCTTGAAGCGCATATCGACCAGATAGGTTTTATCGTCACCGCCGTCGATGAAAACGGTTTTCTGACCGTTTCGGCGTGCGGCGGCATAGATTTACGCGCTCTGCCGTCAAGGCAGGTCGCAATTCACGGCAAAGAAGAGATACGCGGAGTTTTCTGCTCTACCCCGCCGCATCTTTCGGAAAAAGACGCGACCTTCCGGAAGGTTGAGGATATGAAAATCGATTCCTGCCTCGGCAATAGGGCAAGGGATATTATATCGGTCGGCGATTACGTTACCTTTGCCGGCGAGCCGTTTTGCCTTTTAGGCGACAGGGTCTGTTCAAAATCGCTTGACGACCGCGCCGGCGTCGCGGTGCTTATCGCGCTCGCAAGCAGATTCCGGCATAAGAAGCCGCCTGTAAATCTCGCTTTCTGCCTTTCGGACATGGAAGAGATAGGTCTTCGCGGCGCCAGAACAAGCGCCTTCGCGCTCTGCCCCGACGAGGCGATAGCCATTGACGTAAGCTTCGGCGACGGTCCCGATATAAAGCCGGAAAGCTGCGGTAAAATCGGCGGCGGCGCCATGATAGGCGTCTCCCCCGTGCTCAGCCGCGAAATATCCGAAAAGCTGATAAAGGCGGCGGAAGATAACGGCATACCGTATCAAACCGAAATAATGGGCGGCTCCACCGGTACCGACGCCGACGTTATATCGGTCACAAAATCAGGCGTTAAGACGGGGCTGGTTTCAATTCCGCTTCGCAATATGCACACCGACTGTGAGACGCTGTCGCTTTCCGACGTTGAGAGCGTTTGCGATCTGCTTTATTCTTACGTAAGGGACGGTGGCGTAAATGGTTGACCTGATAAAAAAGCTCGCTCTGCTTGACGGCACGTCGGGCGGCGAAGACGCCGTCCGCGAGTTCATACTCGGCGAGATATCGCCGTACTGCACCTGTAAAACCGACCCGCTCGGCAACATAATCGCCGAAAAGAAAGGCAAAAAAGCGCCCGCCAAAAGAATACTGCTCGACGCGCACATGGATGAAGTCGGTCTGATAATCACCTCGGTCACAGAAGACGGTTTTCTGCGTTTCAAAACGCTCGGCGGCATAAACACAAGCGCGCTGATGTTCAGAGCGGTCAGGATAAACGGAAACTCGGGCGGCGTGATAAGCGGAAAGCCGATACACCTTATGCACGGCGAGGAGCAGGAGAAGCTGCCCGAGGCGGACAGTCTTTATATCGATATCGGCGCCGCCTCAAAGGAGGAGACGCTGAGCGCGGTTTCCCCCGGCGACCGTGCGGTTATAGTATCCGATTTCACGGTTTCGGGCAATAAACTGATATCAAAGGCGCTCGACGACCGTATCGGCTGCGCGATACTGATAAAGCTTTTAAGGGAATACGACGAATACGATTACACCGTCACCTTCACCGTGCAGGAGGAAATAGGGCTTCGCGGCGCAAAGACGGCGACTTACAGCGTCCGCCCCGACGCCGCGATAATAGTGGAGAGCACTACCGCGGCTGACGTTGCCGGCGTGCCGGACGATAAGACCGTTTGCAAACTCGGCAGGGGCGCGGCGGTATCCTTTATGGACCGCGCCACCGCATACGACCGTGAATACTACAACGCGGCGCTCGACTCGGGTATAGCGGTGCAAAGCAAAGCCGCGGTCGCCGGCGGCAATAACGCGGGCAGCGTTCACCTTTCCCGCGGCGGCGTTCGCACGCTCGCGATAAGCGTACCGTGCAGATACATTCACACAAACAGCTCCGTGGCTGACCTGAACGACGTGAACGCCGCTTTTGAGCTTTGCAGGTACATGATAAAGTATATTGCCGATGATAAATAAGATATCCGCTCTTCCCGCGTGGGACGAGCCCACCGCGGAAATACTTAAAATCGAAAATCTGTTTTCCGCTTACGGCGGCGAGGCGCAGCTTTTCCGTCAGGACGGCGGCACACTGATTTTTCTGCTCGGCAAAGACGCGATAATCTGCGGAAAAGCCGATGAGGAAGTAAAAGATTTCGTGCGTTTTCTGCGACCGGACAGCGTTTTTTCAAGCAGTGACAATCTGAAAACCGTTTTCGGAAGCTTTGACGCGGCAAACGTACTTATTTTAAGAAAACCGCCGAAGCTTTCCGGCAACACGTTTTCGGACGCGCTTTCAAGCCGCGAGGCATACGAAATCCTTACCGCCGGCGGTTTTTTACTGCCGCCTTACGAATACTTCGCCACCGATTACTGCCGCAGACTTAATCACGGGCTTATAAAGGTTTTCGCCAAAAAAGACCTGTGCGCGGCTATTACGCTTGAAAGTAAGAATTACAGACTTCTCGCCGGTATCGCCTCAAACAGAAAAGGACTCGGCGGCGCACTGCTGACCTACGCTGTTTCGGGTAATAAACCGGTGCTCTGCGTGGCGGAAGATTCACTTTTGCCGTTTTATACCAGGTACGGCTTCGAGCCGCTTTACAAAGCGGGATATTGGAGGAAATAACTTGAACTTTTTTGATACGGACAAAAGACTTGACCGGCTCGACGCTCTCGCGACCGAAAAAGCGAGGCCGGCTTTTAAGACTATTGAGCAAATATCCGAATATAATCAGCAGAAGGTGCTGTCCGCTTTTATATCGTGCGGCGTAAGCGAAATGCATCTGGGCGTCACGACCGGCTACGGTTACGACGACGTCGGTCGCGATACTCTCGATAAAGTCGTGGCAAAGACCTTCGGCGCGCAGGACGCGCTCATCCGCCACAGCTTCGCCTCGGGCACTCACACGCTTTCGGTCGCGCTTTTCGGCGTACTGCGTCCGGGCGATACGGTGCTGGCGCTGACCGGCAGACCCTACGATACCATAACAGGAGTATTCGGCATTGATTCAAAAACCGACGGCTCACTTCGCGATTTCGGCGTAAACTACGAGCAAACAGAACTCACTCCCGCCGGCGAGCCGGACCTTGAGGCGATAAAGTCGCGCCTTAAAACCAAGTTTTACAAAATGGCGTACATTCAGCGCTCGCGCGGATACAGCGCGCGAAAGAGTCTTTCGGTCGAAACGATAAAACAGCTCTGTGACGCGGTGAAATCGGTATCGCCCGACACCGTCGTTATGGTGGATAACTGCTACGGCGAATTTGTCGAAAAGAAAGAACCGACCGAGGTCGGCGCCGACCTGATGGCGGGCTCGCTCATTAAAAACCCGGGCGGCGGTATCGCACCCTGCGGCGGCTATATCGCGGGGAAAAAAGAGTATGTGGAAATGTGCGCTCACAGAATGACCTGCGCCGGCGTAGGACGTGAAGTCGGTGCGACGCTCGGCCACAACCGCGAGCTTTTTATGGGCTTTTTCGCCGCGCCCCACACCGCGGGCGAGGCGCTTAAAACCGCGGTTTACGCCTCGGCGCTTTTCTCTCTGCTCGGTTTTAAGACAAGCCCCGAAACCGACGAGCCGCGCGCCGACATTATCGAAATAATATATCTCGGGTGTAAGGAAGCGCTTATATCCTTCTGCCGCGGGCTTCAGTCGGGCTCACCCGTAGACGCGGCGGCGGTGCCGACACCCGCGCCGATGCCCGGCTACGAAGACGACGTGGTAATGGCGGCGGGCGCGTTTACCGGCGGCGCTTCAATAGAGCTTTCCGCCGACGCCCCGATAAGGGAGCCGTATTGCGTATATATGCAGGGCGGACTTAACTTTTACAGTGCAAAGGTCGGGGTATTGCTCGCCGCCGACCGACTTATAAAAAACAACGCCGAAAGCATCAGGGGGGAATACTTTGAAAAGAATATTTGAAGGCGACGTATATGATTTGGTTCAAAAGCCCGACGGTTTTATTTTTTCCCACAGAGCTGATATTATAGACGATAAAATGCTTATGCTTTACAAAACCGTCGACGCGCAGTCGGATTTGATAAGAAACGTATCAAAAAACGTATACCTGCTGGCAAAATTCGGCGGCGATTACAAAACGGTAATAAAGCTTATTTCAAATACGATAACGGCAAAAGCGATATCGCTTCCGAGCGGCAAGCTTTTTATATGCGACAGGGACGCCGGCGGCAAATGCCTCCTGCTTGACGAAACAGGCGGCGTTCTATGGAACGGTACGATACAGTACCGCGACTGCGCGCCGAGCGACATATCCCTCTACAACAACTGCGTGTGGGCGAGCTTTCTCGAATATAACGTGCTGATACGCTTTAACCTCGCCACCATGCGCGAGGAGCTTCGCATAGGCGGCGCGCGCTCACCTTTCTCAAAACCTCGCGGCGTTTTCACTTCGGGCAATATCGCCACGGTAAGCAACATCGGCTCCAACACGCTCACAAGGGTAAATCTCGATACCTATACGGTGGAGGACTACTGCCGGTTCGACCGCAGCGTAAAAGCGTATATCAGCGTTTCGGACTGCGAATACGTCCAGCTTGACGACGGAATATACCGGCTCTAAACGCCGCGCGTTACGCACTGACGGCACGGGGGATGAAATGATGATTGAAAAAACCATAATACTGAAGGATTTTACATCGTTAAAGAACTTTTTTGAAATCGCGGCGGACGAGCCGTACGACATCGAGCTTACGCTCGGCAAAAAAACCGTGAACGCAAAGAATGTAGACGATGTGTTCAGCCTTGACCTTACAAAACCGCTTTTGATGACGGCGCACTGCGAAAGCTGCGGCGAGCTGTTAAAGCGGATAAGAAATCTGCTTTACGAGGATAAATAACTCTCAAATGGAAACAAAACAACTTATTAAAAAACTGATAGAATACGATTTTCGCGATATGAATGAACGGCAGTTTGAGGCGGTCACCACGGTGAACGGCCCGCTTCTCGTGCTCGCGGGCGCGGGCAGCGGAAAAACGACCGTACTCGTAAACCGCACCGCCTGCCTTATAAAATACGGCAACGCCTATTTGTCGGAAAATCCGCCCGTCCTGACCGACGAAGAAATCGAAGCGGCGGAAAAGTACATCGCCGGCGAGCGCGATACTTTACCCGACGGCGCTTACGCCGTAAACGCCCCGCACGACTGGGAGATTTTAGCCATAACCTTTACCAACAAGGCGGCGGATGAGCTTAAAAGCAGAATAAGCGCCAAGCTCGGCAGTCTTTCGGATAACATCTGGGCGGGCACGTTTCACAGCGTGTGCGGCAGAATACTTCGCCGCTACGCGCAAGAGCTCGGCTACACTTCAAGTTTTACCATATACGATACCGACGACCAGAAGCGCGTTATGAAGGACATCATAAAAAACGCCGGAGCAGACGAAAAAATGTTTCCGCCTAAATCGGTGCTGTCGGTAATTTCCAACGCGAAGGACTCGCTCATCGGTCCCGACGAGTTCGAGAGCACCGCCGGAAACGATTACAGAAACAAAACCTGCGCCGCGCTCTATCGCGAATACCAGCGGCGGCTGTTTGCGGCAAACGCCATGGACTTCGACGATATGATAGTGAACACGGTGCGGCTTTTCGGCGTATGCCGCGACGCGCTCGATTACTACGCCTGCAAATTCAAATATATCATGGTGGATGAGTATCAGGATACCAACCACGCGCAGTATGAGCTTGTGCGGCTACTGTCGGGCGTACATAACAACATCTGTGTGGTAGGCGACGACGACCAGAGCATTTACCGCTTCCGCGGCGCCACCATTGAAAATATTTTAAGCTTTGAGGAGACCTTCAAAAACGCGAAAACCGTGCGTCTCGAGCAGAACTACCGCTCGACCGGCAATATACTCGCCGCCGCGAATAAGGTTATAGAAAACAACCGCGGCAGAAAAGGCAAAACGCTGTGGACCGCGGATGAAGACGGCAAGCCGATAACGGTGTACGTTGCCGAAAGCGAACGCGGCGAGGCAAACTACGTCGCGGACAGGATACTTGAAAACGTACGGCTCGGCGGGCGCTTTTCGGATAACGCCGTGCTTTACAGAATGAACGCGCAGTCGGCGGGCTTTGAAAACGTATTCGCCCGCTCGGGAATAGCATACAGAATAATAGGCGGCACCAGATTTTATGACCGCAAGGAAATAAAGGATATACTCGCATATCTGTGCGTGATAAACAACACAGCCGACGATTTAAGACTCGCCCGCATAATCAACGAGCCGGCGCGCGGCATAGGCGGCACAACGCTGGAAAGGGTGCGTGAGATAGCCGCCGCGGAAGGCAAAAGCATGTTTGATACGCTTTGCCGCCCGGAAAAATACCCGATACTCGCAAAAAGCGCCGGCAGGCTTAAAGCTTTCGGCGATATGATGACTGAGCTTATAAACTTAAAAGACGAAGTCACGCTTTCGGTTCTGCTTGAAACACTGCTCGAAAAATCGGGCTACCGCAACGCGCTGGTTTTTGAGAATACCGATGAGGCGAAGGACCGGCTCGAAAACTTAAAGGAGCTGCAAAGCACCGTCGGCATTTACGAGCAGGAAAACGAAGAACCGTCGCTCGCGGCGTTTCTCGAGGAAATAGCCCTTGTAAGCGATATCGATTCGTATGATACCTCCGAGGACCGCGTAACGCTTATGACGGTTCACTCGGCAAAGGGACTTGAATTTGAAAACGTATTCCTCGTAGGTATGGAGGAGGGCTTGTTCCCGGGCACCCAGACGCTGTACGCCGGGCCGCAGGAGATGGAAGAAGAACGGCGGCTCGCCTACGTCGCCATTACGAGGGCTAAAAAGAATCTCACCGTAAGCCGCGCCGCTACCCGTATGCTTTACGGCTCTACCGGCAGAAATCTTCCCTCACGCTTTCTTCGGGAAATACCGGAGGAGCTTTGCGAAACGCATGAAGCAGAACCGTCTTACGGCGGTTACGCCTACGGCAAGACTTCCCTTTCAGGCGGATATCAGAAGCGCTCCTTCGGCGAGCGCAGATACCGCGACGGCGACGACGCTTTCGGCTCTGACGGTTTTTTCTCGCCTTTCGCGGATACAAGACCCAAACGCGAATTCAAAAGCGCCGCAAAGCCGGCCGCAAAAACCGACCCCGCCTCATACTCGCCGGGACAGTCGGTCGAGCATAAGGCGTTCGGAAAGGGCATGATAATATCGGTGAAGCCCATGGGCAGCGATACACTGCTTGAAATTGCTTTTGACAGTGTGGGCACCAAAAAAATTATGGCGAATTTCGCCAATCTTAAAACACTTTGAGATTTAACCCGAACCGGCTCGGGTCCGCCCCGTCGGTTCAAGCAAGGAGAACGTTATGGATATTTCCGGTACGGTTGTAAAAAAGACGGCGCGCACGGCGCTTAAAGGCAATTATTTCAAAACGGTGATAGTCTCGTGCATATTCATATTCGCCTGGATTGTGCTTTATGAATGCGTTAAAATTACAGGCGCCGTCGCGGGACCCGTCGCCGCGTTTGCCTTACTCGCCGCGGTTATAGTATTCCTTATATTTCCGCTGGCGCAGGGCTTTGTTTACTATTCCGTAAGACTGATTTTCGGCAGCGACTGCGAACCGCAGGTACTTTTCAAATACTTTTCCGGCGGTAAAGAATATTTAAGGGCGCTGAAGCTTTCCGTAATCCTTGCGGGCAACGCCGCGTTTTTCGGGATTTTCCTGTTTTTCCCGGTTGTTTTATGTGACCTTACGGCAAACGGCGGTCTTTTCAAAATGATGGGCGCCGAAATACCGTCCTGGGCTTCATGGCTTTCGGTGTTATCGCATATTCTGAGGATAATCGCGCTGGCAATACTTCTTTCTTTGATGCTTAAGTTTTATCTTTCGCCCTTTCTTGTGGCCGCAAACGAGGATATGGACATTTTTGAAGCGCTGCAAATATCAAAAACCATCGCGCGCGTAACGCGGCGTGAGTTCATATTTCTTATCTGCGGCTTTATCGGTTACATCGTCGCGTGCGTTTTTGTGATTCCGATGATATTCGTCTTTCCCTACTTTGCGGCGGCATACGCGGTACATTGCAGATACGCCGTCGCCGCGTACAACAAAAACGCGGACGGCATGAGCGCCGCGCCGAGCTTTGAAGCAGACATAAGCTTTTAAGGTGATTTTATGAAGAAAAATTTTTTAACCGTGTCGCTTTTCGCGCTGACCTTCGCGGTCATGATTTTCAATACCGTTTTCGCGGCGGTAAAGTCGCTTACGCCGGATATTTCCGACCTGCCCGAAGGCACCCTCCTAAAAACCTCCTCTTCCCCGGATGAAAAATCGCAGATAAATTTCTATCTTGTGGAAAACAGTATGGGCTGCGCCGTAAGAGGCGAGCTCAAGAATGATTCCCTGCGCAAAAACATATTCTGGCAGACCGGCGTTAAGGAAGCAAGCATAAAATGGCTCAGCGAAAAGAGCGTTATCATAAACGACATACCGCTCAATATCGAAAGCGATAAATTTGATTCAAGAAGAGGTACCGCCATTTTCAGCGAGGGCGTTACGGCGGAAAAGATAGCCGAGAATGAATAAAAACGATATTTTTACGCTTGATATAACCGACGTTACCGCCGAGGGCTTCGGCGTGGGGCGTTTTGAAGGCATGGCGGTGTTTGTGCCGTTTACGGCGGTAGGCGATAAAGTAAAGGTCGCCGCGGTAAAGGTCAAGCCGCGCTACGCCTACGGCAGGATGCTTGAAATACTTTCGCCGTCCGAAAACAGGATACAGGTCGACTGCCCGTATTTTTACAAATGCGGCGGCTGTGTTTTCAGGCATATAAACTACGAAGCCGAGCTTGAAATCAAACTGCGCCGCGTAAGCGAAACGCTTAAAAGAATAGGCGGCGCCGAAATCAGGTGTTCGGGCATTGTGGGCTCCGCTTTGCCCGACGGCTACCGCAACAAAGCGCAGTTTCCGTTTTCAAAGGACTATGAGGCGGGCTTTTTCGCGCCCCGCTCCCACAGAGTCATACCCATAAAAAACTGCGCGCTTTTACCCGGCGTGTTCAGTGAAATATCCGAATGCGTATCGGCGTTCTGTAAGGAGTTCTCACTGCCCGTTTACAGCGAGGAAACGCATACAGGTCTGCTTCGCCACCTCTACATAAGAAAAGGCGAAATAAGCGGCGAAATAATGGTCGTTTTGGTGATAAACGGCAGCCGCCTGCCGAAGGAGGAAATACTCGTAAGCAGACTTGAAGAACTGCTCGGCGACCGTCTTAAAAGCTTTCAGATAAACGTAAACCAAAAAGACACCAACGTGATTTTGGGAGATAAAAATACCGTCATATACGGCGAGCCGTATATAAACGATACCCTTTGCGGCGTCAAAGTGCGTCTTTCGCCCTTTACATTTTATCAGGTTAATCACAGCACGGCGGAAATACTCTATGAAAAGGTATCGGAATACGCGGCGCCCGAAAACAAATCGGTAATCGACCTTTACTGCGGCGCCGGTACGATAGGTCTTTCAATGGCGAAAAAGGCAAGGCGCGTAACCGGTGTGGAGATTGTACCCGAGGCGGTAAACGACGCCGAAATCAACGCCTTAAATAACAGCGTAAAAAACGCGGAATTTATATGCGGCGACGCCGCAGGCGCGGCAAAAGAACTTGAACGCCGCGGCGAAAAGGCGGACGTCGTAATACTTGACCCGCCGCGCAAGGGCTGCGACCGCGCATTGCTTGAAACGGTAGCAAGCGGCTTTTCACCCGAAAGGATAGTCTACGTTTCCTGCGACCCGGGCACGCTTGCAAGAGATATAAAAATTCTCTCATCACTCGGATACAAGCCGGATGAATATACGGTTTTCGATATGTTCCCCCGTACAGCGCATGTGGAGACGGTTGTACAACTTTCCAAGGGAAACACATCGAGTCAGAATGTCAGAGGTGAATTCTCTCTCGAAGACATGGATATGTCCGGCTTTCAGCAAGGTGCTACATATGAGCAGATCCAGGAGTAGATACAGGAAAAGTACGGCTTTCATGTGACGCACATGAATATCGCGAAAACGAAGCGGAAATGCTGGATCGTTGAGCGGCAGAACTATAACCTGCCAAAAAGTGATGAAAGCAGATCACCGGAGACGCCGAAGGAGAAGGAAGAAACGATCATCGAAGCCCTCAGGCATTTTCAGATGATCTGAATCTATTAAGGGAGATGCTATATGGATAATTACAAATACTCAGGAATGAAGCTTTTTCCAGCTGTTTTTAAGGAACTACTAGTGTTGCTGTTTGATGGAAAACAGTTTACACGTCAAACAGCTATAAAAAATGTGACAGATTATCATCTTGAACATGGTGGCATTATTGAAGAAGGGCGAGATGTTGCTGCCATTTTTAAAAAAGCAACACAAGATCTTCAGAAAACTGATGCTGGATTGGTAAATAAAGGCTATGGGACTTGGGAATTACACTATCAAGTTCAAGATACAACAGATGTCGTTGAAGACATAAAGACAGAAACTATTACATATACAGTAGATGAAACATTAGGAACTGGCAGTAATGCGGTATATGTATATTATTATGATGTCTATAAGCAACTTGCGGAGAATAAAGGAAATGAAGAATGGCCTTGCAAAATCGGAAGAACTGACAGAGATCCCATACAACGTGTAATAGGACAAGCGGGAACCTGCTATCCGGAATTGCCACATATTGCTTTAATAATATATTGCGATGATTCTTCAGCACTTGAAGTGGCTTTGCATAGTATTTTAAAATACCAGGATAAATGGCTGAAAAATGCTCCTGGAACGGAATGGTTTTTGACATCACCGCAGGAGATAAAAGAGTATTATTCAATGCTGAACAACTAGTTTTATTATGCATTTTATATGGTATATCGATATGTTTGAATGACTAATCTATGTCGAGACAATTTGCAAGCTGCTTCGCAGCGATATAAATTCCTGACAGATATCAGAACCAATATAAAAACCCGGAGGATAAAAAAATGGAAGAAATAAAACCGCGGAAATTCAAATTCAGTAATTTTATTCTGTGGATCATATTTTTAATGATCGCTTTATACTTTTTTCTGTCGTCTTTTGTCGAAGTCGGTGTGGATTTAATCGTTCGGCTAATCGTTCGGCTTTTCGGCGGAGCGTCTTCGTCGGTGGTTTTTATAAATGAATACTATACGCCTACCATCGGCGCGGTCATAACGATAATCCTCGTATGCCTTATAATCAAAAAGAACCGTTTTATATTAAGATCTTTTCTTCCCGAAGGCAGGGGTAAAGACCACAAAATAAGAGTTATAGAGGATACCTATGAGCCTTCACAGAAAAACACCGTGACAATGTTGCTGCTCGGGCTGGCACTGGGCTTTCTTTCTAATTTTGCCTGCATAGTCTGCGCCATGCTCCACGGCGACGTCGCGTTTTATTTCAGCTTCAGCGCCGGCTATATACCTACTCTGCTTTACGCGCTGCTGATGGTATTTATACAAAGCGCCTCCGAAGAGCTGTGGTGCAGGGGCTTTATGTACGAAAGGATATGTATCCGCTATCCCGTATGGGTGGCGGTGCTTGCAAACGGCATATTTTTCGGATTACTTCACATATTCAACGACGGCGTAAGCGTTCTGGCTATTATATCGATTGCTGTGTGCGGCTTATCTTATTCGCTTGTCCGCTGGTATACGGGCAGTATCTGGGTGGCGATAGGTCTGCACACCATGTGGAACTTTACGCAAAACTTTATCTTCGGTCTGCCCAACAGCGGTCTTGTATCCGAATTATCGGTGTTCGGGCTTGAGGCGGCAAAGGGCACAAACAATCTGATTTATAATTACGACTTCGGCGTAGAGGCCGCGCTGCCCGCCATATTTGCCGATTTACTGCTTGCCGCGGTTGTCCTTATTCTTGCAAAGAAAAACGGCCGCCTTAGCGAGCTTAAAATGAGTTACGAAAAGAATCCCCGCCTGCGGACGTAAAACCGAAATATCAAACAGATCCCGATCCGGTTTTGCTTTGCCGACGTTTTTGACGCGCCCGTTTCAAAGCGTTGCCGTAAAGAACCAATACCGGTTGAAGAGACGTTCGGGATCGTTGAAGAGGACTCGGGGCAGCCGACGAAAAAAGAGTTTGAAGAAGCCTTAGAATATCAAAAGAAAATCGGCGCGGTTTTCAAATGACAATCAGCGCAGAATTAGCTTATAAAGTAAAAACACAAACCTAAAAGGCGGGTTAAAACGATGACATTTTATACAAGCGTTATTATAATGACCGAATTGATGATGATAGCAATGCTGCTCCACGTGCTGAATTATTCGGGATTTACCAAAACGCAAAAAACGTGGTATCTGCTGACCTTTATTTCCATAATGCTCTGCGCGGCGGCGGAATATGCCGTGCATTGCGGATATTATAATCCCGCCTACAAAATACCGCTTACGGTAATTACCGTTTTGCAGTTTTCGATATCTCCCCTGCTCGGCGTACTGTTCACCGGTGCGCTGGGTCTTACAAAGCAGGCCAAGTTTGCGATATTCTTTGTATCGGCGAGCGCCGTTGCCGAAATAATATCCGCGCCCTTCGGTTTGATTTTTTACTTTGCCGAAAACGGATATCAGCGCGGAAACTACTTCTTTATCTACGGCATATTCTACTTTGTAAGCTTGCTTTACCTCATAGTTTGTATGACTTTCGTAGGTAAAAGATTCCGCCACAGAGACGCGGTCACGATTATAATGATACTGGTTATACTCGTCGCGGGTATAGTGCCGATGACCTTATACAAGCTTAACATCACCTATATCGCGATAGCGCTCAGCGCGAGTCTTTGCTACATATACTATAACGACCTTGTTCAGCAGGATATAAAATCGGAGCTTGTTGCAAATCAGAAAAAACTTACGAGTATGCAGGAGCATATAATCACAAGTCTTGCGAGCTTGATAGAAAACCGCGACACCGAAACCGGAGGCCACGTTTCGCGTACCGCCGCATTTGTGGAAACACTCGCGCGCGACGCCAGAAACGACGGCGTTTACAGCGACGCTCTAAGTGATGCATTTATCGATATGATACGTATGCTTGCCCCTATGCACGATGTTGGAAAAATAGTAGTATCGGATAAAATTTTAAGAAAACCCGGCAAGCTCACCGAAGAAGAATACGAACAGATGAAACAGCACACGCCCGCCGGCGGCGAGATCATACGTGAAGTGTTAAACGGCGTTGCGGACGACGAATACATATCAGCGGCGGCAGACATCGCCGCCTGCCACCATGAAAAGTGGAACGGCAAGGGATACCCGAAAGGTCTTAAAGGCGAAGAAATTCCGCTTTCCGCCCGCATTATGGCTATTGCCGACGTTTTTGACGCGCTTGTTTCAAAGCGCTGTTATAAAGAACCGATACCCGCCGATGAGGCGTTCAGAATAATTGAGGAGGAATCGGGCGAACATTTCGACCCGAAGCTCGTCGAGGTCTTTTTAAATCACAGGGAAGATTTCTGCCGTATCTGATAAGGCGAGACTAAAAAAATATGATTTTCGTCACCAAAAGACTTTTACTTCGGCCGTGGCATGAATCCGACGCCGAAAGCTTATATGAATACGCAAAAGACCCCGACATCGGTCCCGCGGCGGGCTGGCCGCCGCACGTGAGCGTGGAAAACAGCCGCGAGGTGATAAAAACCGTTTTATCCGAGCCGGAGACCTACGCCGTATGTCTTATAAGCGATAACCGCGCGATAGGAAGCATCGGTTTTCACGAGCCGACGCAGACAACGGCGAAAGCTACGGGAAAAGAACTTGAGCTTGGCTTTTGGATAGGCAAGCCCTTTTGGGGCAACGGCTACATACCCGAGGCGGCGCGGATTCTGCTTCGGTACGCCTTTTGCGACCTCGGCTGCGACGCCGTGTGGTGCGGCTACTATGACGGCAACGAAAAATCGAAGCGCACGCAGGAAAAGTGCGGCTTTATTTACCACCACACCGAAAAAGACAAGCCCAACAAGCTTATGGGCGATTTAAGAACCGAGCATTATAACCGCCTTACAAAAGAAGAGTGGGAGTCCGCCGTGCGACTTTAAGCCGAAAAAAAGGGACGGCAGAAAGGTTGCGGACTTATTCCCTTTACCGCGCAAAGCGCAAAACCTCAATCTGAAGAATGGTGAAACTATGCAAAAAAATGATTATATTATACGCGCGGAAGCGCCCGGAGAGCGCCGCGCGGTTGAAAACCTTATAAGAGAATCGTTCTGGAACGTATACAGACCCGGCTGCAGTGAGCATTACGTCATACACGTACTGCGTAACGACCCGGCGTTTGTAAAGGAACTTGACTTCGTTATGGAAAAGGACGGCGTGCTTATCGGTCAGAATATGTTTATGAAAACCGTGATAAAGGACGACGGCGGAAATGATGTGCCCGTTCTTACCATGGGTCCTATCTGCATAACGCCCGACCTTAAACGCAAGGGCTACGGCAAAATACTGCTTGATTATTCGCTTGAAAGGGCAGCCGAACTCGGCTTCGGAGCGGTGCTGTTCGAGGGTAATATATTGTTTTACGGCAAAAGCGGATTTGATTACGCAAGCAGATTCGGGATAAGATATCACGACTTGCCGGAGGGTGCGGACTCGTCTTTTTTCCTTTGCAAAGAGCTTAAAAAAGGATATCTTGACAGCGTCACCGGCGTTTACCTTACGCCGCAGGGGTATTACGTGGACGATAAGGACGTTGAGGAATTCGACCGGGACTTTCCGAAAAAGCTGAAGCTCAAGCTTCCCGGACAAATATTTTAACCGAGAATTTATCAAGGAGTTTTTCAAGTGCAAATAAGAGAATTCATTCTGGGAAATTACATAATGTATTTTGAACTTATCGGTCTGCTGATAATGCTCAAGCTGAGTGTGCATATATCAAAGAAAGCGAAAAAACTGACCTTATGGGTCATTGTACTGCTTATCGCGGAATCTCTCGTCTTTTTTGCCGAAAAATGCACGCAATCCTTTGAGCATTTAAGCTTACTGCGGCCGATGCTCACCGCCTGCATTTATTCGATCTATCCGGTAATACTTATCGTAATTATGCGGTTGCTTATGCCCGGCACTTTATCAAAGGGTAAATATCTGCTTTTGCTCGCGCCCGAGATACTCAGCATTCCGCTTTATTTCACCTCGCAGTGGTCTCACCTCGTTTGTTACTATACGGATGACAATCATTACATGGGCGGTCCGCTTTCCAACCTGCCGTATGCCGTTTTCGGGCTTTACCTCGTAATTTTCCTGATTTACAACATCCGTTTCTTCAGGGGCTATTCATATATGAACCGTTTTGCATACGGTTATATAGTCGTCGCGGCAATCGTGGGTGTGCTGTTCTACACCGCCTACGAATCGAACAATGACTACGGCGAGCTATTTGCCACCAGCATATTGGTATACTACATTTTCATTTATATACACGAAGCAAAGCTCGATACCCTCACCCGTCTGCTTAACCGCCAGTGCTTTTATCAGGATACAGAAACGCTTAAAAAATCGATAACCGGAATTGTTTCGGTGGATATGAACTACCTGAAATACTTAAACGATAATTACGGGCACGAAGCTGGCGATAAGGCCCTTAAAACCATCGCGGAAATACTGAAAAGCAACCGTCTTGAACACGGTATGGCATACCGCATAGGCGGCGATGAATTTATAATTCTTTATACGAATTCCGATGAGGCGGAGATGAAAAAGGCAATATTGCTTATGAAAGACGCACTTGATAAAACCGAGTATTCCTGCGCCTTCGGCTATGCCGTTAAAATGCCCGGCGATTTGATAGACGACGTACTGCGAAACGCGGACAAAAAGATGTATGAAAACAAGTTTGAAATGAAAAAGGAAATGCCGGAACCCGAAAATGGCTGAGCGCTAAATCCGGTCCGGATAAAACGGAGGATACTATGCCCGATTTCTTAAAAAGAAAAAAAGACAAAAATATCATAATACTTAAAAGCACCCGCCCGAACGAATGCGGAGGAACCGACGCCACCCTCGACAAAAGTGCGCCCAAAGAAATCAAATCTGAGGATATCGTGCTGTTTGACGTGACCTCGGCGCTTGGTTTTGTTGTCGGGGACTCCGGCGCGAAAGCCGAAAAATTTTCGGATATACAGTATATCTCCGCTTTTGCCTCAAAGTGCGGTGAGAACGCTTTTTTGTTCCTTCAAACCGCTTCTTCACACCGCGCCGATCCCGAAGCCCCCGTTTTTTCACTTGTTAAGGGAAACATATTTCCCGAGCTTGACGCCATTGTGAAGAAATATGACCTTGCAAAGCAAAACGGTTATAATTCAACCACGCACGGTTTGCCCGAAAACTTCGGCGGCGGTGTGAAAATCGTTTATTCAAGCGGCGAAAGGATAAGCTTTTCGGATAATCAGTGCCCCGTTCTGCCGCGCGGCGCCGCGCGGGAAACGGCAAAGCTTATCGACTCATACTTAAAGCGTGAGAGTATCGCCGCCCCCGATGTATCGGCGCTTAAAAAAATAGTGTTCGAAGAAAAGCGCGAAGGCGGTTTTACCAAAGCGACGCTCTCGTTTTTGCCCGACGGCACCGCGACAAACAAAAAAGCCTCTCAGTATGACGGCGGCGATATTTACGAAAGTGAAAAGCCGGTAGACGCGAAAACCGTACTCGCTGTAAAGTCAAGTATTAAAGACAACGGTCTGCTTTTGTGGAACCGCTTACCGAAAAACGAATACGCCCTTGAACGCGAAAAATCGCTCACCTTTGTTTTTGAGAACGGAAAAGAAATCACGGTAACAAACGACCGGGCGCTTCCCGCGGCGCTTGGCGGCGGTTTTTTTTGCATTGAGCTTGAAATGACGGCAAAAAACTGAAAATTAAAGTCGCGGCATTTACCGCCGCGTTTCGGAATATGGTATTAAGGGAAAAAGCAGGGTATCGCCCTGAGACCGGGGAAAGCGTGAAGGCAACGCGCACAACGCCGGCTTTGTTTACGGCGACCGCAATCCCGTTATATACAATCAAACTTATAATAAGTGAGTGACATTTTCATGAAACAAAATACACGTTTTTTATTTCCGGCATTTTGCGCCATGCTTTTTATACTGCTTACCGTTATACTTAAAACGGTGGATGTCGGATATGTATGCGGTCTTGAAAGCAAGGTCGGTCTTTCGCACCTTAACGGCAGGGCGCACTGCTTTTTCGGTCAGAGTGAGACCTGGTATGAGATTTCGGAGGTTACCGGCCTCGCCGCTATCGCCTGCGGCGGCGTTTTTGCGCTTATCGGCGTTTTTCAGCTGATAAAACGCAAAAGTATTTTTAAGGTGGACAGAGAGATAATTCTGCTCGGCTGTCTCTACGCAGCGCTTGCGGTTATCTACGTTTTCTTCGACAAAGCGGTGATAAACTGCCGTCCGATAACGGCGTTCGGCGAGACGGCGGCTGATTCGTCCTTTCCCTCTTCGCATACCGTGCTCGCGGCGGTGGTCTCGGGAAGCGCAATTATGCTTTTGCCGAAGTATATAAAGAAAAATATTCTGCGGCATATAATTTCCGCGCTCGTCTGCGCGGTGGGCGTAATAACGGTCGTCGGCAGACTTCTTTCAGGCGTTCACTGGTTTACCGATATACTCGGCAGCGTTTTTCTTTCCTGCTTCCTGCTTTCGCTTTTCGGCGCTCTTATCGCCAAAAAGCAGGAATAGGACGTCATTATTTTAATAAAACCTTTTTACTTTATTCTTTCGGGGAGACATTATGAAAATCAGCGGTGCGTACTTACAAACGGTTGACGGAAAAAAGACGGCGGATAACGTCGCCGTAATCGATGAAGTCTTTAAGGGCGTTCACATCGTGACGGTAAAGGGCAAGACGGAACCGGCGCTTGACGGCGAGCTCGGTGCTTCCTTTGTATTCGACCCTGAAAACGTCATTGACTATATGTGCGATCACAGGCACAGCGAATTCTGGTGCCGCCCTTTTTTCGGCAGGGATCTGAAAGAGGCGCCCGATAACATCCAATGCCTGATTTACCGAAAAAAAGACTGCTACGGCGTCTGTCTGCCGGTGGTGTCCGACGATTATAAATGCGTGCTTTACGGCAGTGAGCGCGGCGGCGAAGCAAAGCTTTTTTCGTGGTATCAGGGCTTAAACGTCATAGACGCGCCCGCGTTTGTCTACGCGGAGGGCTGTGATCCTTACGAGCTTCTGCGGCTCACCGCAAAGCGAGCGGCGGAATATCTCGGTTTCGGACTTAAAACTATCGCCGAGCGGGAATACCCGGAAGTTTTCGAGTATCTCGGCTGGTGCAGCTGGGATGCGTTTGAAATAAGAGTCAGCGAAGAAAAACTGCTTGAAAAATGTGAGGAATTCAAAACCAAAAACATACCGGTAAAATGGATGATAATAGACGATATGTGGGGCGAGGTGCACGAGTTTTACGGCGCGAAGTATGAAACGCGCGAAGAAATGTTTTCCCTTATGCACTCTTCCACCCTGTACGATTTTGCCGCCGACTCGAAGCGCTTTCCCGGCGGTCTTAAAGGCGCGATAGAAAAAATCAAAAAATACGGTCTCAAAGTCGGCGTATGGCATCCTACGACGGGTTACTGGTCAGGCGTTACAAAAGACGGCCCTATCGCAAAAAAGCAAAAGGACAACCTGCTTACCGCCGAATGCGGGTATCTTATACCGTCTTACAAAGAGGACAAGGCGTACCGATTCTATTCGGCGTTTCACGACTTTCTCAAAGACGCCGGCACCGATTTTGTTAAAATCGACAACCAGAGCATGACTCGCAGATTTTATAAGAAATTCGACAGCGTAGGCTTTGTTGCGAGAAGCTTTCATAACGCTATCGAGAAGTCGGTAAACGAGCATTTCGGCGGCGTTATGATAAACTGCATGGGTATGGCGAGCGAGGATATGTTCAACCGCACTGACAGCCCCGTTTCCCGTTGCAGTGACGATTTCCAGCCCGAAAACCGCGAGTGGTTTGCAAAGCACATTTTGCAGTGCTCTTATAACTCGCTCGTTCAGGGGCAGTTCTACCACGAGGACTGGGATATGTGGTGGACCGACGACGGTCAGGCGCTTAAAAACAGTGTAATACGCGCAATAAGCGGCGGTCCGGTATACGTAAGCGATAAGCTTAAAAGGAGTATACGCGATATCATTATGCCGCTTGTCCTCTCAAACGGCAGGATACTTCGCTGCGACCGTCCCGCGGTGCCGACGCGCGATTGCCTTACGATTGACCCGCGAACCGCCGGGCAGATATTCAAACTGCAAAACGTATGCGGCGACTCGGGAGTAATAGCGGCGTTCAACCTGAAAAACGACGGCGGCACGCAGGAGGGCTGTATAAGCCCGGCCGACGTCGAGGGACTTCGCGGCGCGGAGTTTGCGGTATACGAGCATTTCAGTCGCGAATTTAAGGTTCTCAAAAAAGATGAAAAACTGCGAGTAAAGCTTAAAAGCAACGATGATTTCAAGCTTTTTGTTATTGTACCGCTGAACGGGGACGGCGACTGCGTAATAGGCAGAACCGATAAATTCATTTCCCCGAAAACGGTTGTTTCTCTGCCCGACGGCATGAAGGGACTTATCGAGCCGGGTCCTTTTGCCTATGTAAAAAACAGAGAAATACACTTTGAGGAATAATCGCGATATAAAGCGAAGCGCCCGCCTCTTTAGGCGGGCGCTGTTCTTTTGCGGTTTTAAGCTATCGGTTCAAAATCGGCGACCCCGTGTTTGCAAAGCGGGCAGATAAAATCATCGGGAAGCTCGTCGCCCTCGTAAACGTATCCGCACACCTTGCACACAAAGCCCTTTTTACCCTCGGTTTCGGGCTTCGGTTTTACGTTTTTCTGATAATACGTATAGGTCATGGTTTCTTTATCGGAAAGCACGCGCGCTTCGCTTACAGAGCATATAAACATACCGTGCGAGCCGAGGTCGACGTAATCCTCAACCTTTAAGGACATAAACGAGTTTATGTACTGACCGAGGAAAACAAGTCCGTTGCCGCTTCGTATCACCTCTTCGCCCTCAAACTTGTTTTTGACTCTGCCGCTTTCAAAACCGTATTTACGGAAAAGCGAAAACGGCGCTTCGACCGACAGGCAGTTCACATTCATAATTCCGGTCTGCTTTATTATATGGTGAGAATAATTCTGTTTGTTTATCGTAACAGCCACGCGATTCGGAGTATCGGTCACCTGCGTGACGGTGTTTACTATGAGCGCGTTATCGCGGTCGCCGTCCCTGCTTGTTACAACGTAAAGACCGTAACCGATATTAAAGAGCGCTTTAAGGTTGTTCTTATCCGCCTTGTTATCATCCTTGGCAATGTAGTCTTTCGAGAGCTCACGCGCGAGCGCCGCTATCTGCTCGCGGTTTTCAGCCGTCATTGCGGATTTTATTGTTACGGTATCGATAATATCGAGGTTTTTGCACTTTTCAAGCATACCTTTCATTACCTTTGCCGCCATAGGCGCCCAGGTACCGTTTTCGATGAGCGCCACCGTCTTGTTCTGGAAATTCCGCTCAACAAGGTCAAGAATAAAGTGGTGCATAAAGGGGAATATTTCGGCGTTATAGGTGGTGGTGGCAAGAACTATCTTACCGTAACGGAAAGCGTCTTCAACCGCCTCCGCCATGTCGCAGCGGGCGAGATCGTTGAGCGCCACCTTGGGACAGCCGTTTTCTTTCAGCTTTTCCGCCAGAAGCTCGGCGGCTTTTTTAGTGTTGCCGTAAACCGAGGTGTACGCTATCATCACGCCCTCGCTTTCAACGCCGTAGGATGACCAGATGTTATAAAGATTAAGATAATATCCGAGATTTTCGCCGAGAACCGGTCCGTGAAGCGGACAAATAACGCTTATGTCAAGCCCCGCCGCTTTTTTGAGCACAGATTGCACCTGCGCGCCGTATTTGCCGACAATGCCGAAATAGTATCTGCGCGCCTCGCACGCCCAGTCCTCGTCCGCGTCGGTCGCGCCGAACTTGCCGAAGCCGTCAGCCGAAAAAAGCACCTTATCGGTTTGATCGTAGGTCATAATGACCTCCGGCCAGTGCACCATAGGCGCGGTTATAAAGGTAAGCGTATGCCTGCCGAGCGCAAGACTGTCGCCCTCGGTCACGGTTATCGCCTTATCAGAAAAATCAACGCCGAAAAACTGCGTCATCATTGTAAGCGCTTTCGCGGAAGTTACGATTTTCGCGTCGGGATAAACCTTTGTAAAGTTAAGTATATTCGCCGAATGGTCGGGCTCCATGTGCTGAACGACGAGATAGTCGGGCTTTCTGCCTGACAGAGCAGCGGCGAGATTGTCAAGCCACTCGTGCGTAAAATTGGCGTCCACCGTGTCCATAACGGCAATTTTTTCATCAAGTATTATGTAGGAATTGTACGCCATTCCGTTCGGTACTTCATACTGTCCCTCAAACAAATCGATTTTACGGTCGTTTACGCCTATCCACTTTATATCCTTCGTAACTGTCATAATAAAACTCCTTACCTGTATTTGCTTTCATTGTAACAGACAATACGTAATCTTTCAAGACGGAAACTTTCCCGAAAGGCGCGGCTGATTAAAAAAGCCCTTGATTATTCTACGCTTTTATGGTAAAATTGACTTGTTAAAATGTGTTATGCGCTATCTGCTATTGTGCATATTCACATTTCAGACTCCCGATATATTGCTAAGGACCGCTTTGCGGCGTTTGCCGCCGGGTCCGCGCGGTTTTATTTTTTTAACCGGTGTTAGTGATATATCACTAACTTACAGGTGGGTATGTTATGGATTCAAAGACTGTACTTTACATCGTAAAGCGGATACTTCTCGCGGTTTTCACGGTATGGGTGGTTATTACCGTGACTTTTTTCGTTATGCATTTTGTGCCGGGCGGTCCGTTTGACAGTGAAAAAGCTCCGTCCGCGGCAATCAAAGCCGCTATGGAAAAAAAGTTTAACCTTGACAAGCCGCTCATTACTCAATACACGGATTACCTGAAAGATATCGTCACTAAATTTGATTTCGGACCGTCGCTTAAAAAGCGCGGCAGAACGGTGGTTGATATCATCGGCGACGGTATGGGCACCTCAGCCAAGCTCGGTCTTATAGCGGCTGCCGCCGCGACGGTGTGCGGTATCGTTCTCGGCTCGATAGCGGCACTGCGCAGAAACAAGATAATCGACAGGATAATTATGATAATAACCACGGCGTTTGTATCGATGCCGTCGTTTATAATCGGCTCTATACTGCTTATACTGTTTTCAATAAAATATAAGGTGTTCCCGGCAAACGGGTCCACCGCGGAGGGGTTGGTTCTGCCGATAATCACTCTGGCGCTGTACCCCACCGCCTATATAACGCGGCTTACGCGCTCGTCAATGCTTGACGTACTCGGTCAGGACTATATCCGCACCGCCAAAGCGAAGGGTGTTTCAAGCAAAAACGTCATCTTCGGTCACGCGCTTAAAAACTCGCTTATTCCGGTGCTTACATACGTGGGTCCGATGCTGGCGTACATCGTCACCGGCTCGCTGGTCGTGGAAAAAATATTCGCCGTTCCCGGAATAGGCAGGACCTTTGTCAATTCGATAACGGGCAGAGATTATCCTTTGATTATGGGCACCACCATAATACTGGCGACTCTTATAGTTATTATGAATCTGATCACGGATATACTCTACAAAGTAGTGGATCCGAGAATTTCGTTTGATTGATGAGGTATGGCGCGATGAAGAAAAATTTCGGTTTCCATGTAGACCTTGATATGTTTATCCCCGCAACCGACGAGGACAAGGAGTATCTCGTGCAGATGCGTCCGTCTTCCACGTTTTTCAAGGACGGCGTTAAGCGGCTGTACAAAAACAAGGTCGCGTTTGTAAGCTTAATAGTTATTGTACTGATAACCGTTTCAAGTATAGTTTTGCCGTTGGTCTGGCCGTATTCCTACGAAAGCCAGCTCGGCGTTATCCCCGGCGAGCCGGTCGACCCCTCATACAACAACCTGAGACCCTTCGAGTACGGCAAATCGGAAAAAGCGGCGATAGAAGAGGGAAAAACCGTTTTTCCGCACATTTTCGGCACCGATTCCTCCGGCAGAGATTATTTTATACGCGTTATCTACGGAACGCGCGTTTCCCTCGCGGTCGGATTTTTCGCAAGTCTCATAGTCTTGATTATAGGTACGTTTATAGGTTCGATATCCGGATATTTCGGCGGCAAGGTCGACCTTATAATAATGCGGATAGTAGATATCATCTATTCCCTGCCCGATATGCTGCTCGTTATACTTCTCGCCACGGTAATGCGGCTTAAACTGACGCCTGTCATAGAGGGTACGGCGCTTGAAACAATAGGCTCAAACATCATAAGCCTGTTTATAGTTTTCGCTCTGCTTTACTGGGTAAGTATGTGCCGTCTCATCCGCGGGCAGATACTTTCCCTGCGCGAGCAGGAATATGTGCTTTCCGCAAAAGCGACGGGCGCGAAGGGCAAATGGATAATAGTAAAACACCTTATCCCGAACTGCATAAGCGTTATCGTTATTTCCGCCGCGCTTCAAATACCCTCGGCGATATTTACGGAAAGTTATCTTTCCTTCTTAGGTCTTGGCGTAAACGCGCCGATGCCGTCGCTCGGTTCGCTCGCTTCGGAAGCGCTTGACGGTCTTACAAGCCATACGTACCGCCTGATAATTCCCGCTATCGTCATTTCGCTTATAGTGTTGAGTCTTAATCTTTTAGGCGACGGTCTGCGCGACGCGTTTGACCCGAAACTCAACAGTTAAGGAGGGGGAACGTATGCCATTATTAGAAGTCAAAAATCTTTGCACCTCCTTCTTTACCGACGCGGGCGAGGTAAAGGCGGTAAACGACGTATCCTTCACCCTTGATAAGGGTAAGGTTCTCGGTATTATCGGTGAGTCCGGCTCGGGCAAATCGGTGACGGCGTATTCGATAATGCAGATACTCGCGGGTACCGGCAAAATAATCGGCGGTTCGATAAAAATCGACGGGCAGGAGCTTGTCGGCATAGGCGAGAAAGCGATGAAGGATATAAGGGGAAACAGGATTTCCATAATATTCCAGGACCCCATGACCTCGCTCAATCCCACATATACCATAGGCAAGCAGCTTATGGAGCCCATTATTCTCCATACCAACCGCACCAAAGCGCAGGCGTACGATCGCGCCGTGGAAATGCTTCGGCTCGTCAATATAAACGAGCCGGAAAAGAGAATGAAGCAATACCCGTTTGAGCTTTCCGGCGGTATGCGTCAGCGCGTTATGATAGCTATGGCGCTGGCGTGCGAGCCCGATATACTTATCGCGGATGAGCCGACCACCGCGCTTGACGTTACTATTCAGGCGCAGATACTCGAGCTTATGGCGGACCTTCAAAAAGAACTCGGTATGGCGATAATTCTTATCACACACGACCTCGGCGTAGTCGCCCAGATGTGCGATGAGGTAATCGTTATGTACGCCGGATCCATATGCGAACAGGGCACGGCGGACGAAATATTCTACAATCCCTGCCACGAATACACGAAAGGTCTTATGCGTTCAATTCCCACGGCGGATACCGCGGGCAATAAGCTTCAGCCCATAACCGGCACGCCGATAGACCTTTTGAATATGCCGAAGGGATGCCCCTTCGCGCCGCGCTGCGACGGTGCAATGAAGATCTGCATAGATCACAGAGCACAGGGTATGCAAATAAACGACGACCACTTTGCCACCTGTTGGATGAACGTTAAGAAGGGTCTTGACAGCGGCGATATTATTCTTGACGAAGAAGGTGAAGACAATGAGTAACGAATTGCCGCTTATCGACGTCAGAAACCTTAAACAGTATTTCAATATCCGTACCGGTATGTTCCGTTCAAAGCCGCTTAAAGCGGTGGACGACATATCCTTTTCAATAAAGAAAGGCGAAACGCTCGGTCTTGTAGGTGAATCGGGATGCGGAAAAACCACCGTAGGCAGAACAATACTGCACCTTTATAAGCCCACCGCGGGCGAAATATGGTACGACGGCAAGAAAATCGAAACCAAATCGGATATACAGAAGTTCAGGAAAAAGGCAACCATGGTTTTTCAGGACCCCTATTCCTCGCTTAACCCGAGAATGACGGTTTCGGATATCATAGGCGAGCCGCTCGATGTGCACGGTCTTTACGGAAACAAAAAGGAAAGAATGGAAAAAATTCTTTCCTATATGGACCTCGTAGGTCTTAACAGCGAACACGCCGCGAGATATGCGCACGAGTTTTCGGGCGGTCAGCGCCAGCGTATCGGTATCGCGCGTTCGCTCGCGGTTGACCCCGATTTCATAGTCTGTGACGAGCCGGTTTCCGCGCTTGACGTTTCAATTCAGGCGCAGGTCATAAATATGTTTGACGAGCTGCAGGACAGACTCGGACTCACCTATCTGTTTATCGCGCACGACCTGCTTGTTGTAAGACATATTTCAGACAGGATAGCCGTTATGTACCTGGGTCACATGGTGGAGCTCGCTTCCGCCGCGGAGATTTACGATCATCCGCTTCACCCGTATTCAAAATCACTTCTTTCGGCGGTACCGATACCCGACCCGAAGATAGCGCGCTCCAACCGGCGCGTCGTGCTGACCGGCGATATACCGAGTCCGCTTAACGCGCCCTCAGGTTGTCCTTTCAGAACGCGTTGCCGCTATGCCTGCGACAAATGCGCCGAAAGCATGCCGGAATTCAAAGAGGTATCCTCCGGTCACTTCGTCGCCTGCCACCGTTTAGAAGAAATAAACGACTGAGCACGGCAAAAGGGTTTACAAGTACAGTTCTATTCTCTGTACAAAAAATAAGTTCATTTTAGAAAGGATGAAATTAAATGAAAAGAATAGTTGCAATTACCCTTGCTCTTGTCATCACGCTTTCTCTCCTCGTTACACTTACCGCGTGCGGCAAGAAAAAAACCACGGCATCGGCAACGTCTATTGCGGTATGTCTGGCTTCCGAGCCCGACACTATCGACCCCGCGCTTAACTCCGCGGTTGACGGCGCTACTCTGCTTGCTCACCTGTTCTCAGGTCTTGCAAAGTGGTCGCAGGACGATTCCGGAAAACTCCAGATCGTTCCCGACGCTGCGAAAGAACTCGTAAAAGGTGTAGAGAATGAGGATGGCACAGTAACCTACACTTACACCCTCAGAGACGGCATCAAATGGTCGGACGGTAAAGCTGTTACCGCGGGCGATTTCGTATTCGCGTGGCAGAGAGCCGCTTCTCTTGAACTTGCCGCGGACTACGGCTATATGTTTGAGGTTATCGACGGTTATGACAAGGTTACCGAAGCTGATGCCGACGGAAACCCCGTCAACCCCGACGCAAAACTCAATGTTGAAGCTGTTGACGAGAAAACCATAAAAGTCACTCTCGCAAACGCTATCAGCTACTGGGATGAGCTCCTTGCTTTCCCGACCTACTATCCCGTAAGGGAAGACGTAGTTGCCAACGAAAAGTGGGCGACCGATCCTAAAACCTATGTCTGCAACGGTATGTACACTCTCGATTCCTGGGAGCATGATTCACTCATAACCCTTAAAAAGAATCCCGATCATCCGGATGCCGACGAAGTAACGATGGAAACCATCGAATTCTATCTTTCCGATGACGCAAACAACCAGCTTGCCAACTTCAAGAACGGCGACTGGCTGCTCATTGATGACGTTCCGACAAATGAAATCGCCGCTCTTAAAGCCGATTATCCGGACGAATTCTTCAACGTAGGCCAGATCGGTACCTACTATGTATGCTGGAACATCAATGAAAACATCCTGCCGAAGGGCTCTACCCTTACCGGCGTTGAGGCTGAAAACGCCAAGGCCGAAATCAGAAACGCTGTTTCTCTGCTTATCGACCGTAACTACGTCGTAAACGAGATCGCACAGGGCGGTCAGCTCCCGGCTTCTTCGTTTGTTGCCATGGGTCTTACCGATGCCGACGGTTCCCAGTTCTACAAGAACACCGGCGTCAGCGATAAATTCACAGGTTATTTCGACACCTCCGAAGCCGCTCTTAAAGACAACTTCAACACCGCTGTTGAAACACTCAAAAAGTATTATACCTATGACGAGTCCACCAAGAAGTTCACCGACTTCCCCGCTATGACCTATCTCTACAACACAAGTGAAGGTCACAAGGCTATCGGCGAATACATTCAGGCGGCACTTGCCAGCGTAGGCATCAATATGACAATGGAAAATCAGGAGTGGAACACATTCCTCAACACCCGTAAGAAGGGCGATTATTCCATCGCGCGTAACGGCTGGCTTGCCGACTACAACGATCCTATCTGCTTCCTCGATATGTGGACTACCGCTTCCGGCAACAACGACATCCAGTTCGGTAAAGGCGCTCACGAAAAGGTTGCCGCTTACAGCTTGGATCTCACCGCTCTCGGCTATGAGACCAAGGTTGAAAACGCCACCTGGGCACAGACCTATGACGTTCTTATCTCCACAATCAAGAGCTGCACCGACGCTGACAAGCGCTATAAGATGATGCACATGGCTGAGGATATGCTTATGAAGTCCGGCTGCGTTACCCCGATTTACTTCTACACCGACCTTTATATGCTCAGCTCAAAGGTAAGCGGCTTCTTCTCCAACCCGCTCGGCTACAAATACTTCATGTATTGCACAGTCAAGGACTGATAAGAGAATTTTAACCGTTTATAAAACGGCAAAAAAATACGCAGGGGTTCGCCCCTGCGTATTTTTTACCCCGGAAATCTCCGCAAAGCAAAAATATTGTTTGCATAAATCATAAAGTTGTGGTATTATAAGATATATATATGCATATTTTTTTAGAAATTGCATAAGGTCGCGTTGAAAGAAAGGGGATTATTTCAGGTATGAATACGTTTATAGAGACCTACCTTGCGTTCAGTCTCGGTATGCTTTTTCTTTCGGTATATCTCTATTTCCAGTCTTCTTCCGATATAATGACCAAGATGGAGGTGCGCAGCTTCCGGGCGCTCGTACTCGCCTTTCAGGCATATGTTGTGCTTGTGTGCCTTTATACCCTTCAGGAGCACGGCGTGCTTGATAACCTGAATCCCGGTATCATGTATTATAGGATAATCTGCTTCTCAACTCTGTTCCTTCCGATTTTGATTTCCTTCATATACTATCTTTATATCGTAAACCACTTCGACCTCGGCGCGGTGCACAACACAAGGGCGCTCCTTGTAGGGCTTGTGCCCATCTTCGCGGTTGCTCTGTTTCTGGTGGCGTCCATCTTTAACGGCATTGTTTTCAGTGTTGACGCTAACGGCAAGCAGTCCAGCGGTCCCCTTTATTTCATAGTTCACGTCTGCTCTCTCTTCTATTTCCTGGCGATTTTCAGAATCGCATTTTCAAAAGCGAAGAAGGTCGGCACAAACCAGGCAAAAAGAGATGCTATGGCGGTGTCGTGGCCGATAGTGTTCATACTACTCTGGCTTGTAATTGATCATCCGCTTAAAGGCACTACCGTCATCCATGTCGCGGTTTTCACGGTTCTTCTCCACTTGTTTGTAACCTCGCAGAAATCAAATATTTATACCGATACCTTAACCGGCCTTAACAACCGCAGGAAAGCCGAGATATACCTTGCAAACGAAGTTAAGAACTGTTCAAACTCCGAGCCGATATATCTGTTCATGGGCGATATCAACGGTTTCAAACTGATAAACGACGAGCACGGTCACTACGAAGGCGATTGTGCGCTCATGATATTCTCGGAGGCGGTCAAAAAGAGCGCTTCCGCGTATGACGGTTTTGCGGCGCGTTACGGCGGCGACGAGTTCGTATGGGCGTGGCGACCGATAAAGAACGGCGACGTTGACCCCGAAATGGTAATAAGCGATATCCGCCACAGAGTTGAGGCGGAATGCAAGGCACAGCAAAGGCCCTATGTTTTATCTCTTGCGATAGGTCACATTCTCTGTACCGACCCGAAGAGAACGGCTAACTCTTACCTTAAAGAGGCGGACAGGATAATGTACGCCGATAAGCAGGGCTATTACAGAAACAAGAGATAAACAATAATTAAAACGCTCCCGGCGGCCGTAGGATCCGCCGGGATTTTTTTGCTTTAACGTATCAGTATAAAAACGCAGAGAAAAAATAAAACGCGGCTTAAAAAGCCGTTTTAAGTTATTGACGAAAGCAGGCGCAGGCATTATAATTATAAGGTATTGCGGACACGGAGGTGCAAAATGCTAAAACGTTTTATCAGCTATTACAAACCGCACAAAAAACTGCTCGCTCTTGATATGGCGGCTTCGCTTCTTATATCGGTTTTCGGTATGGTATACCCCATCATTACGCGGAGAATGCTCGGTGAGTTTATTCCGGATAAAAAATACCGTCTTATAATCATATCCGGTATTGTCGTGCTCATCATATATGTAATAAGAATGTTTTTGCAGTTTTTCGTTCAGTATTACGGTCATATTATAGGCGTGCGGATGCAGTCGCAAATGCGGCGCGACCTTTTTTCACATCTGCAAAAACTGCCGTACAGCTTCTACGATAACAACGAAACCGGTCAGATAATGACCCGTATCACCAGCGACCTGTTCGAGATATGCGAGCTTGCGCACCACGGACCCGAAAACCTGCTCATTTGCTCGGTTATGATAATTCTTTCGTTTTCCTACCTTATGACGATAAACTGGATACTGACCCTTATAATATTTGCCTGCGTACCTATACTGATAATAGTTTCCCACCATTACAGAAAAGCCATGCGCCAGGCGTTCAAGGACCGCAGAAAGAGCAACGCGATAATTAACGCGGCGGTGGAAAGCAGTATCACAGGCATACGCGTTACGAAGGCGTACACCAACTCGAAAACGGAGGAGGAAAAGTTCGCGATAGGCGACGATAAATTTGTTTCCTCTTCAAAGGACGCGTACAAGGCAATGGGTAAATTCCATTCCTCATCCTCGTTTATAACCGATGTTTTCAACGTAATTATTCTTATCGCCGGCGGCCTGTTTTTATACGCGGGAAAGCTTACCCTTGCCGAATACTCTACATTTATCGTATCGGTAAACATCTTTTTAAGCCCGGTAAGCACGCTTATCGGGTTTATGGAGCAGTTCCAGAACGGCGCGTCGGGATTTACGCGATTTGTGGAGCTTATGAACGAGCCGCCCGAGACCGACTCGCCCGGCGCCGTGGAACTTACCGACGTAAAGGGCGAGATAGAGTTCAGGAACGTAAGCTACTCTTATGAGCCCGGCGTTGAGGTCTTACATAATATCAACCTGAAAATCGCAAAGGGGCAAAAGCTTGCTCTCGTAGGGCCCTCCGGCGGCGGAAAAACCACTCTTTGCCACCTGCTGCCGAATTTTTACCGCCTTGGCGACGACGGCGGCGCGATACTGATAGACGGCAAGGATACCCGGAATCTGACGCTTGACTCGGTAAGAAGAAATATCGGCATAGTCCAGCAGGACGTATTCCTCTTTGTGGGCACCATAAAGGAAAACATACTTTACGGCAGACCGAACGCAACGGACGAAGAGGTTATAACCGCCGCGAAGCGCGCAAACATTCACGATTTTGTAATGTCGCTCGAACACGGCTACGATACCGAAATAGGCGAGCGCGGCGTCAAGCTTTCGGGCGGGCAGAAGCAAAGAGTCAGTATTGCGCGGGTATTCCTTAAAGACCCCGCCATACTCATACTCGACGAGGCGACCAGCGCACTTGACAACACCACCGAGGTGCTTATCCAGCATTCGCTTGACGAGCTTTGTAAGGGGCGCACAACGCTGGTAGTGGCGCACCGGCTCTCAACGATACGCGGCGCGGACGAAATAGCGGTAATAACCGAGGGTACCGTAAGAGAGCTCGGCACGCACGACGAGCTTATGGAAAAAGGCGGAATTTATCAGAAGCTTTACAGCCTGCAATTCAGAGAAAATGATTTGATAAGCGACGAACTGTAATAATTACAAACAAAAACCGCGGCGAGATCTCGCCGCGGTTATCTTTTTTTACCGTTTCAAATAAATACTATTCTTCATTATCGTCAAAAGAATAATCGTTAAGTAACTTAAAATCCAAAAATTCCGAAAGCGTCATATTAAAAGCAATCGCTATCTTGTGGAGCGTCGCCGCACGGGGATTTTTTGAAATGCCTCTCATAATATTATCAAGAGTAGACTGCCTTACTCCGCTCATATTCGCTAGTTTATTGATTGATATTCCGCGCTTTTTACATAAATCCGATATTCGGTCTATGTACAGTTGATTATATTTCATTACCGCACCTCAACATTATCATTACCTACGATTACAAAATAATGATAATATGAGAAACGGCGGTTATTACCCATATATGGGTTGACTTTTTTGAATTTATACCGTAATATTTACCTATATATAGTTAATCAGGATGTGATATTACGGTCTGTACTTTTTTCGGGCACAGTTTTGCTCCATACGAAATAAAAGCCATAATTAAAGAAACAATAATAAATCTGATTAAAAACCACGGCGTAAATAAGTTTTATGTAGGCACACACGGGACTTTTGACCGAATGTGTTTTGAGGTTTTAAGTGAATTGTCGCCCGAACATGACATTGATTACAAAAAGGTTTTATCCGAAATACCTACGATCAAAAACGAATTTGATACTTTTGATTATTCTCTTGCGGTTATCCCCGAAGGAATAGAGAAAACACCACACAGGTTCAGAATTGACTTTTGTAACCGTTGGATGATAAAGCAAGCACAATATGTTGTAACCTATATCACAAACCCTTTCGGTCAAGGTGCCGCGAAATACGCGGCTATCGCCGAAAGGCAAGGCAAAACACTAATAAAAATCGGCGAATACTGAAAAAACACCGCGGCGAAATCTCGCCGCGGTATTTTTCTAATGTCTAACGTCTAATATCTAACGTCTAAATCGCCGTTTCGTGCGCAACGTCTATCATGCCGGCGTCAAAGGTTTTAGTCATACCGAGCGCCTCATGAATATCAAAATCAACTATCTCGCCGCGCTTATACGCAATAACTCTGTTGCCTATTCCTTTATAAAGCAGATGAACCGCCGCGCTGCCCATCTGAGTTGCGCGCACCCTGTCGCGCACGGTGGGACTGCCGCCGCGCTGAACGTGACCGAGCACGGTGGCGCGCGAATCAATGCCGGTTTTTTCCTGAATGTATTCAGCTATCTTATCTACTCCGCCTACGCCCTCGGCAACTACGACTATAAAGTGCTTTTTGCCGGTTTTTTTAACTTTCAGTATTTTTTCGACCAGTGAATCTATATTTACCGGCAGTTCGGGCACGAGAATACCGGTAGCGCCCGTGGCGATACCTACCTGAAGCGCGATATATCCCGCGTGTCTGCCCATGACCTCGATTACGGAGCAGCGGTGGTGCGACTGCGCGGTATCGCGTATTTTATCTATCATTTCCACCGCGGTATTCATAGCGGTATCAAAACCTATCGTATACTCGGTAGAAGCGATATCGTTATCGATGGTGCCGGGAACGCCAACGCAGGGTATGCCGTGATTTGACAAGTCGCGCGCACCGCGGAACGAGCCGTCGCCGCCGATTACCACTATGCCTTCTATACCGTGCTTTTTGCAGGTCTCAACCGCCATAAGCACGCCCTCTTCTGTCATGAATTTTTTACTTCTCGCCGTATAGAGAATAGTGCCGCCGCGGCTGATTATATCGGATACCGAGCGGGCGTCAAGGTCGACTATCTCATCATGTATAAGTCCGCTGTAACCGCTCTTTATTCCCTTAACGTTCATACCGAGCGAAACCGCCGTTCTGACTACCGCGCGCACCGCGGCGTTCATACCGGGAGCGTCGCCGCCGGAAGTAAGTACACCTATCGTTTTCATAAATATCAACTCCAAACCACGTTATTATACAGCAAATACCGCAAAATATCAAGTTTTTATCAGCCGAATTTCACATTATTTTCACCGAGCACCCTTTTAAGCTCGCTTATCAGCCTTTCATCGCGGCTCACGTTGAGCCGTTCGGGCGCTAAAAGTCGCTTACCGTTATCACGGCAATACACGAGAACGCCGCACTCGCCGGGGAACCTCTCCATAATTTTTTGCGCCGTCATAAAATCGGCGCCGACAATACTGCTCACCCTTATTTTCAGGCGCTCCGGTTCCGCCATATCTGCGATACAGGTTTCATCTACCGGCTTTACGGATGAGCAAACTATTTCGGTGTTGCGGTCCTCCCGCTCGCTAACCTTACCGGTAAGCTCCACCACCGAACCGGCGGTAAGATACTGCCTGTACATTTCAAAGGCGGCTGAAAACACCGTCACGTCGACCGCCGCCGTCACGTCCTCAATAACGGTTGAAGCGAGTGTGCCGCCGTTTTTAAGCTGTTTTACCTTTATTGCGTCGAGTATGCCCATTACGCGAACGCGACCGCCGTCGGCAACCTTTCCCGACACAATATTTATTATCGGCGTACAGCCGGACTTTTTCGCCGCGGCGGCATACTGCCCCATCGGATGACCCGAAAGATACATTCCGGTCGCCTGCTTTTCAAAAGCCAGCAGTTCGCTTTGCGGCATTTCGTCAACAACGGGAAGCTCAATTCCGCTTTCCTCTCCCGCGTCAAAAAAGCCTATCTGACCGCCGAGGGAATACTTCTTTTCTCCTTCAAGAACCGAAAAGACTTTATCTATCGAAAAAATCATGCTTCTGCGGTTTGCGCCGAGTCCGTCCAGCGCGCCGCTCTTGATAAGCCCTTCAACGGCGCGGCGGTTAAGTTCCCTGCCGTAGTTCCGGGAGCAGAAATCGTAAAGGTCGGTATATTCACCGTCTTCACGCCCGGCTATCAGCTTTTCTATAAGCGTTCTTCCGAGGTTTTTTACCGCCAGGAGTCCGAAGCGTATACCCGCGGGAGTGGCGGTAAAGCCCTCGCCGCTCTCGTTGACGGAGGGCGGCAGTATTTTTATGCCTGCGTTTTTACACTCACCCGTATAAAGCGCTATTTTGCCGGCGGAATCGAGCACGCTCGTAAGAAGCGCGGCAAAATATTCTTTTTTATGGTGGCATTTAAGATACGCTGTGATATACGCGAGCACGGCGTACGCCGCCGCGTGCGATTTATTGAAGGCGTAGGAGCTGAACGCCGACATTTCATCAAATATCTTCTGCGCCGTCTTTTCGCTTACGCCGCGGTTTACCGCGCCCTCGCACAGGACGTTGCCGTCGCTGTCCTTCTCACCGTAAACGAATGCCTCGCGCTCTCTCGCCATAACGTCGTGTTTTTTCTTAGCCATGGCGCGGCGCACTATATCCGCGCGCCCGAGCGAATATCCCGCAAGACTTCTGAAAACCTGCATAACCTGTTCCTGATATACTATACAACCGTACGTAACCTCGAGAATGGGTTTAAGCAGGGGCGTGTCATACTTCACGTCCTGCGGGTTATGGCGGTTGTGGATATAGGTCGGTATGGAGTCCATAGGTCCCGGCCTGTAAAGCGAGATAATCGCTATCAGGTCTTCAATGTTTTGCGGTCCGAATCGCGTAAGCACGTTTTTCATCCCGTCTGATTCAAACTGAAAAACGCCGTTGGTATCGCCTCTGCCGAGCATTTTGAGAGTCTCGGCGTCATCCATCGGTATTTTCTCGACCGAAAAGGCAGGGTCGGCTTTTCTTACCGCCTGCTCACAGTCGTAAATAACAGTCAGGTTGCGAAGCCCCAAAAAGTCCATTTTCAGAAGTCCCAGCTCGTCGAGCGCGGTCATGGTGTACTGGGTTACGGTCGCGTTATCGTTAAGGGAGAGCGGCACATACTCGCTCACCGGCTTATCGGATATAACCACACCGGCGGCGTGAGTTGAGGCGTGCCTCGGCATACCCTCTACCTTTATTGCCATATCGAAAACCGATTTTGCGCGCGGGTCGGCGTCATAAAGCTCGCGAAGCTCCTTCGACTCGCCGAGCGCCGCTTTAAGCGTCATCCCGAGCCGTTGCGGAACGAGCTTTGCAAGCTTATCGCAAAACGCGTAAGGTATATCCATGGCGCGCCCTACGTCTCTCACCGCCGCGCGCGCGGCGAGGGTACCGAAAGTCACTATCTGGGCGACATGGTCGGCGCCGTATTTTCGGATAACGTAATCTATCACCTGCTGGCGCTTCACATAACAGAAGTCTATATCGAAATCGGGCATAGATACCCTTTCGGGGTTAAGAAAGCGTTCAAAAATCAGGTTGTATTTTATCGGGTCAATACCGGTTATGCCTATACAGTACGCCGCAAGACTGCCCGCGCCCGAGCCTCTGCCGGGTCCTACGGGTATATCGTGGCTTTTTGCGTAATTTACAAAATCGCCGACTATGAGATAGTAATCGACGTACCCCATTTTGCTTATAACGCCAAGCTCGTATTCGAGCCGCCCGACGATCTCTTTTGACGGATTTTCACCGTAGCGCTTTTTAAGCCCCTCAAAGCAAAGACGCTTAAAATATTCAAAATGGTTTTCGCCGCCGGTATCAAAATACGGCAGTTTTATTTCGCCGAATTTGAATGTTACGTTGCACCGCTCGGCTATTTTCGCGGTGTTCTCCACCGCCTCGGCGCAGTCGCTGAACGCCTGCCGCATTTCCTGTTCGCTTTTGAGATAAAACTCCTCTGTTTTGAATTCAAGAGGGTTTTTCTCGTTAATTTTACTGCCGGTCTGAACGCACAAAAGCACCTTGTGCATAAACGCGTCTTCTTTTTCAATATAGTGCACGTCGTTTGTGGCGACCGTTTTTATCCCGGTTTCGCGGGAAAGTTTAAGTATATAAGGGTTAATCTGCGCCTGCTCACTGAGCCCGTGATTTTGCAGTTCAAGAAAGAAATTTTCCGCGCCGAAGACCGATTTATACCAGTTTGCGACCTCTTTTGCCCGGTCATAATCGCGTGAGAGGAGCGCCTTCGGTATCTCACCCGCAAGGCAGGCGGAAAGCGCGATTATGCCGCCGTGGTATTTTTCGAGCAGCTCCTTATCCACTCGCGGCTTTGAATAAAATCCCTCGGTAAAGGAAAGCGACACCATTTTTATAAGGTTTTTATATCCTTCATTGTTTTCGCAAAGCAGCACAAGGTGACTGTACTCGCTGTCAGATCCCTTTTGCTTATCGGTGCGCTTTCTCGGCGCGACGTAAACCTCGCAGCCGATAATCGGTTTTATTCCCTCTTTAAGCGCCGCCTTATAAAAATCTATCGCGCCGTACATAACGCCGTGGTCGGTGACGGCGACCGCCGTCTGCCCGAGTTTTTTTACAGCCGAAACGAGCCTGTCAATACGGCAGCAGCCGTCAAGCAGACTGTATTCGGTATGAAGATGAAGATGTGTAAACGCCACGCCGTATTTCCTCCCTCTTTATTTTTTACGCTCCGTGTAAATCTCAACAATTTTTCTTAAGCGGTGATTCATCCCCGACGGGCTTATCTGTTCGCCCGAAAGCGCGCAAAGCTCCTTTATGGAAGCCTCCGCGTTATCCTGCCGCAGTCGGGCGGTTTTGATAAGTTCATCAGGCAGGGTCTGCAAAATACCCTTTTTATCAAGGTACGCTATCGCCTCGCGCTGTCTGTAAGAAGCCTCGACCATGCGGTCAAGGTTTGCGTTATCGCAGTTCGCCGCACGGTTCAGGTTGTTTTTAACGCTTTTCAGTATGCTCGTTTCAATAAGCTCGAGACTTCGCATTGAGGCGCCGATGAAAGTCAGCAGGTTGGTTATCATCTCGTTGCGCTTTATGTAAACCACATATCCGCTGCCGCGGACGCTTAAATTGGTTTCTATATAGTTTTCGCGGAGTAATTCGCGAAATTCCTGCGCCAACGCCTTATCCTTTACGGAAAAATCGACCCGGCAATTCTTTTCGGGGTCGCTTATCTGGCCGCAGGCGAGAAACGCCCCCCTTATGAAGCAGGCGGTTTGCGCGTCGGAACGCAGCGTTTCGCGGTTTATTTTACCCTCGTATACGCCGAAGTCGACCGAGGCGAGGAGCTTAAGCCTGTCCGCCTCGCTCGATACGTCTATACCGTATACCCTGCGCTTGCCGCCGCCCGCTTTTATGAGGCATTCCACACCGTATTCTCCGCTTATCAGCCTTGAAAAGAAACGCGCAACCGCTTCGTTTTCGGTCTGCATTTTTATGCCCTTTACCGAAAAAGACCTGCTGAACAGCAGGAAGCCGTATGCAAGCGGCAACCTGCCGCCCGCAGGCGGCCTGATTTTACATAGTTCTGTTTTAACGTCAGAGGAAAAAGACATCAAATCACCTAATCTTTATCTATATCCCTGTGTATCACGCTGGCGTTATAGCCCTTTCCTTTAAGGTAGGCGCAAAGCAGTTCCGCGAATGTCACCGAGCGGTGCTTGCCGCCGGTACAGCCAAACGAGAAAACGAGCTGACTTTTACCCTCTTTTATGTAAAGCGGAATTGAAAAATCGGCAAACTCAAAGACCGATTTTTTGAATTTTTCACTGTCGGGACTGTTCATTACGTAGTCGCTTACCTCCGCTTCAAGTCCGGTTCTGTATTTAAGTTCGTCAACATAGTACGGATTCGGAAGACAGCGCACGTCGAAAATATTGTCAGCGTCGGTATCTATTCCGTACTTGAAGCCAAACGATTTGCAGAGAATACGCAGTCCGCTCTCGGCGCTCTTTAAGAAGGTTTCCGTAAGTATGGTTTTAAGCTGTGCGCTTGAAAGAAGACTTGTATCTATATCAAAGTCCGCCATTGAGCGGATACGCGCAAGCTTTTCACGCTCGGACTTCACCGCGTCCGAAAGCGAAAGCCCCTCCGCGTCGCAAAGCGGGTGCTTGCGGCGGTTTTCCTTATACCTGCGGATAAGCACGTCGTCCGAGGCGTCAAGGAAGAGTATTTTATACTCTATCCCCATTGTTTTAAGCCGCACCAAAACCCTTTCAATATCCGAAAACATACTGCCGCCGCGTATATCCGTTACGACCGCGAGCTTTGAAAAGCCCTCGCTTTCGCGCTTTGAGAGGTCGACGAACGCGGGGATAATCGCCGGCGGTATATTATCCACGCAGTAGTATCCCATATCTTCAAGCGCGTTTGCCGCCTGTGATTTTCCGGCGCCTGAAAGCCCCGTTACAATTACCAGATTCATAAATCTCACCTGCCGATAAATATAACTTCCGTCTGAAGGTCCACGCCGCTGTCGGCTGAAACCTTCTGTTTTATTATTTCAATGAGTTCTTTAACGTCCTCACTTGTCGCGCCGCCGGTATTGACTATAAATCCCGCGTGCTTCACGCTGACCGCGGCGCCGCCCACGCTTGCGCCTTTAAGTCCGCTTTTTTCAATAAGCGTACCGGCAAAATTGCCCTCGGGACGTCTGAAAACGCTGCCCGCGCTCGGATAATCGAGCGGCTGCTTTGCCGTCCTGCGGGAGTAGTAATCGTTCATTCTTTCAAGTATGCTTTCGGGGTCGTCGTTATTAAGGAAAAAAGTTGCGGAAAGAATTATGCCGCCGTTCTCCTGAAAAACGCTTTTGCGGTAGCCGAAGCGCATCTCATCCTTGCCTATTTCTTTAACCTCACCCGATTTATCAAGATACCTTGCCGAAACGATAACGTCTTTTATTTCGCCGCCGTAAGCGCCCGCGTTCATATAAACCGCGCCGCCGACGGTACCGGGTATTCCGTAGGCGAATTCAAGACCGCCAAGCCCTGCCTTTTGAAGTGACAAGCAAAGCGACATCATGCTCTGCCCCGCGGATACCGCGGCCGTGTTTTCGCCAAGCGATATTCCCCGCATTTTTTCAAGGCAGATAACCGCGCCCTCTATTCCCTTATCCGAAACGAGCAGGTCGGAGCCGTTGCCGGTTACATAATAAGGAAGCCCCGCGCTTTTTGCCGCGCTCACGGCAAAAAGCAACTCGCTTTCATCCCGCGGGGTTACGAACACGTCGGCGTTACCGCCTATTTTGAAGGTGGTATGCTTCGACATCGGCTCGTTTTCCGCAAAAGCCGCGCCGCCGCTCTTTATAGCGCTGATGAATTCTGCCTTGCCCATAAACACTCCAAAAAATAATTATTTCCCGTCACCGATACACGCCGCGCCTATTATGCCGGCGTCGTTGCCGAGAAGCGCCGTTTTTATTTCGGTCTTTTTCTTTATGGAACGTGCGTAGTTATCGCCCGAAACTATCGCCATAAGCGGCTTTATGATGGTATCTCCCTCTTTTGAAATGCCGCCGCCTATGCAGAGCACCTCGGGCTGGAAGGTGTTGATTATGTTTGCGGCGCCGACAGCGAGATAGCCGATATACGCGTCAACCACCGCTTTACCCGCCTTATCGTCGGCGCGCATCGCGTCAAACGCGGTACGTCCGGTCACGCGGTTGATGTCGTTTCCGCAAAGCTTCCACATATAGCTGTCGGCATGCCTTATCATCGCCTGCTTAGTCTGCCTTATGAGCGCAGTTGCGGAAGCGTACGCCTCAAAACAGCCGTTTCTGCCGCAGGTGCACGCCTCGCCGTTCATCTGAATTACCGTATGACCGAGCTCGCCGCCCGCGCCGTTAAAGCCGGAGCGTATCTTTCCCTCAATTATTACGCCGCCGCCGACGCCCGTACCGAGCGTTATCATAACAAAATCGCGCGTACCCTTGCCCGCGCCGGCTATGAACTCGCCGTAGGCGGCGCTGTCGGCGTCATTTGCTATTCTGAATTTCTTGCCGGTGCGGCTGAACATCATATCGGCGAGCGGTACATCGTGGAAATTGAGGTTGTTCGCGTAAATCACCGTTCCGCTTTCCGCCTCGACCGATCCGGGCGTTCCTATGCCGAAACTCCCGATATCGTCAAAAGTAAGCCCCGCGAACCTAGCCGCCTGCAAGGCAAGATTTGCCATATCATCGACTATCTGCTCCGCGGGTCTCGGCAGCGCGGTCTTCGCGCGTGCCTTTGATATTATTTTATAATTATCGTCAACTATTCCGGCAACTATGTTAGTGCCGCCCAAATCAATTCCGAGTCTGTACAATTCTTTCCCCTCCGTTTATTTTTTACCGCCGGTCAAATCATCTGCCATACCGAGACGGTTAAGCAGATCCTCCGCCGCGTTGTAGCCGAGTTTTTTCTGCCTGCTGTTCATTGCGGCAACTTCTATTATCACAGCCAAGTTTCTGCCCGGTTTTACCGGTATGGTCATTGAAGGAATACTAAGACCGAGTATTTCCGTGGTTTGATTATCTATACCCATTCTGTCGTACACCTTGTTAACGTCCCAAAGTTCAAGGTTGATTACAAGGTCTACCTTTTCGGTAGGCTTTACCGCGCCTATACCGAATATGCGGCTGGCATTTATTATACCTATGCCGCGAAGCTCGATAAAATGCCGGATATTATCCGGCGCCGAACCGACAAGCGATTTGCTCGACACTTTTTTTATTTCAACCGCGTCGTCCGCTATAAGACGGTGACCGCGTTTTACAAGCTCTATCGCCGTTTCGCTCTTTCCTATTCCGCTCTCGCCCAGTATCAGAATACCCTCACCGTAAACCTCCACAAAAACGCCGTGACGGGTAATGCGGGGCGCTAAATGCAGATTAAGAAAAGCGATAAGCGCCGAGGTAAACTCCGACGTGCTCACGCTCGAACGCAGAAGCGGCACGGAATACTTGCGCGCTATCTCGATATAATAATCTTCAACGTGCAGTCCGCGCGCGATTATCACCGCGGCGGGAGCGTTTGAAAAAAACTTTTCTATGCGCTCGCGCGCCTTTTCCTCGGTAAACCTACGCAGAAATTCTATCTCGCTGATACCGAGTATCTGTATCCGCTCGGGCGCGAAGTATTCAAAGTAGCCGGCAAACTGTAAGCCCGGACGGTTTATCTCGGGACTTGAAATGAGTATTTCCTCACTGCTTTTCGGCATACACAGTTCTTCGAGCGAAAATTCCTTTATTATTCTGTCAAGAGAAATTTTGTATTCGGTCTTCAAAAGATTTCCCCCTTTACTTAAATCATTATACTATATCCGCGCCGAAAATTAAAATGTTTTTTTCAAAAAATTTGCTTTTTTCATTATAATATTATATAATTAGTGTGTATTTTACTTTGTTGGAGGCAAAAAAGCAATGAAACTCGGTATGGTAGGGTTGCCGAATGTCGGTAAATCGACCCTTTTTAACGCTATAACAAACGCGGGAGCGCAGTCGGCAAATTACCCGTTCTGCACCATTGAACCGAACGTCGGTATGGTAAGCGTACCCGACGCGCGGCTTGAAAAGCTCGCCGAAATATACAAACCGGATAAATTCACCCCGGCGGTCATAGAGTTTGTCGACATCGCGGGTCTTGTAAAGGGCGCCTCGGGCGGCGAGGGTCTCGGAAACAAATTCCTGTCCCATATCCGCGAGGTTGACGCCATCGTTCACGTAGTGCGCTGTTTTGAAAGTACCGATATCATCCACGTTGAGGGCTCGGTGGACCCGGTAAGGGATATCGACACTATAAACATAGAACTCATACTTTCAGACCTCGAAATAGTCGGCAGGCGTCTTGATAAGGCGCAAAAAGCGCTCAAAGGCGATAAAAGCATGCAAGGCGAGGTCGATTTCTTAAAGAAGCTGACCGCGCATCTCGAAAGCGGCAAAAGCGCGAGAAGCATTGAAGCGCCCGAGGACTGGCAAAAGGAGATACTCGCCACTACAAGTCTGCTCTCATACAAGCCGGTCATATACGCCTGCAATATGAGCGAGGAGGATTTCAGAGGCGGTATTGAAGAAAACGCCAACTACCTTAAAGTCAAAGAAATAGCCGAAAGCGAGGGCGCCGAAATACTGCCGGTTTGCGCCGCGCTTGAAGCCGAGATATCCTCGCTCAGCGAAGAAGAAAAACTGCTGTTTTTAGAGGAGCTCGGGCTTGAAAAATCGGGACTTGACCGTATGATACAAAAGTGTTACTCGCTTTTAGGCCTTATTTCGTACCTGACCGCGGGAAAACCCGAAGTGCGCGCGTGGACCATTAAAAAAGGCACCAGAGCGCCTCAGGCGGCGGGCAAGATACACAGTGATTTCGAGCGCGGCTTTATACGTGCCGAGGTCGTATCTTACGATGATTTCATCGCTTCCGGCGGCAGTATGACCGCGGCGAAAGAAAAGGGACTCGTGCGAAGCGAAGGTAAGGATTACGTAATGCAGGACGGCGACATCGTCCTTTTCAGATTTAACGTTTGATTTGCGGGTGTTGATTTTGGATTATTTGCACAGAACATGGGCGGAAATAAGTTTAAGCGCCCTTGAAAACAATTTTAAGGAAATTAAAAGGCGCGCGAAAGGCGCGAAAATAATGGCGGTGGTAAAAGCAAACGCCTACGGTCACGGCGCGGATATCGTCGCGCCGTTTCTTGAAAAGCTGGGCGCCGACGCCTTTGCGGTATCCAATATCGACGAGGCGATATCTCTGCGAAAGTGCGGAATAACCGCCCCTGTGCTGATACTCGGCTACACGCCCGCAAACCTCGCAAAAACGCTTGCAGAGAACAATATTTCGCAGTGCGTTTACTCGCTTGAATACGCAAGGCATTTGTCGGACTGCGCAAGCAAGGCGAATGCGGATATAAACATTCACCTTAAACTCGATACCGGTATGTCGCGACTCGGATTTGATTTCAGAGGCGACTGCGACTGCGAAGCGCAAGACCTGCTCCTCGCGGCAAAACTGCCGCGCCTTAACACAGAGGGCGTTTTTACCCACTTTGCCGCCGCGGATTCGGATGACGGCGGTTGCGTGAAGTTTACCGAGGCACAGCATGAGCGTTTTCTTAAAGGCGTTGATTTTCTGCGCGAAAACGGCATATGCCCCGAATATATACATTGCGATAATTCGGCGGCGATTTGCCGCGAAAAATACACTTTCAATACCGTGCGCCCGGGAATAATCCTCTACGGACTGTCGCCCGACCGTGATTTTGACCCCGATATGAAGCTTATCCCGGTAATGACGCTCAAATCGGTGGTATCGTTTGTAAAAACGGTCAAAAAGGATACCCCCGTAAGCTACGGCATGACCTATACGGCGCCGCGGGACATGAAAATCGCCACCGTCGCGGCAGGCTATGCCGACGGCTATCCGCGTAAGCTTTCAAACACCGGCGAACTGCTCGTGTGCGGCAGGCGGGTTAAAGTCACCGGCAGGGTGTGTATGGACCAGCTGATGATAGACGTAAACGGCATAGGCGACATAAAAACGGGCGACGAGGTAATACTCTTCGGCAAAGACCTTTCGGTTGACGAGATAGCCGAAAAGTGCGGTACGATAAGTTACGAAACGGTTTGCGGTATCGCGCCGAGGGTGCCGAGAATAGCGGTAGAATAACGACGGAGGAAATATATGAAAAAGTATATCCTTACCCTTGATGAGGGGACTACAAGCGCACGCGCAATACTTTTTGACAAAGACTGCCGCGCGGTGGCGACGGCACAGCACGAGTTCAGGCAGATATATCCGCAGCCCTCTTTTGTCGAGCATGACCCGACGGAAATTTTCACCGCGCAGTATTCCTCGGTTATAGAGGCGCTCGCCGCCGCGCACGCCTCGGCAAACGACGTTGCCGCGATAGGTATTACAAATCAGCGCGAAACCACCGTCGTCTGGGATAAAAACACCGGCGAGCCGGTTTATAACGCCATAGTATGGCAGTGCAGACGCACCGCCGAAATGTGCGAGCAGATAAAAAAGCAGGGCGTGGAGGATTACATAACCGATACCACCGGGCTTAAAATCGACGCCTATTTCAGCGCGACCAAGATTAAATGGATACTTGATAACGTGCCGGGCGCGAGAGAGAAAGCCGAAAGGGGCGAGCTTCTTTTCGGCACCGTGGACACCTATCTGCTTTATAAGCTTTCCGGCGGCAAAATCTTCGCCACAGATATGACCAACGCGTCGCGCACCATGCTTTTTAATATCCACACGCTTTCGTGGGACGAAAAACTGCTTGAAATATTCGGTATACCGCGCTCAATGCTTCCCGAAGTGCTTCCGAGCGGCAGTAATTTCGGCGAGGTCGATATCACCGGCGTCAAGGTGCCGGTATGCGGCATAGCGGGCGACCAGCAGGCGGCGCTCTTCGGTCAGCACTGCTTTGAACCGGGCGACGCTAAAAACACCTACGGCACCGGCTGTTTTCTGCTTATGAATACAGGCGCAGACGCGGTTAAAAGCAGTCACGGGCTTGTTACGACCGTGGCAGCAACGCTCGACGGCGAAACGCCTCAGTACGCCCTCGAGGGCAGTGTGTTTATAGGCGGCGCGGTTATCCAGTGGGTAAGAGATGAAATGAAGCTTATTTCAAGCGCCGCTCAAAGCGAAGCGGCGGCGACCGCGGTTGAGGACAGCGGCGGTGTTTACGTTGTACCGGCGTTTTCGGGACTCGGGACCCCATATTGGGACATGTACGCCCGCGGCACTATCTGCGGCATAACACGCGGCACCAACCGGAACCACATTATACGCGCCTGCCTTGAATCCATCGCCTATCAAACCAATGATTTACTGGTTGCAATGACGGAGGATTCATCAAACGCGATTAAGAAGTTAAAGGTTGACGGCGGCGCTTCGAGAAACAACTTTCTAATGCAGTTTCAGTCGGATATTTCGGATATAGAGGTCTGCCGTCCCCAAAACGCGGAGGCGACGGCGCTCGGCGCCGCGCTGCTTGCGGGGCTTACCTGCGGCTTTTACGAAAGCCGAGAGTCGCTTAAAAAGCTTTCGGGCGAATTGAGCGCTTTCACGCCGGAAATCGGGGATGACAAACGTCAGGCGCTTCTTTCGGGCTGGCGCCAGGCGATAAAAAGCACTATGACTTTTCACAAGGAGTGATACTTTGAATACGGAAATCATCAAAAAAGAGGTTCTCTCAAGCGACGGCGTTCATACTCTTAAAGGCGTTATCTATTTGCCCGCCTCGGCGCCTAAAGGTATATTTCACATTGTTCACGGCATGACGGAATATATCGGCAGGTATGACGCTTTGCTTTCGCTTATCGCGTCCGCCGGATACGTCGCCTGCGGTTTTGATAATTTGGGACACGGAAAAACCGCGGGTGAAAACGAGTTCGGCTTTATCGCCGAAAAGGACGGTTACAAATATCTTATCGACGATGTAATGCGTTTCGGCGACGCCGTAAAAAAAGACTATCCCGGCATTCCTTATTATCTCTTCGGTCACAGCATGGGGTCTTTTATAGTGAGAATGACGGCGCAGAAGTACAAGGACGGTATCGACAAGCTGATAATCTGCGGCACCGGCGGACCTAACCCCGCGGCGGGCGCGGGACTTGCGCTTATAAAGATATTTTCTCTCTTTAAGGGGAAGCGCGCTTATTCATCTTTTATAGAAAATATGGCGTTCGGCGCCTATAACAAGCGTTTTGAAGAGGGCGACAAATACGCGTGGCTTACGAAAGACACCGGCGTGCGCGCCGCATACGCCGCGGACCCGCTTTGCACCTTCCGTTTCACCCTTTCGGCGCTCGGCGACCTTATAAAGCTTAATTCGCTTTGCAATAAAAAAGCGTGGTTCGCCTCTGTTCGCCGCGACCTGCCGATACTTATTATCTCGGGCGAGGATGACCCTGTCGGCGATTACGGCAAGGGCGTGCGTACCGTTTATAAGAACTTAAAAGAAAACGGCTGTAATGTGGAAATCCGCCTTTACCGGAACTGCCGCCACGAAATACATAACGACACCTGCCGCGAGCAGTCCGCGGAGGATATACTGAAATTTATAATGAAATAAATAAAGCGCACAACGCCCCGGCAAAACCGCCGGGGCGTTATACTCGGATGCTTCAAAGCTTTTCGGTGATATCCGTACCGCCGCCTGTTCTTATCAAATAATACTTGATTTCAGTTTTTTCACGTCGCCGTCAAAAAGATATCCTTTAACCGGTATTTTTGCGGCGGCGTTTATGTTTGCGGGGTTATCATCTATAAAAACGCTCTCTTTCGCGCTGATATCATATTTTTTAAGCAAATATTCAAAAATCCGCAAGTCCGGCTTCACTGTTTTTACGGGGCCTGAAAAAACGAGTCCGTCGAAAAGCGAAAACAGCTCGCGCAGACTATCTATCTTACTGTAATTTTCGGCAAAACCGGTACTGATATTTGAAAGCAGAAAAAGTCTTCCGCCCTTTTCTTTTATTTCCTTTATCAGGTCATCCATACCGCTGATAAACGGCAGATTACAATACCAGTTCAAGTACGCGTCGACGGCGGCCTTGTGCAGTCGTGCGGGCAAACGCGATTTTATACCGGATATTACTTCCCCGTCGGTTATACTTCCGGCGTCCAACTTATCCCAGTATGCGCGGTCAAATATTACTTTGCCGGCTGAACGTCTGTCCTCTTTATCCGGAATGTAGGGACTCATCATTATTTCCGGCTCGAAACGAACTATCACGTTGCCGAAATCAAATATATAATTCTTATATTTCATACCTCTGCCCTTTCTGAAATCTGAAAACAGCGCTCAAAAAACCCGGTGATTTACCGGGTTTTTGGATTATATACGTTTAATACTCAAAACCGTTAAAGCACGGCTTCCAAAAAACGGCGCAGCCCCTTTGGGTATTCTGTCTCACCCGAAAGCCCGGTGTCGCCGAGTTTTACCAGCTTATTGCCGCCGTGGTAATCGCTGCCCGCGGTGACGTACAAGTCAAATCTTTCGGCAAGTGAAAGCGCCTCGCCGCACATCTTTTCGGAAAAACCCGAGTAATATGCCTCTATGCCGCGAAGCCCGCACTCTATAAGGCGTAAGAGCCGTTTTTCCATATCGCCGCCAATAATAAGCTCGTCGCCGCTGCCGTAAAACGGATGGGCGAGCACCGGTATACCGCCGGCGGCTACAATACCGGAAATCGCCTCTTTGGGTCCTATATATTCATCGGTAAAACGAATACGGTTAATATAATTGTTTATCGCGTTTTCCTTGGTATCGGCAAAGCCGTGCCTGACCATAAGGTTTCCGATGTGCGGCTTGCCGGGGTTGTCAAGCGAAAGCAATTTGTCAACGTCCTCTTTCGGAAAGACGAAGCCGAATTCCGACTTCAAAAATTCAAGCCGCGCCGTGACCTTTTTCATACGTATTGAGTGTCCGTGCTCCACAACGTATCTGACCGCGGTGCTTTCGGGGTCGAAGCCGTATCCGAGAATATGGTATTTGCCGCCGTCATCCCTGCACGAAAACTCAACGCCGGGAATAAACGCCGGGTCGCCGTCACCCAAAAGCGGGCGTATGATACCCGCTGATTTCACCGCGTCGTGATCGGTCACGGAAAACACCTTTATGCCCGCGTCCCTGACGTTTTGCACCAGCAAAGCGGGCGTATCGGTACCGTCGGAAACCGTGGTGTGCATATGCAAATCGATTTTACCTGCCACGTTTGAAATATCACGCACGCTCCCGTCAAATCATTTTCTTAAGCGTCAGAATATTCTGACCGTTTTTGTATTCGTAGGAAATATCGTCCATTACCTTTTTTGTCATAAAAATACCGAGACCGCCGATATCCCTTTCCTCCGCCGAAAGCGTAACGTCCGGATCGACCTTTTTAAGCGGATCGTACGGAACGCCTCTGTCGATAAAGGTGATAGCGACCGTGACGGGGTCGCCCGAAACCTCAACGCGAACTCTCGCTTTTCCTCTGCCGGGCGCGTACGCGTAATTTGCGATGTTGACAAATATTTCCTCTACGGCGAGGTCAAGCTGCATTTTGGATTTTAACGGACATTCAACCGAGGCAAGCCGCGCATCCACAAAGTCAATAACCGTTTGCAGATTCTCCGTGGTCGCCTCCAGCTCAAGCTCATTCGGGTCGCCGCCCGCGTTTTCCGCGATTTCAAAGGTAAACGAATCGATACGCGGCAAAAGCTCGATAAGGCGGCTCTTCCAAAGCGCGAGTAAGTCGCCGCTTGCGTTATGCCGGGTACCCCAGTCAAGCAGGTATCCGTATGAAAGGCAACGCACCTTGTCGTTGACCGCCTCGATTTCACTCTCGTCATCGGTGCCGAGATACGCGGCGAGAGTGTCGTGCCAGAAGCGGTTTGCGACCTCCTGACTGTAACCCTGGAATTTGAGAATAATCTCCGGATCGTTTTCGGAATAACCGATATACGCGCTGTACATACGCATAAAATCGCAAATCGGATGACCGACCGAAAGGGTATCCATATCAATTACCAGCACCTCGTCGCCGGCAAGCACGATATTTTTAGTATGGTAATCGCCGTGTATCATATTGTTGCTTTCCGGTATATCCTCGGTCATTTTAAGAAGCTTTTCGCCGAGGTCGCCGGGCAGGAGCTCTTTCGTCCTGCGTATAGCGTTCAGTATCTTTGTCTTGAAAGCGGGCAGTTTCCCCTCGGGTACTACCGTGGAATGTATCTTTTTAAGCATTTTCACGTATTCCCCGACGCACCAGTCAAAGCGCTCCGGTTCTCTCGCCAAAAGCTTTGAAAATGACTTCGCGTCCAACAGCTCGAATACCGAACCGTAACTGTCGCCCACTTTCACAACGTCGTATGAAATAGCGGTCGGTATGCCTAATACGAGCGCAAGTCTGGCGACTTCGCGCTCATGCTGAATTTCCGCTAAAGCGTCGGCGTTTTTGTAGGTCTTTACTACGTTATCGCCGTCTATGCGGTAAACCTTGCCGTTCGCGCCCTCGCCTATTACTTCGCAACCCTCGACCGAAACGGTGCGGTACGCTTTTTCAACCGTCATCATTTCGGTAAAGCCGGTCATCTCGAATATTTCGTAGACCTCTGATTTTACACCGATTATTTTAAGCTCGGGGCTGAGCTTTTTAATGCGCAGAATTACTCTGAGTCCCGCGCTGGATATATATTCGAGGTTTGTCGCGTCTAAAATCACCGGCACGTCGCCCTTGCCGGCAAGCTGTGCGTTAATGGCGGCTTCGGTCTCGGCGGCGTTTGCCGAATCTATCCTGCCGGATAAAACTACCGTTACCGGCGCCGCTGTTGTTTTTTCAGTCATATTGTTACCTCCGTTTTACACAAAATCAAGTCTGTATCAAAGGGCAAGCGTAAGGTTATTAAGCCCGAGTGAGCAAACATAGTTTGCGTCCTTCACCATTTTCATTACAAGGCGTATACCGATATGTACCGTGGGGTCGTCGGTTTTATGTAAATCCATATAGGCGATCGGATCGAAATTAACACAGTTGTCGCGTATACGGATAAGCCGCTTATCATCCTTGAAAATAAGGCGGATATCTATTGTATGGTCCTTGCGGGTATCCTTTGTAAAGCCGTGTTCAACTATATTATTTGCCATTTCTTCAATGCAAAGAGAAATCAGTCTGCTGTCGCGCTCGCTCTCGCCGCGTTCAAGACAGAATGCCGTCGCCTTTTCGGACGCCGCGACAACTTCCGCCGTCGTCCGCGCCGTAATATCAAAACAGTTATCCTGTGTGGTACCGAGATCTTTCGGAAGAAGCGCGTAGATTTTTGAAGAAACCGCGATTTTTTTGTTTTTAAGCCAGACAAATACGCAGATAAACAAAAGCGTGGTCGACTCCCCGAGCACCCAGCCGCACCAAACGCCCGTGGTTTTGAAAAAACGGCTGAGTATCACCGCGTAAATCGCGGTAAAAACAAAGCTTTGCAATACCGAAATTATCCTCGTAAGTCTTGTGCGCTCCGTCCCCTGATAAAAATTCTTAAACGCGGTGTTAAGGGCGCTCGGCATCAAAGAGAGTGAGAACAGCCGCACACCCGCCGCCGCTATTTCCCGCGGTCCGGAATCACCCGAAATGAACAGGCCGACAAGGAACGGCGCCGCGAACATCAGAACGCCAATCACCGCCGCGGTGGAAACGACCGCGTAAAACGCCATGGTTCTGACAATGGTATAAAGCGCGCGCCGGTCTTCATCGCTGTAAAAGAGCGAAGACATCATAAGCGCGACCGCGCCTATACCCGCGCCGAAGCAGTAACAGATATTTCCTATTGTGGAAACAATGGAATACGCGGCGACCGAAATGTTGCCGCCGACGTACAGAAGCAATTTATTAAAAAGAAATACGAGCAATACCATACTCACCTGATTAAGCATAGTGGGTATTCCGTTTTTGAAAATATCGGCGCAAATTTTTGCCGTTATCCCTTTAAGGCTTAAACGGAACATACTGTTCTTCTTTAAGAAATATGACCCGCCGATAACAAGCGCGATATAATAACTGAAACTTGAAGCCAGCCCCATACCGAGCGTGCCGCCCTTAAAGACGTAAACATTCAGCAAATCAAAAGCGATATCGGAAACCGTCATCGCCGCCACCGCCGCAACAAGTCTTGTCCTGTTGCCGGACATCTGCATAAACGGCACCATTATCATCGCGCAGAGAAACGCCGGCGCGCCGACAATAAAGCCGCGAAGGTAATCCTGAGTAAGGAAAAACACCCTGTTGTCCGACACGGGTTTCCCGGCGCCGAGAAACACGCAAAGCGGCGAAGAAAGCGCAAGCACCAAAACGAGCCCCGCCGCGGAAATTGCCGCAACGAGAAACACCGCCGCCGAAAAACAGCGGTTTGTTCCCTCGCGGTCACCGATTCCCATAAATTTACCGCATACCACCTGTATGCCGGCGGAAAGCATACTTCCCACCGCCGCAAAAATAAGCAGTACCGGGTTAGCGAGCCCGTAGGCGGTCATCGCGTCTACTCCGAGAAAACGTCCGATAATGATACTGTCAACCAGCATACATATCATGACCGTCATCGCAGAGAGTATCTGAGCCGCGAGCATTTGCCTGAAAACCTTTTTAATCATCCCACATCACACTAACAAACGGTTATTATAGCCGTAAAGAATTACTTTTCAAGTCCCTTATACTCAAAGCAAAGCATTGTCAAATCATCAAACTGCTCCGCCTTATTTACAAAACCGTCAACCGCCGAACGAACGCTTCTAAGTATCGACTCGGGATCCGCCGAGCTGTTGCCGTTAAGCGCTTCAAGCATACGTTCCGCCGTAAACATTTCGCCGTTTGCATCGGTCGCTTCGGGAACGCCGTCGGTATAAAGAAACAGCTTTGAGCCGGGCTCGAAGGTCTGCTCATATTCCCTGTATACGGTTCCGTCCATACCGCCTATCACGAAGCCGTGTTTGTCTTTAAGCAGTTCAAACTCTCCGTTTGCGCGCTTAATAACGGGATACTCGTGTCCCGCGTTGGCGGCGGTCAGCTTACCGGTGGAAATCTCAAAAATACCCAGCCATACCGTAACGAACATTTCCTCGCGGTTATTTGAGCATATCGCCGCGTTGGTATCCGCCAGAATTCTCGCGGGGCTTTTGCCCATCATGGCGTTGTTGGCAAGAATAATCTTAGACGCCATCATAAAGAGCGCCGCGGGAACGCCCTTTCCGGAAACGTCCGCCATTACCATACAGAGATGGTCGTCGTCAATAAGGAAAAAGTCATAAAAGTCGCCGCCTACCTCTTTCGCCGGATCCATAGTTGCGTATATGTCAAATTCGGTCCTTTCGGGGAAAGCCGGATAGATATTCGGCAGCATATCCGCCTGAATACTCGTAGCAAGGTTAAGTTCCGACTCTATGCGCGCGCTCTTCAAATCCTTTTCATGCTGTGTTACAACGAGGTCGCGTCCGCGGCGGGCGATATTACAGCTTATTATCGATATAATGGAAAACATCAGCCACTTCGGCAGATAATCGAATATCAGCGTGTTGACGATAAGCATTCTGTCAGTCGCGCCGGCATTTTGTATCGCCTCGCCCAAAAAACCGCCGGTCGCGGTCATTACCGTTCCCTCGGGGAAGGTTACGATGTTAAGATTTATAAGGCCGTGCGTAGCGCCCCAGTACGCGGAGCAGGCAAAAACCACCGTTGACAGTATCGACGTGAAAACGGTAAGCCGTCTTGAAAAATAACGGCTGCTGAAAACCACGGGAATAACCATAAGTATCGCCGCTTTGTGAGTAAGCATACCGTCAAGCCGGGCATAAACCAGAACCAGTCCGAGCAGCAAAAGCGGTTTAAGCCACCACGCGTCGTACTTCACAAGGCGGCATATAACAAGCAGTATTATAATCTCCACTATTGCCTGAACGGCAGGAGAAAAGACCGAGCTAAGCGGCAGAAGGAACACGCCCAGCGCGGTGAGAATAAGAATTATAAGCAGAATAATACCGCTGCAAAAAAGAATAAGCGCACCGAGACGGTTTGCCTGATACTCGGTCTCGTGAAACATTTCATCGGCAGTAAGTCTTTCACGCAGCCTTGCAAAAAACGGCGTCTTTTTTTCTTTCATATTACTTTGCCGGTCTATTCAACGGTAAGTATATCCGAAAAACCCGTGACCTCGAATATTTCCATAATGGTCTCGTTTACGTTTATTACTTTCATTTCGCCCTGAGTGTTCATCACCTTCTGTGCCGAAAGCAGAACGCGAAGACCCGCGGATGATATGTACTCGAGTTTTTCAAAATCAAGTGTGAGCGCGGTTACGCCGCTTAAAGACGCCTTGAATTCAGCTTCAAGCTCCGGCGCGGTAACCGTATCGAGTCTGCCTTCCAGAGAAACTACGAGTTCATTTCCGTTTTGTGCTTTTGTGATTGTCATTGCTTTTTCCTCTTTCTGTTATTTGTTTTTATTTGAATGTTTTATAAACGGTTATGCCGACGCTTTTACCCAGTATGCTTACCTTGACATCGTCGGCGATGTTGGCAATTACGGATTTTTCAAGTTCGTCCCATGCCTCACGGCTGTTTTCGATGTCATTTTTAACCGCGGTCTTATATTCCGACATAGTCCACACATAAGGGGTCGCGGCGTTATATGCCGCCGCCGTGTTCATCATTGCGTAGGGCATAGTTTCTTTTGCGGAAACCAGCATATCCGCTATCATAACGCGAATCTTGCCCATAACTCCTAACGCGGCGGAGTTTTTGCCGCTTGTGGATACGGCTATCAGCCGCTCGCGTAATTCATCGGTCATTTTCACTTCCGACTTCATACAGACTTCAAAAGCCCTGCCCTCGGCTTGTGCCCAGCAGCACGCCTCAACCTCCCCGGCAATGCCGCGCAGAATACCGAACAGTTCTTCGGCGATAAGGCGGAGATGCAGCGCCGATTTTTTATCAAGCCCGGCTTCGTTTCCGAGTTTTTCCGTTGCCTCAAGCGCTTTATCTATTCCGATTCCGTTGCCGGTTACAGTGATTTGTTCAGTTTTCATTTACTCTTCTCCTTTTTATTTTCAGGCGGTTAAACCCTTTCGGGTAATATCATCTGCCTGATAAGTTATTATATCATATATCGTTTCATAATTCAAGATTTTAATACGCTGCAAAATGCCCGCCTTTTCACTCTACCGAGCGTAGGTTGTCATTTGAAAACGCCCGTGGTATTATAAGGACAAAGGGGCGATTTTATGGACAAATACGTTACCGGCGCGGTAATACGCAAACTGCGCGAGGATAAAAAAATGACGCAGGAAGAGCTTGCAAAAAAGCTTCTCGTCAGCGATAAAGCCGTAAGCAAATGGGAAACGGGGCGCGGTTTCCCGGATGTCTGTCTGCTTGAGTCGCTTGCGGACGCGCTCGGCATTTCGGTAATAGAACTGCTCTCCGGCGAGGACGTACGAAACCGCAACCGCTCTTCCGATATTGGCAAGGGCAGGTTTTACGTCTGCCCGGTTTGCGGAAATATTATCGGCGCCGTGGGTGAAGCGGTGATAAGCTGCTGCGGCATAACCCTGCCGCCCGCGCTCCCTGAGCCCGCGTCGGAGGAGCATACCGTCAAAGTTCGTACGGTTGAAGACGAATACTTCGTCACGCTCGATCACCCTATGGAAAAAAGCCATCATATTTCTTTTTTAGCGGCGATATCGGACGATAAAGTGCAGTTTTTGAAACTGTATCCCGAGGGGAACGCCGAGGCGAGATTCAAAATCGGCGGCGTGAAAGGAATATACGCATACTGCAACCGGCACGGACTTTTTGAAGCGGTTGAGGGCTTGCGTTAAAGAATGTTTTTAAGCAAAACGCACGGCGCGGAAATCTCCGCGCCGTGCGCTGTTTTTCGATTCGTTTCAATCCTGCCGCGGTAAAGACCCGCGCCTTACAGCGGCAGATTCTAACGTCTGTCCTTCTCCCTGTCAAGTCTGAAAGCGACCGAACGCTTTAAGTATTCGAGATAGCCCTCGTCGCGGCACATCGCCTTACTCGGCGTATCAGAAAGCTTTGCCACCGGTCTGCCGTTTACGTATTGGAGTTTTATTACGATGTTGAGCGCCTCGGCGTCGGTATCGTTTGAAACGAAAGTGCCTATGCCGAAAGAAACCCTCGTTTTATCGCGGAAATAGTCATAAAGCGCCTGTGCACGGTCAAAAGTCAGACTGTCACTGAAAAGCAACAGCTTGGTTTTCGGGTCTACCCCGTATTTTTTATAATGCGCTATGATTTTTTCGCCCCATTCGTACGGGTCGCCGCTGTCATGGCGTACGCCGGTATAGTTGTTGACCATGGAACGGTTAAAATCAAGCAAAAACAGGTCGGTCGTAACCGTATCGGTAAGCGCGGTACCGTTATCGCCGTTATATTCGTTATACCAGTCTTTCATCGCGTAGTAATTTGTATACGCGAGCGGTATTGAATCAATGCCCTGATACATCTGCACAAACTCATGCGCGTATGTGCCGACAGGCGTAATATTATACTTCATCGCGAGATATACGTTTGAGGTGCCCACGCATTTATCGGTTTCGGTGATAAGGCGGTAAATAACTTCATCCTGCCACTCGCGCGAAAGGCGTCGGCGGCAACCGAACTCAGCAAATTTGAAGGTATAGGTGCCGTCGTTCATCGCTTTGATTTTTTCATCGAGCCGCGCCGCCGCGCTCGCTTTAAGCTTTTCGTAATCGTAAGCCATCCTGAAATATGTTTCGTTTATTATTTCAAGCAGGTATATCTCAAACTGCATGGCGGAAAACAGCGGTCCGTTTATCTCCACGGAAAGCTCGCCGTTTTCTTTAAGCTCTATTCTGACGTAATCGCGTATCGGGTGCCAAAGCCGCAGGAACTCTACATAGTCGTCCTTGATAAAACGTATCGAACGGAGATAGTCAAGCTCCTTTTTTGAAAACCGCAGCGAGCAGAGATGATCGACCTGCTCGTTTATTTCCTTTACCATTTCACCGGTAAAGACGATGTTTTCATTGCGGCACTTGAAATAATACTGACCGCAAAGGTCGGTATGCTTATGAAATATGACCTGGTCCATATTGAATTTATAAAGGTCGGTATCAAGCAACGATACTATGATAGGTTCAAGTTTCATTTTGTTTCCTCCTTAAAATCAGGCGTGTAAGCCGGCATAAGTTCAAGCTTAAAGGCGTTGATTCTATGCAGGCGGTCGATTTTCTCTTTTTTTACCGGATCGTCGATTTTACCCTCGCGGATATATCTGTCAAGCTCGGCATAGGTAAAGCCGAGATTTTCCTCATCGGTCTTACCGCAAAGCCCGTCGATAGGCACTTTATCGACAAGCACGTCGGGTAGACCGAACAGTCTGCCTATCGCCCTGACCTCATACACGGTAAAATTCGAGCACGGGCTGAAATCGCCGACGCTGTCGCCGTAACGGGTGGAATAACCCACCCAGTCCTCGGAAAGATTGCAGGTGTTGGCGACCCTGCCGTTATTGCTTTGCGATACGGCGTAAAGCGTCGCCATCCGTATTCTCGCGGGCAGATTGTTTTTCGATTGCTCCGACAGCTCAAACGGAACGGCGTTTTTGACGCCGTCGACCGCGTCTTTGATATTTACTATAAAATGGCGTATGCCGAGGTGGTTTACAAGCAGCTTCGCCATATCGATATCCGCCTGCTCCCCGTTTGGCATAAGCACGCCGATCACCCGCTCGCGCCCGAGTGCCTCAACGCACAGCGCGGCGACTACCGAGCTGTCCTTTCCGCCGGATATGCCGACGACCGCGTTGCAGCCCGGACCGTTTTTTTCAAAAAAGTCGCGTATCCACGCCACACAGCCGTCCTTTGCTTTTTTTGCGTCAAACATATTTTTACCTCCGCTTATCTTGCGTTAATCAAAGTGAATATTCCGTTTACACCGTCAAATCGTGGCGCACCCTGCCGCAGTGCCGGCAAACGAATTTTTCGCCGCCCGTGTAGCTTTCAACGTGTACATACTCGTGCGCCTTACCCTTACAGTCGAGAAACTCGCCGGCGTCGGCACACATACATCTGCAAATCATATTTGCCATAACGCGCATACCCTCCGCCGTGGGGTGAGAGCCGTCGACCGAATCGTACGCCCATCCGAAAGAGTATAAATCCGCAATATGACATCCGTTTTCAAACGCGGCGCTTTTAATAGCATCGTTGTAATCATATACGGGATAACCGGCGTAATCAGTAATAAACTCATGCGACGGGTCGCTTGAAACATAAGTTTTTGCCATTGTCAAGCACCAGATTTCGGCGTCCGGATAGTTATTTTTTAGTTTTTTCAGCATAAGATCGTAAGCGACCGAGAAAACCTCAATATCGCCGGTCTCAAAGCCGCCCGCGCTTTTGCCCGTGGCTTCACCGTACGCGGCGGGTCGTCTTACTCCCGGTACGGCGCCTTTTTCCCAGTCGTTTGCGCCGAGGTAGATTATTATAACGTCGGGTGATGTTTCACCGTCGCCGAGCGCGCCTGTGCGTTCATCCGAGCACGCCGAGGGAAATACTCCGTCGCTGTCCGGCGCTTTCGCGACCCGGCTTCCCGACCAGGAATTATTTTTAAGAAGAGTTCCGCCGAAAAAGTTTATAACCTTTCCCCACCAGGTGTCCTCCATGCGGGTGACACCGGTTTTTTTAAGGTGCCATCCGCAATAGTAAACGCGGTAGCCGTCGGGGCTGTAACCCTCCAGCGTGGTTATGGAATCGCCGAGCACCGAAAACTTTTTCCCGGCGTAATCCCTCCGCATTTTCACCGCAATATCGGATATACCGCTCTCCACCGTTAAAACTCCTTTACTTTGTATTATATTACATAATCCGTAAATTGCAAGAATAAGTCCTTTGCCGGTTTGCGTATTCCGTAACCGCGGCACGCCCGCCGGGAAGATAAGGCTTAAAATGCGCCGGGATTTCTTTTAAGATAATCCTTCGGATTACTGCCTGTGTTGTTTTTGAAAAACTGTGAAAAATACGAAGAAGAGGAAAAGCCGAGCGCAAAGGCGGTTTCAGTAATGTTTTTGCCGTTTGCGAGCATATTCTTCGCCGCTTCGACTCTCAATTCGTTATAATACTTTTTAACTCCCTTTCCGGAGTGCAGGCTGAACGCTTTTTTCAGCGTGGTCTGACAAACGCCGGCAAGCTTCGCAATTTCGGGGACCGAGAGTTCGCGGTGCAGATTTGCGGTCATAATGGCGAATGCCCTGCGGAAAATCTGTGCCGAAAAATCCTCGGAAAGCTGAAGATTATGCGAGTTCTCCACACTGAGGAGTATCAGCGATTCAAGCAAAGAAATCGCGGCGGTACCGTCCCTGGGCTTTTCGGTTTCACGTTGCTTCATCGAAATATCGGCAAGTCCGTTTTTGGGGCTGCTGCTTTTTTTCGCCTCTCTGATAAAAAGCTGCACGGTTGACATTTCATCCCGTCCCAGATGGCGAAAAACAATATTTTTTTTGAGAAAAGCGTCATTACTCAGCCCGAAGTGAACGGCGATAAACTGCGTATTGTCCAGGAGCGCGCGGTTGTTGTGCGCCATATCCGCCGCCCAAAAAATCATATCGCCTTCCGTCAGCTTTATTACGTTGTTTTGAATGGTAACTTCCAGTTCGCCCTTCAGCACAATGTTCGCCTCAAAGGTATTATGATTATGCCCTTCAAAAAAATGGTCGCGATTAACGTCAAAATAATAGAAAAAAGATATATACGTCACTCTCATACGTCCACCGCCCGAAAAGTTAATTTTTTCCTGAAAAAAGAGGATGTTTTCTCATTTTTTTATATTATAGTCCCAAATTGCTTTGAGGTCAACTGAAATCCGGTGTTTTTTTCGATTTACTTTACGTATACCAAAACCTAAAAAAATAGTACCCGTTTTATAAATACATTTTTCTGTTTTTGTGTTATTATATGATAAAATAATATCAAACTCGGAGGGTTAGGTATGAAAACAAAAAGACTTTTGTCAGGCGTGATGTCCATAGTGATGATATTTACTATGTTCTTTGCGATGACATTGGTAGTAAACACCGCCGCTCCCGTTACTGCGAGCGCGGAGGGCACAGCCACGGCGACTACCACGGCGATCCATATAGGACCGTCGGAAAGGTACGGTGCAAACGTTCCCGCCGGTATATTCCTGCCGCTGGTACGGACAGGCAAGTACGGCGACGGTACGATTGCTCAGATAACCGCCAAGGTAAAAATGCTTAACGGTACTAAACCGTACGTTCAGATGGCGCGCGCTCAATCCGCCACCAGCGGCAACGCCGGTATGATAAGTATTTACCAGGCCAGCGGTATCTCGAGCAACTGGAACGGTAACGACGTGTCAACCGTAAGTAACGGAACTTTTACATGTTCCGTTAAATTCAAAGATATTCCGGGCGCGAGCAACTGCTTCTACTCCGATACCTGGAACGGCTCCACACAGACACGCAGAAGCGACGTTCCCGGCCGCGACCAGCCTATCTGGGGCGGAATTTATATTGGAAACGGCGTTATAAACGACGACAGCAGTATGCACGAGCAAAGCGATTTATCGATGGAATTTATAATCACCGATATAAGCGTTAAGATAACCACTCTTGCGGGCGGCTCCGGCGGCGCGGTAGGCGACGAACTGGCTCCGGCGGAAACCCTGCTCGATGAAGGCAAGGTCTATTCTCTGTTTGCCGGCACTGCTACCGGCACTTCTCCCGGTGCGAGAAAAATGAAAAACCATCCGCTTCAGGCGACCCCCGGTATATGGAGCGCGGTTACCACCGATGAAGATACGGTGCGTCAGGTGACCGTTGCCGACGATATATTCTCGGGCGGCACTCATACATATACCAAACACGCTGAAACAGATAACGAAATCGAATATTACACCTGCTCTGATTTCGGCGACGTTAAATTTGAAAAGTTCGGTAATTGCTACAGCGCGCTTTTAAACAACGATTCGGCAAAAAAATCGTTTGTTATAAAATCGCACGCGGGCGATACGAACGACCCGACTGCTAAAACAGGCAATTATCCAAACGCAACGTATGCGAATATCTTTATACCTCTTAACGTTCATAAATATTTTTCGGCTTACAGCGCCACGGACTTCGGCTGCTCTTCTTCCAATCTACGCGAGAATTCGGGTAACTTCAAGCTGAAAATAACCATGAAAGCCAAACGCCTTTCGGGGAGCGGTCAGCCGATAGTGGGTAAATCCTATGGGTACGGTTATGTCACCTCGACCAGTGAAGAACCCCGTCAGGGTGTGCCGATTCCTTCATCGGGCAGAGCGTATAACAACAACTGCGGCCCTATGACCGAAAGCGCCGCGCAGCAAAGTTATGTTACGTCAAGCTACAATGCTTCAACCGGTGATTTTGAGGCAGTGCTGAGAATCGAAGCGCAGGAATACGGGCAGATGACCCGTACGGGAATCAGCACTTATATCACAATAGGTCTTGCGGAACATACAAACGACAGCTTTGACGCTTGCGCCACAGACTCGTCATTCATTATAAGTGATATCAAATTTACGGTTTACGCCATAGGCGAAACCGATACGGCGCTTTTCGACGGCGCAAACCAGGCGCCTAAAATGAGCGCGGCTAACTGTGACGCCGATACCCGCTATAAGTTCTTAAACCCCTGGGAAAACACCGATAAGGTAAACGGCACACTCGACGTTGCGATGCGTCACGCTCCGCTCGGTAAATTCTCGGTCGAAGGCGCGGTTCAGAACGCGACGGTAATTGACAGTAACGTATGCAACCGCAATGCGTGTACTCTGATCCATCACGCGGCGACCGATACTACACTTGAATACTGGTCCTGTGCTACGCACAATAAAAACTATAGCGATCAGTTTGCCTCACATGAGCTTTCAAGCGTTTCGGCGACCAAAAAGATGATCACCGTTAACGCTACCGAAGGTCTTTCAAACGACTGCCGCGGCGCGTTCATCACGGTTGATAACGACGGCTGGGTCGGCGATAAATACTTTATCTTCCAGTGCAAAATGAAGATACTTTCCGGCGACGGCATACCGAGAATTTCCGTACTTCACTCCGGCTATTACGGCAACGGTACCGCGGCCGCGAACGACAGAACCAGCACCGACGATAAAGACGGTACGCGTGTTTTATGGACACATTATGATCCTTTGACCTACACCTATACCGCGTCAATTATGTTATGGCGCGCTGATCCGTACAATTATGATCAGTTCAAGTATTATGAGCCCACTACCGGCGCCCACTCGGTTATTATGATAGGCAACTTTGTTCCTAACTCCACCGGTACTTACGGCTCGGGCGCGGGGCTTGACGAGATACCCGATACGTCGTTTGCTTTCGCGGATCCCGAACTTTATGCGGCGGATGACGCCGCGGCGGGCACCTACACAGGCGACAACCTTTGCGCTCAGATTACCGATAAGACCAACACCTTTGACACGGCTTACAGATATTCCGCCTGCACACAGATAGGCGGCGCCGGCGAATGGGCTGACCGCGAAGAAGGAACTCTTATTACGGCTCCCCTCGGCAAATGGAGCAGAAACTACTACGATGATAACGTATATCTTTCGGATATTCCCGCAAACTTCTTTGACAATAACTGTACGCACTCATCGACTTCACAGGTTCCCGCACAGGCGGCGACCTGTATCGCTAAAGGTCACAACGCTTATACGCTTTGCGATGAATGCGGAACAAAAATAGGTTACGTTGAATATCCTGTCGATCCCGCAAATCACGTCGGCGGAACCGAGGTTGTAAACTACAGGGCGGCAACGGCTAAAAAGGCGGGATATACCGGCGATACCAGATGCGCAGGCTGCCACGCGGTACTCGCCTACGGCGAAGCGATACCGGCGACCGGCGATTACGGCACGCCGAAGATGTTTACGATAAGCCCCAACAGTTCGGACGGCACAAGCTACGCGAACGTCTTTATTCCTCTTGATTTCACGGAAACCGCCGGGACGCCACTTACCGGCACCTGCTATTTCCGCTTGACCTTCAAGGCAAAACTCTTAGCGGATCAGCTCCCAATCGTCGGTGTGGCAAGGTATCAGAGTTGGTCTCCATACGGAGCGCAGTCTGAATATAATTACGCGAACAATAACCAGAAAGAGCATTCGGATACCGTGCTTATGTCGAGTTACGATCCGTCAACCCTTACGTTCACGGCGATAATCAAACTGTATCTCACTAACACTCATCCCGATACCGGCGTTCACTCATTT
>JAEEWM010000025.1 GCA_016287385.1 Clostridiaceae bacterium | reverse complement strand
CGGCGTAGTTCGCCTCCGCAAAGCTTTCAAGATAGCTTTCGTAATCTGTCGATGAATCAGAAGGCGCAGCCATTTCTTCTACCTGCGCCAATTCGGCAGGCGTAATATCGCCATCCTGCGCTTCCTCGTCGGCATACGCCGGCATTGCGAAGGATGAAAATATTATACCTGCTGCCAAAATTACAGACATAAGTCTTATCTTGCTTCTGTTCATCGTTATTCCCCTAATCTTATAACTATCTGATAAATTTCCCCGAGGCGGGATTATCCTCCCCGGGGAAATCTTAAAACTTAAAAAATATCAACATCCCAATCGGAAAGATACTGGAACAGACGGGTCAGGTCTTTATTGTTGACATTTCCGTCACCGTTAATATCGAGTGCCGACTCGTTAACTTCAACATCCCAGTCGGAAAGATACTGGAACAGACGGGTCAGGTCTTTGTTGTTGAGATTTCCGTCATTGTTCACATCGCCCGGCAGGTGGGTTACGAGCTTTTCAATAGGTCTTGTTTCGCCCGTTTCATAACCGCAAACGGAGCAAATCTGTTTTTCAAGTCCCTCCGCTTCAGCGGTTGCCGGTGTGACTTCCTGCCAAATCAAATTGTGTTCGGCAATATCAATATCGGTATCGCAATCCGAACAATGATGGTAATGCTTTGATTCATTTGTCACCCACTCGCCTAACGTATGATTATCCGGGTCAATTTCACCGTATTCGTTGCCGCAAACCGTACATATGGCACGTTTCGTACAGGTTGCGGTACCGCCGGTATGCTCGGTATGATATCCCTCGCCGAAATAACCTTCGGGGATATCCTGTGCGGAAATATATGCGGCATATCCGTCGATGCTCCACTTGCCCGCCGGAGCCGCCATAATATTGTTCGGGTAGGTATCCTCATTATCGGCATTAAGATTTGCATACTTATACGTGGCTTTGAAATTCAAGGAATCTTCCGTTATATTCGGACAAACGTCTTCTCCTACGATGGACGTCGGGTCATCCTTATCACTGAGAAGATAAAGCTCCGGGTCAGTAAAAGCGAAAGTGCTTTCATAGGCGGCGTCAACAGAACCTTTGCCGACGTGTTTCGCATTACCGAGAAGTATCGCCTGATGTGCAAAGGTGTTCGGATCACGCAGATAAAATGACCAATAATCGCTGCAGCTTGAAAAATACAGCTTAATAACCGCAGTGTAGGTAAAGGTCTCCGGATCATATCTTGAAAACAGAGTTTCACCCGTCTCGCCGTTTTTCGTAAAATCGCTTTCAGAATACGCCGCAGAATAATTTGAATACCACGTCGGCCTCATTACGGAAATCGCGGGTATTTCGTCGCCATCTATTTTCATTTTACATCTGAAAACATAATACTGATCGTTATCCTCAGACTGATCGAGAAAATCAAGTGGAATAATTGCGTTGCACAACGCGCCGCCGGAAGGACTTATTACTATCATTTTTTGATTGACGCCGATCGAAGAGAGTTCCTCTTTTCCGACAGGATCGGCATAATTCTTTCCGCACTCATCACAGCGGTAATACTCACGGGTATACTGCGTTTCCGCGTGACGTGCAAGAATGTGACCGGCAAGCAGGCAATCGGTAACATCATACGTATCAACCATATATGCGTCGCCTACTACCGACCAGTTGTTAACCATTGCTCTGGCAATATTTCTGTTTTGCTTATCGGTATTTTCAATATTACTGCTGGCAATATAACTGTAATCATCGTGAACGGTCTCAGCATAAAGACCGGCCGCAATATCCCCTCTGATAAAACTCTTGTTAACGTCGTAGAGGTCTACATGAATATTGTAAATGGCGAATGATGACCGGTAAGAATTATCGTCCGTCGCCTGACCGATCTCGCTGTTGCCGATAAGCAAGGCTTCATTAGCGCCGCTGGGCTGATTTTCAGCTGCCGAGCCGACATACATTCTTACCCAGCCGGTAAACTTACCGGTTTCCGGATCATATTCGGTCTGTGGAAGATTTGCCTCACCCTCGGTGATATTGTAAGCGCTGTTATTTGCCGGTCTGAATCTGTAAGGATTTCCCCACGCCTCGGGATAAAGCCGGGTAAGCATTGGCTTGCCGTCACCCGAAAGACGTAACGCGTCAAATGTAACTTTAAGATATACTCTTCTGCCCGAGGGATATGGCGCCTCGCTTGATGCAAAATACTGGTTGAGGTTAAGCGGAATAGCTATATTTGCCGTTCTCACCTCGCCGGGCATGTTTGCCTTTATTACCATAACTTTTTTACTTATATCATCGATTATTCCATAGGTGTCACCGATTTTTTGAAAATAAAGGCCTGCATAGTTGTCACTGGTATAGTATTCTCTTGTTTTATCAGTCGCTTCGTGTTTTACAAACTCCGCTTCGCCGTCGGTAAAGAAATCAGCGGGAACTGTGATATGCTTTACGAGATCAGGAGTCGACTGGATAAACCACTTATCCGCCGGAGCGTAAATCATAGCGTAACGGTAATCCTTTAAGCTGCCCTCGCTGCCGTTTTTACGGTGGATATATCCCGTATTCATATCCATATTCTTATCAGAAAAATCGCCGACCAAATTGTCACCGTATTCACCGATTCCGCCGTCACCGGGAACGTAGGAGTAAAGCTCGGGGTCGGTCATAATGAACGAATTGTCAAAATCGTGTTCCGACTGCCATGCGTTATTCGATTCTACGTTGCCTATGGCGATAAAGCCCCACGGCGCGGCATAACTGAGTATATACGGCTCTATTGAGAAGATGACTTCGCAATCACCCGTTTCGGCATCATAGCTGTACGAATTGTACACGCCGGCTGAATCGCCGTTGCCGTTATTAACCCATTTCGGCTCGGTATACGTACCGGAATAAAAATCAGATCCGGCACGGCGAATAAAGCTGACTATCGGCTTACTGCCCGAAAGCATTTTTGCCTTAAAAGTAAGCTTGAAGTATACCCTGCCGTCATCCGCCTGTGCGCCGCCCTCACTATCGTTAAATTCGGGATAGCCGTCGCCTGCGTTGGTCATTTTAAGCCCGAAGGCGATATTGGCAATATGCTTATCGCTTCCGGTTTTGCCTATGAATACCGCATCTTTGGTATTAACCGTACCCTCGGCGGCTACCGCCGGCAAGGCGATAAGTGTAAGCACGGTAAACATTGAAAATGCAATGGCAAGCGCCAGAACCAATGATAAAACTCTTTTTGCTTTCATTGAATCACATCCTCGTCATGAGTTGTTTCCGGGAATTAACTGTTTTCAATCCAGTAAACGGCAGCCGGACTGCTATCCACGGTATTTACCGCCGCCAAGAGAGATTCTCTGCTGCTTGCGTATTTGAAACCGTCGGCGATAGGTCCGTAAGCCATTACAGCTCCATCGTTTGCGCCTTTTCTCTGGAAGTAAGTATTGCCGCGCACGGTAACTCCCGCGTGCATAAGGGGACCGGTCGTATCCCAAGTCCACATAATATGTGAGAATCTCGTACAGTCAAGAATATTGTTTTCAATATAAAGTTCTTCCACACGATCCATATAGTTGATCTTTGAAAATGTTATATTTGCTATTCTGTAACCGCCGTCACACCTGTCATAGCATCCCCAGCCGTAACCGGCATTCCGGAGAATGTTGTCGCGGATGTAGATGTTACGCATAATATCGCTTGTCGGATTACGGCCCAAGAATATTTCGACATTGTAAGCGCAGTTTTCGATAACATTTCCGGTAAAGCTTATATTGCTGAAGGTCACCGGACTGCCGGAACCAAATGACTGGAAGGTGACACCCGCATCGTAGCAATCATGAATGTAACAATCGCTCACGCTTCCGTTATCAAAGCCATTGCCGAACTGTACACCGTTACCAAGGCGATTATCACTGTTGTTTATACCGCCAATATAAGCGATCTCGCAATGCTTTATGCTAAGGTTGCCGCTGCCTGATGCAAGTATGCCGTGTTGACCGCCGTATTTGACCGCTATATGATCAAGCGTTGTAGTATATCTTGTTTCATTGGAAGAGCCGCCGTTTGCCGAGATTACCGGGCGACCGATCGCAATCTCGATTCTCGGGAAACGATTTGCCGGGTTGGTTGCAGAATAAACATAAATATAACCGGCATTTGCGGCGCCTCTGTAAGGCGCGTAGTATTCAAGATCGCTGTCAACATCAGAAAGATTCCATGAATACGTATTCTCCGTAGCGGGTGTTGCAACATCTTTACCTAATGTTATATTACCGCTACTGTCGATAAAATAAATCATACCTGCGCAATTGTAGGTGTGAACATCAGTGCTGTATCTGTATCTCCACAGATTTGTTCCGGCACTCGTCCAGCCGCTCGCGTTTGACGAACCACCGTAATTCTTGCGTGAACCAAGTATCTCCGGCTTTGCGCCCGAGCCGTAAGCAGAGTAATGAACACCTGATTTTAACTCAAATGATATCTCCGCATTATCAGTAGAATTGCGCCATGTACTGCCACGCTCCAAATAAATCGTATCGCCGGATACTGCTTTTGAATTTGCCTTGCTTATGGTGGCAAGCGCGTTAGCGGCGGAGGTGCCTGAATTACTGTCGCTGCCGGAGTTAGATACGTAATAAGATTTTCCGCCTCCGGACCATTCGCCGTTTTTGTTTGTCATTATTACATTGTTCAGTCGGAAATCTGCGGCGCTTTTTGCACCGCTAAGTGAGTTTCCCGAGCCACCATTTATAACTGCCTTGTTCTTGGCGTGAACAAGGTCTCTGACATCTCCCCATACGCTGTCGTTATTGGGATTATAATACGGATTTATGCCATCGCTCGTCTCAGTGCCCAAAATAACCTTGCGGATAAGTCCGACGCGCTGAGCAACATCGATACTGTTGAAGAAATCCGCGGGAACTCTTACGATATATCCGTTTACATTTGTATAATCCGCGGCACTGTCGGCGCCGTCCTGATTATAGCCGAACCAGCCGGGAGCGACGTATCTTGAAATACTGATGGTTCCGTCCTGATTCAAATACAAACCGTAAGTATCCTTTACATTGGGAACTATATCGTAAACGCCGTCATTCAAAATCGGATTGAGATCGCCGACAAGATTGGAACCTACTGTATTTCCTCCGGAGCCGTCAAGCTCGTAGAGCGTTACACCGTTAATATAGAAATCGTTGCCGGTGCTGTCCGCACCAAACGAGAATATGAAGCGTGTATTCGGATTGCGCCAGGTATTTGTGTAAGCCGGCTCATTTGCGGCATTTGAATAAACCTCGTACTGCGCGCTGATCTTGCCGTGGCGCGGAACCACATTCTGTTTAGTGACCGTTACACTGCCGCCGGTATTTGAAGTAGCCGAAACTTCCGGTTCGTCGCCGGTCGAGCGATAATTATATTCAAGCCGATAATACTTATCCGGCTGCAGTCCTACCTTAAACTGAATCTGCGCTTGCTTTGAGCCTATCGCTTTAAGTGCGATGTTTTCAAGACCCGTTACTTCACTTCCGGCGAAAAGCTCACTTTCCGGCATTGGCATTACACATGCCTGAGTGAAGTTTTTTACACCAAGCAGATCGTTATTCCATGCGGCGCCGTTTGTCCAAAGCGGCAGACCCGCCTTTATATTATCATCCGAAAGGCCTGTAAGCACCTGCGCCGGTGACAATGAAAGGTTGCCGTTTATATAATGGTTAGGTCCGAGCGTATCGCCTGTCACTTTGCGTACGGACATATTCGTAAAGTAAAGTGACGATGTTACGTATCTTTCCTCTGTACCGACGCCTATTTGAGCGCTAAAGTTACCGTCGCCGCTTGTACGGAGAGATCTCGTCGTAAAGCGGAAGGAAATATGTGAGCCGTCGTCGGTAAGATCTGTTCGGCTTACGCTCGCCCAACTGGTTCCGTTATGATCTCTTGTTACGAGATTGAGAGCCGATCCGCCGAACACACGGTAATCGAGGTCAAACTGATAGGTCGTATCAGATTCAAGGAATATTTGAGAATTGAGCGCGTTGCCTACATTGGCATTTTCCGCGCCGGCAAGACGAATCACCTTTGAATCTTCAGTACCTTCAAAATAGCCGTCCGGTATATCGTAAGCGTGAACATAATTGGTCGAGCCGTCTATGCTCCATTTATTCGCCGGAGCCGCCATAATATTGTTGGCGGATGTGTCTTCATTTGAACTGTTAAGATTTGAATACTTGTAGGTCGTACCGAAGTTAAGCGATTTATCGGTTATATTTGTGCAGAGATCCGCGCCTTCAACAGATGTGGGATCGTTCGCATTGGTAAGTTTGTAGAGTTCGGGATCTGTAAACGCGAAACCGGATTCATAGCTTGTTTCGCCTCTGCCGGTACCTTTGTGTTTGGAGTTACCAAGCAATATCGCGTGGTGTGCATAAGTATTTGGCTCACGCAGCCAATAGGCGTAATAATCCCTGAATCCTCCCAAGAACAGTTTGATTACCGCTGTATATGTCCCGGTCGCAGGGTCATAGCGTGAAAACAGCGTGTTACCTGTTTCACCATAGCCGGTGAAACCGTCTTCCGAATATGCGGCGGAATAATCCGAATAGTAATTAGGCCGCATAACCGAAATAGTCGGCAGTTCGTCGCCGAACATACGCATCTTGCACTTGAACACATAGTACTGTTCGTTTTCTAAATCCCAATCCTGAAAATTAACGGGTATGAATGCGTTGGCGCCGGTCTGGCCGGTGCTGTTTATAACTATCATCTTCTGTGTAGCGGAAATATCCGGTAATTCTTCGTTGCCGAAGCGGTCGACGTAATTCTTGCCGCAGGAGCAGTGATAGTGCTCTACCGTGGTTGCTGTCTCAGCGTTATAGGTAAATGTATGGCCGCTTAAATAGCAGTTTGTAAGGTTATATGCGGTTATCATATAGGGATCGCCGCATACCGACCACTTACTGCCGGATGCTCTGCCGATGCTATGACTTCTATCGTCGGACTTTGCAGTCTGATTTGAAGCAATATAGCCGTAAGTGTCGTTGATATTCTCGGCGTAAAAATCGGGACCGGCATCAGCTTTAATGAGCGTACTCATATCACTGTCATATACATCAATTTGAATATCTTTAATCGCAAATGAAGATTGATAAGCGTTATCCGTGCTTTCCGCGGCCACCTCAACATTGCCGAACAGCAGCACTTCATTGGCGCCGTTTGGCAATAACTGACCGTCGGATCCGCGCCAATGCCTTACCCAACCTACAAACTGACCTGTAGAGGCGTTGTAAGTTGTTTGAGGAAGTCCGCTTTCGCCAACGGTATTGTTGTAAGAGCAGGCGGTGGCACCGTTTGTCCTGTAAGTTTTTGTATCACCGTAAAGACGGGTAAGCATGGGCTTGCCGCTTCCCGAAAGCCGCTCTACATCCGCGGTTACCTTGACATAACATTTTTTAGATGTGGGATTTGGATCCGTCGCCTGAACAAACCACTGGTCAAGATACAGAGGAATTCCAATGTTCGCCGTTCTGTCCTCACCGGGCATATTTGCTTTGATTTCAACAATCTTTTTGTTGATATCGTTTATTATCTGATATGTACCGCCGAGTTTCGCAAAATAAAGATCACTGTAATTCGGGCTTGTATAGTACTCTCTTGTAACAGAAGTAGCGGCATGCTGTGTAAACGAAGGAGTCGCGCCGGTGAAGAAATCCGCCGGAACGTCGATAAGTTTTACCTTTGAATACGAGGTGTCTATACTCCATTTATTCTTTGGCGCATCCATAAGATTACGGTACTTTTTGTCCTCGTTGCTTCTCATTTGATACGCTTCGTCAGTAAAATCATCTTCACTTACAGCAGGCGCTATATTACTGTTTATAAGGTTTTTTGAGCTATCATAAAGCTCTACCGCAACATCGGTAAATATAAACTCGTTATCAAAATCACCCTGATAAGTTTTACCGTTTTTACGCTCGACATTGCCTATGGTAATGCCTTCGCATTTTTCGTCCGCCTGACCCTTATTATACGTCTGATAATCAGAACCGGACCAAACGCCTAAATAGTCGGTAGAAAACTCGCCGGTAGAGGAATTGTACGTAGTACCCGAATTGTCCCACATATTTTCCTGCCTGGTACCGCCGGGGCTTGTATTGGCACCGTTGAATCTTCCCACATACGGTTTGGTGCCCGAAAGCATTTTTACCTTAAAGTGGATCTTTACATAATGCTGACCGGTAGCAGAATCGTAATCCTTCACATTGAACGGGAAGAAAACATTTATCGTATTCTGTTTACCCGATTCGCTCTTTCCGATGTAAAATGCTTTTTTGGTAGCAGTCTCCCCCGTTGCGCTCGCTTTCATTGGTTCGACGGTGTTTACAACGAGAGTCAGTGCAAAAACACAAGTTAATACCATTATTGCCGACATCAATGACGAAATAATCCTTTTTGCCTTCACATTGATTACCTCCTAAAAAGTAAGTTTATATAATCAACCAATCCATTTAATGGATTTAGGGTTGGAATCAAAAAGCCTGACCGCGGCTTCAAGCGTTGAAAGATTGCCGGCGCTTCGCATACCGCCGTACCAAATTGCATCGCCGAATCTGTTCTTACCGTGGAAATATGTGTTGCCGCTTATATCCCACTCGCCGTAGTTTGAGTCGGTGCTGAAATTCCAACGAACAATATAACTGTCCGAGCAGTCAAAAATATTATTCTTTATCGCATTAGATTCAGCGTTCGGGAAAGTGTGACTGAATACGCAGATATGATATCCCGCGTGGTCGGTGCGCTGTCTCCCAAAACCGTAACCGGCAAAACGGCTTATGTTATCAACACATTGAAAATTCTTAATAACCGCGTCGGATATGCCTTTTGTTGTATCACCCGAGTTCGCATGCCAGAATTCGACCGAATAAGTCGAATATTCAAAAAGATTGCCCTTGTAAGTGATATCCTTATACTCGTCGCTCATGCGGGACGCGGAGTAGGTATAATCACCCTGAAATGAAACGGCGGCGTCATAAACTTGATATACCCAGCAATTTTCAATTCTGTGACCGTCAACGCCGTTCCATACCTGAATGCCGTTGCCGTAGCGCAGTGTTCCGCTTTGTATCGCTCCGCCGATGAAACCCACCTCGCAGTTGGTTACGGTAAAATTATCACATCCGCATACGGAAATGCCGAAAGCACCGATATATTTGATGCGTAGATTATCAATAGTTATATCCGGTGCATTGCCCGCGGTAAAGGCGGCCTTTTTAAGCCCTATCTCAATATCCTTGAACACCTTTCCGGGGTTACCGCCGTCATAGTAGAGATAAACGGTATCCTGATTCCGGTTAAAGTAAAAATCGCCGTTCTTTTCAAGAGCAATAAGCCCGTTAAGCTTTTTAGTGCCTACCATTTCACCGTGATTAAAAACAATCAGACCGACGTCTATATCCGCAACCGTTACCTTCCAGATATTTTCCCTTGTGCTCGGCACCCAGAATTCGGAATTTGCGTAGTTATACGCAGAACCGTAAAAGGTGGGTTTTTCGCCTTCGCCGTAACTGCCGTATATAACGCCCTCTTTACATTTCACCGGATTGGTAAGCCGCCAAAGCCCTCCGCGTTCAAACAGAACCGCGTCTCCCGGTTTTAAGATGTTCCTTGAAAAAACTGAAGCCCTTGTGGTCTTAAACGCCCTTTGCGGAGATTTACCGTCATTATCGTCGTTTCCGCGCGGGGAAACATAATAGGTGGTTCCGGTGATTTTATAAATACTCGCAGTATTTCCCGAACCGAGCACCTTTTCGCGAAGCGCATTCGCCTGCGCGTCCGAATACCCGGATTTGCGCGTACAGTCAGCGTTCCACTTTGTATTGAGCGTTGCCGGAGCGGTACCGTATTCGGGCAGGATTTCGGCAATATTATTATCGTCATCCACCGTGATATAGGTCTCAGTTATGGTATCGTCTTCCAAGGATACGCTGCCGGGCGTCAAAGACTGATCATCTGCGGGATCAACCTCATCACCGTCGCCGGAAGAAGTATCATCGGAACCGTGCGAGGAAGTATTGTTTTTCTTTTCCGCATTATTCTTGTTTGCTTTATCACGTCCGCAGGCACAGCAAATCGCAAGGAGCATAATTGCCAATATAACCGCAATTATTCTTTTCATTACCGTCCTCCGTAAAAAATCAACTGAATTTTTCAAGTGTTTTGTTTGCCTGCTTTACGGCGCGATCAACAGTCGGCTTTGCAACAGTATCTATTTCGTTCTGTAACTGCGCCTCGTTTCCCACTTTACGCATATACGCTTCAAGACCGGCGTTTTCATTGCCTACTACTTTGGTAAGACCTCTGTCTATTACGGGGTGAACGTTCTGCTGACTTCTGCACCATTTGTAGGTTTCGAGTACCTGATCGTTGCAGAAAAACATACTGCTGTCGTAATTGTTGGCGTCAAGATAATAACGCAGATAATAGTAAACCGCCTGGGGGTTTTTAGCGCCCTTCGGTATGCCGTACGCCTCATATTCGTTATACGGCTGATAGTATTTATCGGTTATCCCCGTGGGAACCGGCACGCAGTAGAGGTCGTCGTTCGCCTTTGCAGTCGAGTAATGATAGTCGGTCCTGCGTGCGCCGATAATGTTATCGGTGTAGAAAAGATACGTGCCGTTTTCCAATTTATCGGATTCACGGGTCGTATCGGAAACCATGCCGTCCTCTTTGTTATGCGTACAAGCCCTCAAAGCGTCTATTACCTTACGGTCAGATAAATTATTGACGAATTTCTTGCCGTCAAATTTAATCATGCTCACACCGCTGAACCATAAATAATCAAGCTGATTAGAGGTCATCCACGCGGGTCTTGACGTTTGCTTTCTGAATTCCTTGCAAAGATTACGAAAAGCTGTCCACGTCCACTTGCCCTCTTTCCAGAGATCGTAAGGATCGTCGAGTTTATATCTGCTTATGGTAGATTTACAATACATAACCACAGTCGGCTGTTGGTTAAACGTGTTTTTGAGATTTACGCCGTAAATCTTGTTCTTTACGGTGTAAACGGAAGTAAGCGCGCTGTCCCATATATCGCCTTTGAAGTCGTAACCGGTTGCGGACTTAACATCCTGAGTCAGCGACATTCTTGATATAAGCGGGTTATTATAGCGAATAACGTCCGGCGCCGTACCGCTGTTTATCTTTGCCGCTATTTCGGAATCATAGTTCTCATAGCTGCCCTTTTCCCAGTTGACCTTAATGCCGGTCTGCCTGGTAAAATCGCTTATTACTTTTTCAGCGCCCGTCACATCCTTCACGTCGTTCCACGAATAAACGTTGATCGAAGTTCCGCGCAGGTTTGAGGGCATCTGAGCAACCAGATCTTTCCATGCGAGTTTATCGGCGTTGTTTACCGCCGGGGCTTTGGTACCGCCGGATGAATCCGTATTGCCGGAAGAGCCGTTTTCGCCCGAATCGACGTTGATATCTGAGTTGCCTGACTCAATGTCCCAGTTCTCATCCGCCTCGTCAAGACTTGCGGAAAAGCCGTCGCCTTGTTTTTTGCAGGAAGAAAGCGAAAACGCGAAAACAACCGCAAGAAGTAAGCAAATAATTCTCATTAATTCTTTTTTCATAGCAATTTCTCCTTTATGATTATTAACCCACAATACCGCAGGTGGCTATACTTTTAACAAACCGCCGCTGCATGAACATAAAAAACATCAAAAGCGGCAAAATACAAATAAACGAGCAGGTCAGTATCAGAAGACCGATTGCAAAGGTCTGCTTTCCGATAACGTCGCCGGTAAGAAGCGTTTTAAGGTTTGCCAGCATTACGCTCAGCGGAAAATGGTCCGAAAGGTATATCTGCGCCTGATAATAATCGTTGTAATACCACACGACCGAAAAGACTAAAACCGTTACTGCCGCGGCGCCTGATGACGGAAGCACTATACGCAAAAACGTTTTCCACGGTCCCGCGCCGTCTATCCACGCCGCCTCTTCAAGTTCTTTCGGCAAGCCCTTAAAGAATTGCAGATATATGTAAATGAAAAAACCGTTTTTCAGACCTGTTGCAAACAAAGCCGGCAGCCAAAACACAAGCGGCGTATTCAAAATACTCGGTCGCAGTTCGACACCCGTCAGTTTCGACAGCCAACCCAGAATTCCCAAAACGTCAAGATGCCTGAAATTATCGTAGCTTGGAATCATTATCATCGTATCGGGGATCAGAATACAAAGAACCATCACCACCATCAAAAAACGTTTTCCCCTGAAGTTAAATCTCGCCAACCCGTAAGCGACAAAAGAGCAGGATATAAAAGACAGCAGTGCGGCCACTATGCCGTTTATCATCGTACTGAACAATGACGACCAGTATTTAAGGACTATCATTGACAAGTGAACGCTTTTAAGCGATATGTGCTTCGGCACCCACTCGACCGTGGGATCAAGCCAATCCCCGGTGGATTTCAGAGCGTTCATCGCCATAAAGGCAAACGGATAAGCAAGGACGTAAACAAACGCAAGCAGAATCAGATATCTCACCACATAGTATAATGTGCCGTATGAATGTTTCTTTATTTTATCAAGATTAAATCTCAATTTCGGATTCACCTTCTCTTATGCTTCCTGCCGTTTCGGCACCGCAAATCAAATATGGTTCCAAGTGTAATTGCATGGATTATATACATTATTCAAACTGTCAACAGAATGGTATAATTTTATTATATAACTTAAACAAAATAAATACTATAAATATTTTTTTTAATTTTATGAAATATTTTACAAACGGGGAAAAGGCAAAATAGCACAACCAAGCGCATAAAAGTGCGTTAAAAAGCCATTTAAGGCGAGTTGCTTTTATATTGCATCTTGATTTTTTGAAAAAAATGTTATATTTTTAATTAAAGTGTATCGCAAATATTTTATTTTCTTGAGGTGACATTATGACAGAGCAAAAACCGATCAATGAAAAGAAGGCTTTTAACTATCCGAAAGAAAGTGATTTGCCGTTTTATATGCATTGTCTGAACCGCGTGATATATAATCACGGTCCCGCCCCGATTTATCACTATCATGATAAAATAGAGTTGATCTACTGCGCAACCGGAGAACTTGAAGTTCATCTTTTTTCGGAAGTAGTCACGCTTAAGCCGGGTGATTTTATCTATATTGCGCCCAACATACCGCACAAAATCGTTGCAAAAAGCGAAACAAATCACCACATTGTTCTGCAATTTTTGAACCAGATTTTACATGTACCTTCAAGCCGTAACATTCCGTCAGTAGAGTATTATTTGTCCCTTCTCGGCAATTTTGAACTGTTTCGTTGTCAGAAGGAAACCGACAGCCAATTCTCCGCATTGTTTTTCGATTCTCTCGAAAACTATTCTCACAACGATTTTGCAAAGCGCTTGGCGCTGCGAGCAAATATAATGAGCATAATGTCATATATAATAAAGCAGCGCGCTGTGGTGCCGGCATCAATATCAAGCACGAAAGACACGGATTTCTTTGCAAAATTAGAGCCATATATTACTGAAAAGTGTCCCACAATAACGCTTAGCGAAGCAGCCAAGTACTGCACAATGAATTACAGTTATTTCAGCCGAAATTTTAAATCGGTTTTCGGCGTTCCGTTTTCAAGTTACGTCATCAAAAAGCGTATTGAGAAGTCAATGGATCTTTTATCGTCTTCATCTATGACGCTTGATGAAATAGCAATAGAATGCGGCTTTTCAGATTTAAGTTATTTTATCAAGTGCTTTAAACAGGAACGCGGTATTACGCCGAAAAAGTTCCGTACAATAACCAAAAAGGACAAATAACAATCATAAAACGCCTGACAAGCGCGGAGGTTTCGGCGCGACGTGATAAGGAAGTATTATGTATAAACTTTGCCGCGCCGAAAATGAAGACGCTTCGCTAATGAAGAAATTCGAATTCAACGGTTTTCTTCAAGCGGGCGGCTTCGCTTCATTAGGCAACGCAGTTGCCGTCTTCATTAGGGCATAGCCCGTCTTCATTATACCGGTTGAATACGAAAAAGCAGACTGATTTTGTTCTCAGTCTGCTTTTCTTAAGTGCGCACTTACTCACCACTCGAACGTGAGGTGAAAAAACTTCCTTATGACGGTCGGGTATTCCCTCCGCGCTTGTGCTTTTTACGGTATAACCGCCGATATTGTGCTTACTTTGTTATTCGATGGCTCCAAGCCATACCACAGCGTTCGGTGCGGTATCGAAGGTTGCAACCGCAGCGGCGAGGGACGCCTTGTCGCTCGCGTATTTATATCCGCCGGCGATAGGTCCGTAAGCCATAACAGCCCAGTCCGCGGCGCCTTTCCTCTGAACGTATGTGTTGCCGGTGGCGGTAAGACCCGCGTGATTGGCAACGCCGTCAGTGCCCCAGGTCCACATAACGTGTGACATTCTCGTGCAATCCATAATATTGTTTCTTATATAGGTGTTGCTTACGTTGTTGATATAAGTGTTCTTGGACGCCGCGATATTGGCGATTCTGTAGCCGCCGTCGGCACGGTCGTAACAACCCCAGCCGTAGCCCGCATCTCTGAGAATGTTATCCTCGATATAGATATTGGACATACTGTCGCTATTGTTTCTGTTCATAAAGAACTCAACGTTGTACGCGCAGTTTTCAATTACATTACGGCAGAAATAAATGTTTGAGAATGTAATTGCGCTGCCGGAGCCATATGACTGGAAGGTAAGACCGGCGTCAAAGCAGTCGTGAACGTAGGAATCATAAACGCGGCCGTTGGTGTAGCCGTTACCGAACTCAACGCCGTTACCGAGACGGTTGTAACCGCCGCCGGAAGACATATACTGGTGAGTGCCGCCGATATAAGCGATTTCACATTTGTTTATCCAGAAATTGCTTCCTCCGCTGACGCTCTTTATACCGTGCTGTCCGCCGAATTTTACAGCAACATTGCTAAGTGACGTAACACCGGATTCAGAGGCGGATGTACCGTTTTTACCCTCAACAAGAGTATGACCCAACGCTATTTCAATTCTCGGGAACCGTGTTGCGGGATTTGAGGTTGAGTAGACGTACATACGACCGAGGCTTGAAAGAGAACCTGCCGTTATATTTCCGCCCGTTTCACCGTTAAGTATATTTGCCTTATACGGCGCAAAGAATTCAAGGTCGCTGTCAAGATCCGCGGCGGAGTAGGTGTAAATATTTTTGCTTGTATCAGGAGATGCTATTGATTTACCGGGATGAACCGTACCGTCAGCGTCGATAAAGTAAATCATAGCGGCACTGGACGTTGAGCTTGAACCGTAATCATAATACCAAATATGAGAGCCGCTCGAGGTCTCCTTCCACCCGCTTGAGTTAGAAGAACCGCCGTAATTTTTAGCGGAGCCTAAAAGCTCGGGCTTGGCGCCTGTACCGTAAGCCGTATAATGAACGCCGGATTTAAGAGTAAATGCCGGATTCGCGCTTGTGGTAGTACGCCACGTATCTCCGCGCTTTAAGAGAATTGTATCACCGGCGGAAGCCTTATCGTTTGCGGTGGAAATCGAGGCGACAGGAGTGTTTTCGGACGTGCCGTTGTTACTGTCGCTGCCGCTGTTCGACACATAAATCTTTTTGCCTGTTCCCTGACCGCTTGAATCGTCATCCACCATTATAACGGTATCAAGGAGAGCCGCCTTCATTGAGTCGGTTACATTCTGAGCGGTTCCCGCAGCGTAAACGGAAGATGCCTTTGAATGCACAATGTCCTTTACGTTACTGCGTGTTCCGTCGCCGTTCGAATCATAAAGCGGATCAAAGCCGTCGGCGCTGTTATATCCGAGTATAACCCTGCGAAGTGCTTCAAGGCGCTGCGCGGGTGCCTTGTATTGGAAAAATCCCGCCGGCACCTTTACGAGTTTGATATTTCCCGCCGTAAATTGACCATTCAGTTCAAATATGAGCCAACCGTTAGCCTGTTCACGGGCAAGAGCGGCAGTAGCGTCTTCGTTTGCGGTAATATTTACTGTGTTTCCTACGCCCGTAAGAGTGTTGTAATTATCATCTGCAAATATGGCGTTGAGATTGCCGACAATATTAGCGCCAACAGTTGAGCCACCCGAGCCGGCGAGCTCATAAAGCTGGATATTTCCGACGTACGCGGCGCCGCTGCTGCCGCCGGAACCGCCGAATCTTATAAGTCTGAATCTTGTGTTGGGATCATATCCGCTATAAGTGGTATTATCGGATCCCGAATAAATCTCATACGTATTCCTGTAATAACCGCCGGAGTTGGATGACAGTTTATTAACCGTCACGGTTCCTTTTCCGTTGGCCACAATCTCGGGAACATCCTCTAAATTCCTGTAATCGTAGGAGAGCCTGTAATAAGTATCAGGTTTTAGCTGCGCCTTAAATTGAAGCTGAGTATAACTACGGTTTTCGACCTTTACGGCTATATCGCTTCTGCCGCGCATATCAGTACCGTCAAAGAAGTTGTCAGGTATAGCCATAAATCTGTTTTCAGTATATTTATAAGCGTTTGCCGGATCAACATACCCGAAGAAATTCGAGTTGTAATTAGAGCTTGTTATACTGCCGATTGAACCGAAAGCAAAATCACCGCTTGCAAACCTGTTCCTGCCGGTAACGACTCCTCCCTCCACTTTGCAAAGTGACAGGTTGGCATAATATACATTTGACATGTTTCTGCCTTCCCAGTTGATTCCGAGACAAAGTCTGAAATTGCCGTCGCCGGTAGTCCTCGCATCAGACGGCATTGTAAACTGAACCGACATATGTGAACCATCCACATTATCGGCGGTAGGAGTAACAACGGCGTCTGCATACGAGCCGCTTGAATAGCAAAGACTTATATAGGGTATAGTTCCGTTAAACGCGCGATAATCCATATCGAATTGATAAGTCGCGCCTTTCTCCAAGAACACTTCATCTCTCACGGCAATTTGAGAACTTGAACTGTTATATCCGGCCCATTTCAACATTTTAGGCTGAACAGTGCCCTCAAAGAATCCCTCGGGGATATTGTTATTGATTGCCCAATATGTCGAAGTGAAACTCCACTTGCCTACCGGAGCCGCCATAACATTGTTCACGGATCTGTCAGCAGAACCCGCCGCTGCGGAAAACCTGTATGTACTTGCGGTATTCAACGATTTATCCGTAACATTAGCGCACAGGTCATTGCCGGTAATCGATGCAGGATCATTCATACTTGAAAGCTTATAAAGCTCAGGGTTTGTAAACGCAAAGGATGAAAAATAGCTTGTATCTCTCGGATCGTAACCCGCCTGATACTTACCGTTGCCAAGCAGTATGGCATGATGCGCCATCGTGTTCGGCTCACGCCTGCTATACGCGTCGTAATCATTACCGTCGCTGATTTGAAGCTTTATAACGGCGGTGTATATGCCGGTCGCATCGTCGTAAGAGGTAAACAGCGGGCTGCCCGTTCCATAGGTGCTGTAACCTATCTCCGTCCACGCGCCTGCTATTGAGCTGTCATCAGCTCGCATAACCGAGAGAACCGGCATTTTATCACCGAATATCTTCATTTTACATCTGAACAAATAATAGTTATATGTGGCGTCGCCGTCAGAATCATCAACCGCGTCCTGAAAATCAAGCGGCATAATGGCATTTACCGCAGTAGCACCCGTACTGCGCACAAGAATCAGCTTTTGTGCAGCTGATATGTCCGCAATCTCAACGTTGCCATACGGATCTGCATAATTTTTGCCGCAGGTCGCGCAGTGGTAATGCTCTATGCTTGTCGAGGTTTCGGGATTATGCGAAACGCTGTGTCCGCTTGCAAAACAACTCGTCACATCGTAAACATTCACCATATAAGGATCGCCGCAAACCGACCATTTTCTGCCGGATGCTCTTGCAAGACTGCGACCGTTGTCATCGGAATGTGAGGTGGTAGTGGATGAAGCGCCGATATAGGCATAACTGTCATCATTAAGCGTATCAGCGGAAAAATGCGGCGCTATATCCGATTTGACAAGCGACGTATGAGTAGACCCGTCGCTTCCGTATAAATCGAGCTGTATATCGGTAACGGCAAAGGAAGATGTAAAGCTGTTATCCGTACTGTCCGCACCTATTTCGGAGTTGCCGATTACAACAATTTCGTTTAAGCCGTTAGGGAACAACTGTCCCCGTGAACCGCGCCAGAGTCTCACCCAACCGACAAACTCGCCGGTTGAAGCATTATACGTCGTATATTCCAAACCGGATTCACCGGATGTGGTATTCCATGCGCAGGCAGGCGAGCCGAAAGTTTTGTAAGTCCGGGTATCGCCGAGAACACGAGTAAGCATTGGCTTGCCGCTTCCCGAAAGGCGCTTAATGTTAGCGGTTACCTTTACATAGCATCTATATGACGCCACATTAGGCGCTTCAGCCGTAGCCCACCACTGATCAAGATACAGCGGGATAGCTATGTTGGCATTTCTTCTGCCGCCGGATACGTTTTCCGAGATAACCACCATTTTCTTTGTTATATCGCTGATTACCTCATATCCACCGCCGGGAAGCGCCGCGAATTTAAGGTCGCTGTAACTCGGGCTTGTATAGTGCGCTATTGTCGTCGAAGTAGCCGCGACGGAATTGAAGGTGACACCGGAGTTGCCGTTACAGTAATCGGCGGGAACATCAATAAGCTTTACCTTTGAATACGAAGTATCAATGCTCCACATATCTTTCGGTGCTTCAAAAAGGTGCTCATTGCCCGTGCACGCGCCGTTGGTGGATACAATATCACGGAAAAAGTATTGCGCGTCACCGTTAAAATGCTCTTCGTCAATTGCGGGTGCGATATTACTGTTAATGAGTGTCTTTGAACTGTTATAGAATTCAAAGACAACGTCGGTGAAAATAAACGAAGCGTTCCAGTCAGCGTCTATTACCGTGTTTGTCGTGGAACCGGCGGTGGTCTTATGCTGAGCGTTGCCTATCGTAATGCCCTCACACTTTTCATCCGACTGACCGCTGTGGTAAGTCTGGTTGGATGAGCCGATCCAAACGCTGATAAAATCGCTCTCAAAATAACCGGTGGAGGAGTTATAGGTGGTGTTTCCGCTGGTATTTACGGTGGTCGACGGATACTGCGCGGATACACCGCCGTTAGATGCACCGATAAGTCTTCCGAGCACCGGCTTGGTTCCCCCAAGCATTCTCGCTTTGAGTTTAACCTTTATGTAGTGCTGACCGGTCGTCGAATCATAGTCTTTCAAATTGAAAGGCACAAAGACATTGACAATATTATGTTGACCGGACTCGCTGGGGCCAACATAAATTGCTTTTTTAGTGTCTGTCGTTGCCGACGCACTAATCGGCGCCGCCGTGTTCACAACAAGCGTCAGCGCAACCATGCAGGTAAACGCCATTACGACCGACATCAATGCGGAAACAACTCTTTTTTTCATAATCAAATACACCTCATTTTTTAAATTAAGTAGGAAAACGAAGATGGGTATCCGCTATTATTCTACCAAAGGTGCAACTTGAAATGCTATAAGAATTCTGTAAAAAAATATAAAAATTTTGTCATAATTGGGTTTTAAGACGTTCTATCGCGCAAAATTCTCCCTTTCACGAATTATATGAGATTTTCCGCTTCTCGGCAGCAAAATATTATAAAATGCCCGATTTTGTCAATAAATATACGGCGAATTTCATAATCAAAAAGAATAGTATCGCACATACCCCCGTTTGCGGCAAATGTGATTTTTCAAGCAAACAATATGGAATATTTTTACATCAAAAATTTATTTTCAGTATTTTATATCCTCGTTTTCCGGTCGTGGAGTGAGCGCCAAGCCCCCGGAACGTTCCCTGCTCTTCCGACCGAATTAAGCGGTGCCTGCACCGGGGGCTTTCGTTATTTTAACGGATATCCCGCAAAACCGTCCTTTAACTTCGATTGCATATCGGCGGATAAAAATACTGTTGACAATCGAAAAATACAGACATATAATTTAGAATCGACAATTATATTGCGTATTTTAAGGTGATAGTGTGCGGATAATTTTATGGGTCATGCTGTTTTTTGCGTTGATTGGGCTGTTTGACCGCCTTATAGGTAATAAGCTCGGGCTCGGGACAGAGTTTGAAAAAGGTATAAACCTTCTTGGAACGCTGCTGCTCACGATGACGGGAATGATAGTGCTCGCGCCGTTTCTTGCTGATATTATGACTCCGCTTTTTAATTTTGTATACACGAAAGCCGGAATAGACCCCTCGGTGCTGACCTCCTCTGTTTTCGCCAACGATATGGGCGGCGCGCAATTGGCAAAAGCCGTATGTAAGTCGGAGTCGCTTGGCGCCTTCAACGGGCTTGTTATCGGCTCGATGATGGGTGCGACTATATCGTTTACCGTACCCTTCGCCGTCGGTTATCTCGGCGGAAAACATCAAAAGGAATTTACGCTCGGACTTTTGTGCGGCATAGTAACCGTCCCGCTTGGCTGTCTTGCAGGCGGACTTATAGGCGGTATATCCACAACGGCGGTTCTTATAAATCTCATACCGCTCACTGCTTTCGCCGGTATTCTTTCATTGACTCTTTTGTTTTTTCCAAAAGCTTGTATCAGAGCTTTCAAATGGTTCGGATTATTTATTAAGGTACTTGTATCTGCGGGACTCGCTTTTGGAATGATTCGGTTTTTAACCGGGTATGAAATTGTAAAAGGTCTCGGCACATTTGAAGAAGGTGCCGAAATTTGTCTTAAATGCGCGGTGGCGCTGTCCGGAGCTTTTCCGTTACTCAAAATTCTTTCGCTCCTGCTGAAAAGGCCTCTCGGACTTCTTTCAAGGCTGCTTAAAGTGAACGAAAAATCAACTCTCGGCTTTATTTCTTCAATGGCGTCAAATGTTCCTACTTTTGAAATGATGAAGGATATGGATAAAAAGGGTGCGGTGCTCAACTGTGCGTTTGCCGTTTCGGGCTCGTTTGTCATAGCCGACCACCTCGCCTTTACGCTTGCGTTTGACGGCGCATATCTCGGTCAGGTGGTCGTTGCTAAACTCGTCGGAGGAATAACCGCGGTCATATTTGCGGATTTTATATATAAAAAGGTCGGTAAGTCGGTGCTTACGGAGGAAAAAGATGAAAAATAATATCTGTGCCGAATGCAAAAGTAAAAAATACGGCTTTTCATACATACATTTTTCAGGCAGAGGCAGTACTTCCGCCCCGCATATAGACAAAGACCTGTTTTCGATCTTTATGCTGTTAGGCGGCAACGTCAATTACGATATAGAAGGTAAGCTCATACACATATCGCCGGACGACATACTGCTTGTAGGCAATAACGAGCTTCACAGAAGTATTATGAACAGCAATAAAAACTGCGAATATCTACTGCTTATGGTCGATCTTGATTTCTTTATAAAAAACAACTGCACCGAGTTTGCTCAAATGGTATTTAACCGTAATCTCGGGGGCGATAACGTCATCCCGGCGGATACCGTGAAAAAATACGGAATAGCTGATGTTTTCCTGCGTATGGATAAATACTGCCGCGAGGAAAACGCACCTAAAAGCGTCATATGCGGCGTCATAATCGAATTACTTTACAACATCAATAAGCACGTCGAAAATAAGTGTGCCTCAGATTACTCGCCGGGCAAAATCAACGATATTATCGGATATATAAACGATAACGTCACCGAAAAAATATCCCTCGACGATATTGCGAAACGGTTTTTCCTTGCAAAGCCATATCTCTGCAAGATTTTCAAAAAGAATACCGGATATACCATAAACCGCTACGTTTCCTACAAGCGCATAGCGCTGGTGCGAAAGGCGTATTCAAACGGTATGTCGCTTTCGGAAGCATGTTATAAAGCCGGCTTTAACGATTATTCATCATTCTATCGCGCATACTTGAAAATGACCAACGAGTCGCCGCGAAAGAGCTTATCGAAAAAGTAAAACCGACGGAGTTCTCCGTCGGTTTTACTTTTACAGCCTGACCGCCTTAAAGCCACTGTCGCTCAGAATATATTTTTCTTTAAAACCCGCCTCTTTAAGAAGCCGGGCGGCATCTTCAAAGTAAGCGTCGAGAAAACGGGCGTCGTGGCAGTCTGACGAAATGACCGCGCCGTATCCGAGCCGCTTCATTTCTTTAATAAGCGTAAGCATAGGGTATGGCGTTTTTCTGTACCCGCGCACCACACCGCCGGTGTTTATCTCAAAAAGCGGCACATCTTTTTTCAGAGCTTCAAGCGCCTCTGTTGCCGCCGATATGTATTCCTTGCCCTGATAATCAAAAAAGGAAGCTCTGTCGACATTTTTCGCTATGAGGTCAAAATGCGCCAAAATATCAGTTTTTGCAAATTTCGGAAGCATAGATACCTGACGAAAGTATTCCTTTGCAAGACGCAAGCCGTCGCCGCCAAAGTATTCATCTATGATTTTTCGGTAGTGGCTTTCATCGGTATCAATACACAGATAGTCCGTGCCCATTTTAAGGTAGTGACAGGCGCCGATTATGTAATCGTACCCGTTCGTGGGAGTATCCGAATACATGTCGAACTCAAGACCGAGGTACACGCCGATTATCCCGGCATACTCTTTTTTACACCGTAAGATTTCCTTTTTATACTCCTCTGTCTTGTCCGGCGTCATACAAAGATTATTCGTACTGTAAGACGTGTAGGCGTGCCCGGAAAAGCCGATTGAATCAAAGCCCTTTGCTATTGCGGCGGTTATGGTTTCCACAGGGGTATTGACGCCGTGGTCAAAGGTTGAATGGGTGTGCAGGTTCTGTAAGTTTTTCAATTTTTCTTCCTCTCAAATTCCCTTTTTACACATAATAACACATACAAAATGAAATGGAAACGCAAGAGCAGGAAAAAGTTAATATTTGCAAACTTTATGACAATTATTAAGTAGAAAAGCGCGGAATGCTGATATAGTATATACTTATAATAACCCGACATTGTCGGCAAAAGAAAGGGAAGTTTTTATGACACCTAAAAAAATAGCAATCTTGGGCGGCGGTAACGGCGCTCACACTATGGCGGCAGAATTGGCGCTTAAAGGTCATACCGTAACACTTTATGAGATGCCGCAATTCAAAAACAATATGAAAAAGGTTTTTGAAACAAAAACAATTTTCCTGCAAGGTAATATAAAAGAGCTGCAGGGACCTGTTACTCTTCATGATGTTACAGATAATATTGAAAGGGCGGTAAGCGGTTGTCATTATATTTGCATTGTCGCTCCTGCATTTGCTCACAGCGGCTATGCCAAACTTTTAAAAGGTCATGTTAAAAAAGATCAGATTATAGTTACTTTTCCGGGCGCCTTTTCCGCACTTGTTCTTAAAAAGGAACTTGACGGACCTGATTGCCCGATATTTGCTGACGCCAACAACCTTCCTTACGATGCGAGACTTGTTTCAAAAGGCTCTGATACCGTAAATGTTTTCGGAAGAAACCCGATAAATATTGCTTTTTTACCGGCAGATAAGGGCGCTGATTTGATTGACGAAATGCGTGAAGACCTCTTTCCGTTTGAAAAGATATACACCGATGTTCTTGAATGTGGACTCGCCATCGTTAATCCCGATTGGCACGCAGGTCCTGTTCTTTTCAACATTTCAAGGATCGAAAGCCCGCAGGTTAATTTCTTCCTGTATGAGCACGGTTGGACGCCGTCTGCTTGCCGATTGAATATTGCAATGGATAAAGAACGCAAGGCGCTCGGCAACGTGCTTGGATATAATCTTCGTCCTATGGAAGATTTCGCCGGCAGACCGGACGATTACGAGTGGTCTTGGCAGGATCTTTATAAGGAAGGACATGGTTCTATCGGTCTTACCCCGATTTGCGGACCGAATGACATAAACAGCAGGTACTTAACCGAGGATATTCCGTTTGGGCTGGTGCCTTGGGCGGCTATCGGAGAACTTCTCGGAGTACCGATGCCACTGACTAATGGGTTTATTGACATTATCAATGTGGTCCATGAAAAAGATTGGCGTAAAGAGGGAAGAAGTCTTGAACAACTCGGCATTTCCGGCATGAATAAGGAGACTCTTCTTAAATATGTTCACACAGGTGAAAAGTAATGTCCGATATAATCAGAAACTATGGATATATAGGTCCTGATACACCAAATCGCCGATATGATACAACAACAGGTCAGCTTATGAACGGATTCCCGATAGGCATACTGCAGCTTTGGGCGCATTTGCCCTTTTTCCCCGGAAATGTTTCCAACGCATATACCTACGATTTTCCGGTAAAATTCATTGAAGTAAAGGGCTCGGGTATAGATAATGTTCTGGCGGGCGATATGAGCATAGTTGAAAACATTATTGCCGCCGCAAAACAACTTGAAACTGACGGTTGCCGGGCAATATGCGCCAACTGTGGTTTTTTCGGACATTATCAGAAGCTGGTTGCCGACCGATTAGATGTTCCCTGCTATCTGTCGGCTATGGTCCAGGTGCCGTGGATTCTTGTGGGGCTGAAATCGAATCAGAAAGTCGGCATTATGACTGCGAACAAGAACACCCTGACCCCTTCGCTTTTTGAATCGTGCGGAATCAGCACAGAAATGCAAAAACGCTGTGTGGTATACGGCGCACAGGATGAAAAGGAGTTTCCCAATATTTTGACCGGAAAGGGCGGTCTTGATTATGCCCTGCTCGGGGATGAGCTTTCCGGTATAGCGGATAAAATGATTAAGGAAAACCCAAATATAGGCGCAATACTACTTGAGTGCACGGATATGCCTACTTATGCTCACCGTATACAAGCAGAGCAAAATCTTCCGGTTTATGATGCCATTACCTTGATAAAATATGTAAAATCCACGGTCACACAAATGCCGTATTACGGATTTTTATGATAATCCTCTTTTTGTTTCGTTTTTAGTGTTATATACGCATATCAATGCGCCGATTCCGTAGATACTACCGGATAAGAACGAAGAAGCCTCGGACGGTTACGGCTGTCCGAGGCTCATATTATATGCGCATTCCTTATCCTTTTAAGTGTGACTCGAGAAAACGTAAGCTCATGTATAAAACTCCTCCCTTGCGATATCATTGTGCCGCAAGGGAGGAGTTCAGTTAATTATACGATTTTTCGTTCCGGTCCTTGTAGGAAAAATGCGTAAACGGGACTGTCGGTCACGTCGGGATTTTGCTTATGTCATACTCCTCACAGACGGCTTCCTTTCTTATTGGTTTTATCCTACAAATTCATGCCGCCGAGAACAATTTTGCCGTCGTTTAAAAGTCTGATTACCGTCAGCGCCGTGTTTTCAAACTCAAATTCAAAGGTCGGTTTTTCTATATTCAGCAACGCGCGCACCAAATACTGGCAAAACCCGTTATGACTGAATAACACGACGCGGTTTCCGTAAGAGTACGTCTTTTTGATATATTCAACAACCTTTTGCGCCCGCAAAGCGTTGTCGCCGACACTTTTCGTGCCGAATTCATACTCTTTCGCGCCGAAGAGGTTTTCACACATCACGGTATTCGGATAATACTTTTTAAGATACGCTTCACCGCACCCGTAATATCCGACCGGCACGCCGCATTCAATAAGCTCCGGCATAATCCGCAGCACCGGTTTATCCGGCTTCGCTTTGCAGACCGCCGCCGCCGTCTTAAACGCGCGAAGAAGCGAGCTTGTGATATAAGCGTCGACAGGCAAATCTTTAAGGCGTTCTCCGAGCCGTACGCATTGCTCCTCGCCTTCTTCGGTCAGATCGCCGTCACAACCGTCACGGTCTCCGGCGTTGTCATACTGGGTTTGCGCGTGTCTTACTATTATAAGTTCCAGGCAATCAGACATTTTTGTTTTCTCCGTAATATGTTTTATCGATTTTTGCAAATAAAGCCACAGAATTTACAACCGCCGCTTTCTCTTCGCTTATTATATACCGTTAAGACTTTAAGGTCAAGCGTTCCGGGCTTAAAACATATCCCTATGGGCTATATTTTTCGGCGGTTGTCAAGCGCTTCCGCCGCCCGAGACGGGCAGCGCGCAAAATAATGTCAAAAAGAGTAAAAAAAACGTTGAAAATCAGTAAAAACGATTGATTTTTGTCGGTCCGTATGTAATAATATATTATGAATATCGTCATATATTCAACTCCGCGTCAAAACAAAACGCTGCGCAAGGTGAAGACGTGCCTCGGCGAAGCATTTTTGCAAGACGCTTTAATAACCGGTCCAAAGGAAGCCCGGAACGGGAATTTCAGTAAGGGGAAAAAATTATGGCAGGTCAAAGCAAATTCCGCATCTCGGAAGAAAAAAAGCGCGTATTGCTTGTAGAAGACGAAATCGTCAATCAGGAAATACTCAAAGAAATCCTCGGCGACACCTATGAGGTGATCATAGCCGAAACGGGCGAGGAGGCGCTGAAAATCATTGAGGAGCGGTATGAAACGCTTAGTATCGTTCTGCTTGACTTGAATCTCCCCGGAATCAAGGGTATAGACGTGCTGGGCAGGATCAAAAGCAATCCCGCCTACGTCAACCTGCCGGTTATCGTAATGACGTCGGACAGTGAGGCGGAGGTTGAATGCCTTATGCTCGGCGCGATAGACTTTATACCGAAACCCTACCCGGCTCCCAAAGTCATCCTCGCAAGAATACTCAGGACGGTAGAGCTTTCCGAAGACCGCGAAACGCTTCGCCTGACCGAGAGGGATCATCTGACGGGACTTTATAACAAGGACTTCTTTTACCGCTACGCCGCACAGCTTGATCTTTATCATAAAGACACGCCGACCGACGCCATAGTATTTGACGTAAATCATTTTCACACAATAAACGACCGCTACGGCAAGACCCGCGGCGACGAGATACTTAAACTTATCGCGGATAAGGCGCTCCAGTTCGTAAAAGAAAACGGAGGCATCGCCTGCCGGAGCGGTGCGGACACCTTTATGATATACTGCACTCACCGCCCCGATTACCAATCCGTTATGGACCGGCTTTCGGTTTGCCCGGACGGCGACGACTCCGGCAAAAGCAGGATACGTATGCGGATGGGCGTTTACGCCGACGCGGACAAGACCCTGGATATCGAGCGGCGCTTTGACCGCGCCAAAATGGCGGCGGACACGGTAAGAGACCATCTGACCGACCCGATAGCCATATTCGATCATTCGATGCGTGAGGAGGAGATCCTCGCGGAGCAGCTTATAGACGATTTTCCGGCGGCGATAAACGAAAAGCAGTTTGCCGTTTTTTATCAGCCGAAATTTAACGTCAGAGGAGACGTGCCCGTCCTCACAAGCGCCGAGGCGCTTGTGAGATGGAACCACCCGAAGCTCGGCATGGTCAGCCCCGGCACGTTTATCCCGCTGTTTGAAAAGAACGGACTGATACAAACGCTCGATAAATACGTATGGTCGGAAACCGCCTCTAAAATCCGGGAATGGAAAGACCGGCTGAACGTTTCTCTCCCGGTTTCGGTCAACGTGTCCCGCGTCGATCTCTTTGATCCTGAGCTTCCGGAAAAGCTTCTCGACATCGTCAAAGACAGCGGCGTGAGCACCGAAGACCTTTTGCTGGAAATTACCGAATCCGCGTATACTGAAAAATCGGAAACGGTCATTTCCGCCGTGGAGAGCCTGCGCGGGTGCGGATTCCGTATAGAAATGGACGACTTCGGCTCCGGGTACTCCTCTCTCAGTATGCTGTCCGATATGCCGGTGGACGCGCTGAAGCTCGATATGCTGTTTATAAGGAGCGCTTTCAAGGAGCGTAAGGATACCCGCCTCCTCGAAGCGATGATAGGGCTCGCCAAATCCTTTGAAGTGCCGACTATAGCGGAGGGCGTGGAAACCGAAGAGCAGTTTCTCAACCTGAAAAGAATGGGCTGCGATATCATTCAGGGTTATTATTTCTCACGTCCGCTGCCTGTCGCGGATTTTGAACGCTTCATAACGGAAAACAAAAAAGCATAAGGAGGCTTCGGTATGATTACTGTTGAAACTCTGAAAGAATACGGCGCGGACGTAAATCAGGGCCTGACCCGCTGCGCCGGCAACGAGGCGCTTTATCTACGCCTCGTCCAAATGATACTTACCGAGCTTTCATCCGAAACGCTCGGCGACGCGCTGCAAAACGGCGACCTTGAAAAGGCGTTTGAAGCCGCCCACAAGCTGAAAGGCGGCGTGTGCAATCTTGCGCTTACGCCGATAGCCGACCCGCTTTGCGAGCTTACCGAGTTGCTCCGCAACAAAACGCCCGGGGACTACGGGGCGCTTTACTCGCGTATCGTCGACAAAACAAAAGAGCTTTCTTCTTTATAACTGACAGATTTTTGCAAGGCAGAGCGCCGGGCGGCAAGTAAACCGTCCGGCGCTCTTTTTGAGGTGTATGAAAACTTCAAACCGAATATATTATAATCTTACCCGCTTTTTCCCGCTTCACGGAATTATAACGTGGTTATCGCCGAGCAAAAACAAAAAGTCTTTGCTTTTAAGCAGTCTTGCCAGCTCGAACGAATCGGCGGGGGCTGTTTTCGCAAGCGCGACCAGCGCCTCGTTATAGTGCCCCTCGTTGTGGAAATCACTGCCGCCTACGCAGATATCAAGCCCGTTTTCCTTCGCGTACCTCGCGGCGGTCGAGTTGCGGCTGTTATGGTTCGGATGAAAATTCAGCGTTTCAACGCCGTCTAAAAAACGCGGGTCAAGCAGCGTGATATTGTTTCTGAAAGGATGCGCCTGAACAAACAGACTGTCGCTCAAAGCAACATTTTTACGGTACGCTTCGGCGCCTTTGCCGAAATAATCGTACGCCTCTTCGAGTATTTCCCTGTTCACACCGTAAATAAGGTAATCACTGCTGTTTTCGTCAAACCTTATCTCACAGCCGAGAATTATATTTATACCGTACGGCTTTGCCGCCTCTTTCAGCTCTTCGTAGCCGCCTATGTACGCGTCGACGGCTTCTTTTTTTGTTTTGCCCGAAAAAAGCGGATTATCCGACGTGAAATGGTTGGTAAGGCAAACGGCCTCAACTTTGTTTTCGGCGTAAAGCTCAAGAAATTTATCGGCGGGACAGTCGCAGCACGCGCTCACCGGCATTGAATGAGCGTGAAGCTCGATACGGTGATTATATTCTTTTAATAAATCCTCTTTAAGCATGGTTATCCTTCTTTATAAAAACGATGAAATATCGACGTACTCGTGACGCACCGCGCTTACGCCGTTTTCGTTTACGGTGAGCACGGTGCCGCCGTTGATTTCCGGTTCAAAATAACTGCCTGTACCGGTTTTGGTACCGAAAATAAAGCGCACGCCCTCATAATTTACGACCCAGTTGTTGACGTGGTTATGACCGCAGACTATATTTTTGGTCGAACCGAGTTTTTTTATCAGGGCGAAGGCGCCCTCATCCTCGGGATAGGCGCTTATCGGCTCGTGGAAAACGCCGTAGGAGTTTTCGTAGCCCGCGTTCCATATGCCCGCGCCGTAAGTATCGCCGAGCGTTACCGATTTATCCGGCTTGGGGCTCTTAAACGCCGCCCGCGCCGCCGCGAGATAGGCGTTTATCGGAATATGTATAATGAGGGTCGAATCGTTACAGCCGGCGTCTTTCAGCTCCGCCACGCGTTCGGCGTACCAGGTAAGCTGCGCCGAACTGAGCCCCGCCCAGGCGAGGTTTTTGCCGCATTCGTCGGTTTTATAGGGCACCCTGTCGTGCGTGTCCATCAGAATAACGCCCTCGGCGTTTTTGCCGTTTTTTTCGATGAGAATGGCAAAATTGCTGTTGCCGAGCGCCGAATCGCACCTTTCAAACACGAAAAATTCGTGCTTTTCGTATTCGTCGATAACCGCTTTTACGGGGCCGTCGCCGTCCTGATTATCGTGGTTGCCGAAGGTGCAGGTCCACGGAATTTTAAGCGCGTCGAAATAATCGGCGAAATTCTTATACGATTCGATATCTCCCGCGTAGGATAAATCGCCGCTTAAGGTTATAAGGTCGGGAGAGAGCCGCTCTACCAGCGTTTCCACCGTTTTTTTGAAAACGGCGCCGACCTTGTTCTCATTATCCCACTCCCCGGCTTTAAGCTGAGGGTCGGTAAGATTAAGCAGGCAAAAATCGCGTTTTGAATTATTTATAAGTTTTATCATCTGATTTACTCCGCTTCAAAGTCACTTTTCGAAAAACAAGCCGCTTTCAGTGAAAGAATAGTCGTCCGTCCACTTGCGGTTTACGCCGTCGCCCCAACCCCAGACGGCGGTTTTTTTGAAGAAGTAGAACGGAAGCGCCGTATGCGTTTCACCCTCGTTGAGGTGGAAGGGACCGAGCAGGTTGCGAAGACTTCCCGTCAGGGTTATTTCTATTTCGTTTTCGCCCTCTTTTACAAAATCGGAAATATCGAGGCGGTACGGCTTCCACATGATTTTGCCGGCGTCTTTGCCGTTTACCGAGACCTTTGTCACGATATCCGGCAGTTTTGAAAACTCAATAACCGCGTTTTGCGCCTCGTCCTTTGAGAGAGTGATGTTTTTGCAAAGCGTGATACTGCCGGCGAAGAACGGATACCCCTGCGTTTGAAGGGCGCCGTCCGTAACGCTTGCCGGCTTGCCGGCGATATAAAACCCGCCCTTTGTTCTCACCGCGCCGCGCTCGATAAATTCAAAGCCGCTATCGGTATATACGCCGAAATCGCCCTCTAAATATACCGCTTCAACCTCCATATCGTAGGTAAGTCTGTTCTTAACCGATTCAAAAACCTTAAGCTCGCTTAGCATCCTGTAAACATCTTCGCTTTGCTTGAAATCACAGCGAAGACAAAGTTCGTTTTCGCCTTCTTTAAGATGCTTGTAAATATCCACCGCCTTAAAGCAAACGTCGTGAGAGAAGCCCTCAACGTTCTTTTCGACCTTTTCGCCGTTTACGAAAATATCGAATATTTCGGGTGTTTCTATCAAAAGGCGGCAGGTATTAAAGGAAAATTCTTTAATGTTGAAGCGGAATACGATTTTTGCTTCAACCTCTTTGCCGTATGCGCAGAGAATATCCTGCACGTCGCTTATCGGCAGGTCTTTTGCAACCTGTTCGCCGTTTACTGTAAGGTCGCAGAAATCAAGTGTCAACGCGTTCGGCGTGCTCTTCTTAATTTTCCAGTCGCCCGCCAGTTTATCCGAAATACTGTTTTTCTCCCCGCCGTTTTCCGGCTCGCCGCAGACGCCCTCTTTGCCGTAAACAAAGAATATCGCGCTGTTTCCGGCGGGTATTTTTCTTTTGATTTCAAGTTCCCCGCCGCGATTTTCAAAATAAACCGGGGTGATATCGCCGCTTACCGCGTCAAAAAGCTTTGCGCTTTTACCCTTTACGTTTAAGACGACTTCGTTCTCTTTTTCGCTGAAATTACAGATATAATAAGCGGTCATCCCCTCGCCGTCAAAATACCTTACGGTGGAGCGGATAAAGCGTCTCTGCGACTCATCGGCGACAGAAAGCCCGAAAAGGCGGCAGCTTTCGGGTACGCTCGCGGCTATGTTCCCGATTTCGGTAACAACGCAGTTTTTCGCGAATTCCTTTATCCTGTCGTTCCTTACGCCGTCTGAATATTCGGGTATTTCCTCTGTGAATATTACCGTGCCGCCCTGCCTTGCGAACTCTTCAAGCATTGAAAAGATTTTACCGTCAAGGCAAATCGCCGGCGGCACTATAACGGCGGAATAACTCTGCGTGCCTACGGTAAACTTTCCGTTGTTCACACCGCCGAAGCGCTCTATCAGCCTGCTTTCGCCCAAATGATAGTGGAGGTGCGCGTCTTCAAGCCCGTTCATCACTTCAACCAGCTTCCGGGCGTAATAATCGGCCTCGGCGCGGTTATCGGTAAAGAGCCAGCCGCTTTCCACCGTATGAAGAACGAGGATATTGAACCGAACCTCGCCCTCCGCGATAATCATACCGATACGGCTTACCGTATCGTTGAATGTTTTATAATCATTCCACCACGGCTGATGCTTAAAAAGCGAGGCGGGGTAATCGCGCTTGCGTATTCCCCGCAGCGAATAGCCCTCGAGGTGCTGGCAAAGGAGATTTACGCCGTGCACCGTCTGGTGCTCGTAAATCCTTCGCATATCCTCAAAGCTCACGTTCCAGCCGCAAGCCGCGAAGGTTTCGGAAAGTATCTGCTTTTTGCCGAGCTGATTCGCGGCGGAGGTAAGCTGCATTTCGGTCTGCACCGAAGGCATACCTCTGCAAAGATGGTCCATACCCGGGATATCCATAAACTCATAAGACGGCATACAGCAGCCGTTTGCGAGAATGTGCTCGTAGTAATCCTCTTCAAGCACCATATGCCCCGTAAGCTTACAGCCGTTTCCCCTGCACCATTTTCCGATAACGCCCATAAAGCTGTCGCAAAACAGGTCGCGCACAAGCTTCCAGTACCTGAAACGGAACTGCTCAAAGCCCTCCAACCTGTAAAACAGCTTCGGCAAATGCTCCCTTATCGGCTCGCCGTATATTCTTTCATATTCCTTTTGGAGGTTAAACGACCACGGCACGCCGTTGCGCGACGCCTGCGGCTCATCGGTGAAAAAGCCGGTCAGTTTCTTAAAATCGCCTTTAAGCTCTTCACGGTATTTTGCGTGGGTGGACTCAACAAATTTACCTATTACCTCGGGGTTCATTGTGTCCACATAAAACGGATTTACCTCAAAGCGGCAGTGGTAAAGCTTATCGCCCACAGTTACGTTCGCTATCGTAAATTCATCAACTTTCGGCGTTTCGGTTTCTTCACATCTTAAATATTTTTGCTGATAATGAAGACCGAGCCCGTTTACCGCGCCGCCGCCGAAGCCGCTCGGCCAGCCGTTTTCATCGTATCCCCAGGCAAACATACCGAGCTTTTCTCCCTCGTCAAGAGAAGCGCGTACGTTTTCAAACCATTCATCCGAAAGATATTCGGTTTGAAGCCCCCCGCGAGCGTGCATAAAAAAGCCGCCGAGTCCCGCCTCGTTCATCTGCCTTATCTGATTTTTCGTTTCGTCAACGTCTAATTTTTCGTTCCATGACCAGAACGGCGCCGGACGGTACTTTTTCGGCGGGTCTTTTAACTTTTTCTCAAACTCGGTCATAAATATCTCCCCCGGAGTAGGTTTATTCTACGCTTATTTACGCGTTATGCGTAAGGTTTTTATTTCAAAAGGTTTGAAAGAGAGCGGTACGCGGTCTTGCCCTATGGCGACCGGCTCTTCTTCGTATTCGAGCATATCGGACTCAAAAACCGCGCCGTATCCTTTGCCGAGAGTAAGATTACAGCGGGTATGCGTTCCCTCCGCCTCGTAAACGCGGGCTATGAAGCCGTCCTTATCCTCGGCGGGCTTTATCGCCTCTATTATTACGTTGTCCGCGTCAACCGCGATAAGCGGCTCGCCGTATTTACAGTCCGCGGTCCCCTCAAAGACAAGCGCGGGGTAGTTGAGCATATAGGCGGGCTTTATTACCGATTCGGCGGAAAACGCCGCTTCGTGAACGAGCAGAGAATAGGTAAACCTATGAACGCCTTTATCGCCTCGCGGGTCGGGGCGGCAGCCGCCCTTGTGCAGAGTCAGCCGCATATCGTTTCCGTCTACCGAAATACCGTACTTACAGTCGTTGAGTATCGCCGCGCCGAAACGCGTATCGGAAAGGTCGGTCCATTTGTGGTTGCATACCTCAAACTGCGTTTTATCGGTCGGGTAATTATCGTGCGTAGGTCTTTTTACGTTGCCGAACTGGGTTTCAAACCTCGCCTTGTCGGACAGGACGTTGACCTTAAAGCCGACCTTTAAGAGCGAGTGAGGATCGTTCCAGTCGACAAGCGCCTCGAAATCTATGCGCGGAGTATCCGAATAGAAAACTATATCCTCGGTAAGCGTCGACCTGCCGAACGCGTATTTGACGCGAACGCGAAGCTGAAGCGCGCCCGCAGATATTACCTCGCTTGAAAGGCACTCCGCCACGGGGCGCATTTTATACGCCTGGTCGTAATCTATATCCCAGTTATCCCACGCGCCGGGAATATCCTCGCCGAAATAAAGGGTGTTAAGCGGGATATCCGGGTCAGATACCGCCTCGGCGCCGCTCTTCGTTTTATAAGAGACGAAACGCCCGTTTTTCAAAACGATATCGGCAAACGGTGTGGAAATCAGGTCTCCCTCAACCTTGAAAGGACATTCCGCCGCCTTCGCCGCGCCGGCTTTAAGCTCCAAAACCGAAAAAGGCGGAAGCGTAACCCCCGAAACGGCGGTGCATTTATCGCCGTAAACATCGGTATATTGCTGAACAATACGGTTATCGGGTATAAAATCTTTATTTTTGATTATTATCTGGTCGCCGCGGTCAAACGAAAGGGTATTGCATACGCTGACAGTCCTGCCGTCGCCGTTAAACAGACGCGCCGCCGCGCCACTTATTTCCTTTATCGCCGTTTTGTTTTCATAAATCGCGACGTCGTGCGCGTCGGCTATGCAGGTTCCCGGCAGTATATCATGAAACTGGTTTGTAAGCAGGGTTTTAAGCGTTTTATCGCGCAGAGCGCGGTCGAAACCGCCGCTTGTTACCGATAAAAACTCGTAATCGTGTATCGCCCTTTCGAGCAGGCGGTTGGAGCGCTTTATTTCGTGCATTTGCGTAAGCGCGCCGCGGTGCAGTTCAAGATACAGCTCGCCCGAAAAAACCGGCAGATTTTTCGCCGTGCTTTGAAGCCGCTTCATAAACGCGCTTACCGTGGTGCTTTCAAGCTCCGGCATACCCGCCATACCCTTGACGGCTTTTTCACTTTCGAGCATCGCGTAGCTCGGACCGCCGCCGCCGTCGCCGTAGCCGTAAGCCAAAAGCTTCATATTTGAAACCTCGGGGTGTCTTATCCAGCACAGCGCGTTTTTAATGTCTTTAACGTCCGGCCACGCGTGTGTGATGTTGAAATGGGTAAGTATTTCCGTGCCGTCCAGCCCGCGCCAGATAAACGAATCGTGCGGAAAGACGTTTGCCTCGTTCCAGGAAAGCTTGGTGGTAAGAAAATACTTTATGCCGCATTTTTTAAGTATCTGCGGCATGGCGGCGGAATAGCCGAAGGTATCCGGCTGCCAGAAACAGTCCGCCGTATAGCCGAGATTTTCCCGCGTATACCGCTGACCGAGCAAAAACTGCCTTATTATATACTCGCCCGCAGGCATATTGTTATCAAATTCTACCCAGGAGCCGCCGTTCGGCTCCCATCTGCCCTCGGCGGTTCTTTTTTTTATGTCCTCGTAAATATCGGGGTAGTGCTCCCTCATCCAGTCAATGTAGAGCACAGAGCTTTGAATATAGTGATAATCGGGGTACCGCTCCATTATCCTTAAAGCGTTGGAAAATGTCCTCGCCGCTTTGTGAAGCGTCTCGCGGACGGGCCAGAGCCACGCGGTATCGAGGTGACTGTGTCCGACAAGTCCGACGTAGCCGAATTCGTCGCCGCCGCCTTTTCTGTCCGTTACGCCCCTTAATATCTCATTCGCTTTTTTAAGCGAGCTGTTCAAATCAAAATCGACTTCGCCGGGGTGAAGCGGCAGTATTTTGAAAATCTCGCAAAAGGCGTTCACCGCCGCCGCGTGAGTGCCGCTGTCTTCCCTGTAAAGGTCTATTATCTGCGCTACGGTCCTGTGAAGCATAAGAAATTCCGCAACGTCCACGTCACGCAGAACAACGTCCAAGGAATTAAACGTGTGAACGACGTTTTCGGGATAAAGACTCCATTCGGTCACCCCGCCGTTATCATAGGGGTTTGTGCCGGGCACTTTATGCCCCGCGTAGCACTCGACGGCGATATCAAACCTCTCGCCCGCTTTTGCGCAAAAGGTCAGCGGCTGAACGTCGTGAAGCCGTGAATCGCCCGGGATATCGGGGCAAAAATCAAAAATACCGGAGGGCTTGCCGTTGAGAAACAGCAAACCTTCCACAAGACCCGTATCGGGTATTAAAAACAGCGCTTTTCCGTCAAGCTCCTTTGTTACGGTAAACTGCGAGCGTATCCAGGCGTAGCAAAACTCGCCGCCCCACCTGTCGCCCGGGGTTACTTTGCGCCAGCCGCTTTCGGGCATTTCGGACGAAAAGCGCGCACGCGCCTGCGGAGTATTCTCCGGCGCGGGTATTTCGGATATCTCACAGGGAAGCTGTGAAACCTTACTGTATAAAAACTTTTTGTACTCACCGTACAGTCTTTTTACCTTGTCGACGGTTTTTCGAGTATAAAATTCCAAAACAAACGCCCCCGTTTTACACGTCAGTCATCAAAAAAATATTTTTCGGCTTCGGCACAGATATAATGATATACCGGCAAATGAAGCTCCTGCACCTTGTAGGTCTCGGTTTCGGGCACGCAAATACAGATGTCCGCTATTTCTTTAAGCCGTCCGCCGCTTTTGCCGGTAAGACCTATGACCGTGATGCCGAGCGCCCTTCCCACGGTCGCCGCGGCGCATACGTTCTTTGAGTTGCCCGATGTGCTTATACATAAAAGAACATCGCCGCTTTTGCCGAGTCCCATAAGCTGCTGGGCATATATAAGCTCGGGATTTACGTCGTTACAGAAGGCGGTGTTAAGCGCCGCCGCCGAGGGCAGAGATATCGCAGGCAGACCGCCTTGCAGCTGGCAGAGCCACTCCCTGTCAATAAAATCCGCGTTTTTTATCATTTCAAGCTTCTTTTCCTCGGGCAGCTCCCTCTTGCGCATAAAGCCCTTCATAAGCTCGCCCACGATATGCTCGCAGTCGGCGCAGGAGCCGCCGTTGCCGCAAAGCAGCAGCTTGCCGCCCGTCTCAAACGCTTTTATAATCGCTTCCTTCGCCCTTTCAATATCCGGCTTTGCCGCGATCAAAGATACATGTCGTCCGTACAAACTCAATTTACTCTCTCCTTAAAGCAGGGCGGTCGCAACCGCCGCGTAATCGCCTATGTGCTCGCCGAGCTGTGCCGGCACAATCTCGCAGCATTGCGCGCTGCATTTTAACGCCTCTTTTTCTATCACTTTTGCCGCGGCGCTCCACAAAAGGTCTTTTGACCTGGCAAAGATACTGCCGATTATAATGCGCTCGGGATTTAAGACGTCTATCAAAACCGAAAGTCCTTTCCCGAGGTGCTCGCCGCAGATTCTGTAAACCTCAAGAGCGGTTTTATCGCCCTTTTCGGCGGCTTCGGCGATACTTTTAGCCGTTACTTCATCTTTACTCATACCGGGCGAATAGTACAAAGGCGTTTCGCCCTGCCGCGATTTTTCGAGGGCAAGCGCGTACCCTGACTGCGCTATACCGCCGCCGCTGCAAAAGCCCTCGAACGAGCCCGCCTTGCCGTACCCCACGGGACCCGAATTTTCAAGTCTTATATGCCCTACCTCGCCGGCGTTGTCGTTTGCGCCGACGTACAGCCTGCCGCCGAGAATAAGTCCCGCGCCGAGCCCCGTACCGAAGGTGAGAAAAACGATATTGTTAAAGCCGCGCCCCGCGCCGAATTTCCATTCGGCGACGGCACAGGCGTTAGCGTCGTTTTGAAGGCGCACCGGCACGCCGTAGTGTTCTCCTATGATTTCCGACGCCGGCACGTTATCCCAGCCCGGAAGATTAGGCGGCGAAAGGATGAGACCTTTTTTTGAATCAAGCGGCCCGCCGCAGGATATTCCTATGCGTTCGGGGACTTCGCCCGCGCAAAGCTTATCCGCCAGAGCGATAAGCCGGTCTAACATTTCCTCCGGTTTAATTTTCAAATCGGTCGGTATTTTTTCCTTTGCCGTGACGGTGATGTTATCGCCGCTCACATCTGCCGTTACCGCGGCGCATTTTGTTCCCCCGATATCAAATCCCAGTACCATATTTATTTCCCTGTTCTCTGTCTTTCCTTAATTATGATAATACCGCATTTCTGCGGTAAAATAAAGTTTTTCTTTTAACCGGCAAAGATTTTTTTGCTTTTTTGACCGCCGGTTCCCGCAAAAATCCGTTAAAATGGTCAGCCGGACCCTTTCGGAAATACGGCTGACCACCTCGTTTTACTGTTTTTCGGAACGCTTTTTGAGAATTATTACGAAAACTTCCGCGGCAATAAGCAGCAGTCCGCCCGCGCCGAACAGTATGTATTTAATATCCGTTTTGTCCGCGGCGTCGCCGCCGTCTTTAATCCCGACGCCGTTTTCGTCTATCGCGGGCTTCACCGCCGCCGGCTTAAAGCTTGCGAGCAGTGTGACCGGCGCGTTGACCGGCGTTTGCATATCATACTCGGCACCGTCCTCACTCAGCCACTTATCAAACTCATAGCCGTCCTTTTCCGGTATATCGAATATATCGGCGCGATCGCCCGCGGTGATGTTAAGGCGCTTATAAAGCACGCCGTCCACCATCAGCAAAACGGGATATGTGCGCTTCTGATATTTGGCTTTAAGCACGGTGTCAAGGTAAATGCCGTCGGTGGCGAAATCCCATTCTACGCCGAATTCGGTATACCAGCCCATAAAGAGCCGGTCGCCCTTGTCGGCAAGTTTGCCTATCGACCTTGCGGTCGAGCCGCGCAGAAGCTTCTGTGAAGAAAGCAATCTGTCGCCGTCGTAGAACGATACGGTCTTGTATATATCCACGTTGCGGAAAACGCCGGTGTTCGGCATGCCCTGGATGAATACCGTGTCTCCTTCAAGGTTGGTGCCGTTATCAAATTCCTCAAAAATCAGTTCGCCGTTTACATATACGGTGAGCACCTTAACGCCCTTATAACCCTTGTTGTTGAGCACGCGCACGCCTATCTCGAACGGATACTCCTTTCCGCCGGCAAGCTCGGTATCGAGCTTTAAGGTCGGCAGACCGCCGTCGATACCGCTTGAATAAACGTAAAGCATATCGTATTTGGTAAAGTAGAGCTTTGAATAGTAGTTTTCGTCCCACTTGGTCGAGAAGCTGACCTGCGGACCGTTCATCATATTATTGCTCGGAATATAAATTCCCTTAAATACTCTGCCTCCGGTTTTTGCCGCCTTATAATAGTTGTATCCTCTGGTATGGCGGTCGCCGAAAACGGCAAAGTCGAGGTCGCCGGTCACTCCGATATCGCGCAGACTGAGTTCATCGTAATCATCGAAGCTGTACTCCTCAAACGCGGCGGTCACCGCCATTTTTGAAGTGACCTTGCCGGTGAAAGGCTGACCGTTCACCGTCCAGCCGGTAAAGACGTGTCCCGCCTTCTTGGGCTTCGGAAGCTCGTCGAGCGTCTTGCCGACCTGAACACGATAGGTTAGTTTCTTGCCGTCGACGTACGCGGTAATGACTCTTACGTCGGCAAAGCGCGCGTAGAGGTTCATATCGCTGTATACGACGTCTTCGTTTTCATCCCAGAGCTTTCCGCCGGTCTTTTCGGTATACCAGCCGGCGAAGGGAACACCGCCTTTAGCCGCCGGTTCTTTTATTTCGGGAAGCAGACCGCAACGCTCTACCGTACGGCTGTCTATAAGCTTGTCGCCGTCATAAAATCTTACGGTCTTATATACCGGCTTGTTTATGAGATACGCCGAGCCGGTGCCGCCGTGGAAGTAAATCAGGTTGTCGCTAAGGTCCGCGTTACAGCCGATGTACTGAACCAGCAATTCGCCGTTTACGGTGACCTCAAAGACCTTTTTGCCCTCGTAGCCCTTATTCTTCATAACGCGTATGGCAAACTGTATATCGTACTGCCTGCCCGCTTCGAGTAACAGCATTTTCATAATATCCGGACCCGAGCCGAGAACGCCGCTGTAATAGGCGCAGGAATTCGTGTTGGTCTGGAACCATACCCTCGCGAAGCTGTTTTTTGACCAGTCGTTGGTAAACGATAACTGCGGTCCGTCGCCGCCGTTCATATCGCCTACCGGCTCTAAGCCGAACTGAAGCAGTCTTCCGCCGCTTTCGGCGGTTTTTTCGTAGGTGCAGACCGTGTTGGTGCGGTTAAGCACTTTACTTTCCTTAAACCCTAAATCTTTAAGGGTAATGGTATCGTAAGGCTCAAACTGCATATCGCTGAATTTTGCAACTAAATTAAGGTCGCTTTTCGCGTAACCGTCATATTTCTTGCTGCCGTTATAAAAACCGTTGAATATCTTGCCAATCGCCTGCGGCTTCTCGGGCATGAAGTAAATGCCGTCAAACGCCTGATAGGTGTACTTCTTACCGAGAACGTCCACGGTAAGGGTGTACGGTTTATCGTTGGGCGTCGCGCCTTTTTCGAGCATTATATCCTTAATGGCTTCAAGGTCGGCGGCGCTTACGCCCACATAATTCGTAAGGAAGTTGTATACCGCCGTTTGCAGATCGCCCGTACCGCCGCTGTACTGCTCTATCATCTGAGCGTTGGTCGTATCAATCGCAAAGCCCTGACTGTAACGGTCAGCAGGTCTCATGCCTATCGCGCTGAAAGAGGTAAGCTCATATTCGGGACGGATATCATCGTACGAAACGCCAAGCAGTCCGTAAAGCAGGTAAGCGAACGTACCGGTTCTGTCAGCACCGGCGGAGCAGTGGAAATAGAACGGATAGTTGCTTTCGTCCGCCATTGCGTGGAAGGTGGACCTGTACTGCTCTTTCTGTTCGGCGTCAAGCGAAAGTATCTCCTGATACATCGCACCCTTTATGTAGTTTACGTTCGGGTTGTTTTCGTCCCAACCGGTATATGCGTGGTTCATGCCGCCGCGAAGCTCTATTTCGGAATTGATACCGAGATAGCTGAATACGCCGCGGGCGGTATCGTCAACGTGGGAGGTGTACTCGTCGAGCGCGGCGCCGCGGTAAACGAGTTCGTATTTTACCCTGTCGCCGGCGCCGTTTACCTGACCGCCGAGGTCTCGCATATTTATAACGTTGCCCGCGGTAATATAACGTATCGGCGTATTGACGACCGTGAAGTTATCTACCGCGCTGCATTTGCCGGTAGTGTTGCCGCAAACGAACCAGTAATATGTCTTGCCGGGAACAAATATGCCCGCTTCGTTTATAAGCGAAGCCTTGTTCGCGGTGACGATGTACGCGTTCTTAAAGCTCTTGTTATCGGCAAAGTAGACGGTATAAGAGCTGTTTTTGCCGCTGTCGCTCCACTTGAACGCGGTGTTCTGGTGGTCCTGATACTCGTGCGGCGAAGCGCAGAATTCTCTGACAAAATCCGACTGCTTCTGCGTATCGGTCGAAAGAAAATCGTGTACGGTATCGGTGTTAAGATAAATCCTGCCGCCCGAATAGGTTTGAAGATTTATGCCGGTCGCCGCGGACGGCGGCGTTACGGTATAAACGGCGTTTACCGTCATATTGCCGGTAAGCGCGCTTACACTGTGCGCCTCCCATACGCCGGTGGCGTTCGGCACGGCGGGAACGGCGGGCTCTTTGCCCTCGACCGTGGGATCACTCATTACAAACGGAACCTCTTTGACGAGCTTTCCGTTTGCGTAGTAGCTTACAAAGTATTCTTTTTCCTTATATTGCGCGGTAAACGAGGTGTCCTCGCTTATCCGGTCGCTTGCAAAATCGAATATTTTGCCGGTGGTTTCGTTCTTCCAGCCGGCGAAAACGTACTCGTACACGCCGTCTGTATACGCGGGGGTCGCCGGCGCGGTCACAAGGCAGTTTTTGCCCGAAGGCACGCTGAAAGAAGCGTCGCCGTTTGCCGGGTCGAAGGTCGCCGTTACGGTCTCATCGGTAAAGCGCGCGTAGAGATTTATGTTGCCGTCAAGCTTTGTCTTTGCAAAATCAAACAGTGTGCCGCCGGTTTTCGCAGTGTACCAGCCAACGAAATAACTGCCGTCCTTCTTGGGGTCGGCGGGCTGTTTCGCGGGAAAGCCCTTTTGCGAGAGCCGGTCGTAAAGAAGCTCATCGTCAACGTAATACTTCGCGCGTACCTCGTTATAGCCGACTATACGGAAGTTTTGCGTGGCTTCAACGTAAATATCGCCGCCCAGAAGCGGTCTTGACCCGGGCTCGCCGTAAAAAGAACTTACGACTTCGCCGTCTATTTTAAGATATACGTAGTCCCTGCCCTTGTTTGCGCCCGAGGTCACGCGCAGTCTGCCCTGCTCGAAGGCGTACCATGTGTTCTCCTCGAATTTATAACTCTTCGTGCCGCTGCTGCAGCCGTCGATTTCCCAGCCGAACATAATGCTCTTCTTGTTGCCCGAAGAGATATAAGAACGGCAGAAGCCGCAGTTGCCGCCGATATCGACGACCATAACCGAGCCATCGAGGTTTCCTTCCGCGAATTTCCCGGTTTGAAGCACGAACTTAACAACGGTGGATTTGGTTGCCGACGCGGATTCAAAGGGATAGGTGTAGCCGAGGTGACCGTCGTGTACCGTATCCTTTACCACGCCGCCCGGAACGATATCGCCGATATTAACGTAATCGATATCGGTAACGTATTCGTCGGGCTTCGCAAAGCCGGAAAAGCCCTGCTTCGCCACGCCGTCGTTTACGAAGCAAACGGTGTAAGACGGAGTCGTAAGCTTCTCGCTGTGAGATACGTATCCGCCCTCCGTCTGATAGTAATCCGTGTATTTACCGACTTTAATTTCTCCGTCCAATTTGAAGAACACATAATCCTTTCCGTAATTCGGACCCGCCGTAACGCGAAGTCTGCCGAATTCGACTTCGTGTCTGCCTTCCGTCACGGGGTCGAGCTTGGCGTACAGCTCCCTGTACTGCCCCTCGCCCGGACAGAAGTATATGGCGTCCGGTCTGAACCAGACCATACAGTTTGCGTTCCAGTAGGTGTCGAGGGCAAGCTTCCAGTCGATTTCCGATGTGACATTTGCCGCCCAGCCGAATTTAACAACGGCGGATTTCGTCTCGGATTTGCCCTTGTAGGTGTAAGTGCCGCTTGAAACGGCGGTTTTGTAATCGGTGCCCGCAATTCCGAGGTCTGCGAGCGTAACGGTATCAAAGTCTTCGGTAAACGCCTCGGGAAGAGCCCGAACGTCCACGCCTACGCTGATATTGTTTATAAGTGTGCCCGAAGGGAAGGTGCTTCTTGCGCGGAATCTCGTAACAGGGTTGTTTTCCTGCCCGGATGAGTGAGGAACGGTGGCAAGCGAAATAATATAGTGATACCAACCGTCTTTAAGCGGCTTTGTCGTCAAACTCAGTTCGTCCGCGCCGTCTTTAAGGAGAAATTCGTTTGAAACAAACGTGCCGCCGTCATAAAGCCCGAGCTTGCAAACGTCGGTATCCGAAATCAGTATATTCAGGTCAAATTCAATCGTTTTACCCGACGAAACGTAGCTTTCGACCGTTTCGGGCAGGTCGTAGTAACTGCCGCGCACGACCGGAACCGCACCGTCCGCGTTGTACGCGGCGGCGCTGTGCAGAGGAATTGCCAAAGTTGCAAACAGCAGTAAAACGGCAAGTAACGCTCCTGTCATTCGTATTTTTTTCGGTTTTAACATAACGGTTGAATCTCCCTTTGATAAACTTTAATAATGATACGGGAATAAGGATAAAAACTTTATCCGCATTCCGTTATCATTATTCGCGCCTTGCGGCGCCTTTTGGGGCTAAAACGCCCCAAAAGGCATTATTTTTGCTTTGACTTATCCGCCGTAGCGTGAAGCGAGCGCGTCAAGCTCCGAATAATCGGCAGAGCCGCCGTGCGTAAAGCTGTAAACGGTTTTTGCTATCGGCTTTGCGGTATAAGGATCGTAGTCGAGGTCATCGCCGGAATAGAACAGACCGTAACCCGCTTCCACCGGGCTTGCTCCGTTATCCGATGAGATATCCGCAAGCTTATAGGTTATTACGGTGTCTATATAAGTAAGGTCGTTATCTATTTTGCCGAGCGTCGTATTGAATATCGCAGCCGCGGTTTCCTCATTTCTGGGAGCGCCGTCGCCGTGATACGAAGAGACGCCGGTTTCGGTGAGCCATACGCGGCTGCCGCCGTCTTTATGGGCTTTGATCACATCATATGCCGCGTTAATGCTCGCCGCAAAATTGTTTGCATTGGTCTCGATCTGCGAGCTCTTGTCGGTATACTCCGGATACAGGTGGATGTTGATAATAGTAAAGTAGCTGTCTGTTCTCTTATCGGCAAGCGCCTGACCGGTGGGATAATTGCCTGATTCAACAGCCTTGTACAGAGCGTCAAGAAAATCTTTTTCGACTACCTGGCTGCCCGACAGACTGATCGAAGGCGTTGTTACCTGATTCTTCGCATCAACCGACTTGACCGCCTTTGACACATACCAGCAAAGGTCAGCCATTATACCGGCTTTTTCGCTTACGGTAAATCTGTGCGCCGCCTGCTGTTCGGCGGTTGCGTTCCAGCCGATGCCGTAGGTTTCAAGTCTTGAGCCCGTAACGTTTATCTCGTTGAACGGCTCGAAGAACTTGATTTCCGGAACTTCTGCGGCAAGCGCGGCGAACGCGTTTGCGTTCACGTTGAGCCACGCAAGATAATTATCTTTATCCGTTGCCGGATCCGGAACGGTCTTGTTATGGGTCTTTTGGGGGTCGCTGTAACCGTAAGGCAGAATAAACGAATCGGTAACGTAGAGAATTTCGGTTATACCCTTACTCTTCAGCGCCGCGACCAGCTCTTTAAGCGCGTTCATATTGTCCGCTTTAACTTTTACGCCGTTTGTTTCGGTGGCATAATAAAGCTGATGAATAGGCACGCTGAGCCGATACGCGGTCACGCCGAGCGTTCCCGAAGCGTCGGCTATATATTCCGCGGTTTTGGTTGCATCCTCTAAAAGGTGCTCCTGCGTACCAACCGTAAGGTCGCCCGTTTTCTCATAGGTGTTGACCGGCGCGATATACTTTTTAACAGCTATAAGGTCATCGATATCCTCGGTGCCGTTGTTGTTGAAATCGGCGATTCCCTCGGGTAATTCGATATCGCCTATAACTCCGAAGAGGCGGTTGATAAGAGCGGTAAAGTCAAGCGCGTTGATAGTTCCGTTTTCGTCAAAATCGCCCCTTGTGCCGGCGTGCCCGCCGACCGCTGATTCCTTGTAAGCGCCGATGGCGTTGCCCTCGCTGCCCCAGAACGCGAAGAATATCTCGTTCGAGGTCATACTGCACCCGACTTCGCCCGGTTTGGAATAATAATTGAGATTTTCGTCTACAACGTCCGCCGCCACGTAATCTTCGGCTATAAGTTCGTCGTCTATCTTAATATAGACGTAGTATTTGCCCTTGTTGGGACCGTTCTTTACTTTAAGGCGCGCAAACTCAACGTTATATGACGCGCCCGCCGCGAGCGCGGAAGCAAAGCCCGCCTGCGGACCGTAAGCAGGTCTTAACCACATTCTGCCGTTATCGTAGCCCGTCTCGGCGCCGGGTTCTGAAAGCCATGCTCCGAACATATACGCCATGGTGTTATCGGCGGTCTTTTCAAACGACATCTGGAATTTGGCGACAGAGCCGACCTTCCAGCGATACTTGAATATTGCCGAGCCGGTAGGCGAAGTGCGGTTATAGGTGAATACTGTGCCGCCGCTCATCGTTCTGCCGTCCGCCGGAACGGGGATGCCGTCCTTACTAAGATCGGCGTATTCTATCACGTCGTAATCCTCATATGTCTCTTCGACCGGAATGGCGCTTATCATGTTGCCGTTACTGCCCCAGAACGCTAAGAATATTTCGTTCGAGGTCATACTGCACACCGTACTGTTCGGATTTGAGATGTAGCCGAGGTTTGCGTCCACATCGCCCGCCGCCACGTAATCTTCGGCTATGAGCTCGCCGTCTATCTTGATATAAACGTAGTATTTGCCCTTTCGTGACCCGCCGCTGACTTTAAGCCGCGCAAACTCAACGTCGTGAGTCGAGCCCGGCTGTATGGCTTCGGCAAAGCCCGCCTGCGGACCGTAACCGGGGCGCAGCCACATTCTGCCGTTCGGGAAGCCGCTTTCGGCACCCGGTTCTGAAAGCCACGCGCCGAACATATACGCCATGGCGCTGTTTGAGGTCTTTTCAAACGACAACTGGAATTTTGAGACGTCGCCGACTGTCCAGCGGTATCTTAAAATCGCCGAGCCGGTCGGAGATTTGCGGTCATAGGTCAATACGGTGCCGCCGCTCATATTCGTGCCGCCGGCGGAAAGCGGCTGACCGTTTTTCTTCAGGTCGGAATAATAAATCTCATCGTAATCCTCATACGTTTCGACGACCGGCGTCGCGGAGATGTAGTTATCCGCCGTACCGTCCGTAAAGCGCAGATATTTGGAATCAAACGCCTGATTAGAACCGCCGTAGGTGCCGTCTTCATGTACACCGTCGTAGTAATAACCGAATATAAGCTCGCCGTTTACTTTAAGGTAAACGTAATATTTATTCTTGTTCGGACCGGTCGCCACCTTAATACGGCCGTGTTCGATATCATAGTCCTGACCGACTACTATGGGCTCGGTCATCTGAACGATATGATCTGACTTGGACGGATCGATATGCCACGCGCCGTTCTCACCCGCCGCGGCGCCGAGGCCCGAATAGCCCGGTGATTTTACCGCAAGACAGAACGGATAGGCGCCGCCCGACCAATTATCAAAGTAGAATACGTAATGCGGTTTGCCTTCGGCGCAGGTGCCCGCCGTCCAGCGGTATTTGAGCACAACGGAATGAGTGGGAGAAGTGGCGTTGTAGGCAAACTTCGGATTGCCGTTCAGCGGCGTTTTCGCCGCCGAAAGCGGACTGCCGTTCAACAGCAGATCATAATATGTAACTTCGTCGTAAGGTTCGTAGGTCTCGGGAACCGCCGTCGCACTTATCTTGTTGCCGGAAGCGCCCCAGAAGGTGAGGTAAATCTCGTTTGAAAGCTTACAGTCCGCGTTTCCGGGATTTGACTTGTAGTTGCCCTTGCCGTCAACAACATCCGCTCCGACGTAGCTTTCGGAAACAAGCTCGCCGTCCATTTTGAAATAAACGTAATACTTGCCCGCGTTTTCGCCGTTTTTAACCTTAAGCCGCGCAAACTCGATATCGTAGCTTCTGCCGTCCTCGATATTTTCGGCGAGGTCCGCCCACGCGTTGTTGTCGTCAAGACCGGGGCGGAGTCTTATTGAGCTGTTCTCGTGCCCCTCACTGCCCGGCGCGTAGAGCTGAACGCCGAACATATAGTTTACACCGGAACCCGCCTTGTCAAAGGAAAGCTGGAATTTGGAGCCCTCAACGGCGGTCCAGCGGTATTTGAGTATCGCGGAGCCGGTAGATGAAGTTTTGTTATAGGTGAAGGTCTTACCGCCGCTCATTACGGTCTCGCTCGCGAGATAATTGCCGTTTTCGCGAAGATCGCCGTATTCTATCTCGTCGTATTTATAATAGAGCGCGTCGGCGGGTTCTTCGGGTATTTCCTCTATGTACGGACTGATCTCGCAGTAGTGCGCGGCGTCGCGCAGATTAAGCTGGATACTGTCGCCGAGGTAGGAGGCGGTGTTTGTATCGTCCGCCGATACGTATTTTTCAAAAATTACCTTACCGCCCGCCTTAAAGTATGTGTAATACTTGCCGGCGTTGTCGCCGTCGGCAACGAGGAGTCTGCCGATCTCGATATTGACCGAGTCGCCCTCGCTTATCGTATATCCTACCGGCACGTCCGCGCTCGGGTTGCGCTGATTGAAGTTTTCGCCGTTTATACGGTAGGCGAAGTTATTACTGCTGCCGTAGATACCGGGATGAAGCTGAAAATAGATATCGTCGCCGGCTGTCCAGCGTAATTTGTATATCGCCGAATGTGACGGGGAGGTCGCTTCATAGTGGAAGAGATTGTTCTGCGCCGTAAGGGTGGTTCCTTCCGCCGCGAGGTGGTTGTCGCCGGTATCGAGCAGGTCTTCGTATTCGATTACATCGTAAGGCGCAAAGCTTTCAAAATCGTACGCGGAAATCCTGTTGTTGTTATCCGATGACGACCAGTCGCCGAAACGAATCTTGTTTTCCATCTGGCAAAGCGCGTTGCCGGACATAAACTGACCGTCGGCGCCGGCGTTTGAATAAGCTTCCTGAATAAGAACGCCGTTTACCTTTAAGTAAAGATAGTATTCACCCACGTGCTGAGGCTCGCCGGTAAGAATTTTGAGCTTGCCGAGCTCGATATTATAAACGTCGCCCTTCTTTACCGCGGTATTCATATTAACGAGACGGTCCGCCTGGTTGGGGCGCAGGTGCCACGCGCCGTAAGAGCCGGCGCTGCCCTGATTCGGCTTCTTTATCCAAACGCCGAAGGGATATGCGATATTGCCGTTTTCGCCCTCGTCAAACGAGAACTGGAAGCCCTCGTTGTCCGCGCCCGCGGTCCAACGGAATTTGAATATCGCCGAATGAGTCGGCGAGGTGCCGGCATAAGTAAAGGTGTTGCTGCCGTGGATGTTGTAATCGGTCTCGGGCAGCGGGTTGCCGTCTTTACGCAGATCGGCGTAGGTAACGAGGTCGTAATCGGCGTAGGTGGTCTCCGCGGTTTCGCCGGCTTCGGCATCGAGCGTAGAGAACTTGACCGAGTGATAATCGTAATTTTCGATATCGTTTTCGTCAAGCTCGATAACGCCGTAACCTCTTACTTCTTCTTTGCCGTAGTTATAATAGGTCATACCGGGAACGGCGGTCATTCTGAGTCCGTCGTATACGCCGGTGAAGTCGTTTAAGTGGTCGTGGCCCGTAAATACGCCGAGCACGCCGCCCATATCCCTTAAAGTGGTGAACTCGCCGAAATTGCAGTCCGCGGGGCAGGGGTGCGGAAATTCGCCCGCGCTGCCGGTCGCGTTTTCGTTTAACGCTAAAGCGTATTTTTTGCCGCCGTAGCTTTTTGAGCCGTTCTCGTCTTCCTTAAAAAGATTGAAGGTCTCAGGCATCGGAATATGCTGGAATACGAAAGAGTTTACGCCGGCATCCTTGTTTGCGGCAAGCCACTCAAGCTGATCGGCGTGGGGGTTATCGTATCCGCTGCCGCCGTCGGTCGGGTTCTGGTAGGTGTTTGAGTCGACCATAAAGAGGTCAAACGCAATACTGCTGCCGTCCGAAGAGTAAACCGGAATCTTGCAGGTACCCGTGCCGTAAAGCGAGGGGTCGGCGTCCACCGTGCGGCAGTCGCCGAGCGACTGTATTACAGAAAGCATAGCCGCCTTATCGGTGCGCTGGCCGCTGTAATAGCTTTGATCGTCGTGATTACCGAATACTATCGCGTAAGGTACGCCGGCTTCCACGGCGGGAGAGAATATCTGCTCGACCGTGCGCCTGTAATCAACCTCGGGCTCTTTAATGTTTTGCTCGGTAATATCGCCGAGATAAACGATAAGATCGGGGTTTTCACGGGCGATTGCCTGTTTCATTACGTTAATTACCCGCTGATGAACGGGGAATTGATCCTGAACGTCGGAAAAAATGACGATTTTGAACTTGCCGTCGCTTCCGAACTTAAGGGGTTCGCCGTTCGCGCTGACCGTCATCGGCAGAGTGAACAAAGAGGCAAGCATACCGACCGCCAGTATAACGGCAAGAATTCTTCTGGAGCTCTTTTTCATAGCTTTTCTCCTTTAATAATAGTAGATCCCTGTTTTCAGTATATCTCGACATCCCAATCGGAGAGATACTGGAAAAGCCGTGTTAAGTCCTTGTTGTTGACGCTGCCGTCGCCGTTTACGTCAAGCGCCGCTTCGTTTACTTCAACGTCCCAGTCGGAAAGGTACTGGAAAAGACGCGTTAAGTCTTTATTGTTAAGCGAGCCGTCGCCGTTGATATCGCCGGGCTTGTGCTGCGAGTAGATTATATCCTCGCTGTTGCCCGATTTGTATCCGCAAACCGAGCATATTTCCTCGCGCAGTCCGTTTTCCTCGGCTGTCGCTTCTTTGGTTACTACCCATTCGTAGGTGTGCTCGCCCGCGTCAACGTCCTGGTCGCAGTCCGCGCAGTGGCGGTGATGTCCGTTTGCGTCGGTTATCCACTCGCCTACGTTGTGCGCGGCAACGGGAACCTCGTTGCTCTTATAGCTGTAGCCGCAAACCGTGCAGGTGTAGGTGGTATATCCGCCGGCTGTGCAGGTGGGCGGCGTTACCGCGCCGTCATCAAAGGTGTGCTTCGCCTCGTCAACTTTTTCCTGACAGGAGGTGCATACGTGCCAATGGTTTTCAGCGTCGCTCGACCATTCGTCGGCGGGGGTGTGTATGTGCTGAGCGGTAAGCGTCGCCTGAGCGTCGGCAACGGTATATTTTTCCTCATCAACGTTGGATATGCTTATATTCTTAACGCTGACGGTTATACCGGAGGACGGCTGTGCGCCGTCTCCCAAAACCAGTTTAAGAGAAAGCGTGACTTTTGTATACGATCTTATATCATTTTCCGTGCTCTCGCTGAAACCGGCGAATAAAACCATGCTTTTTTCGGGTGAAACGTATATTTCCGGCGCTTCGCCGCCTGTGCATTCGCCCGCGGTACATCCGTCAATCTTAAACCCTGCCGCTTCCACCGTGAATATACCCGCGGTAAACTCCGCGTCGCTCGTAAAGGTGACGTCCGCCGCGACGAAATAATCATCCGTGCCGGCATTCTGCTCCGAGAGCGCCACCGTACATACGGCTGTACGCGCATCGGCAGTGACGGAAAACGTCGCCGTGAGGATCACTGACAGAACAAATGAAGCCGTGAGAAAAATTGTCAGAATTTTTTTCATCTGTATACCTCCATATATATAGTACGGGGAACCGTTCCGGGGCAAAAGCCCCGGAACGCTCTGTTTGCCTTAATTAACTGCTGTACGCGCCGTTTCGGGCATTGGAAGCAAGAGTGTTAAGCGCCGTATAATCGGTAGAACCGTTATGGAAGAACTTGTAAATCGCCTTCGCGGTTCTCTTTGCGGCGTAACTGTTACTGCTCGCGTCGCCTGAGTAGAAGAGACCGAATTTGCTTTCCGGCTCGCTTAAACCGTTATTGGTCGAAATGTCGGCAATCTTATAGAAGATAACTGTATCGATATAGGTCAGATTACTGTTTATCTTGGTAAGAAGCTTGGTGACAAGATCCTCGGCGTTAGCCTCCGTGCGGCTGCCGAATACCGAGCAGCCGGTTTCGGTGAGCCATACGCGGCTGTTGCCGTCGTGATGCGCCTGCATCACGGAGTATATGGTATTGCCTATATCGTTTGCGATGTTGTTGACCTTGGTGGTTCGCGCACTGGAAGTCGTCGCATATTCGGGATACGCGTGGATATTGATAACCGTAAAGTAGTTGTCAACTCTCTTATCGCTTACGGCGTTGTTAGTCGGATAAACACCGGACTCGATCGCACCGTAAAGCGCGTTCAGGAAGGTTCCCTCGATTATTGACTCGTGCGAACCCACGCATATCGAAGGCGTGGTGACCTGGTTGGTATAATCAACCGCCTTGACCGCTCTTGAAACGTACCAGCAAAGGTCAGCCATGATACCGGCTTTTTCTTCAACTGTGTACTTATAGTTCGCCGCAACCTGATCGGAAGCGTCCCACGGGATGCCGGGCTTCTCAAAGCCGGTGGTGGTCAGGTTGATCTCGTTGAACGGCTCGAAATACTTGATTTCCGGAATTTCAGCGGCAAGAGCGCCGAACGCCGCGGCGTTTACTTTCAGCCAGTTCTCATAGTCCTGGGTTCCCGGCGTCGGGCAGGTCTTATGATGGTTTACAGCCGGGTTCGAGTAACCGTAAGGCAGTATATACGAATCGGTTACGTAAAGGATAGTGTTTATACCCTGCGCTTTGAGCGCCGCGACCATCGCTTTGAGCTGGCTCATTTTGCCGTTATCCCTTTCGATAACGCCGTTGGAGTTCGAAGCGTAATACAAATCGTGGATCGCCATGCTAAGCCTGTATGTGTTTGCACCGAGAGTCGAGGAGGCCGCCGCTATGTAGGAGGCCGTCTTGGTGTTATCGACAAAACTGCCGACGCTTTCCAGCAGGTGCTCCTGCGTACCGAGGTTGAGACCGCCGGTCTTTGCATAGGAGTTGCCCTTGAAGAAGTCTTTCTTCATTACAACAAGGTCGATAACGTTTACAGTGCCGTCGCTGTTATAATCGGCTATCTCGTCCGGATTTCCGTTTTCGTCCTCATAGCCCATTATAGCCTTTCTGAGGGCTGCAAAATCCTGCGAGTTAATGCTGTCGCCACCGTCAAAATCGCCTCTTACGGCTCTCTTGTAAGTGCTGATAACGTTGCCCTCACTGCCCCAGAAGGTGAAGATTATCTCGCCGGACTTAACGTTTAATGCCGTAGAGCCGGGGTTCGAGGTGTAATTGCCGCTCTTATCGACTACGTTTGCGGCTACATAATCCTCCGCTATCAGTACGTTGTCTATCTTGATATAAACGTAATACTTGCCTCTGTCGGGTCCGGTCGAAACCTTGAGTCTCGCAAACTCAACGTTATGCTCACTGCCCGCGGTCAGAATCGAAGGCATATTGATCTGCGGGCCTGTGCCGGGTCTCAGCCACATTCTGCCGTTATCGTAGCCGGCATCAGCGCCGGGTTCGCCTAACCACGCGCCGAACATATACGCCATAGCGTCGCTCGCCGTTTTCTCGAATGAAAGCTGGAATTTTGCTTTGCTTCCAACCTTCCAGCGATACTTGAATATCGCGGAGCCGGTGGGCGAAGTGCGGTTATAGGTGAATACGGTGGCGCCGCTCATAGCGGTAGTGTTCGAGGAAAGGGCGTTGCCGCCGCTGAACAAATCATCGTATTCTATTACGTCGTACGGCTCATAGGGCTCCGGAATCGATGAAATATAGTTGCCTGTTGAGCTCGAAGTGAATAAGAAGTTGTTTGAAAGCGTTCCGGTGCCGCCCTTGTAGGTGCCGTCATCGCTTACGCCGTCATAATAGTAGTAGACTATAAGTTCATCGTTTACCTTTAAGTAAACGTAGTATTTACCCGTGCGCGGACCGGATACGACCTTGAGTCTGCCGAATTCGATATCCTTGGTATCACCCTCGGCGATCGCCTCGGTCATCTGAACGATGTTGTCCCGATTCGACGGGTCAAGATCCCACGCGCCGTTGGGGCCAGCCGCCGCGCCGAGGGCGTCGTGATTCGGCTTCTTAATGGCAAGGCAGAACGGATAAGCACTGCCCGCCCAAGCGTCAAAGTAGAGCACTGCGTGCGCTTCCGCGCCCGCCGTCCAGCGGAATTTAACTACCGCGGAGTATGACGGAGAGGTAGCGTTATACGTGCATCTCCTTGTAGAACCTATATCCATACCGTTAGGATTG
>JAEEWM010000024.1 GCA_016287385.1 Clostridiaceae bacterium | reverse complement strand
CTTAAACCCTGCTCTTGATTATGTAATGCAGGTAAAGAACCTTCGTTTTGACGACATCAACCGCTCATATTCCGAAGAGCTTCACTACGGCGGCAAGGGCATAAACGTTTCGGTAGTGCTCACCCGGCTCGGCGTAAAGAATAAGGCGCTCGGATTTACGGCGGGCTTTACCGGCGCTTATCTCGAAGAGCTTTTGCGTAAAGAGGGCGTTGACTGCGCCTTTTTGCGTCTTAACGGCGGAAACACCCGTATTAACGTAAAAATCGAAGCCGGTACGCAAATCGATATAAACGCGCGCGGACCCGAAATACCGGAAAATGAAATCGAAAAGTTCATCGGTTTTACCGATGAGCTGAATTCCGGCGATTATCTCGTGCTCGCCGGCAGCGTGCCGGCTAATCTGCCGGACGACATATACGAAAGAATACTGCGCCGCCTCTTAGGCAGGGGTGTGCGCTTCGCTGTTGACGCGGCGGGCGACTTACTGCTTCGCGCACTCAGATACAAGCCGTTTCTTATAAAGCCGAATCACCGCGAGCTCGGCGACCTTTTCGGTGTAAGCGCAGAAAGCGATGAGGATATAATTTTTTACGCAAAAAAGCTTATTGACTCCGGCGCGGAAAACGTGCTTGTTTCCCGCGGAGATAAAGGCGCGATTCTCGTGCCCGGCGACGGCGGCGCAATAAGCGTGCGGGCGGCGGCGGGCACGGTCGTAAACACCGTCGGCTGCGGCGACAGTATGCTCGCGGGTTTCCTTGCGGGATACATTGAAACAGGCGATACGGAATACGCCTTAAAGCTCGGCTCGGCGGCGGGCGGCGCCACGGCGTTTTGCAGAGCGCTCGCAAACAAAGAGGAAATATCCGACGTGCTTGAAAGAAACTATCAGCGCTAAACCGAAAAAAACGCGCCGTCAACGGTGAAAAACTGCTTGAAGCCGTGCTTACGATATGATATAATGGCGGTGTAAATTACAAACAGACGACAGTGTGCTATGGCGAATAAATCTGCCGATGTGCCGCAATGCCGCCGCGTAACAAAATCTTTGTTATCCGAAAAAACAGAATAATACAACATTTGGAGGACATCAATATGAAAGCAAAAGGAATAATCAGTGTTTTACTGGCGTTTGTGCTGATAACGGCGTTGCTGCCGACGGCGGTCTCTGCCGCGCCCGAAGCGCACTGCAGTCACGATTCGCAGGATGATGACGGCTGCTTGCTTCATAACGGGTGGACAGCGATCGCCACAAAAGAACAATTAGATGATCTGGCGCGAAACGGCGGAAGCGGCTTTCTGACGCAGGATATCAATACATCAGAGGAAATCAGGATCAATTCAAACGTGGAATTGTGCCTGAACGGATACAGCATCATTCAGACCAACGTTGATACTAATATCAAGCATAGTGTTCTGAAAATAGAACAAAGCAAAACGCTAACGCTTTATGACAAAACCGATAATTCCGGAAAAATCACCCATGGAGCAAATGCTCCCGGCTGCGGTGTAAAAGTAGAAGGCACCTTCGTTATGGAGGGCGGAGAAATATCCGGTAATAACAACCCCAATGAATACGGCGGAGGAGTATATATATGGCACGGCTCTTTTACCATGAACGGGGGGACCATATCCGGAAACACAGGCCACTTTGGCGGAGGAGTATGCCATTTCTACGGTTCTTTCACTATGAACGGCGGAACTATTTCAGATAACTATGCCGAATCCTACGGCGGCGGTGTATTCGTACAGGAAACAACCTCTAATATGTTCAAAGGAGAAGTCTCCGGAAACACTGCCAATCATTCCGGCGGCGGTGTATACGTACAGTACTCATCATTTAATATGTACGGAGGAGAAATCACAGAGAACACAGCAAAATATCATGGCGGCGGCATATGTATGGGCGGACCTGTTCATATGTCCGGCGGGAAAATTTCCGGAAATACCGCCCCTGGCAGCGACGGGATTTATTACGCTCTTGACGATTCAGTACCTTCGATGTTTACCGGAGGATACCTGCTTGACTCTATAGGCGCCTTCAGCTCTACGTTTTTGCCACCCTTTTGTTCCGTAACCTTTTATGCAAATGACGGCTCCGAAAATAAAGCGGTGCAGTATCTGACCGCCGATACGGATATGTTGCTTGCACCCAATTCGTTCACGCACGGCAGCGCATATCCTTTTGAAGGCTGGAATACCGATCCGAAAGGAAACGGAACGTCTTATTCCGACAACGGCGCGATTAACATAAATTCCGATATTTCTCTCTACGCGCAGTGGAAAGCCACTCCCGCGACCGCGCCGACCTTCACCGCGCAGCCGGGCGACGCCGCTCTTACTTACGGCTATACGGCGGGCGCGACGCTTACCGTCGGGGCTTCGGCGGCTGACGGGCATACCGTCAGCAAGTATCAATGGTATTCCTGCGACGATGCGAGCGGGACCAATCCGAAACCGGTTGACGGCGCGACAGACGCGAGTTATACCGTCCCCACGGGTCTGGCTGCCGGAAGCCATTACTATTGCTGTTATGTGACCGCAAAGCGGACGGATAATTCAAACACACAAACAGCGGTATCGAATACGGCGACTGTAACGGTAGGCAAAAAAGCGCTTACCGTCACGGTAAAGGATCAGGAGTATGTCTTCAACGGTTCCGGGCAGGGTGACGACAACACTTACTCTGATCCTGCAAAGATCGCCGAAAAAGTCGAAGTCGAGGGACTTTTGAACGGCGATGCGCTGGATGTGATTTCCCTGAGCGGGAATAAGACCGACGCCGGCGTCTACCCCGGGTTGATAGAGCCGAAAGACGCCATGGTCATAGACGCGGGCGGCAAAGATGTGACCGGTAACTATGATATTACATATGTTGCGGGCAAACTGACCATCATGAAGGCAACGCCCGACTGCGCCTTGCCCGGCAACCTGACCGCGGTCTACGGTCAGACGCTGGCGGATGTTGAACTTCCCGACGGATGGACCTGGAAAGATCCGGTTGCCACGAAAGTCGGAAACACCGGAAAGAACACCTTTCAGGCGATATTCACGCCGGCCGACAATCTCAACTATAAAACCGTGACGGAAACGCTCACGGTCACCGTCGAAAAAGCCGTTTACGTCTTCTCACCCGACGGTGAGGAAACGCCGACATATACGAAAGGAAGCCGTAATGAACTGACGCTGACCTTCACACAGACCGGTGCGAAGGATACCTCCTTCGAACATTTCGCGGGTGTGTATATCGGTCAGACCGAGCTGAAAAAAGACGCGGACTACACCGTCCGAAAGGGCAGCACCGTCGTGACGATTCTGCCCTCGGCTCTTGACAGGCTGGCTGTCGGAAACCATACGCTGACCGTCCGCTTCACCAACGGCGAGGCGTCGACGCAGTTTTCCGTTCTTGCCGCAGACAGCGTGGATTCCGTATCGCCGCAGACCGGCGACAGCGGCCCCAACGCGCTTTTGATATCATTGATGTTCGCAAGCGTGACCGCCGCCCTGCTTTTTATCATCGGCAAAAGAAAGCGCGCTTTCGGTAAATAACACAACAAAACGGTAATCGCGCCGGAGCGTAAAAGCTCCGGCGCGATTTTTAATTTGATGTCTTATATTCCGAGAGATTTCAAAACGGCTTCTTTCATTGCACCTTTGGAAATAACTTCGCCGAAACGGATTTCGGCGTTTTTAAGATTGAGTATTTGCTTCGGTATGACGGTATCCCGCCGCGAGCGACCTTTGGAATAAATACGAAAACTAACCGCTAAACTTACTGATCAGATCCGTTAACGCGTCCGAAAGACTTTCCTCAAATGTCGGATGCGGACGCATAGCATACATCAACTGTTCGGCGGTCATCCCGTTTGCAACAGCCTCGGAAATCTGAGAAATCATATCGGTTGCGTTTTCACACATAAACTGAGCGCCGAGCACCTTATGAGTATTTGCGTGCGCCACTACTTTCATAAAGGCGCGATCGCCGTTCGCAATCACCGTTTTGGCATTACCGAACATTGTGGCTTTACCTGTTTTTACGGGAATGTCGGCGTCCTTGCACTGTGCCTCGGTCATTCCCACCGATGCGATTTCAGGACGGCAGTAAATACAACTCGGAACCACATTCATATCCGTATCATTACGCCTTCCGCAAAGCATATCGGCAAAAGCCGTTCCCTGGGCGGAAGCATAATGCGCCAGTTGAATTTTTGATGACACATCGCCAATTGCAAAAATTCCGGGTATCGAGGTTTGATAATTTTCATCGACTTTTATTCTGTTACCGTCCGTTTCAGGAGTCAGTTTATCGGCAAACAACCCGTCAAAAAACGGTTTACGTCCTATGGCACACAAAACCGCTTCACCTGCGGCTTCACCCTGAACATCTTTGGATTTGAATTTGACCGAAATGCCCTGAGGACCTTTTTCAATACATTCCACCGTGGAATTTACATAGATTTTAATGCCCCGTTTTTTGAAAATCATCGAAAGATTCTGGCTTAATTCCTTATCCATTACGGGCAGTAACCTATCCATACCCTCGATAACGGTCACATCGCACCCTAAATCATTGTAAAAATTCGCAAATTCAACGCCGATAACACCGCCGCCGATTATTACTATTGATTTGAACAAACGATCGCTGCCCTCAAGCAGCTCATCGGAAGTATAAACACCCGGAAGATCAAGACCGGGAATCGGCGGTTTTGCGGGGACGGAGCCGGTGGCGACCAAAATATTTTCACATGTGTATTTTAAGCCCTTTTCGCCGCTTACAACTTCAACTTCTCCCGGAGCGCTGATTTTACCGGTACCGCGAAGCAAATCTACTTTTGCACTCTTAAACATTGTTTCAATTCCGGCGGAAAGCTTTTCGCATATTGACCGTTTTCGCGCAAAAACCGCTGCTATGTCTATTTTTACGCCGTCGGCGGTTATGCCTATGTTCTCTCCTCTTAAAACATCACTGTAAATCCGTGATGAATGAAGCAAAGTCTTAGTGGGTACACATCCCCTGTTAAGGCAAGTCCCGCCCGGCTCGCGGTTTTCCACAACGGCGACTTTAAGCCCCAGCTTTGCGGCGCGCAGTGCGGCAACATATCCGCCCGGTCCGGCTCCTATTACGATAAGTTGATAGTCCATATATTATATCTCCTGTTTTTCAAGCATTTTACACAAATCATTTTTAATGCCGGCGTCTATTTCAGCTGAAATCAGGCTTTCTTTAATGTCAGTACCGGTAAATCTTTTACCGCTGAGCGCAGATTCTATCCGCGCGGGAATTTCCCAATCCATCGCATCCGTAAATACCCGAACGCGGGAAATAATCCCGTAATCAATCTGAAACTCGAATGTAACGGTACCCCAACCGAATGTTTCTTCACAACAAAATGTTGCGGTTGTGTCAGAGCCGAAACGCCATTCATCACTTGCATAATAATTTGTCTTACCCGAAACCTCGTTTTCCATATCGGACGTAAAAATAAACTCTTTCGCCGAAAATCCGTAGACGCTTTCCGCCGAACAAACAAGTTCACGGCACAAAGCCGCTTTGGTTATTTCCGGCGCAACATCAAAAAGGTTTATTATTCTTGAATGTACGGAATCAACGCCTTTTGCTTTAAGCTTCGCTTCCGGCGGTTTAAGATAACGCCCGATAAGGTTCATATCCAAGCTGACGAGAAGTGTGCCGTGATGATATGCCCGGTCGCCGCTTTTATAAAAAGCATTTCCGGAAAATTTTCTACCGCCGATTTCAAGATCATTTCGTCCTGAAACCACCGCGTCTATGCCAAAACTGCGGCAGGCGCGGCATATAACATCCGCTTGCCGCTTAATATCAAAATCTTCCCGCGGCAGAATAAAGGTAAAATTGAGATTTCCGCTGTCGTGAAATACCGCGCCGCCGCCCGAAAGCCGCCGCGCAAGGCGCCCGCCTTCTTCTTCGAGCAGTGACACACGGCATTCCTTAAAAACATTCTGATTTCTGCCTATCACAACCGTTTTTTCATTTTGCCATAAATACAGCAGTACGCCGTCGGAAGGGCCCGATTTCAGCAATACCTCTTCTCTGGCAAGATTGATAAACGGGTCTTTGCAGTCCGTGCGGTACACATAAAGCGAATTAATCATTTTTACTCCAACGCAGCACGGGGTTCCTTGCCGCCTGCACCTCATCGGGACGGGCTATCTGTGCGTGATGAGGAGCAGCTTTCATATATTCCGGATCATCAAATCCCAACTTATACAATTTACGGAACACTTCTGCCGCCTTATCAAGATTCTCTTTGCTTTCGGTTTCGGTAGGTTCAAGCATAAGCGCTTCGTGAACGATAAGCGGGAAGTACATTGTCGGCGGATGCATTCCGTAATCTATAAGCGTTTTTGCAACATCAAGCGCAGACACGCCGGTTTCTTCTTTATACCCGCTTAAATCAAGCACAAATTCGTGCATACATATCCTGTCAAACGCGGGCTTAAAAGTACCCTTTATCCTGCTCATTAAATAATTCGCATTAAGTACGGCGTTTTGCGCCGCCTCCGTAACGCCTTCTTTTCCGAGCGTCATAATATAAGCAAGCGCTTTAACAACAACCAAAAAGTTGCCTGAGAAAGAACGGACCTGCAAGGCATCCTCACCGTCCATCAGAGCGGATTTAGGCAAAAACTTTGCAAGAAAGTCCTTGCAACCCACTACGCCCGCACCGGGACCGCCCCCACCGTGAGGAGTTGCAAATGTTTTATGAAGATTTGAATGAATACAGTCAAATCCCATATCACCGGGACGAACAATACCCATAATCGCGTTTAAGTTTGCACCGTCATAATAGCAAAGTCCTCCGGCCTCATGGACACGTCGTGTGATTTCAAGAATGTTTTTATCAAATATCCCCACTGTATTGGGATTCGTAAGCATAAGACCCGCTGTATCTTCCCCTAAAACTTCCTTTAATGCTTCAAGGTCTACGCATCCGTCAGATGCGGAAGGTACATTTACAACAGTATATCCGCACATACTCGCGGTTGCGGGATTTGTGCCGTGAGCCGAATCGGGAACAATAATTTTTGTACGCCTGTCCGCGTCGCCGCGGCTTTCGTGATATTTCTTTATAAGCATAACACCGGTAAATTCACCGTGAGCGCCGGCTGCGGGCTGGAATGTACAGTCATCCATACCAAAGATTTCTAAAAGATACTTCTTGGCTGTATCAAAAACTGCTTTGCAACCCTTAACGGAATCGGTCGGAGCCAACGGGTGAATACAGGTGAATCCCGGCAGTGCCGCCATTTCCTCGTCTATTCGCGGATTGTATTTCATTGTGCATGAACCGAGCGGATAAAATCCGGAGTTTACTCCGTGAACATTGCCGCACAATTCGGTATAATGGCGTGAAATATCAACCTCCGCCATTTCGGGAAGCACAGGAGGTTCCTCGCGTGAAAGATTTGCAGGAAGAGATGCGGTTTCTACATCGCATGCCGGCAATATCGAACATCCGCGTCCGCTGACACTTTTTTCAAAAATCAGTTCCATTACGCCAGCACCTCCTTTACTACGGAAACGGCTTTATCGAGTTCCGCTTTTGATACCTTTTCGGTAGCACACCACAGTATATCACCGTCAATATTCAGTCCGCCGAGAATGCCGTTTGACTGGAGCGCGGATAAAACCTTGCCCGCTTTGGGAATAACAGTTACAAATTCATGGAAAAACTCGCCGCTGTATTTTAAGGAAACACCCGGTATTTCGCATAGTTTTGAAGCAAGATAATGAGCCTTGCTCATAGACTGAGTCGCGACATCCGCTAGGCCCTTCGCGCCCATAACAGAGAGATACAATCCGGCGGTAAAGGCGCATAATGCCTCGTTGGAACAAATATTGGAGCTTGCCTTTTCGCGTCTTATATGCTGCTCACGCGCCTGTAAAGACAAAACATACGCCCGTTTACCGTTTGCGTCAACCGTTTCGCCCACAATACGACCCGGCAGTTTACGCATATATTTATCGGTTGAGGTCATATACCCGAGATAAGGACCGCCGAAGCCAAGCGGCATACCAAGCGGCTGAGCCTCGCCGACAGCTATATCGGCGCCGCTTTCCCGCGGCGTTTTCATTATGCCAAGCGCAATGGGATTGCACCCCATTATATATGCGGCGCCTGCCGTATGTACCGCTTCGCCTATCTCGTCTGCGTTTTCAAAAATGCCAAAAAAGTTGGGCTGCTGAATGTAAACGCCGGCAACATCGTCGGTAAGCATTTTTTTAAGCGCATCAATATCTGTTTTGCCGTCTTTAACCGGCACAACCTTTAATTCGCTGTTTTTACCGTAGCAGTAGGTCTTCACCGTCTGAATTGTGTCAGGATGCGAAGCGCCTGAAATCAGCGTTACTGTCCGCTTACGGTCCCGGCACATGGCAGCGGCTTCAGCGGCGGCGGTTGCGCCGTCATAAACCGAGGCGTTTGAAACGTCCATACCGGTAAGCTCACACATCATAGTCTGGTATTCAAATATAGACTGTAATATGCCCTGACTCATTTCCGCCTGATACGGTGTGTATGCGGTCAAAAACTCTTCTTTAGCAGGGATATATGAAACAATACTCGGTATTACGTGATCATACGCGCCGGCACCGCGGAGTATAGTTTCAAACACTGTGTTTTTATCCGCCATAGCCGAGATATTGCGACGCACTTCGAGCTCACTCATACCGGCGGGCAGGTTTAATCCGCCCTTTAAGTACATTTCACCCGGAACATCTTTATACAATTCGCTGAAACTATCGAGCCCTATGGCGTTTAACATCTGTTGCCGTTCCTTATCTGTGGAAGGCACATAACTTCCCATATACTAATCCTCCTTGCAGAACTCGGCGTAAGCGTCAGCGTCCATAAGGTCCTCAGTATCGGTTATGCCTTCAACTTTTATTATCCAAGCTCCGTACGGATCGCTGTTGAGGATTTCGGGAGTGTCTGCCAGTTCTTCATTTACAGCCGCAACTGTACCGGAAACGGGCGACAACATATCCGAGACCGCCTTAACCGATTCCAGATCACCAAACACTTCACCTGCGACAACTTCGTCGCCCGCTTCAGGCAAATTGACGAAAACTATATCACCGAGAGCGTCCTGCGCAAAATCGGAAATACCGATAATTGCGGTTTCGCCTTCGGTTTTTACCCACTCATGGTCTTTTGAATACTTTAATTCATTTGGAAAATTCATAAAAATACCTCCGTTTAATGTGTTTTAATTATTACATCGATATTTAATCGATTGTTTATTATTTGGTTTCTTTCCAAACAACGGGATGAACATAGGGCGGATTCTTGGCACTCATATGAGTTTGCGGGATTACCGCTTTAAGACGCCTGCCCCGTATATCCACTTCAACAAACTCGCCTCGCTGAATCGGCGAAGAAAGGTACGCAAGACCGATAGATCGTTTCCCTACCTTGCTTGTTTCAAATTCATCCTCAAAATCAAAATACGGGATCATCGTACCGGAAGTTATCCAGCCGACCTCTTTACCGTCCTTATACACCGTCATACCGCCGCGAATAACGCCGCGGTCAATAAGACAAATCGGCATAATGCGTTTAGGCAAAACAGTTATATCGCTGAAATCTTTGTTTATAATGCGGGTATATGCTTCAAACTGCTTGTTCAAAGCTTCTTTACCGATAAATTCTCCCTTATTTTCGGAAAAACTAACGGCAAATTTTGCCAAGGGCACGGCATATATCGGCATTTCCTTGCCGGAAGGATCTGTTCCCATTTCATGACCGTATAACGGCATACATGATTCAAGCCGTAACGTGTCACGCGCGCCAAGTCCCGCGGGTTTTGCACCCATGCCGGCAAGTCGGTTCCAGAGCCATACGGCGTCGTCGTTTTTCATATAAACCTCGTACCCTATCGGCTCACCGGTATAACCCGTGGTTGCCAGTCTGGCTGTGTGACCCTCTAAGCTTACCGTAGCGCAGGCATTTTTCTTCGGTGCGGTAAGTTCCCCGCCGGCAAGCTCCTCCAAAAGATTTCTGCTTAAAGGCCCCTGTACGGCAATAGCAGCGTACTCGTCAGATATGTCGGTTAATTTTACATCGAATTTTTCGGCAATCGGCAACAAATGCGCAAGGTCTTTATCCTTATTCGATGCGTTTACCACAAGCAGGTATTTATCCTCACTGAACATATAAAGATACGCGTCGTCTACGGCGCCGCCATTCTCATTCGGTATTATGCAGTATTGCGCCGAATTCAACGTAAGCGCCTCAACATTACTGGTAAGAACATACTGCAGATACTTGAGCCTTTCCTTGCCTTCAACCAAAATTCTGCCCATATGCGATACATCAAAAAGGCTGCAATTACTGCGCGTATAAAGATGCTCGGCAACGATGCCGGTAGGATACTGAACCGGCATTTCCCATCCGCCGAAATCAACCATGGTACCGCCCGCCGAAACATGAATATCGTAAAGCGGTGTGCGTTTTAATTTGCTCACAATCAACACTCCCACATTATTATTTGTCTTCTATCTGGCGTCGCGCTTCAACAAAGCATTTAACGGCAAACTCAAGATCTTCCTTTGTGTGTGCGGCTGAAACCTGGGTACGGATGCGCGCTTTACCCTTCGGAACCACCGGATATGTGAAGGATACCGCAAATTGCAGTTTTATGTATTTTGATTTTAACCTCTCCGTGACCTACTTCGGGTATCTCTACCCTCTTCATCGTAAGTCCCTCTTCCGGTTTGTCTTTGACAAGCGCACACATAGTGTTTTGCATAATTACACCCTCAACACTAAAAATTACTATGATGTAATTGTACACCACTCGCGGACAAAATGCAATAAAAAAATTGTTTTCTTTCAATAAAATCAAACGCTGTTATGGGTGTGGTTCAGATTCCTGCGGCTGCGAAACAAAAACGGAAACCGCAGACTCGATACCCGACAAAAAACGAGCAGACTTAATAAGCCTGCTCACCTACATAAAACAGATATTAAATTTTTATTCTTTGCGGCAAAATCAATTATTCATTCTTAAGTTTTAAGTATTCATTATTAATTTAGAAAATCCGGTCACGGCGGGAGTAATGAATAATTAAGAATGAATAATGAAAAATGAATAATACAAAGCGAAAATCCCGCCACTTTCGTGACAGGATTTTCGCTTTGGTCGGAGTGTTCATAACGCAAGTTGCCGGCTTCGGGGTAGAGGTTTAAGATAACAAAAGAGCCTAACCCGGATTGGGTCAGGCTCTGCCTGTGGTGCGGGTAGCAGGACTTGAACCTGTACAGTATTGCTACCACTAGAACCTGAATCTAGCGCGTCTGCCAATTCCGCCATACCCGCATATTGCAGGAATTCATTATATAACATAGCAGCCGTAAAGTCAAGAAATTTAACTTGAAAAAAATTCCGCCGCGGCATATAATGTTTTTGTTGTAACTGTCGACGGTGAGGCGGCAAACAGTACATTTGACGCGATAGGTCTTGCGGCGCGATACCGCCGGAAGCTTCCGCGCATCCGCACAGAAGACAAAAAGCGATTCTGAAACGAAATAAACTGTTGCAAACTTCGGTTCGTTAAATTATAATGTTTTTTGGTGATAATATGGCAAACGATAAAAAACTCGTAAAAGAAATAACTTCGATGGATGAAGACTTTGCAAAATGGTATACCGACGTATGCATTAAGGCGGAGCTTATTGATTACGCCTCGGTAAAAGGTTGTATGATAATACGCCCGTACGGCTACGCCATTTGGGAAAACATCCAGCGCATAATGGACGGTATGTTCAAGGAAACCGGGCACGAAAACGTATATATGCCGCTGTTTATTCCCGAAAGTCTTTTGCAGAAGGAGAAGGACCATGTCGAGGGCTTTGCGCCCGAAGTTGCGTGGGTTACACACGGCGGCGATGAGAAGCTCGAAGAACGCCTCTGCGTAAGGCCTACGAGCGAAACGCTTTTCTGCGACCATTTCAAAAATATAGTTCACTCCTGGCGCGACCTGCCGAAGCTTTATAACCAGTGGTGCAGCGTGGTTCGCTGGGAAAAGACCACACGTCCTTTCCTGCGCTCGCGCGAATTTCTGTGGCAGGAGGGGCACACTCTTCACGCCACTCCCGAAGAGGCAAAAGCCGAAACCGAGCAGATGCTGAACGTATATGCCCGCTTTGCCGAAGAAACGCTGGCAATGCCGGTAATAAAGGGTCAGAAGACCGAAAAGGAACGCTTCGCCGGCGCGGAGGCGACCTACACCATTGAGGCGCTCATGCATGACGGCAAGGCGCTTCAAAGCGGCACTTCGCACTATTTCGGCGATGGTTTTTCCCGCGCCTTCGAAGTGCAGTACACCGATAAGGAGAATAAACTCGTTTATCCTTTCCAGACCTCCTGGGGCACCACCACCCGTCTTATCGGCGCGGTGATAATGACCCACGGCGACGATAACGGTCTGGTGCTTCCTCCTGCGATAGCGCCGGTGCAGGCGGTCATAATTCCCATCGCCTCACATAAAGAGGGCGTGCTCGATAAGGCGCGCGAGATATGCGACCGCCTTAAAAAGGTCTGCCGCGTAAAGCTTGACGAGGGCGACCGCTCCCCCGGCTGGAAATTTGCCGAATACGAAATGAAGGGCGTACCGCTTCGCATAGAAATAGGTCCGCGCGATATTGAGAATAACCGGTGCGTAGTCGCCCGCAGAATTGACGGCGAAAAAATAACCGTAAGTCTTGACGGTATCGAAGCCGAAATCCCGAAGCTGCTAGCTAACGTGCACGACGATATGTATGCCCGCGCGCTTGAACGCAGAGAAAAGATGACCTACTCTGCAAAAACGCTCGATGAGCTCAAGGAATTAGCCGACAACAAGCCCGGCTTCATAAAGGCGATGTGGTGCGGCGACCGCGCGTGCGAGGATAAGCTCAAGGAAGAGGCGGGCGTGACCTCGCGCTGCATCCCGTTTGAGCAGGAGCATATAGCCGACACCTGCGTTTGCTGCGGCAAAAAAGCCGATAAAATGCTCTACTGGGGAAAAGCGTATTAGACATTAGATATCAGAAATCAGATGTTAGACGTCAGACCACCCGGCAAGGTGACTTGCCGGGTGGGTTTTATCTTTAAGCCGTCGCGGCGGGGTTTCCCGCCGTGCTTTTTTACGGTTTTGATATCTTGATATCATGATATCAAGATATCAAAATAGTCCGGCGGCGCCTGCCAGGGCGGAGCGGGGCGACTTTGAAGCCGCGGCGCTCGGTTTATCAAAAACCGGTTTGCCGTCGTTTGTCAAAACCGGTTGCCCCTATACGTTTTCTCGTCCTTTGCCAAAGACGCCCGCCCCGCGGCTTTTGCATTTTCCCCGGTAGAGCGACAAATTTTGCGGTCTACTGCCGGTAGAGCGGGGGCGCGGCACTTGACAGAAAGGGCGTTTGGTGGTAAAATATTTTGGTTGAGAATATAATGCGACGGGTGGCGGTAAGTGTATTGGATGAACGTGTATTAAGCTGCTGTTTTACCGGTTACCGGCCGCAGAAATTCCCTTTTGAGCTTAAAAGAAGCGACCCGCGTTACATTGAGTTTGAAAACCGCCTTATAACCCAAATCGCCGAGCTGGTGAACGAAAACTGCCTTACCTTTTACAGCGGTATGGCGATGGGCTTCGATATTATCGCGGCGGAATGCGTGCTTCTTGTGGCGGCGGCGAACAGGAATCGCGCCGTGCGCCTTATTTGCGCGATACCCTTTCCCGATCAGGCTAAGGCGTACCCGCCCGAGTGGAAAAAGCGATATGACGATATCCTCGCGCAAAGCGACGAGGCGGTGCTCATTTCAAACGAATACTACCGCCGGTGTTATTATGACAGAAACCGTTTTATGGTGGAAAACAGCGATTTTGTTCTCACCTGGTTTGACGGCAGTCCCGGCGGCACAAAAAACACCGTTGAATACGCGAAGTCAAAGCTCAGAAAAGTTATAAATCTTTATACGGGGTGAAACAATGCCTGAAGTAAATATCAATAAGATACGCGAGAATTTTGCGCGAAATCTCGCTTTTTACCGCAAGGCGTCGGGCAAGACTCAGCTTGAGCTCGCAAACGAGCTTAATTATTCCGATAAATCGGTATCAAAATGGGAACGCGGCGAGGGTCTGCCCGATTTGGAGGTCACCGCGCAGATAGCGGAACTGCTCGGCGTAAACGTCAGCGATCTTATCGCCGACAAGGTAAAGCGCAGAATCCTTATAACCCGCAACAAGGCGCTTATAACCTTCCTTTCGGTCGGTCTCGTATGGCTGGTCGCCGCCATTCTGTTTTTTATTTTTCAACTTTTCCTGCCGGATTCGTGCTCCTGGCTTATATTCCTTTACGCGTTGCCGGTAAGCTCGATAGTGGCGATAGTTTTTTGCAGTATATGGTGGAAGCGGCTGCACGTACTGATAAGCGTGTCGGCGCTGATATGGTCATCGGCGCTGTGCGTTTGCCTTTCGGTAAACCACCAAAAAATATTCCTTATTTTTATTATAGCGGCTATACTCGAGCTGCTTTCACTGCTGGCGTTCTTCATTAAAAAATAACCAAACAAGGTGATAACAATGAGCGAAAAAAAGAGAGTTTTAAGTTGTATCCAGCCGAGCGGAATGCTCACCCTCGGCAATTATCTCGGCGCCCTTAAAAACTGGCTTAAAATGCAGGAGGAATTTGACTGCACCTATGCCGTCGCCGACCTCCACGCCATAACCGTGCGGCAGGACCCGCAGAAGTTCAGAGGGCAGATATATTCGACCTACGCCCTGCTCCTCGCCTTGGGGCTCGACCCGCAGAAATCCACCCTTTTTATACAGTCGCATCTGCCCGAGCACACCGCGCTTACCTGGCTTCTCGCAAGCTGTACGCAGTTCGGCGAGCTTTCGCGTATGACCCAGTTTAAGGCGAAATCAGCCGTGCATACCGATAATATCAACGTGGGTCTTTTCGCCTATCCCGTGCTTATGGCGTCGGACATATTGCTTTATCAGCCGGACTTTGTACCGGTCGGCGCCGACCAGAAACAGCACCTCGAAATAGCGCGCGATATCGCCATGCGCTTCAACCGCGTTTACGGCGACGTTTTCAAAGTGCCCGAACCGTATATACCCACAGTCGCGGCAAGAGTAATGTCGCTTCAGGACCCGACCAAAAAGATGTCGAAATCAGACGAAAACGTAAACTCCTTCGTCGCTATCCTTGACGACCGCGACACGGTCATCCGCAAATTCAAGCGCGCCGTGACCGACAGTGAGGCGTCGGTCCGCTTCTCCGAGGATAAACCGGGCGTTTCAAACCTTATAACGATTTACAGCGCGGTGACCGGAAAAACAGTAGCCGAAGTCGAGCGCGAATTTGAGGGCAGGGGCTACGGCGACTTCAAGCTCGCGGTGGGCGAAGCGGTAGCCGATGAATTAGCCCCGATAAAGGAAAGATACGAGAAAATCATTGCCGACAAGGCGGAGCTTGAACGCATTTTCCGCGACGGCGACGCCCGCGCCGAAAGTGTCGCGCGCAAGACGTATTTTAAGGCGATGAAGAAGATGGGATTTGTATTATGAAATTTCCGCTTGTAGGCAACGAGAGACTCTCCGCCACGGTCGGCGGCATGCTCGCTTCAAACCGTATTCCCCACGCCGTTCTGATAGAGGGCGATAGCGGCACCGGCAAGACCGTGCTTGCGTCATATCTCTGCCGCGCGGCTGTGTGCGAGCGTGAAGACCGCCCCTGCGGCGAGTGTGACGGCTGCCGGCTTCAGGCCGGGGGAAATCATCCTGACGTTTCGTACATCGCGCCCGAAAAGGACCGCAAAACTATATCCGTAAATCAGATACGCGATATTATAACGGCGGCGGCGATACGCCCGCAGAAGTCAGGCCGCCGCGTGTTCGTGATCGACCCGGGCGACAGCATGACCCCGCAAGCGCAAAACGCGCTCCTCAAAATACTTGAAGAGCCGCCTTCAAACGTTGTTTTCATACTGACCACGATCAGCAAATCCGCAATGCTTGAAACGGTGGTTTCGCGCTGTACGGTGCTCACCGTAAGCATTCCGGACGAGGCGAGCGCGATAGAATATATCGCCTCAAAAGTAAACCGTGAGCGCGACGAAATCGCCGAAGCGTACAGGACCGCGCGCGGCAGTATCGGCAATGCCCTGAATATACTTAAAAAGAAATCCGCCTCCGCCGCGGCTAAAACGGCGGAAAGCTTTATAGGGCTGATACAGAGCGGCAGTCAGTACGAACTGCTCAAAGTGCTTTTGCCGCTTGAAAAGGACAGGGCAAAGACGCTCGAATTCTACAACACGCTCGAAGCCGGTATAGTGACGAAAATGCGGACTCTCACTTCCCCTACTCTCGTGCGCCGTTACGAGCGGCTTTACAACACCGTTGCAAGCCATAAAAAACTGCTTAAAGCAAACGCCAATTTATCGCTGTTGCTGACTTCCCTTGCGGTCAAGGCAACGGCAGAAAGGTAAACTTATGATAAACGTAGTATCGGTAAAATTCAAAGACACCGGCAGAAGCTATTACTTTGACCCGGTGGATATGACGCTTGAGCCCGGCGATAAGGTGATCGTTGAATCCGCGGGAGGGCTGAGTCTCGGCACGGTCAGCAACGGTACCCACGCGGTGCCGGATGACAAAATAGTAAAAGAGCTGAAAAAGGTGTTGCGGAAAGCCACCGAAAAGGACTTTGCACAGCTTGAAGAAAACCGCAAAAAAGAAGAAAGCGCGTTTGAAGTATGCGAGCGTAAAATCGCCGAGCATAACCTTGAAATGAAGCTTGTAAGCGTTGAATATTCGTTTGACGCGAGCAAAATCACCTTTTTCTTCACCGCCGACGGCAGAATAGATTTCAGAGAACTCGTAAAAGACCTCGTCGCCCATTTTCACGCACGCATAGAACTGCACCAGATAGGCGTGAGGGACGAGGCGCGTATGCTCGGCGGTCTCGGCATATGCGGCAGACCCTATTGCTGTAAGCAGTTTTTGAATGATTTTGAGCCGGTTTCAATAAAAATGGCGAAGGAGCAGGGACTTTCACTTAATCCGACCAAGATTTCCGGCAGCTGCGGCAGACTTTTGTGCTGTCTTAAATACGAGCAGGAGGCGTACGAGGCGCTATCCAAGATAACGCCCAACGTCGGCGCCACGGTTAAGCGCGACGGCGAGCTCGGCACGGTCATAGACGCAAATCTGATAACCGGCAATATCATAGTAAAGCCGAACAAGGAAGACGCCATACCCTACAAAACCAACCGAAAGGACGTAAAAATCGTTTCACGCGGCAAAAAAAAGGCGGAAAAACAGGAAAATGAGGAAATTGAAGAAATATAACTTGCATTTTGCGCAATTTGTTGTTAAAATACTTTTGGAGTGAAAACGCTCCTATGCTGATATAAGGCAGGTGTAAACAAATGGCTTACAAGATTTCAGACGAATGCATCAGCTGCGGTGCTTGTGCGGCAGGTTGTCCGTGCGAAGCGATCGCCGAAGGCGACGCTCATTACGAAATAGACCCCGATAAGTGCATCAGCTGCGGCGCTTGCGCGGCAGGTTGCCCGGTAGAGGCTATCGCCGAAGACTAATCATACATAAACCGCCCTGACAGTTTTGTCAGGGCGGTTTTTTTGCGCGCAAGCATAAAGAGAGTTTTCCGTGATACCGCTTTAAGTATTTATCTGTTCTTGAAATCCTCGTCTATTTCCTCGCACCAGTCGGCGGTGACGGGCTCAGCGCTTCGCATGGCGCAAATAGTTTTGCCCACCGCCCTGAAAAGCGTTTTTGTACCCTTGCTGTCGGCGCGGTAGTTTGCGGCGCGGTCGCTGTCTATACCGAAGCCCTTTGCGGTCTCCACCGCGTCGATATTGGCGCCGATAAATAAAAACTCCCAGCCGGACTCTTCCTTTTTCTCTTCAATCATACGCTTTACTTCGCCGCTTGAAAATTTGTGGCTCGAGTTTTCATAGCCGTCTGTCGTTATAACAAACATAACGTGTTCGGGCACGTCCTCTTTTCTGATGTAGCGATGTACCTTTCCTATATGCTTTATCGCGCCGCCTATGGCGTCGATGAGGGCTGTGGAGCCGCGGGTAAAGTAGTCGTCCCCGGTCATCGGCTTAATCTCTTCAAGACTTACGCGGTCGTGAAGCACCTCGACCTGACCGTCAAACAAAACGGTTGAAACAAAGCACTTGCCGTCCTGCTTTTTCTGCTTTTCGATAAGCGAGTTGAAACCGCCTATCGTGTCGGCTTCAAGCCCCGCCATCGAGCCGCTTCTGTCAAGTATGAACACCAGTTCCGTAATGTTGTTTTTTTCTTTTTTCATTTTCTTTTCCTCCAAAAATAATGTGATTGTAAGTGTTTTAACCTTACAATCACATTTTAGAGGATACTATCCGCCGCGAGGTCGCCTTTCGGGCGACATTTTTTTACCCGTCACGCCGTGCCTAAAAGCTGCTGGTCAAACTCGAAGAGCGTCTCGTTTATCTCAAATATATCGTACCTGCCGTTTTTAATAAAATATTCTATGATAAGGTCGAACCTGTAGCTGTGCGAAAGCGCGTAGCCCGCCTTTTCGAGCAGCGAACGCGTTTCTTCAAGCGACAGCCGGAGCGCGACGGCAAACGCCAGAACGGTCGGCTTTGAGGGACGGTATTCGGGGTTTGAACGTATTTTAGAAAACAGCTTGCGGTCAATGCCGGCTTTTTTGTAGCACTCCACGTCGGTCATGCCCTTTTCGTCGATCTTGCGAAACAGCATTTCCGAAAAGCTCTCGTCAAGCTCAAAATCGATTTTTTCGAGCGCGGCGCTCTCCGGCAGCGACATACAGCACTCGATTCCGCCCGCCGGCTTCTCGGCGGCTCTTCGCTTAACCTTCGCCTGACTGCCGCAAACAAAACCGCCCTCTTCAATAAGGTTTTCACTTATATACTTTTTGATATCGGCTATCAGCCGTGAGTTGATTTTCTTCTCTTTTCTGCCGAACATGTTTTCACCCGCCTTTATTAAGTATGAATGATAAACCATTATACTATGCTTTTTTGAAAAGTTCAACAGTGCAATCGGGAGCGGGGCGCTTTACGAATTCCGCTTGACAGGCGCGCCGCCGTGTGGTATGATTTGTATAACAAATCATACTTTTCGGAGGTGCGGCATGAAAGTTCCGCGGGGCAAATACGCATGGAGCGTAACGGTAGGAAGCAAAGGGCAAATAGTCATACCGAAAGAAGCGCGCGAGGTGTTCGGCATTTCGCCGGGCGACACTCTGCTCTTACTCGGCGATGAAAAACGCGGTATCGCGATACCGCAAAAATCGACCGTAAATTCGCTTTTTTCGGGAATCTTCGGGTCAAAAAACAGAAAAGGCGGTGAGGAATAATGGCTGTTTTAGAGGTAAAGGGTCTTTCAAAACAGTATCCGGAATTTCTGCTTGACGGCATTTCCTTTTCACTTGAAGAGGGGCGCATAATGGGTCTTATCGGCAGAAACGGCGCGGGAAAAACAACTACTCTTAAATCCATCTTCAATATTGTACACAAAAGCGGCGGCGAAATAAAAATATTCGGTTTTGATATGCCCGGCGACGAGCAAAAAATCAAGACCCTCATCGGCTACACCGGCGGCGCGATAAACTACTATCAGCGTAAAAAGCTCAAAGACATAGCCGCCGTAACGCGCCGGTTTTATACCAACTGGGACGACGACGCCTACCGCAGATACTTAGACGCCTTTTCGCTCAATGAGGAAAAAACGCCGTTACAGCTTTCCGAAGGGATGCGGGTAAAATTCAGTCTGACGCTGGCGCTCTCCCACAACGCAAAGCTGCTTATTCTTGACGAGCCGACCAGCGGACTCGACCCCGTATCGCGTGCGGAACTGCTCGATACGTTTACTTATCTTAAAGGAAAAGGCGTAAGCATACTTTTTTCCACGCATATTACCTCCGACCTTGAAAAATGCGCGGACGATATAACCTATATTGCAAAGGGCTCTCTTATCGCCTCCATGCCGCTTGAACGCTTCCTTTGTGAAAACCGCGCCGCGGGTCACGGCGACACGCTCGAAGAAATAATGGTGCATTACGAAAAGGAGGATATCAATGAAAAACTTGCTGATTAAAGAATTAAAACTTGCCTCCTCGCCGCTTTCCTATATTTTTCTTATCGCGGCTCTTATGACGCTTCTGCCCGGGTATCCGATTTTAATGGGCGCGTTTTTTATCTGCTTCGGTATATTCCATTCGTTTCAAAACGCGAGAGAGTCAAACGACGTTTTATACTCTCTGCTTCTGCCGGTAAAAAAGAGCGATTTTGTAAAAACCAAGTTTGCCTTTACCTGCGCCGTACAGCTTACGGGATTTGCGCTCTGCGCCGTGCTGACCGCTTTAAGAATGACCGCGCTTTCCGGCGCGCAGGCGTATAAGGATAACGCGCTTATGAACCCCTCGCCGGTTTTCCTCGCTTTCGTATTGCTGCTTTTTTCGGCTTTTAATCTGCTTTTCGTGGGCGGCTTTTTCAAAACGGCGTATAAAATCGGTATACCGTTTCTGCTTTTCGGTATCGCCGCGCTCGTTATCGTAGCGGTTGCCGAATCTCTGCATTTTTTCAGCGCGCTTTCGTTTCTCAATACCACCTCCGGCGAAAAAACCGGACTTCAAACGGTCTTCCTCGCGCTTTCCGCCGCAGCTTACTGCGGCATAACGTATTTGTCTTACAGAACGTCAAAAAAGCGGTTTGAGCTGCTCGATTTATAGCGCTTCGCCGCACATGTCGCCAAAAACGAAATGCGCATCTCACGCTGCGCAACTCTCTGATAATAAACCGTTTGACAGACTGAAACCTCCGCCTTTTTTAAGGCGGAGGTCGTATTTTACCGTAATATTTTCCGCGCCCGGGAGGCGCTCGCCGCGATCCGCGCTTTTTCTTCCGGAATATTCTCGCGCTGTTTCGGCAGAATATTATATCCGCTTTTCCCGCAAAAAGCGCAATACGCGCTCCTTAAAATCGGGCGCGGTATCGTACACGGCGTGACCGTAGCCGTCATACATATACAGATTAAAGCTCCGCCTGCTCTCAAAACGCTTCGCCGTCCGCAAAACAGCGTGAGCGCCGAGAACGCGGTCGTCCCTTGAACCGATAAGCAACACCGGGCAGGCGATTTTTTCAATATCCTTCTCCACGTCAAAGTCCCTCGTACCTTCGGCAAGCGTGATAAAACGGTTAAGGTCTCCGTCGGTCACGGTCTTTGCCGCCCCGGTCAGGAGTTCGCGTGAGCTTTCAAACACGTCGGCGGGGTAAAGCGCTCTGCCGAAATCAAGATAAAGCTCCCGCGCCTTCTTCGCTCTTGCAAGATCCACCCATTTTTGTATCGTGTTAAACTGTGCCGGTAAAACGCGCGCACAGGTTGAGCAAAGCGCCAGTTTTTCCACCGCATCCGGGTTGTTTATTGCCAGCGCCATAGCTATCATACCGCCCTGTGATACACCCAAAATATTTGTTTTATGTAAACCAAGCGCGTCAAGCGCCCTTGCCGTATCCTCAGCCATTCCGTATACGGAATATTCCGCCGGCAGTTCCTTTCTGCGATCGAATACATAGACCGTATAACCGTCCTCAAATATGCCGTACGCCTGCCTTATCGCCTCCGCGGAAGGCATAACGCTTTGAACGCTCAGTCCCGGCAGGATAACGAGCGTTTGCCCGCCGTGCCCGAAACGGAAAAAGTCCATTGAAAAGGTATCCGTTTTTACGGTTTCGATTTTAATCATAAAGGTATATTCCCCTTATTTTGCGTTTCGGTATATTCTTTCAATTTCATCCGCGCCGAGCGGCTTTATACGCGAGAGCTTCACGGTATCGTTCATCGTGGCGTCGAGAGCCAAAGCGCGCAGGTCGCCGTCGGTCGGCTCTATGCCGAGTCCGCGAAGCGAAGTCGGCATGCCTATCGAGGCGAAAAACCCGACGGTGCGTGCAATGCCCTCTTTTGCGGCGCATTCGGGGTCATCCGCCTTTACGCCCCACACCTTTTCGGCATATCTGCAAAAACGCGGCAGGCAGTCCCGGTAAAGTTCCTTTGCCCACGCGCCCCATACGGCGGCGAGCGACGCGCCGTGGGTGACGCCGTATTTTGCCGAAAGCGCGTGACCGAGCTTATGCACCGAAAAATCTTTCCCCCGTCCGCACTCGGTAAGGTTGTTATGCGACAGACCCGACGCCCAGAATATTTCGCACATCGCGTCGTAATCATTCGGGTCGGAGAGCACCGCCCTGCCGTTTTCAATAACGGTTCTGAGCAGACCCTCGGCTATTTCATCGGTAAGGCGCGCGCGGCTTTCGGGTATAAAGTAGCGTTCGAGGGTATGCATCATTATATCCGCTATCCCCGCGGCGAGCTGAAATTTCGGGACGGTGGCGCCGAGCGCCGGATTTACCGCGGCAAATTTACATCTGTTAAAATCGGTATTTATACCGGCCTTTTTGCCCGTTGCCTCGTTTGTAAGCACCGCGGAGTCGCTCATTTCGCTCCCCGCCGCCGGCATGGTAAGCACGGCGCCTACCGCAAGCGAGCGGCAAAGCGGCGCTTTTTTCGTCCATATATCCCAAAGCGGAATGCCGGGATTCGCGGCGCCGTGCGCTATCGCTTTCGCCGTGTCAATGGCGCTGCCGCCACCGACGCCTATTACAAGATCGGCGCCGAACTCCCTCGCTTTCAGCGCCCCCTCCTCGGCGTGCGCGAGGGTGGGGTTCGGCTGTGCGCCGCCGAAGAGCGTATATCTTACCTTGCTCTTTTCAAGCGAAGAGGTAACGCGGTCTAAAAGCCCGCTTTTTATTACGCTTCCCTTGCCGTAAACGACGAACGCGCCGCCTCCGTATTTTGCGGCGAGCTCGCCCGTTTTGTTTTCCGCGTCCCTGCCGAATACGACCTCGGTGGGTGAAAAATATCTGAAATCGTTCATTGCTCTGCCCCCGTAAGTGTTTTTTAAGATTCAGCCGTCAAGCGCGGCGTTGATTATCTTTTCAATATCGGCGCCGTAAATATCGAGCCCCAAGGCCTTTATGAGATTTACATCGGAAATGCCGTAAAAATTCCGTGCCAGCGCCTTGACGTAGCCGAAGCCGTATTCCTCCGGAAAGAAATCGCCGCCGGCTGTTGTGATATAGGTAAGCCGTTTTGCCTTGCAGAGCCCCCGCGGCACACCCTCGGACGTATAGGTAAAAGTGATGCCGGGCACGTTTATCTGCTCAAAATACTGTTTGAGCGAGGCGGGGAAAGAAAGGTCCCAGAACGGCGCGGCTATCACTATCTCATCCGCCGCCGCGAACTGCCGCGCAAAGCGAAACAGGCGGTCGTCGCATTTTTTCTCTGAAACAAGGCGGTCGCGCCTCGCAAGAAATTCCTCGTTGACGGGCGGAAAGCCTGCTTTTTCGAGGCATAACTCCTCGTACGGCTCATCGAGCTTTTTAAGAAACCTCTCTGCGATAAGCTTCGTCCTTGACTCCGCTCTTACACACGCGTTTACAAAAAGAACCATTAAACTCATCCTTTAAGCACTTTGATTTTTACGCTCGCCATGCGGCGCCGGGTATTTTTCAATGCCGCCGTATAAAGCTTTTCTTACGGGTAACGCCCGCGTAAACGCCGTCACTGTCTGCCCGCTTCGCTCAAAGCCTTATCCCTGAGCGGGTCGAGCAGTTCCCTCATGACGGTGATAAATTCCGCATATCGGGGCGGAAAGGCGTTCATACCGCTCGAAAAGAGCGTCGCGCCGTCGTTAAAACGGATGTCGAGCGAAAAGCCATTGCCGTCGCACACCATCGTATTATATTTTGAATATCCGTTCCATTCGGCGAGCCGGTATTCAATGTAGGCGGCATACAGCTTTTCGAGGACTTCTTCGTCCGCCTTAGTTTCGATTTTGCCGGAGTCGCCGTACATCATGGACTCATACTTAAAGATTACGGCGCCGTCCTGTTTCGATAAACTGTATCTGAAATTATCGGCGCCTATCGTGCCGTCGTATCTGTAATCGAAAAAAGCAATGCCGCTTTCATTGTCACGCGCGCGTCTGCCTTCGCCGTCGGTACCCTTTTCACCGAAGAAAAAACCTTTTCCCATTATTTTACCTCCGCTTTCCATAATTCATTTCCGTTGCCCGGAAATCGCGGCTTTCCGCGTTTTATGTTAACCGTTTGTCGAATCTCCGTTGCCGGAAAGTGAAATCTTTTCGCCCGAAAACGTCGGTTCGGGCTTGAATATACATTTTACAAAATCCTTATCTCTCGCGAAAACCTCGCGGAAATCCCGGTATACTTGCCCCGAATAAGCATTGCGGTCACAGGCGACGCCGTATGCTTCAAGCCCCAACCGTTTTGCAATGTATAAAGCGCGGTACAGATGATATTCCTGCGTAACTATTATCACCTTTTTCGCCCCGAAAATCTCTTTGGCGCGATAAACCGTCTCATAGGTGGAAAGTCCCGCGTGGTCCATAAACACATCCTCGGAGGGCACGCCGTTTTCCACCGCGTAATTTTTCATCGCGCCGACCTCGTTATAGTACTTTTGGGAGTGGTCGCCGCTGAGCAGAAGCTTGTCAGACGCCCCGGCGTTATAAAGGTCAATGGCGGTCATCATGCGGTCAGTCAGCATAAGACTGAGCCGCCCGCCGCTTTTTACCTGACAACCGAGAACGATAATACAGTCCGCGTCGCCGGGCTTCGCGGCCTGCTCTACCGTTATTATACTCCGCTTCACCGAGCCCTTAACATAGCCGTTTACACCGAATATCGCCGAGACGCCGAGCAAAATCACTCCGAGAATAACGATACCCGTTATTTTTATCAACTTTTTTATTTTCATTTTTTGTTTCACCGTAAGCCGAAATTACCTAATCTGTCGCCGACGCCATTATAACGGCAAACCGGTCAAGCTTTTTATCGTAAACCGTAAGGCACAGCGTGCCCCACCATTCATGACCGTCGTCAAAATATTCCGACCAGTCGGTCGTCCATTTATACACAATGAGTCCGTCCGTTCCTTTCGGGAAGAGCGCCGCGTTGACGCGGTCGAAATCCGCGTTACTGTATCCGTTTTCGTAAGGCGGGTTTAGAAACGCCCTTCGGTAGTTAAGTTCACCGTTTTCCCGGACCGGAGCGAAGAGCGCCTCGGCGGCTGCCGGTACGCCGTTTGCCCTGCCGACGTCAAAACTCCATATACAATCGCCGTTTTCTTCGGTAAACAGCTTGCGGCAAGCCGATACCAACGCGCTCCGGTGCGCGTTAAGATCGCTTTCGCCCCGCCCGGCTTGCGCGAGGCAGTAATCCACCGCGCTGTCGGGATATTCCGCGATAACACCGTAAAACGGGTCGTCCTCAATCACTTTGCCGTATTCCGGGCAGGTCGCGGCTTTGACCTCCGGCGGCTTTGCCGCGCTTCCCTCCCGCCTTGAAGATTTCTTTTTATCCCTGCCGCCGAACACCTTTTCGGCGTCGTCTATCCCGATATCGCCCGCGCCGGCGGCATACTCCGCCATAATGCAAAAGTCTTTTGCGTCATATTCAAAGCCTGTGATCGAGGTAATAAGCGCGCCCTTTGAAAACGCCGTGATAACGTACTCCGGGTCAAACGAGTTGTGCACCGCCGTCAGGCGTCCGTCTTCATCGGTAATATAAAGGCACGGCTCGTACGGGTGGCAGGAAAGCTTATACTCTTTGCCGTCTATCCCGATAAACCCGTAACCGTTCTTAAAGCCGAGAAGGTATCTGCCGTCACGGTAAACCTCACAGTCCTTATTCATTCCTTTGCCACCCCTTTGCAACCGTAATCCGCAATCCTCACGCGGTATTGCGCGTTTATACGTAAGCGCCGGCTACGCGTCGATATCCGGGACTACCTGCAGGGAATAGGCGGGGAAAATATCGCCTATTTCTTTTGTGAGGATACCGACCGCTTCCGCCCTTTCAATATCGAAGCTTATAACCACGTCGAAGCGCATTGTTTTGTTTTTTGTATCAACGTAGAAGCCGTGTACCTCGAGCGCCCAGTCGTGGCTGAGCACCGCTTCCCGCACGGCGTTCCGCATTTTGGCGGATTCATCATCCGAAGTGTTGTACGAATAAACGCCTATACCCGTGAGGATAACTCCGGTTTCAAGATAAATTTTCGTTTGTATGCGCCGCGTCAGCTCATCAACCGCGTCTACCGACATCGTGTCCGGCAGTTCAAGGTGAACGCTCGCGTAGTTTTTGTTCGGTCCGTAGTTGAAGGTTATAAGGTCATACGCGCCGAGAACCCCCGGTTCCTCGCAAATAAGCTCCTTAATGCGGTCCGTGTCCTCCTTTTCGGCGCGTTTTCCGAGAATATCGTTTACCGTTTCCACCATCATTTCAATACCGGCTTTAATGATAAACGCCGAAATCACAACGCCGACGTACGCTTCAAGCGAGACCTGCCATTTAAGATAAACGACCGCGGAGGCAAGCACCGAAGCGGAAAGCACCGCGTCGAAAAGCGCGTCCGAGCCGGATGCGACAAGCGCTCCGGAATTGTGCTTTTTACCCTGCCGTTTTACGTACTGACCGAGTATCAGCTTTACGGCAATCGCGACCGATATTATAACAAGCGACACCGTGCCGTAATCCGCCTTCACCGGTGAAATTATCTTTTTAACCGATTCGACAGCCGAGGTGATACCGGCGTAAAGCACGATAGCCGCCACTATCATCGAGCTTAAATACTCGATTCTTCCGTAACCGAGCGGATGTTTTTTATCCGGCTGCTTCGCGCCGAGCTTGGCGCCGATTACCGTAACCACCGATGAAAGCGCGTCGGAAAGATTGTTGACCGCGTCAAGAGTCACCGCGATAGAGTTTGAAACGATACCCGCCGCCGCTTTGAAGCCGGCGAGAAACACGTTTGTTATAATACCCGTAACACTGGTCTTTACTATCGCTTTTTCTCTGCTTTTGGCGAGAGTATCTATGCTTTTGTTTTCTTTCTGCATATTATCCGAACCTCCTGCTTTTTTGCCTGTGCCGCGCTTTTTCAAGCGGCTCACAGCGGGGAGTATTACCGATTTGTTATCTCTTTAATAAACTGCTTTATTTTAGCTTCGTTTTGCGCGCTGTCTTTATGCTTCCTGTCAAGAAGCGATACGGTGTTTTTAAGGTTCGGCAGTTTTTTCGCAATAGCGTCAAGTCCCTTACCGGTTTCACCGCCGCCGCTTAAAAAGAAGAGCGCCGTGACCTTTTTCGCCGCGTTTTCATCCTGCAAAAAGGCGTTTATCGCGGGTACGCCTTTACTGTTCCATATAGGCGAACCGAGAATTATCTCATCATAATCGCCCGCTTCATTGCCGAGCGGTTTAAGCTTCGGCACATAATTGAACATAACCTGCCCGCCGCCTACGAATATCCGCGCCGCAAAGCTTTTGGGCATTTGCTTTTCTGTTTCAAGCTCCGTGATATCCGCGCCGAGGTCCTCTGCTATCTTTTTTGCCGCTTCCCTTGTGTTTCCGGATAAAGAATAAAAAACAACCAGTCTTTTCATATTATCTCACCTTTCCGCCGCGCTTTCGGCGGCTATCACGTCAGTCTGCGTCCTCTTCGGCAGTTTCCAGAAGAAAGCTTACCGGACGAAACCCGTCGTTACAGGATATCATCGCCGACCTTTCGTTCTTCATCCAGCCGTCATAAAAACTCCGCGCACCGTGAGAAAGCGCCATAACAAACGGCGATACCGTTTCCCACGCGCTGTCGCAGAATCCTTCCGGCTTTCGCCAACCGTTTGCTATAAACACCTGCCCCGTTTTCATATCGCAGGCGTGCTCTGTCGGGTTTTCGTACCGCTCAATAAGGTCTTTATAGCAAGCCGTACGCATTACCGTTATTTTAACCTTTTTCATACCCTTCTCCCGCTTAACCGTTTGTCTCATTATACCCTGAAAATGTGAACAATTCAACATGCCGAAAAACCGCTTTGCCCGCCGCGGTGTTTTTCCCGAACAGATAAAAACCGATTTTTCAAGCTTCGCGGCAATTTCCGGATAAGGATTTAAGCTTTTCGTTTAACTGTGGATGAGTTTTTTTGAGTATAATCAGCTTCCCGTCTTTATCAATAAAGCAGTGCGCCGATCTGCCCGTCAGAACGACCTCGCCGCTTACGCGGTTTATCATACGGTAATTGAGGATAAGCTTCACGCCCGTAAACTCCTCCGCTTTGACCTCGATTTCAACCTCGTCCTCAAAGGTCGTGGGCGACTTGAAATCACATTCAACGCTGACCACCGGCGAAAACACTCCCGCCGATTCAAGAGCTTTGTAACTGAGCTTTGCCTGCTCAAAGAAATCGACCCGCGCCTCCTCCATCCACCTTATGTAGTTGGAATGATGCGTGATCCCCATTTTATCGGTTTCGTAATATTTGACTTTATGAACATATTTTTCCATGCGACACACTCCCGTCAATTCCGCTTTGCCGTAATTCTGCGGCAATACGCCGCGCAAATAAACACAAAGGTCAGGGCTTCCGCCCTATACGGAAAATCAACCCCTGCCGGCACTGACAAACGACTCGATTTCCCGCTCTAAAAGACGGAACACGTTTGCGACAAGGTATCCGTCCGCTATCGCGTGGTTAAGGCGCACGCTCACCGGCATAACAAGCCTTCCGTTTTCTTCTCTGTACTTTCCCCAGTTGACGATCGGCGCAAAATACAAATAGCCGTCGGGCAGTTCGATGTTAAGCGAATCGTAAGAAATCCACGGTATAAACGACGCGTCAAACCAGTTCGGATGATTTTCCGCGTCAAGCCCGTACTCCCGCGTCTTCTTTGCTTCTTCCACATCGCGCAGAGCGCCGCCGTAAAACTTTTCATAGTCCTCAAAATACCTTGTGTATACAGGCGTACATGTTTCGGTATCCTCGTGAAAAACGTACTGCGTGGGATTTATCACGTCATAACAGATAAGCTCGCCCGTCTGCCAGAGATACCCCATTCTGTAATCCTCGCGGGAATTCAGGACCCGGGAAAGAATATACAAAAAGTTGATATAAAACTTCGTTCCCGTCTTTTTTGAATACTCCGCAAGCTTTGTGACGTCAATTCCCGCCGTCATAGAAACAGAGCACTTGCAGTCCTCCGAAAAGTGACGGAACACTCCCTTACGGTAGTACGTTTCCTTGTCAATTACTTTGTAGTTCATTTTTTTACCTCTCCGCTCCGGAATTTAACGGCTGTTTTATATAAAGGGACGGTCTTCCCGTACCAAGTCCCTGTCTGATTATAACACAACAAGCGACAATATCAAAGATAAATATGCGCCCGCCTTTTGCGCCCTTCCCCCCGCCGACTTTTTACCGTCTCGGGTTTACTTTGAAATTTTCACAAAAAAGGTAAAAATTTGTTGTTTTTATCTTGCAACACACAGGAATTATTGTTATAATCATAACTGACGAATTTAATCAGACCCGAACAGTCGGGTTTCTACCCCTGCGGTAAGGAGGACCCCATGAATTTTTTGCGTATACACCAGCTTGATGTGATGACATTTTTGTCCGGCTGCTGCGGCATTCTCGCGATTATGACCCTGATGCCGAAGTTTGTGTCACACAGAAAGAGGATAATTCTCACATCAATGGAGCTGGCGTCGATGTTCCTTCTTATTTTTGACAGACTGTCTTATCTTTATCGCGGTAATACAAGCTTTAAGGCGGCGTTTACCGTAAGGCTGAGCAACGGAATGTGCTATTTGCTGATACTTTTCATCCCCTATCTTGTCACACATTTCATAAAGGATATATGCCGCAGTGATATTCATCTTGAACGCCCGCCTAAACGACTTTTGATTTGCGACATCATATTTGCCTTAGGCGTTTTACTCCTTATAGTTTCCCAGTTTTCGGGGTTATACTATACCTTTGACTCTCAAAACCAGTACCAACGGTCTTCCGCCAATTTTTTAAGTTATATTTTCCCCTTCTTTATCGTTTTTCTGCAGGAATCGGTCATTATACAGTACCGCCGAAAGCTCAAACGGAATCTTGTTTTACTGCTTGCCGTCGGCAACCTGCTTCCCACGATCGCCGCGGTATTACAGTATTTTTTCTACGGGTTGTCGCTTATCAGTATGACGATGGTTATTGTCGTAATAATCCTCTATATTTACGTTGTCTGCTCTCTCGGCGAAGAGGTCGAGCAGGCGCGTGTAAATGAGATCGAGTTCTACAAAAAAGCGCGGCGAAGAGAGTCGGCAATGCTTTTTGAAACGACCGAGGCGCTTGCCAACGCCATTGACGCCAAAGATAAAAACACCCGCGGACACTCCGCGAGAGTGGCGGTCATTTCAAGGCGGATAGCAAAGGAGTGCGGCTTCTCCGACGACGAATGCAACCATATTTATTTTGCGGGACTTCTGCACGACGTCGGAAAAATAGGCATTCGCAACAACGTCCTCAACAAGCGCGGAAGTCTCAACGACAATGAATATGAACAAATCAAACAGCACCCCGTTTTGGGTGAACGTATATTATCCGGCATAAAGCATTCGCCGTATTTAGGCGTAGGCGCGCGCTGCCACCATGAGCGTTATGACGGAAAAGGATATCCCGACGGACTTTCGGGGGAACAGATTCCCGAAATCGCCCGCATAATCGCCGTTGCCGACGCTTACGACGCCATGACTTCAACAAGAAGCTATCGCGCCGCCCTCTCGGCGGAGCAGGTCAGAAGCGAACTGATAAACGGAATGGGAACGCAATTCGATAAACGCTTTGCCGAAACAATGCTCCGGCTTATCGACAGCGGCGCGGTATAAACTTTTGTTCTTAAACGCGGTACGGTATTAATTTTCAGAACCGCCGACCGAACCGGCATAAAACACAAAAGCGGAGCCACTGGCTCCGCTTTGCTATGTTTTAAGCGACTGATGCTTATCGTTTCTTATAGAGTATAAGTTCGGGATTTTTGCCTTCCTCCTCATAGGTGCAAACAAGTATAAAATCCATATTCGCGAGAACGCCGAAGCAAAGTCCCTCTACTATTTCCGATTCAAGTTGATTTCCGAGATAGGTGGTGTTGTCATTTAAGAATTTAACCTTCGCGCCGCCCGGCAGGGTATATTCGAGATTTACATAACCGCCTACAAGGGCGTTAAGCTTTTCGAGTTTCGGCATACCTTCGATATGCAGGCTATTGATTTCTTCGATCAACTTACGCTTGAACTCCTCAAACTCGCCGTTATCGCCCAGTTGCTCGTATTTTTTCCAGTAATTAAGAGTCGGCAGCAGTTGTTTCATATAGTCGCGCGTTTGCTCTTCCGTAAAGCCCTGCGACGCCATATGCGGAATACATACCTCAATTAAATCGTCCATATCGCTATATGTATATGTTCCGTCGGCATAACACCATTTACAGTATTCTTCGTTTAGTGTGCCGTCTTTATTTCTGCCGATTATCCCGTCGCTGAGTGGCATTCCGCAACACTGGCAGATAAGTTTCTGCGGAGAGCCGAGCAGTGTGTTAATTGAAACATTAAACAGATTTGAAAGCAGTTTAAGCGTTTCGGTATTGGGTACCGTTTCACCCGTTTCCCAACGCGATACCGCCTGACGGGTAACAAACACCTTTGCGGCTAATTCATCTTGCGAAAGACCGTTTTTGGTCCTGAGTTCATATATAATTTCATTGGTTTTCATCCTGATTCCTCCCGCAGTTCATTTTACCCGTAAAACAACAATTACGCAAGCAACGCGCGGTTGCTTGAATCTGCTGATACTATCTTTGCAAACCGGAATTTGCCAGCACCCGGTCCTGTGCTTTATTCTGCCTGAGAAAACCGCATCATATTTCGGTTATAGCCAGTGGTTGTGAGATAAGCCTTTTCCTTATGGGCTTCCATCAAACCACTAAGAATGAAGCTGCTAAGACCGGAAATAGCTTGATCCGGGTCGGT
>JAEEWM010000023.1 GCA_016287385.1 Clostridiaceae bacterium | reverse complement strand
TATATTCATTTACCGCCAGTTTTTCAAAGGTCTGCCCAGGGAGTTTGAAGAGGCGGCGTACGTCGACGGCGCAAATCCCTTTACCGCGTTTATCCGGGTTATAATACCGTCGTCAACGGTTGCGATAATAACGGTTACGGTTTTCTCGCTCGTTTGGCATTGGAACGAATATTATATTACGAATATGTTTTTGCTTGAAGATAACCGCCCGCTTTCGGTCATGCTTAAAATCATAGCGGGGGATACAAAGCTTGTAAACGGCGTTCGTATGGCGGGTGCGCTTGTGTTTATAGCGCCGGTGCTGGTTATTTATCTCGTTTTACAGCGCAGGTTTATCAAGAGTATTGACAAGGTAGGTATTGTAGGCTAATCTGCAATTAAATAAAAGTTTTTCTAAAAGAAAGGTGAAATCTATGTTCAAGAAAATTTTGGCATTGGTGTTGGTGTTTACGCTTTGCTTTGCATTTGCCGGATGCGGCAAAAAAAGCTCGTCCGACACCGAGGATTCCGGCGAGTCGGGTCAGTTTACGGTATTAAACAACAAACCTGATGACTGGGATACCAACTGGACCGCGTATTATGAAATGGACGCCGACGGCAACCCCGTTAAGCTGTCCGGCGATACCGCGCCCGAATTTGCGGCGGGCAAGTATCTTGCAAAGGGCGTTGTTCAAAAGACCGGCAATACGTCTTCCGGGGAAGACACCGACGTTGATTCCAATGCGGATACGTCGACGCCTACGACCTCAACGCCTGTAAACGCGACCGCGACCAAGACGACCAGGTTTGCCGCCGACCCGTTTTCCGATATACCGGCAAGCGTAAAGGGTACCACAGTTGAATACCTTATGTGCCGTCAGATAACCGAAAACGATAAAGCTATCGTAAAGGGCTTTGAGCAGAAAACCGGCATAAAAGTCAAACTTACTTACGCTGAGTACGGCAGTTACGGTGAAACCGTTGCGAACCGGGTTGCGGCGGGCAACGCGCCCGATATCATCAACGGCGAGCGTGTGGCATACCCAAATGCGCTTATTTCACTTTGCGAGCCGCTTGATAAGTACACCTTCAAGCTTGAGGACGATTTCTGGGATTATGACAGTATGAGCGGCGGCAAAATACGCGGCAGCTACTACGGCGTAAATTCCAAAAAGTCGATTTATCACGACGCGCGTATGCTTATGATAAACGTTCCGCTGCTCAAAAAGATACTTGGCGCCGATTACGCCATTAAATCGCCGCGTGCTCTCTGGAAAGCCGGCAAGTGGAATTTAGAGGCGCTTTATGACCTTTGCACTGTGATAAAAGATAAGGGTTATATGCCGCTTACCTATATTTCGCAGTATGATTTTGCTTTGGCTTCCGGTCAGGATCTCATTACCTTTAACGGCACGAAATTCACTTCAAATCTTTCAAACGCCGATTTGAGGAAATCCTGGGAGTGGATAAGCAAATTCCTGAATACCGAAGGATATCTTGAAGAGTACAATCAAAACAATTTCCTTGCTCAGAAGGACGTAATGTTCATCAATACGATTTACAACTGCTACAATAAGAACAGTATCGCCGGCTGGGCAACCTTTGAGGTAGACGCTGTTCCCGTACCGGGACTTAAAGGCGTTACAAACGCTCCCTGCGATTTCAGAGTCTATGCTATCGCAAAGGGCGCTAAAAACCAGGTGGGCGCCGCGTATTTCCTGCGCTATCTGCTTGATAACGAAAACTACAACCCGTACGAGAAATCAGAGGCGGTCAACGCCAACGTTTGGGAAACCGCGGTCTACGTTTCGCAGAAGATGCCCAAAACCATGGAATTCTCGTCTTCGCTCCTCAAATACGTCAGCGATACCGCCGAAGGGCAGGTAAGAACCGCGCTGCTTACCTCAAAGCAGATGTCAACCGCGTTTGCAAAAATCGAAAACCAGGTTGATAACGCCGTAAAACGCGTAAATAAATCGGTTCTTAAGGTAGAATAAATATTATAAGCGCCGGCGGATCATTTCCGCCGGCGTTCAAATTATTTTATGCCGCACGGGCGATTAGTGAATCGCCCGTGCGTTTGATATTTTTTTCGTTGATTTTGCATAAGTTTTCGGCGATTTAACAATGGTCTTATTTAATATGTAAATTGTATAATCTATACGTAAAAGTGTGGGGGATGTTATACCCTTCACGAATTCCCTTGAAATACTATTGTAATTGGAGGAATTATTTTATGAGAACAAAAACTGAAAGACTGCTTGCGATAGTAGTTACCCTCTGCATGTTCGTTGTTATGATGGCTGTGCCCTCTACGGCGGCGACAAGCGTTTGGGACGGCAGCAGCGCTTCCGCCTCGCTTTCCGGCACCGGCACGGCGGCTGATCCCTATCTTATTAAATCCGCGGATGACTTAAAGTATTTTGCCGATAGTGTTAACGGCGGTACCGATTATTCGGGCAAGGTTATTTATCTTCAAAATGATATAGACCTCGGTAATCAGCCTTTTGCTCCTATCGGTAGTACGAGCGCATATTTCCGCGGCCAGTTTGACGGTAAAAACCATACCGTTTCGGGCATTAACGTTTCAAACGCTCTCGGAACTGGCACCGGTTTCTTCGGCGCTCTTCATAACGGCTGGATAAAGAATCTACACCTCGAAGGCTCGGTTATATGCACGCTTGACGCGGCGAACTACGTAGCCGGTCTTGTGGGTTATACATCCGGTAATATCACAATTTATAATTGCTCGTTTACCGGTCTTGTCCGTTCCGCGAATACAAACGCAAACCGCGGTTATTGCGGCGGTCTTGTAGGCTATAGCGCCGCTTGCACGTCGGGCACAAACATTATTTGTTCTTACACTTCCGGCACGGTTGATACTTACGGCAGATCGGGCGGTCTTGTAGGCGGTCTTGAAAACAACGCAAGCGATATACTCAATATTAAAGATTCTTATTCCGATGCTACCGTTACCGGCTCTTCGGCGGGTACTTCCACGTTTGAAAGCGGCGGAACTGCCGGCGGTATTTTGGGCTTCTTACAGAACGGTACGGTTAATATGGTCAACTGCTTCTTTGCGGGTCAGGCGCCTTCTAAGCGTTCTTCCGGTTATGCCGGTCCTATCATAAATCATAAAGCCGGCGGTACTCTTAATCTTACCCGTGTTTATTTTGATAATCAAAAGAACCTGCTTGGCTCCGGTGCTTCATTTGCCGCGGCTGATGACGGAACAGGTAAATCGACCGATGATATGGCATATGTTATCTGGGGCAATTTCCCGACTACATTTATTGCAGGTAACGCTACAGTTAAGCACCCCACTCTTCGCGTAGCCGATATGGGCACTGGCACAAAGGATGATCCCTATGTAATAGACGGCACTTATGACCTGCGCTATTTCTCCTATATCTGCGGTTACGGCGGACTTAACGTTTACAATTTCCGTGATGATTATATTGTGCTTGGTAGCGATCTCGATATGTCTACGGTTTCAAATTTCACCCCTATCGGTTCGACCAATATGTACTTCAGGGGTAATTTTGACGGTAAAGGTCATACGGTATCCGACGTCACCATCACAATGAGCAATACCGCGGGCATCGGCTTCTTCGGAGCTACCGGCGGTAATACGATTAAAAATCTTAAGGTGACCGGAAACGTCAGAAATAATACGAGCACGGGTGCTGTTGCCGGTCTTGTCGGTAAAACTGCGGACAATATGTATCTTACAAACTGCTCGTTTGACGGCACGGTTTACGCATCAAACAATCTTGTTTCAAACGGTTCGGGCGGATACTCTACCAATGAGCAGAATAATCTTTCCGCCGGCGGTCTTGTCTGCGACGTGGGCGGCAACGTTTATATCAACCGTTGCTCGGTTTCCGGCACGGTTGACGCATTCGGCCGTGCGGGCGGTCTTGTTGCCTCCTTAAACGGCAGTTTGACGGTTAGTATTAAAAACAGCTATTGTGACGCTAATGTTACCGGTAAAGGTCCGGTTGACAGTTCGCTTTCCCATTTGTATACCGCGGGCGGTCTTATAGGGTTCCTTAATACCGGTACAATGACACTTACAAACTGCTTCTTTGCGGGAAGCTTCCCCGCGGCAAGAGCAAACGGTTATGCAGGTCCTATCATAAATCATAAAGCGGGCGGCACCCTTACCTGCACTAACGTCTATTATCTTGCCGATTCGCAAGCCGAGGTAAACGGGCAGGAGTTTGGCGTTTATAAAAACGCGGCTTGGTTTGCTTCCGAAACGGCGGCAACAACACTCGGCGGCAACTTTGATGCGGGTGATCCGCACCCTGTACTCGCAAACCCTGATTATGACGGCAGCGGTACAGAAGCCGATCCTTATCTTCTTACCGGCGCGGCTGATATACAGGCGCTTAACAGATTTGTTCTTAACGACTATAACCTTGAGGGCTATTCCTTCAAGCTTACTACAGACCTTATCCTCAACGAAAACTATGAGGATTACGAGACCTGGGGCGATACGGCTCCCGCTAACAACTGGACTCCGGTAGGTACACAGGCAAAACCGTTCGCCGGTAATCTTGACGGCGCGGGACATTCAATTTACGGTATGTACTGCTCTTACCCGGATGCTACTACCGGTACCGGTTTCTTCGGCGGCACGTACAGAGGCGTCATTAAGAATCTCCACATTAAAGATTCTTATGCTTGCGCCGTAAGGCAGTTGGGCGGCATTACCGGTTACGCTCAGGAATCAAGCTTTGAAAACTGCAGCTTTGAAGGTTACATTAAAGCCACAAATACTACAAATAACGGCGGTTCCGCGGGTAGCTTAATAGGCAACGCGGGTGCAGGCAACGTGATCACAAGGTGCTACACCGGCGGCACAATAAAAGCTTTCTCAAGAAGCGGCGGTCTTATAGCCGCGGCAACGGCAAGCGGTAAGAATTATATCTATGACAGTTACAGCACGACTGATCACGCGGTGGCTGATCCTTCAGGGGATGGCGAAGCATATCAGTACGGTTCGCAGCACGGCGGTCTTGTAGGCGTCGTTCAAAACGGCACATTGAATCTTGAAAACTGCTTCTACTATGGCGATTGTCCTCATGCGGGGACCGTTCGCGGATACATTATCGGTCAAAACGCCGGTACTGCAAACGTTATAAATTGCTATTACGTAGCCGATGGTACCTACGGCTCATTCGGCGAGGCTGTAACCGATTTAAGCGAGCTTACGGACGGTACAATAGTAGATCTCCTTAACGCGGGCAGAGTTGAAACGGTATGGGTGCAGGGTGCAAATTCCCCGATACTTGTGCTTGTGGGCGACGTTGACCGTGACGGCGCTATTACCGTGGGCGACGCGCTCTTAGTGCTCCGTCATATAAACTCCATAGCGATTATCGGCGACGTTGCGCTTGCCGATATGGACTGCGACAGCGACATAGACGAAGATGACTATATTGCCGTAAAGATTGCCGCGCTCGGCAGTATGGACCTTGAAGCGGGACTTATCCCGGTTTCGGTATGGTCTGATTTCGGTTGATTCAATACCGGTTTTTTTCAGGGCAGGCAAAGTTGCCTGCCCTGAAATGGCAAAATCACGTTGAAATTTTGTGTTCATAACAGGGTGTAAAAATGAAAAAACGTATTACTTCAATCCTCTTAATAGTTGTAATGTTTATCGTTATGCTGCCGATAAGCGCTTCGGCTGCAACATCATATACAATAACCGTTTTGCCTTTGACAAACGGAACGGTAACCGTCAGTTCCGCCACGGCGGAAGACGGCGATACCGTTTACGTTACCGTAACACCCGCTTCCGGTTACGTTACCAAGGTGGGTTCGCCGGTTTATATGTACGAGGCGGACGGATACGTTTCAAAGCCGCTTGTAAACCGTGCAAACGATAATACCACCGCCGATTTGAACGGCTACAAAATGCGCTTTACAATGCCCGCGGCAAACGTTTATTTGTACGCTGAATTTGTAAGCGAAACAAACGACGCGGCGAACTTTGACGTTGTCGCCTGTGCCGTAAGAAGCAATGACGAGTCCTTTGACACCGGCACGTTTGACGGTATCCGCTTTTTATCCCGCCTTTATTTTAAGGTCGGCTCGCGAAATACAACTACAGGCGTTATTACTTTAAGAAAAGACGGAACGAGAACGCGGGTAAGCGAAATAGGCGTTCTTCGCGCATCGAGCGCACGGCTCGGCACAAACGAGATTACCTATGCCGGCGCCGGTTCTAACGGTATTGTTAAAACTGTGTGCTATTCTTCCGATGATCCTTTGAGCACAAATCTTTTCGATACGACAAAATCTTATGTTGATTTTGTTGCGCAGATAACTTCAAAGTCAGATATTTCAACGACCGATTATACGGTTCGTTCTTACATAAAATTTGCGGATGACGATATCCTTTATTCATCCGAGAGGACGGATTTTGCCGATAACACGGCTCAGCGTCTGGGGCTTTGCTCCACGGCGGACAGCGCCGCGGGCGCCACGGCTCTTACCGTTTCAAACGGCACGGCTGTTAATTCCTCATTCGGCGGTTTCGGCGCGGTAATGTATCCCTGGACCGATACTATACGCGAGGGCGGCGCAACGGTTGCCGCCGCAAAGGCGAGAGCGTATACGGAACTTGACAGAATGCAGCAGTCGGGTATTAAGAAAGTAAGAATTATATTTTCGGTTTTGCAGTCGGGACATTACGATTTTACTAACAAATGCGCCAAAATTCCCGCCGGCGGCGACTGGTATACCGATATCTGGGTAGAAATGCTGAACGCCCTTAAAGACAGGGGCATTGACGCAATGATAAACTTCGGCTGGGGTAATTCGATACAGTCGCTCTCAAACGGTAACCTTACCGCGGTATTTCCGACAGGTACTACTTTCCAGACCTCGCTTACACTCAGTCAGCAGATAACCGCTTACGGACAGCTTTGCGCGGCTTATACCGATTTCTTCCTTGACGCGGGCTGCAGCAACGTAAAGAGCATTACTTTCTTCTCGGAACCCGGTAACGGTTGGAAGGGAAGCACAAACGCCGAGGCAAAATCCCAGTCGGCACAGCTTAACTTTGACAGCGTCATTACCACCTACGGTCAGTGCGTGAATTCGGTTAAAACACAGCTTGCCGCACTCGGCAGGGGAAGCGACGTTTCGATAGTTTCGGGCAATATCAGTATGATTTACGACCCGAGCTCCGGCTACGACTGGTGGAATATAACCTCCTGGGGCGGTTACAGCTTCCTTTCGGGTAAAAAGTGGTTCAGAACAATGGTCGGCAAATCGACTGTTTCGAGCAATTCCAATGCCTACTCATACCACTACTACGGCAAGTTTACAAACGCAAAGCTGAGTAATTATTCCGCCAATAAGACCGCTATTGATAATATAACAAGCGACGGTCTTGCCACTACCTCGGTAAACGTCAACAGTATTATGATGGATGAGGTGTCGGTAAAATCCGGCGTCAGCGCGGCGGAAAACAACAAGGCGCTTGCAAGCCCGTTTGAGGCGACCCAGCTTGCCGAATACCTCGCGCTTCTTATGAATAAGGGCTATAAAGGCGCTTATGTATGGACTTTCAGCAATTTGAGCAGCGACAATATGTTCGGCCTTATGCCGAACGCCCTTTCGGGCGATACCGTTCCTTACGACAGGTATTACGCTTTCTCGCTCATAACAAAGTATATGAACAGGTGCGCTAAGATTTACGCCGGCACCCGGGCGGACGGCTGTATTACGGTTTACGGTACAAACGCGAGCGGCACCGAAAAGTATTTAATGGTTGTAAACCTCAATTATCAGAATAAAGCGGTAAAGGTAGACTTTAACAGCTCGCTTGGCGGCGCCACGCTTTATCGCCACGTTTACAATCCCTCGGTCAATACAACTTCCGCACGCGCCGACATTATCGGCTTTGATAAAGCGTTTACGGGTGTGACTTCTTCGCTCACCGATACACTGCCCGCGGGCGCGGTCGCGATTTATACCTCCGTCAATTCCTGACACAAGATTTCCTGATTCTTCGAGGTGATGAATATGACTAATAAAAAGCGAATAATAAGCATACTTGTTGCTCTTGCGGTTTTATCAACATCGTTGCTTTTGGGGCTGCCCACAGTCGTTTCCGGCGACGTGTGGGACGGTTCCGCTTCCTCATCCCTTGAAGGAAGCGGCACGGCGGAAGAACCGTACCTTATAAAAACCGGCGCGGACCTCGCCTATTTTGCGGGTTCCGTAAACGGCGGTAATGATTATACCGGTAAATATTTGAAGCTTACCGCCGATATTGACTTAAATGATTTGAGTTTTTCTCCGATAGGCAATACGGGTGCTTATTTCAGAGGTAATTTTGACGGCGATAAGCACACGGTTTCAGGACTTAATATCAGTTCTTCATCAGATAGAGGCATCGGTTTTTTCGGCGCCGTACATAATTCCACAGTTAAAAATATTACCGTAAAGGGCAGCGTCAGAGCGACCGTTTCGGTAGTTGCGGTTGCAGGGCTTATAGGCGTAGCCGCGGGCACAGTCAGTATCACAAACTGTGTGTTTGACGGTACGGTTCGCGCCTTAAACACGCTTATATCAAACGGTGCGGGCGGTTGGTCCACTAATGAACAGAACTATTCTTCCGCCTCCGGCCTTGTGTGCAGGGTGGAGGGTAATACGACAGTTAATCACTGTTGCGTTTCCGGCGTGATAGACGGTTTCGGCAGAAGCGGCGGCCTTGTCGGTTCTGTTAACGGTCCGTTCAGTCTCGCGGTGACAAATTCTTATTGCGACGCGAACGTTACCGGAAAAGGCGCGCTTGATGATTCGCTTTCGGGCTATCTTACAGCCGGCGGTCTTTTCGGCTTTCTCAATACAGGAACGATCGTTTCTACAAACTGTTTCTTCGCCGGTACGGCAGCGCCTGCAAGGTCAAGCGGTATGGGCGGACCCATAATAAATCACTACGCGGGCGGAACTTTTACCTGCGTTAATACATTTTACATAGGTAACGCCAAGGCGGAAAGCGGGTCAAATGAATTCGGGACCTTTAAGACCGCTGCCGAGTTTGCAAACGGCACGGTTACCGATTTACTTAACGATGATGACGATATAGTATTTGTTCAGGGCGAGGCGTATCCCGTTTTCGCTATTGACGATTGCTCCCACGCCGATGTGACCGAAGAGTGGCTGTTTGACGATAACAATCACTGGCACAAATGCAACATTTGCGGCAGGAAGGTCGATAAAGGCGCGCATACCCCGGGTAGTTTTATAGTAGACACTTACGCCACGCCGGAAACTGACGGCACAACGCACAGAGAATGTACCGTATGCGGTAAAGTAACCGATACCGGTACCTTTGCCTACGGCGGTTGGGACGGCACGGTCTCCGATTCGCTTGAAGGCGCGGGAACAAGCAAAGACCCGTATCTTATCAAAAACGGGTCGGATCTCGCTTACCTTTCAGAGCAGGTAAACGCCGGCGTCGATTATTCCGGCAAATACATAGCTCTTGCGGGCGATATCAATATGAACGGACTGAGCTTTACGCCGATAGGCAACAACCCCGCGTATTTCAGAGGCAATTTTAACGGTAACAATTACACGGTAAGCGGGATCAATATCGAATCGAATAAAAATAACGGTATAGGCTTTTTCGGCGCGCTCGCCGGTGTTGTGGAAAACCTGAACGTAAAAGGCAGCGTTACCGCCACCGAGCCAAAGGTAGCGGTTGCGGGTATTGCCGGTATCGCGGCGGGCGCCGCTATCAGACACTGCTCGTTTGACGGCACCGTTACGAGCGTATTCCCGGACGACAGCAACCGTTGGAATTATCTTTGCGCCAGCGGACTTGTTTCAAACGTTGCGGGCGGTCTCAGCATAGACCAGTGTTCAGTATCGGGTACTATTAACGGCTTCGGCAGAGGAGGCGGACTTGTAGGCTCCGTAAACGGCGGCTTTACCGTAAGTGTTTTGAATTCTTACTGTGACGCAAACATAATCGGCGAGGGCTCGGGTTACGCTACCGCGGTAAACAGAAGTACGACTACCTCGGGCGGACTTTTGGGCTTTTTGGCAAACGGCTCGATAACGCTTGAAAACTGTTTCTTTACCGGCACCGCTCCCGAGGCAAGGGCTGCCGGTATGTGCGGTCCTATCATAAACCATTATCATACAGGAACGCTTGCCTGCAAAAACGTTTATTATATCGGCGATAAACAAGTTGAAATCGACGGTCAGGAATTCGGCACATATAAAACCGCGGCGCAGTTTGCCGACGGTACGGTTTTGGCGCTTATAAACTCCGACCCGGATAACCCCGTGTTTGAGCAGACCGATTCCGCACCGTATCCGACGCTTGGCGCGAAATACATAAAGAAAGTTAACAAGACGCTTAAAGAATACACCTTTGAGGATCATCCCGGTACGGTGGAAAAATACGATGCCGATACCGCGCGTTATACGGATGACGGATTTTTCAAGAATACCGATCCGGATAAAAGCACGAACGACCCCGATTATTATTATATCGGCGCGCGTCTTTTCAACTACGGCGCGTGGAACAACAGTAAGATTCATATACCGCAGGCGGAATATGCAAACGAAAGTAAGTACGGCGTCGGCTTTAGTCTTATGGGCGGTGCAACGTTCATAAATATCCCGAAAACCGATATTGACCCCGAACTGTTCTATACCCTTACGGTTGACGCAAAGGTTATAAAAACCGTTCCGGACGCGGTCGTTCAGATAGGTCTGTTCAGACCGAACGCCGCCTCGGGCACGCTGGCTTTCCAGGATTCCGACGGCAACACCTATGATACTGCCATTAAGGCGGTCAAATTGAAGCTCGATAAGAAAACCGGTTACACCACGTATAAAATCGAGATTTCCGGCGAAGAAATACTTGAGTTTTGCGGCGAATATTCATTCTCGGCAAATTCGCTCTTCTTCGGCATCTATTCGCCGCAGTTTATCGGTAAGAATAAAGAGGAATACTCAACCCGTTGTGTAGCTCTTGATAACTTTAAGGTTGTGCAGTCGGCGGTTCCCGCGGGATATGTGCCGATGGCGGCTGTCGCGGCTACCGATTTGCTTGATGAATCGCTTAAAAAGAATTACGGCGAACACCTTTATAATTTCATAGAAAACCCGAGCTTTGAAAACGCGATGACCGGCGTTTGGGCAAATCTGCCCGCCGGTGTTTCGGTAAAGACCGCGGGCGCGTATGACGCAATGTTCGGCAGGAAGTTTTTGCGCGTATCCGGCGGCTCAAAGGTTTCGGTGCCTGTAAACCTTGTAAAAAACAAGTTTTACACCTTCGGTATAAGCGTCAGAGGCGCAAACGGCTCCGCTTATAAAGTGTATCTGTCTGATGCACCGTACGGCGCTCCGCTCGGCGATATTGACGAGCCGACCCAAAAATTCCTTATCGCGGGAAGCGGAACGGGTAAAGCGGTGCGGTACGGTATTTACTTCCGCAATACGATGAAATCGGGAACAACGCTTTATCTCGTGCTCGAAAGCGTGAAAGGCACGGTTGATTTTGACGAAATAACGCTGACTAACAAAACCGGTTGGGAAAAGAACAAAAACTACTACCCGAAAAATGAGAACGATAAGGTATCGGTCGTTGATAATTCCACCGGAAAAGAAAAAGTAATCACCGTGCCGAGCGGCAAGAGCATATACGATTTGATTAAATAGGGGGGATTGTAATGTCAGAAGAAAAGAACAAGAAAAAGAAATGGCTTATTATAATTCTTTCCTCTGTTCTGGCGTTGCTTATCGCCACAGGCGGAGTGGTATGGTATTTAATTGAGTATTACGGCAACGATTCGCCTAAAAAGGCCAAGAAAAAGGGCTTGATTATACTTACCGAAGAGGAAATCGACAATCCCGACGAGATAATAGAAGACATTGATATCGAGCCGGATGATTCTACTATCGATTTTATCGATGAAGAAGACTTTGAAGATTTTGATACCCCGCAAATCTTAACCATTGAAAACAAGACCTCGGTAAACAATAAATTTATGGGCTTCGGCGCGATATACTATCCGTGGATATACTGGAACGACGACGCGGGCAGAAATTACACCGAGGAGCAACGGCAAATCGAGCTTAACCGTCTTACCGAAAGCGGAGTTACCTGGATAAGAACGATGATTTACGCCCGCTCCGAGTGGTATAACAAGAATACCGGGGTATGGAGTTACAGCGGAGAGCACTATGACGGACTCTTAAAGTTCTTTAAGGAAATTGATAAACGCGGAATAGACGTTCTGCTCAATTTTGAGTGGGGCGGAGCTATCCAGCCCGACAGCAACGACAATATGACGATTTTTAACGATTCCATTCTCAGTAAAACGGGTACAATGGATGACAGAATCGTTATGTACGGTAATTTCTGCACCTCTTTCACACAAAAACTCAAAGAAGACGGTATAAATTGCATTAAATACATAACCTTCTTTTCGGAGCCGGCAAACAGAACTCAACTCGGCGGCCAGTACGGTACCGAGGAGTTTGAGACTGTATTTCTGGCAAAAATCGTACCGGCATACACAAAGATTATAAAAACCGTTCACGATGATTTTACCGCCGCGGGAATACGCAAAGATTATAAGTTTGTAGGTAATAACCAAAGTACGTACTATTATATAAATCTCTACACCTGGCAGCAGCTGAAGCCCTTGTATGATCCGGTTAAGGATTATATTGATGAATATGACTATCATTTTTACAACCGGCTTTCCAATCCTAAGGGCGCGACTTATGAGGATTTTGCGATAATCCCCGAAACATTTGCCGCGGACGTTAAAGAATATATGGGTATAGAGTCAAACGATACCTGGATAGATGAGTTTAATATCACGCACAACGGTTCGGAAGGCAATTTTAAGTCACTAACCAACCAATACGGCGCTATTTATTCGCTCAAGGATGAGCCATATACCGCTACCCAAATCGGAAACACGCTTTTAGCTTTCCTGAACAACGGCTTCAAAACAGCCGGTATCTGGACGTTTATAAATACCCTTTGGCCGAATTCCACCCAAACCGGCGGAGAGTTTAACAGCGGACTTATGCTTGACGGACTTATGCCTAATCTTATGGAGAGTCAGGTGCCGTACAACGCTTATTACGCCTTTTCAATGATTTCACGGTACTGCAATAACGCCAAAGCGGTTTATAACTGCGATATAAGTGGTGCGGATGGGCTCGCGGCATCCTGCGTATACGATAAAGACGGCAGTATTACGGTTTTTGTGGTAAACAGCAATCTTAACGACGTCGAGTTCAAAATGAATTTTGAAAGCAAGCTTTCAAAGTCTGTTTTGTACAGGCACTTATACGACCCCGAAACGTTTGAAAGCGATACCTCGGCTAAACCTATCGGCGTTGACCGTGCGCTTATAAACGTCACCGGCGGCTTTGCCGACAGAATACCCGCCGGCGCGGTAGCGGTTTATACCACATCAAAGAAATAAGACGGATTAAAGGGACAGGTGGGTTTGTTCCCATCTGTCCCGATTTTATAAAAACAGTTATTTTCAGAGGAATTTTCTATTATGAGTTATCTAAAAGAGTATGTTTGTTCCGACAGATTCATAACAGACGGCGGGGAAGTGTTCAACCTGACCGTTTTGGATGCGAACGGAACAAGGCGGGTCTTCACATCAGAACAGTTTTCTCTTAAAGAAATTTCAAACGGTAAGTTTGTATTCCGTAACCCTGACGTTTTTGACGGGCGGATAGTAATTTTCAAAAGCAGTGAAGAAGGCGGGCTTTCGTTTAAGTTATCCGTCGATAATAACACCGACTGCGTTATCGAGTCGGTGAAGTTTCCCATACTGAGAATTCCCTGCAAACTGAAAGGCGACGGCGGAAACGACACTATTTTCTGGCCGGCGCTTGAAGGTACGCTTGTTGAGCGCGCCAATGATAACGAGTATTATTCGAACGCCATAGAAAGGTTCGGCGGGGGATATACCGGGCTTGCACCCGCCGGCGTTTCAATGCAGTTTATGGCAATTTATTCAGATAAGAACGGTCTGTATTTCGGTACGCACGATAAGGATTGCAATTTCAAGGATTTTGAATACTATTTTGAAAACAGTGATACTGTCAGATTTGAATGTACCCACTTCGTCGGCGGTTGTAAAAGCTATTTAATGCCGTATCCTGTTGTGTTAAAAGACTTTCGCGGTGATTGGCAGGACGCGGCGGAAATATACCGTGAGTGGCTTTATACTTCGGGTATGTCTTTACCGGAAAAGCTCGCAGACAGAAAAGATTTGCCGCAATGGCTTTACGATTCGCCTGTTTTTATGATTTATCCCGTGCGCGGCAGAACGGATAAGGATTGTGATAAGGATATGGCGGAGAACTGCTACTATCCATATTCAAATATTCTTCCGGTAGCCGATAAATACTCGAAAAGCTTCGATAGCAGAGTAATGGCGCTTATGATGCACTGGGAGGGCAGCGCTCCCTGGTCTAACCCCTATGTGTGGCCGCCTCACGGCGACCTCGGCGATTTTGAACGCACGGTAAAAGAATTACATAAAAACAATAATCTTATAGGGCTTTACGCCAGCGGAATAGGTATAACCACGAAAAGCGTAAAGGACAGCTCCTACGATATAACCGACCGTTATATCGGCGAAAACTGGAGTGAGGCGACCTGCCGTGACAGTGAGGGCGAAGAAATAAAGGTTACCGAGCTTTCTTTCGTAAGAAGCGGATATGAGGTCTGCCCTTATTGTGAAAAAACAGTTGACGTCACCGTAAAAGAGACGCTTAAAGTCGCAAATGCGGACGTTGATTACTTTCAGGCGTTTGACCAGAATATCGGCGGCATGGCTCATTTTTGCTGGAGTAAGGAGCACGGACATCCCGCCGCGCCCGGCAGATGGATAACCGACAGTATGATAAGTTTGCTTGAAAAAATCAGAAGCGGTATCGATAATATCGGCAAAAATATGCTTATCGGCTGCGAGCTTGCCGCGTGCGAGCCGCTTATGAAATATCTTATATGCAATGATTTGCGTTGGTTTATAACGCTCAGGCAGGGAAGACCCGTTCCCGCGTACAGTTATGTATATCATCAGTACGTTTGCAATTTTATGGGCAATCAAAACGAACTTGAAAAGACCACCGATTTCGACGCCGCGCCCGATAATTTGCTCTATCGCACCGCATATTCGTTCCTGGCGGGAGACATCCTTTCGATTACTTTGGGAGAAGGCGGAAGAATAAACTGGGGCTGGAACGCACCGTTTTGTGACGATTTTCCCGAAAGTGAGCACTTAACGTCGTTTATTAAAAGCGCAAACCGCTGGCGAAAGAGCTTCGCTAAAAAATATCTGTTCTTCGGTAAGCTTCTTAAAACAGAACCGGCAAACTGTGCTGAAAGCGTGGCTTTTGTAACTAAACAGGGGCACAATATAAGCGACCGTGTTATTTTGAATCGCCGTTTTATTGCCGACGACGGTACCGTTGCGGAATTTTTTGTCAACAGGACATTTAACGAGCAGGAATTGCGTTTGGGCGCCGGAAAGGGCAAACTTTACACAACTCCCGAAAAGTGCCAAAGCGTACCCTACTTTATAAAGTTGAAAGCGGGCGAGATTTGTTGTATAGTTGACATATAAAAGTTTCGCGGGTCGGAGAGCATGTGCATGAAGTATCCTGAAAATCTCAAAAATATAATTGACGTAACTAAAGCCCCGTATTATGCGGATAATACGGGTGAAGTCGATTGTACGGCAATTTTACGCCGCGTAATCGACGATGTGACGGTCCGTGAAATAAACGGTGTCAGGGATACCGAAAAGCGGCTGTATTCTCTCGGGGAAAATGATGTGTATATCGGATTCGAGTCAAGAATCGAGAAAAGAAAGGTGCGCGTTATTTTCCCTGAATTTGTACCCGACGCGCGAATTATTTATTTTCCCGAGGGAACCTACTTGGTAAGTGATACCGTAACTTATACGCATAATAATCTTAAAAACATTTTTGATTCAAAACCCGGTTTTGAATTGACACGCGGTATACATTTTCTGGGTGAAAGCAGAGAGAAAACGGTAATAAAACTCAAAGATAATTCCGCGGGCTTTGAAAATGGCTCCCGAAAACCGGTAATCAGTTTCGTGAATGCGGACGCTTGCCTTGAAAATGAAACCTCAAACGTTTCTCAGCTTAATACTTTTGAAGATATTACCGTGGATTGCGGAAACGGCAATTCCGGTGCGGTGGGTCTTCGCTTTATCGCCAACAACTCAGGCAGGATTGAGAATGTTTTACTTAAAGGCGGCGGCGCCGATACCGGTATTCAGCTCGCGGTGGGGAGCGAGGGCGTATTCAGAAATATATCTGTAACCGGCTTTAATACCGGCGTTTACGCCTATAAAACTTCGGTTTGCGTGCTTGAAGGTTTTCGCTTTTCGGATATATCGGGCGCCACCGTGCGCACAGGTCGCGGCTCGGCTGTTTTCGGCGGTTTTAGGGAAGAAGACGCAAAAAAAATTGAGTTTATCGGCGAAAACGGCAGCTATGCGATACTTGATAACAGTTTAAGCACTGTCCCGGCGAAAAACGAGGTGTACTCTGTTTACGAATCCCGCGGCGTATATGCGAACAATATACTTATAGGCGAGATTGAAGAGTTTAGGCGCGCCGATGTTCCGACCGAAAAATTCAACCTTGACGCGGAAGACTTTGCCGTAGTTGAGGATTACGGCGCGGTTGGCGACGGTAAGCACGACTCGACTTCGGCGATACAAAAAGCTCTTGACAGCGGGAAAAAAGCCGTGCTTTTCTCAGGTGGACACTATCTTGTAAACGGCAGTATAAGCGTACCCGCTACGGTAAGCAGAATTGATTTTATGTTTTGTGACTTTTTTGCGGGTGAAAACCTTATAAGCGGTAAGGCGGACGCGCTGTTTGTAATAAACGAGGATCATAATACGCCGCTTGTTATGGAGCATCTTTACACTTTTGAGCAGTTTTACGGTCATTTCCGATTCATTCGTCACGCTGCCCTTAGAGACCTCGTTTTGCGCGATTTGCATACTCAGACCGCCGCGATGTACTATAACACCGTGCCGGGCAGCAGAGTTTGTCTGGATAACTGTGCTTGTACGGTAGGTACTTATTCAAACGACTGCATTATTGCGAGAAAGGGCTTTGAGCCGGAATACTGCCGAATGATACCCTATGAATTTCACGGGCAGACGGTTACTGCTTTTAATCTCAACCCGGAGCGCGCGGATATTGAAGTTCTTAATGATAATTCGGATCTTACTGTTTACGGCTTTAAGGTTGAAGGACCCGGTACGGCAATAAAAACCGTAAACGGGGGTAAAACGCTCGCGGTCGTATTCTCCTGCGGTATAGGCGATATTACAGCTGAAAACGCTCTCTTTGAAAATAGAGATTCGGATGTTTATTTACTTGCCGGCAAGATTTTCGGCGTGTCGGAAAGACTTGACTACAATTTGATTTTGGAATCCGGACACGGCGGAAAAATAAAGAGGGTCTATAAGCGCGAGCTTCCGGTAATCACAGGGTACCGCGTGAATTATACGCTCATGGATGAACGGTGACAGTATGGTAGAAAGCTTTGACATATTAAACGGTATTACAGCTTTTGCCGAGTTGGATGACGGCAATCGCTATCCTCTTGATTTTAAGGCGCAAAAAGATAATACGCTTATGTTTTCAGATGATAATTTGGGCATAACGCTTTTGGCGGTCATCGAGTGCCGCGCCAATATAAAGTATTTAAGATATATTGCAAAATTTGACCCTCAAAACCTCGGTGAAACGGCGGGAAGAAATCATTTTGATTTTGAATGTGCCGTAGGTTTGCATATTAAGAGCATAAAAGGCGTTTCACGCTTTTTTGCGACTTATAACAAAAGTGAATTTTGGGTACACCCGTTTTTCGGAAAATTATGTGAGCTGCCTGAATTTACTCAGGCAATTCTCGCACAGACAGAAAGCGAATATCTCTTCCTTACAACTGTATGTGACAAGGAATTCGTTTCAACCGTAAAAGGCTTTGAAGACGGCTTTGATATCTATGTCTGGAACAACTGTTTGCCGAACAGTGTCGATACGGTAGCCTTGTCCTGGGGTAAGGGCGGCGACCCGTACGAGCTTCCCTTTAACGTAAACAGAGAAACTTTTTGCCTGCTCGGCAGAGAGCCGCTGATGAGAACCGATAAGCAGTATCCGCAAGTGTTTGACTATCTCGGCTGGTGCAGTTGGGACGCTTTTCACATGGAGGTCACCCATTCTGATTTGATAAACAAAGCGCGCGAGTTTAAGGAAAAAGGCATACCCGTACGCTGGTTTATTCTTGACGATATGTGGGGCGACGTTCCGAACAACAATATACCCACTATGCAGTCGCGTGAGCTTAACAGTTTTGAGGCGGCGCCCGACCGTTTTCCAAAGGGCTTGAAGGGCGTTGTAACAGAATTGAAAAACGGCTACGGTCTGAAGGTCGGGCTTTGGCATCCCGCAACGGGTTACTGGCACGGGATAAATCCGAATTCGCCCCTTGCCGGGGAATATGCCGATTATCTTTACTGGTCTACTAAGCAACAGCTGATACCACGCTACGAGCGTGATATTATAGAGGAATACTATGACCGTCAGCACGGGTTTTACAGCAGTTGCGGCATTGATTTTATGAAGGTTGATTATCAGTCACACCTGCGTTGGTACGCGAAGCTCGCAATGCCGATAGGCAAGGCGGCAAGTAATCTTCATAATGCGATAGAAAAGGCGAATAATAAGTATTTCGGCGGCGCGCTTATAAACTGTATGGGTATGGCGACCGAAAACTTCTGGAACAGAAAAAGCGCCGTTTGCCGTTTCAGCGGCGATTTTATGCCGGAGAACAGAAAATGGTTTTCGGGGCATATTTTGCAGTGCGCGTATAATTCTGCGGTTCAGGGCAGCGTTTACTACGGCGACTGGGATATGTGGTGGTCCGACGATACGCAGGGTATAAAAAATTCCGTTATCAAGGCCATGAGCGGCGGACCCGTCTATGTGAGCGATAAACTCGGCAGAAGCAAAAAAGATGTTATTATGCCAACGGTTTTCAGTGACGGAAGAATAATCAGACTTGCCACTCCGGCAAGGCCGTCGCCCGATTGTCTTTTTGAAGATGCGCGTGAAAGCGGCAAGGCGTTCAAATTGTTTAATAGCCACGAAGAAAGCGGTATACTTGCCGTCTTTAACATCGATAAAGATGAAAAAGGCGTTTCATCGCAAATATCGGCAAGGGATATGCTGATAGATGAAGAGGTCGATTATTGCGTATACGATTGGTTTGAAAAGACCGCGTTTAAGATAAGCGGTAAAGACGTTTTCGATATTGAACTGAAAAATTACGATGAATTCAAGCTTTATATTTTCGCCCCGATTAAAGGCGGCAAGGCGGTAATAGGGCTTAAAGACAAGTATATGTCGCCGGCAACGTATAAAAGGCTGCCGAACGGTGATGTAAAACCGCTCGATATCGGCGAATTGCTGATATATAATGCTCACGAGCTAAGACAAATACACTTATAAGCAGCAGATAACTCGGAGGAAAATTTATGAATCAATTATTCAAGTACACGTTTAACACCGATGCCCCCGATGACGGTGTCGTTGAGATAAACGGCAAACAGTGCGTACGGCTTTTGAACTTCGGCGCCTGGCCGTATATGACCGGGCCGACAAAGGAGTACGGCGAGGGCAGATGTGCGCTGTGGACACCGGGCCTTGCGGCGGGAGTAGCGGTGAATAAAGCCTTTCAAAAGCAGAATATCGACCGCTATAAGCGCTATACGCTTTTTTTAAGGATGAAAGTTATTACTCCGATAGACGATAACGTCAAGGTCGGCTTTTTTGCCTCGTCCGGCGAGTTTAACGTGTTAAACGAAGGTCCGCTTATCGGTACCGGTCCGTTTACCGAGCTCGGCAAACCCGACGAACTCAGCAGTAAAAGTGAAATTAAGGCGTTTGAAGTTGATTGCAGTAAGCCGACCGATGACTTTATGGAAATTAAAGTGTCGGTAAACGGCGACTATATACTCGAATGCCTTTATGACGCGCTTCCCGAAAGTTACGTTTACGTCGGCATTATGAATTTCAGGCACAGGGACTTAAAAAATGTGCCGACGATAGCTATCAGCGAAATCGGCGTTTGCGAAAAGGAATCATATATCGCGTTTGAAAGCACAAGCCTTTCGGTTACTTCCGATTCTTTTGACAGTATAGACGTTGTAATGAAATTCAGGCATAAAGGACTTGGCGCAAGGGTACAGAATAACGATAAAACATTTCGCGTCAACAGCTTCTTTTGCGGACTTTTCAACACAATGGAACTGCAAACGCAGATAATGCCCGGCAATGAGAGCAGTACGGTAATCATAAAAGGATTCAAACAAATCCATATAAACGATGAATTCTCGGTTTCTCCTGTCCTTATCGGCACCGACGACGGCGGAAAGCAGCGGGCTATTTTCGGTGACACGGTTCTTTTTTCGCTGTCGGGTTTATATCGCAGATACTTTATCGAAAGAAGGCAGCTTCCCGAACCCATAATTAAATGGTTTATGCCTAATAAAGCGGCTAAATTAAAGCTTTATAATAAAACGCCGGTAAATTCCGATTTTCTGGGCTTCGGCGCGCTTTATTATCCGTGGATATACCTTAAAGATGAGTTTGGCAGGAATTATTCGGGAGAACAAGCCGAGACCGAGCTTGACCGCCTTAAAGCGTCTGGCGTACGGATAGTGAGAACAACCCTTTTTGCCAGCTCGGATTGGTATGTAAAAGAAAACGAAAGCTGGAATTTAAGCGGCAAACGTTTTGAGGCGATACTTAGATCCCTTAATGGCATTGAGGCGCGCGGTATTGATATCCTGCTTAATTTTGAGTGGGGCAATTCGATGAATTATCAAGACGCGGTATTTGCCGACGCTAAGCTTGCCGCGTTAAGCTTTGAAAAGCAGTGTGAGATTTTTGCCCGCTTCGTCACAGAGTACCTGAAAGCGCTTTGTGACCGCGGCATTAACGCGGTAAAATATATTACCTTTTTCTCCGAGCCCGGAAGCGGGTTTATAAACGGCTACGGCGATGAAAAAGGGCAGGCGCTGCTTGAAAGGTATAAATCGTGTATCGGCGCGGTACATGATTCTTTAACAAAGGCGGGAGTTCGGGAAAAGTATAAGTTTATTCTCGGCAACGTGGCGCTCGGAACAGAAATGTGGAATTCCACATGGCAACTGTTTGCTCCGATGTATGAGGCGCTGAAACCTTACGGCGACGAGTGGTCGTATCACAACTACAACAAATACGTATCACAGTACACAAACACGGCGCTTAAATTTGAAAATATGATGACCATTGTTAATGACGATATAAGGCAGAAAACCGGCATCGCCGCACAAAACGTATGGATAGACGAATACAATGCGACCGACCGCAACAATACGTGGTTTGAAGCCCGTAATGCTTCGCCGTGGAATCCCGTTCATATGATAGCGGGTATGGCGGCATTTATGAATATCGGTTACAAAACGGTTTTGCATTGGACCTTCACAAACACACTTTGGGTCGGGTCAAGAGGCAATAATCCCGATAACTGGCAGGACGGTTTTCATTGCTGGGGGCTTGTGCCTAATCCTTTGCAGGAGGAAAAACCGTATAACAGTTATTACGCTTATCAAGCGGTCGCTTCGCATATTCTGCCGGGGAAAACCTACCGCGGTGATAATTTTTCCGAGAGCGGTTTATGCTGCACCGCCTGTGAGAGTAAAGACGGGGAAACCACCGTATTAGTAGTCAATTCAAATATTTTCGATATGCCTTTTGAATTATCCTTTGAAAAAGAATTTGAGGGTAAAACGTTTTACCGTTATTTGTTTGAGGGCTTAAAACAGTACAGGGATAACGACGCAACGCCTATTTCATCAAGCAAAAAGATTCGCAACGTGGGCGGGGTTATTAAGGATATGCTTCCTTGCGGGTCCGTGGCGGTCTATACAACAATGAAGGATAGCGATTAAAAGCCGGTTACCCGTAGAAACAGCAGGAGGGGTACTATGTCGGTCGAATACTTAAAAGAAGAGAATATATTTGTTTTACAAACAAAGCGGACAACATATGCGTTTTCGGTATACGAGGAGACTCCCAAATACCCCGGAGCCACAACGCGAAGAACTTTAAGGAGTCTTTATTGGGGCAAAAAAATCGACCGGGCACAAGATTTTGTCCGCCCGTTTAATTGGTATATAAACGGCTATAACGACGGCGGCAAGCAGTCTCACGAACGCTATGCCGGCGAATACGTCGGCGCCGGCGGTATGTTTTACAGCGAGCCGACTTTGAAGGTGCAGTTTGCCGACGGCGTAAGAGATTTATTCTTAAACTATAAATCTCACGATATAAAGGACAGTGCTTTGATAATCACTCTTGCCGACGTATTCTACGGCATTGAAGTCGATTTACATTATAAGGTTTTTGAAGAGTATGATATTATCGTCCGTAACAGTGTTATCAGAAATACCGGCAGTGAGAAAATAATACTTGAAAAAGTGTTTTCGGCAACGGTCAACATACCTTATGGCGATAAGTATTATCTGACGTCTTTAGACAGTAAATGGACCCACGAATACGAATTGCAGCACACCGAAATCACCAGGGCAAAAACGGTTATCCAAAGCTTGGGCGGTGTTTCAAATTCGCAGAATTATCCGTATTTTGCAATCAGCGACGGCAGCGCGGATAATTGCACCGGCGAAATATGGTACGGTACGCTTGCATGGAGCGGTAATACTAAAATCGCCGTTGAAAAAGACGCTATGGACCAGGTCCGCGTTACCGGCGGAATAAGTGACGACGATTTTGCTTGGGTACTTAAACCGGCAAAGGTGTTTATAACGCCGGAGTTTGTGCTCGGCTTTTCCGGCGGCGGATTTAACACGGCGGCGGAAATGCTTCAAAGCTACGTTAAAGCCAGCCGCCTGCCTTCCGCCTGGAAAGATAAGCCGTCACCGATTATTTATAACGGCTGGACCTGCTTTAAGTTTGATATTGACGAGAAAAAGCTTATGAGCGTAGCCGAAATTGCGGCGAAAACCGGCGCTGAAATTTTCGTTGTTGACGACGGCTGGATGGAAAATCGCACCAGTGACAGCTCCGGCGGTTTGGGAGATTGGAAGGTAGACAAAAACAAATTTCCGAACGGCTTGGCGCCGCTGATAGCGCGCGTAAACGAACTCGGTATGAAGTTCGGGCTTTGGATAGAGCCGGAAATGGTCACAAGAGACAGCGCTTTATTCAGCGAGCATCCCGAATGGATAATGCACTACGGCAGCCGGGAGTATGAGGAGAGCCGCGGACAGCTTAATCTTAATCTTGCGTTATACGAGGTGGAAGATTATATAATCGGCGTTATTGACGGGCTTCTTGAAAACAACAATATAGAATATATAAAGTGGGATATGAACAGATACGTTTCGCAGGCAAATTTCCCCGGTGTGCCCGTGGATGAGCAGAAGACGGTATGGGTAAAATACGTTCAGAATCTTTATGAAATTTTCGGGCATATCAAGCGCAAATACCCGCACGTATTCTTTGAAAACTGCGCTTCCGGAGGGCTTCGCGCCGATATTGAAACGCTTAAATACAGCGACAGAATAAACTATTCGGATAATCACGACCCGGTGGATTCCTTATATATGCGGGAGGGGTTGTCGCTTGTCTGCCCACCCGGATATATCGGCGGCTCCGGTCATATAAGTGCGAGCGGCAGCGGCTTTAACAGGCGTGAATGTCCGATGCAATTCAAGGCGTTGCTCGGCATGACCGGTTCGCTCGGTTTTTCGGTTGATTTGGTTAAATCTTCAAAGGAGGAAATAGAAGAAATAGCCGGATATATATCCCTGGCAAAAGAACTGCGTAATACCGTACAGCTTGGAAAAGGGTATCAGTTAAGCTCGATTTATAAGGATAACTGTTACTGCCGTGAATTCGTTTCGTCTGACGGCAAAGAGGTACTCGTTTTCCTCTTTGCGCCTCAGCTGACCTTTACCTACTGTTTTCCTTCAATTAAGCTTTTCGGCCTCGACAGCAACGCGCTTTACAGCGTCGACGGTTCATATACAATGAGCGGCGAGGGACTCATGAACAAAGGGCTTGATTCAAAGGTCTACGGACTCGGCAATATGGTGTGTAAACTGATACGGATAAAAAAAGTGAAAAACTGACGTTTGATACACGTCAAGTCCCGGTTGCTTAATCGCGGCCGCATATAAAAATATTTGTTCATATTTTATGGGGGATAAAATGATTCCGGCAAAAAAGATCGCAGGGTATGTTGTATTAATTATTGTTTTAATATCGGTGTGTTGTTCTTGCGGTGAAAAGCCTGTTTTTGCAGAAGGTGATCTTTTGTATGATTTAGGCGCGGAATCTATTGACGATATCGAAAAAGTTGAATTTTTGTATAAGGAGTATCAGCGCAGTTCCGATGAAAAAATCAGAATAACAGACAAAAAAGATATTGAAATTCTTTGTAGTTATACGTACGTCTCGGATTTTCCAAGCGATAAGGTGCAAGAATTACTTGTTTATCCGAACGATAGCGTATACGTAACCGTTAAGGGCGTTGAGTACCAAATCAATTTGGATGAAAACGGAGAATTACGGACTGTGCCAAGCAATTATATCAGTAAAACCCGTATATATAAAGCGGAAAAGGGCAAGAGCATTACCCGTTCGGTATGGCAAGGGTTAATAGAAAAGTATCAGTGATTTTTGTGCTTCTCGGGGGAATCTCGGATGAGCGCAGAAAACGTAATTTCATTTCAACTGTCAAAAACTCTTTTGAGAGAAATAGTCTGATGTCCGATAAAAACAAGACCGGCACATACCGTGCCGGTCTTAAACATATCAAGAAAACATACTGTAATCGGTATAAGCGTCTTTTACGCTGTAAAACTCCTCGCCGGAGTTTACATATTCTTTCATTTTAACAAGGCAGGTCGCTATCGCGATTTCCTCGTCGGACAATCGGGCGCCGGCAAAAGGATTGGCGTACAGGATGTCGCCGTTACCCGTGATGTTTCGCAGTGAAAAACCGTCGAGGTTTTCTCCGATACCGAAGCAGTCACGCTTCAGGCTGAAAGAATGGGGCAGACCGTCTTTAAGATACGTAACGGTATCGTTTACTATTTCCCCGTTTGTGCCGCGGATAACTGTTCTTGAAGCCCTGATATCGGAAAAATACTGTTCATAATTAAAATCGTAAACCGCGCTTTTTTCGCCGAAATCAAGAACGGCTATTTTCTGCCCGGAGGTTACCGCGGTGGGGGTAATAAGTCCTGCGCGGCTGTTATATCTGTTGAGCTCATCGTTCAGCCGGATTTCGGTTTTATGCGGCTTTTCATCCTTTATATCGAGAAAGAATCTTATTAAACTTGCGGCGTGATAGTCGTGACAGCAGGATAACTGTACCTGCCGTACTTTGCCTAAAATTCCGCTATCTATAATCGCTTTGTATGCCTGATTCCGGGGCATAAAATGAAACTGCTCCGCAACTTGTATTTTACCCGATAAATCATCGCGTGTAACAGGGGTTTCGGTTAGAACCGGGATACCCTTATCTGCGAGCATTTGCGCGGTATCGTTTATTGATTCTTTATTTACGCAGGATACTATAAAATCAAAATCAGTTTTGAGCAAATCGTCTAAATTGTCAAAAATCGGCAGGTTGTATTTTTCTGAAAACTCTTTGCGCTTTTGAGGGTTTCTTATAAAAATGCCGCACGCGGCGAAGCTTTCAGGACACAGCAAGGCGATTCTTGCATAGAAATCCGCGCGCCAACCCGCACCGATAATACCGTAAGTTACCATAAACACCACCCGTATAATTGTTTTCGGTTATATTATATGATAAGTAATTTGCTTTTTCAATAAAAAAGCGTTTCCGAATGCCGTTTTTACCGGCAAATTTATGTTTTTCGGCTATTTTACATTATTTTTAAGTTATTTTACACTGTCAAAAATACGTCTGGTATGTTAAAAGTCATTATAGATAATTATGCTGTTTTACGCTTCTGAAAATTTTTCGTATTGATAAGGAGAGTTTACTGTGAGCAAGGTCAACGCAAAAAAGGACAAACAGATAATTCCTACGTACATTCCCAAAAAGGCAAACGATTTGCCGATGTTTTTTGAGAACAAACCCTACCAGGGCGCAAGCGGCAGGCTTTATCCGATACCGTATTCGGACGGGATAACCGATGAGAAAAAAGATGTCGAATACGATGTTTTCACGCTTGAAAACGAATATATTAAAACGCAGGTTTTGCCTGAAATCGGCGGTAAAATTCTGCGCGGATATGATAAGGTCGGAGAACACGATTTTATTTATTATAACGAAGTTATTAAGCCGGCGCTTGTCGGTCTTGCCGGCGCATGGATATCCGGCGGCATCGAGTTTAACTGGCCCCAACACCACAGACCGACTACATTTATGCCGCTTGAAGCGGTAATTGAAGAAAACACCGACGGCGGCAAAACCGTCTGGACAGGCGAGGTAGAACCGTTTAACCGTATGAAAGGTATGGCGGGTATCACGCTTGACCCCGGCAGAAGTTACATTAAGGCAAAGGTGCGAGTTTATAACCGTACAGCTTTTCCGCAGGTGTTTATGTGGTGGGCGAATTTAGCGGTGCCGGTAAACGATAATTACAGAACCGTTTTTCCGCCCGACTGCGAATGGGTAAACGACCACGACCGCAGAGCCGTTCTTGAATGGCCGATAGCAAAGGGCGTATATAAGACCGCCCGTCCTTACGATTTCGGTGAAGGAACCGACCTTTCGCATTACAGCGCCGTAAAAGTTCCGTCATCGTATCTTATCTCGCAAGGTCAGTCGGATATGGATTTTATCGCCGGCTACGACGTGGGTATTAACAAGGGAATTGCCACGGTCGCGAATCACCATATTTCTCCCGGCAAAAAAATGTGGCACTGGGGGATAGGCGATTTCGGCGATATGTGGTGTAACAACCTTACGGACGTAAACGGTCCCTATATTGAACTGATGACCGGTGTGTATACTGATAATCAGCCGGATTTTACCTGGATAGCGCCCTATGAAACGCGGGAGTTTGAACAGTATTGGTATCCTGTCCGCGATATCGGTGAAGTAAAGAACGCCACTGTTGACGCGGCTCTTAATATGGAAAAACGTGATGACGGTTTGTTCTTTGGCTTTAACGTTACGGGAGTTTTCAAAAACGCCGTCGTGCGCGTTGCCGCAAAAGATAAAATACTGTTCAGCGAAATCTGCGATATGAAGCCGGACGTTTCGTATATGAAGACCGTCGATATAGGCGATACGGAGTTTAACGATATTACCGTTTCACTTATCAGCGACGCGGGAAAAGTTTTGGTTTCCTATACGCCTTATATCAGAGGTCAGAAAACGCCGATAACGCCGAGAAAACCGGTAAAGCGTCCGCGCGAAATCGAAACGGTAGAGGAACTGTATATAAACGGTCTGCACCTTGAACAGTACAAACAGCATAACTATAAGCCCGAGGATTATTACCTTGAAGGTATACGCCGTGACGCCGGTGATATAAGATGCAATACTTCTATGGCGCGCCTTTGCCTTAAAAACGGCGAATTCAAAAAATGCGTCGATTATTGCGATACCGCTATAAAGCGTCTCACGCTTCGCAACGAGCACCCGACCGATACCGAGGCGTTTTACCTTAAAGGGTTGGCGCTTACCTATCTTGGAGAAAACAAGGCGGCTTACGATATTCTTTACAAAGCGGCGTGGAACTACCCGCACCGCAGTGCCGCGTTGTTTGAACTCGCCTGCCTCGACTGTAAAAACGGCGAATATATAGCCGCTCTCGAAAAACTGGATGAGTCAATAGGCCTTAATAAGGGTCACACAAAGGCGCAGAACCTTAAAACCGCTGTCTTGCGTAAAATTGATACTGAAGCCGCAAAAAAACAGGCGAAGCTGTGCATAAACGATGATAAGCTCGATTTGTTCGCAAAAACAGAATACTCGCATTTTGCCGATAATACCGCTGAAATATCACAGTTTGCCGAGAAAGCCGAAAATCTTATTGACGTGGCAAACGATTATATTAAGGCCGGCTTTTTAGACGACGCGGTTTACACACTTGCTTTTTATAACGGTAAACATCCGCTTATCGAGTATTATAAGGCCTATTGCCTCAATAACGTTTCATACATATCCGTCGCCGAAAAAACAGAAACAGGTTATTGTTTCCCGTCGCGCCTTGAGGATATCGCGGTTCTTAAATATGCGATCGACAACGATAAAACCGCCGCAAACGCCTGTTATTATCTCGGCTCGCTTTATTACGACCGCTTCCGTTATGACGAAGCCGCAAATATATGGAAAGAGGGCGTTAAGAGAAACGCGAAACACGGCAAGATATGGCGTAACCTCGCTTTATACTATTTTGATAAGGCGGGCGAGCCCGAGAAAGCAAAGGAATGCCTCGAAAACGCAATGCTTTATAAAAACGACCCGCGGCTGTTGCTTGAATATGAGCAGTTGCTTAAAAATATGAACTATACGCCAAAGGAGCGTCTGGCGGTTTACGATAAATATCCCGGGCTTTTAGCCGAGCGCGACGACTGCTACCTTGATAAGCTTACGCTCATTTCTCAAACCGGCGATTTCAAGACCGCTATCGGCTTGGCAAAAGCAAAGCGCTTTCATATTTACGAGGGCGGGGAAGGCAAGCTCACAAAGCAGCACGCATGGATGCACGTTCTTTACGGTAAAGAGTTAATGGAAAGCGGCAATTTTGCCGAGGCGGAAAAGATTTTCTTTGACGGCGTGAATATGCCAAAGTCATACGGCGAGGCAAAAACCTTCTTTAATCAGGAGGCGCATATTTACTATTATCTCGGTGTGCTTTATGAAAAACAGGGCAAAGCCGGTAAGGCGAAGGAGGCTTTTAATCAGGCGGCGGTATACAAGGCGGCTGTTTCCGAAATATCACTGTTCCGCGCACTTGCCCTGAAGAAACTCGGCGATGAAACCGAGGCTGGCAGAGTATTGGACGAAATGATGAGCGTTGCCGATAACTTTATTGTCAATAAGGATTTGCGCACCTATTACGGAGTCGGCTCACCGTCACCGATGCCGTTTGAATATAACATTGAAAAGAATAACCTTACCGACGGTTATATTCTTAAAGCGTTTGCTTTTCTCGGTTACGGCAAGGCGGGGGCGGGCGAGGCAAATACCGCAATGGAAGAGGCGAGGGAGCTTGCCCCTTACGATTTTAGAATATTTGCGTTTGACAGGATAAAGCGATGAAAGAAAAGAATATTTCAATAAACAGTTGCAACAATCGGTGGCACGCGGAAATTTCCGCGTGCCGCGGTGCTAATATCGAAAAGCTGACATACGACGGTGAAAACGTGTTAAATCCGCTTCAAAACGAGCGGCAGTGGGAAGATAACCCTTTTGTGTACGGCAGTCCGCTTTTGTTGCCAGCAAACCGTACGGCGGGCGGAAAATTTTCTTTTTGCGGCGCAAATTACGAATTGGCAATAACCGATGAGGTTAATAACGCAAATCTGCACGGGCTTTTATATCGCCGGGAGTTTGCCGTTGTCGATATTAAAAGTGACCGGGCGGTTTTGCGGTATGATAATAACGGCGAAATATATCCGGTTGCCTTTTCCTTAACGGCGGAATACATACTTACGGACGCCGGTATTAAAGAAATTTTTACTGTTAAAAACCGTGCAAATACCGATATGCCTTATACATTTGCGCTTCACACCTCTTTTTGTGAGCCGGACAGTTTCCGCGTCCCGATTTCACTTGCGCAGGAAAAGGACTCCCACCATATTCCCACCGGCAGATATATACGGCTTAACGCCGATGAAGAGAAATACATTTCGGGTTGCGATCCGCGCGGAAAGGCAATATCGGGATATTATAAATCAAACGGAGATACTGCGATCATCGGTAAGTACCGTTATACCGTATCCGAACAGTTTGACCATTTTGTACTTTATAACGCGGGCTCAAACAGCGGCTTTCTTTGCGTTGAGCCGCAGGCGGGCGCAGTAAACGGTCTTAATATTCCGGGCGGCAGCCATATTATTGCCGCGGGCGGGTGTGATGAGCTTATAGTGAGTATCAGCGTTTGAAGTGAGATTTGACATACCTTTCACGCTAAAACAAAATATTAGTTTTCCGTTGATTTTGCATAACTTTTCGGCGATTATACAATGGTTATGGTTTGTGCTATAACATTATAATTTATCTGTAATGTGATATGCAATTGTGTATCTTGCACAAAGTATTCTAATATCAGTAACGGAGGAATTGTCTATGAAAAAGAATTTTGAAAAGCTGCTTGCGGTAGTAATCGCCGTATGTATGCTTGCGGCGATGCTGGCACTTCCGGCGGTCACTTTTGCGGACACTTGGGACGGCAGCAGCGTGTCCGCCTCACTTGCCGGCGAGGGTACGGAGGAAGCGCCGTATCTTATAGCTTCGGCGGCTGATCTTGCCTATTTCGCGGCACAGGTAAACGGCGGCAACGATTATTCGGGCAAATACGTAAAAGTGACCGATGATATTGATTTAAACAATATCGCATTTACGCCTATCGGAAACACCTCCGCGTATTTCAGAGGCAATTTTGACGGTGACAACCATACCGTAAGCGGACTTAATATCAGTTCCGATTCAAGCGGCGGTATCGCTTTCTTCGGCGCTTGCCATAATGCTACCGTTAAAAACATTAACGTTCAAGGTAACGTAACCGCGACAATTTCAAAGGTTGCCGTAGCGGGCTTTATGGGCGTGGCAACCGGCGTTACAATTAAAAACTGTACTTTTGACGGAACGGTTTATTCTGCAAATAATCTCGTTTCAAACGGTTCGGGCGGATACTCTGTCAATGAGCAGAACAATCTTTCCGCCGGCGGTCTTGTGTGCAACGTTACGGGCTATCTGAGCGTTGACCACTGTGCTGTTTCAGGAACGGTTGACGGCTTCGGCAGATGCGGCGGTCTTATCGCTGCTGTAAACGGTAATTTTACGGCCAATGTTACAAATTCTTACTGTGCTGCAACCGTAACCGGTAAAGGTGCGGTTGACGAGTCACTTTCCAATTTATATACCTCAGGCGGTCTTGTCGGTTTCCTTAACACCGGTACTGTTAACCTTACAAACTGCTTCTTTGCGGGAACCGCTGCTAAGGCAAGACCAAACGGTATGGCAGGTCCTGTTATCCATCACTATGCCGGTGGCGTACTTAACTGCACGAATACATATTATGATTCCGATAAAAACACTTCCGAGTCGGCAGGTAATGAATATGGTACGCCCGCTACTTCCGAAGAGTTTGCTGACGGTACGGTTTTAGCTCTTCTTAACACCAATCCTGAAGAGCCGGTATTCGAGCAGGGAGAATTCTATCCCGTATTCTATGTAAATAAGTGTGAGCATACCGACGTTGCGGCAGAGTGGACTACCGATAAAACAAATCACTGGCACGCATGCAATGACTGCGGCGAGAAATTTGACGTTGCCGCGCACACCGAAAGTGATTGGATAATTGATACGCCTGCAACGGAAGAAGCCACCGGCTTAAAGCACAAAGAGTGCACCGTTTGCGGCTATGTCTTGGAAGAACAGGTTATCCCGGTTTACAATCCCTATGCCTGGGACGGCACGGTTTCCGAATCCATAGACGGTGAGGGAACGGAGGAATTACCCTATATAATTGCAAACGGCGCTGACCTTGCGTACTTTAACGCGCAGGTAAACGGAGGCAACGACTATTCCGGCAAATATATCAAAGTTGTTTCCGATATCGACCTTAACACCGAACCGGTTGAGCCTATAGGCAACACCTCTGCGTATTTCAGAGGTATATTTGACGGCGACGGTCATACAATAAGCGGTCTTAACATCAGTTCCGCTTCTGCTAACGGTATCGGTTTCTTCGGCGCTTGTCATAACGCTTCCGTTAAAAACCTTAATGTTAAAGGCAACGTGACCGCTGCGGCCGCTAAAGTTGCCGTCGCGGGTCTGATAGGCGTGGCAACCGGCGTTACAATTAAAAACTGCACTTTTGACGGAACGGTTTACGCTTTAAATAATCTTGTTTCAAACGGCGCGGGCGGATATTCTATCAACGATCAGAACTATATGTCCGCCGCCGGTCTTGTGTGCAGTGTTACCGGAATATTAAATATTGACCGCTGTGCTGTTTCCGGTACGATTGACGGCTTTGGCAGAAGCGGCGGTCTTATCGGTTCGGTAAACGGTAATTTTACGGCTAATATCACAAATTCTTATTGTGACGCGACCGTTACCGGTAAAGGTGCGATTGACGAGTCATTTTCCCATTTATATACCGCAGGCGGTCTTATAGGATTCCTTAACACTGGTACTGTTAACCTTAAAAACTGCTTCTTTGCGGGAACCGCACCTACACCGAGAGCTAACGGTATGGCAGGTCCTGTTATCCATCACTATGCCGGCGGCGTACTTAACTGCACGAATACATATTATGATTCCGATAAAAACACTGCCGAGTCCGCGGGTAATGAATACGGCACGCCCGCTACTTCCGAAGAGTTTGCCGACGGCACCGTAACAGACCTCTTAAACGGCGACGCCGAAGAGCCGATATTTGAACAGGGCGATACGCACCCGGTATTCTACACGACTTCCTGCACCCATGAAAATACAGCCGTTGTAGAAGCGGTCGCTTCTACCTGTAAGACGCGGGGTCACGCCGAATACACGGTCTGCACCGACTGCGGCGAAGTGCTTGAAGGCGATGATACACCGCTCGCGCTCGATCCGACCAACCACGAGGGCGGTACAGAGGTGCGCGGCAAGGCGGACGCTACCTGCACCGAAGCGGGCTATACCGGCGATACCTACTGCCTCGGCTGCGGAGCAAAACTCGCGACCGGCGAAGTTAT
>JAEEWM010000022.1 GCA_016287385.1 Clostridiaceae bacterium | reverse complement strand
GTCCTCTATTATAACGCTTTGACCGTCAAGCAAAAACTGACTGTAAGTCGGTTGTTCTTTCAGCACTCTTAAAAGATTATCCATAAAGTCCGCAAGCAGACTTCTGTTTGTCCAGATAGGATATCTCCACTCCCTGTCCCAGTGAGTATGGGGTACTATATGTACTTTGTTCATCGGTATCTCCTTAATCTAAAATAAGCTCTGCTATTTCACTGAGCGTCTGTTTATAATGCTGACAAAAGTCCATTGTTCCGCTGCTCTCTATGTTGCCGCCCGCAAGACCGATTGTTGTAAACCCGGCGAGACGAACAGAGCAAACGCCCGCGCCGCTGTCCTCAATGCCGACAACGCGGTTTCTCTCGCTAAACGGCACGCCGAGTCCCACATTCGCCGTTTCGGCATATAGCCACGGGTGGGGCTTGAGTGACAGCTCGCCGAGCGTTCCCACCCTGCCCTTGCCGAGCGGAAAACCGGCTGAAATAACAGCGTCGTAAAAATCTTTCGGGTCGCCCATTTTGAGCGTATTGAAAGCGGATATTATTTCGGGCATCGCCTTTTCGTAAAGCCCGCTTGTAACAAGACCTATCTTTATGCCTTTGTCTTTGAGAGCATAAAGAAAATCTTTAAGTCCCTCGGTAGGGGTAAAGGCGTTTGCCCTGCCTTTTCCCTGCATTATGGCTTCCATTTCGTTATGCGTGTGCATAAAGTAAAACTCGCGCGCTTTTTCAATAGAGGCACCGGGCATATATTTATCTATGCAGTAAGACAAATGCTCGGTAACGCTATGTCCCGACACATAAGGCAAATCCGCCTCTTCAAGCTCAAATTTCGGATCGCCGAGCAGAGAAGCCATGGTGCGCTCGATTATCCATATCCAGAATTCCTCGCTTTTGACGCTTGTGCCGTCAAGGTCCATAAGCACGGCTTTAAGCGGTTTATCCATACTTACGGGATGAACGGGATAATATGCGTCATAGTGCGTAGATGACGGCACGTAAGCTACGGTTTTATCGGCAAAGCCGATAAGCTCCACCTTTTTATCCGGCGTGGCAAGTATATGCTTTACGCCGTCTTTACCGGATGTGAACGCGCCGTTACTTGTTTTTCCTATTTCCGTAAGTTTACTGCCTTCGGCGATAACGCCGAAGTTTTTAAGTTCTGTGGCCATTCAGTTTTACACCTCAACATAAACCGTGACTATTTTCTTATGTCCGATTTCCAATTCATTTGACGTTTTTTCCCTTACGGTTTCATCCATACCGCAAAGGTAAAGGTTTTTATATTTGACTCCGAAGTCAAGAGCGGCGGTCTGTATCTCGTCCGTCGGGTTAAACATACGGACAATAATGCCTTTGCCGTCTTCGCTCGGTTTGACAGCCGAAATATGTATTTTATCATTGCTGACCGAAAACAGCGATTTTTCCTTCGGCAATTCTCCGTATGACTTACCGAACAGAGCTATCTGCGGCTGTGCGTACAGCTTTGCCGCCTCATTTGTAAGCCCGGCTTTTTCGCCGTGATAAAAATACAGGTTATATTCAAATTCGCGCTCGCCGAGACACAGAATACCCTCATCGTCAAGCACGGTTATCTTTTCCTCCGACACCTGCTGTCTGATGCGGCATCCCCTTATAAGAGTGAGCACCATACGGGTATCTTCAAACACCTCGTATTCATAAAGACCGTCAGGCATTACCGCAAAGCCGTCTTCTTTGTCTTCAACGCAGGCAAAGGTGCGAAGCGGCTGCATACCAAACGCCGGCTCTACCCAGCCGGTACTGTCGGGTATTTTCACATCGCGCTTTACTATATCGAAATGACTGTCTGAAAAAGAATATTCGCTCTTTATACCCGTCGGGAAATTGGCGCGCAGCCAATGGTCTTTGGCGGTGTTGTTGAGTTTTACCCTGACATTTAACGACCTTTCGCCCTTTTTGAGCGTATATACTACGGTCACGGGTATTTTTATAAGCTCGCTGTTTTGAGTTTCTATACAGTCCTTCGGTACGTCAAAGGAATAATTCACCTCAAACGAAGCCGAAAGCTCGCCGTTTTCAATACATTTTATATCGGCGTTTGCGTTAAGCGAGGTAAAGAGCTTATCGTCTTCCGGCGACACGTGCTTCCACGCATTCCCGATTTCACCCTGACTTGACAAATAGTTTATATTCTTATACTCTTTGCCCGTCGTTTTATCCGTTATATTGACAGTTCCGTTTTTATTGAACGAAACTTTCAGATATTCGTTTTGCAGTATTCCGCCGTCGGATATTTTGTTTTGCGACCTATTCTCCGCCGGACGGAGGGTTATTACCTTATATCCGCAGGCGGGAAGGTCTTTTACCCTTATGTAAGCGTTAAAATGCTCGCTGTTCATAATGGTGGGCACTTCCCAGATACTGTCCATAAAGATACTTGATTTATTCGACGAAAGTATCTGCGCCTCTATGCCGTCGCCCGCAAAGCCGTTCTTAAACCTTTGGGGCAAATCCGCGGTAACTCTTACCACCGCGTCGCGGCAGAACGGCAGAGGGTTATAGACTATCATCTGAACCGCGTCGTCGGGTAAATCTTTGCCGCCGATATTCTTCGCTATATCGGCAAGGCAGTCGTCAAACACTATATCCGCGCAGTCGTTTGCCTTACGGTAACGGTATTCCATATCGAGGCATACGCAGTCGGGCGCACAGCCGCCGTTTGCGTCGTGTGTGTGGTTTGAAAGGAGAAACTCCCAACCTCTGTTCAAATAATCTCTGTGCGTTTCACCGAGCAACGCCATAGTGAGCGCCGCTATCGGCTCGGCTTTATAAGTAAGGTTGTTATAGGCGGAAAAATCCTGCTGTTTAAGATATGTCCTTGAACTTACCGTGCCGGGCAAAAGATAAGTCCACTTGCCTTTTTTAAGGTAAGAGCGGCGCTCGCCTACGAGCGTTTTAATATCCGGGTTATTGTCTATATACGGTATCGCCTCGGCCCAAAAGTGTTCAAGGTCGGTCTGCTCTACTTCTATTTCGCCCTTAAATGCTTCCTTTACCGCCTTTATGAGCTTTGTATCGCTCGGCGCGGCTACCGATATATCGTGCCCGTTCATTGCAAGGAATATGGGAGTCGTAAAATGCCCGTCCTCCTCTTTGAGCATATCCTCCACAGCTTTTTTTACCGCGTCTGAGTTAAAGCGTATTTCGGGGGTTTTAAGGTCGTAACTCGCATCTCCCGCAACAGTTCCGCTTATTCTTGTGTAGGGTGTATCCTTAAATTCGCCCCAGATATAATCTTTTTTCCATACTCTGCCGCGCGTTGCCGCTCTGTGCACCTGATAATACCAGTTATAGCGGCAGTAGAGCGCAAAGCGGGAGGCGTACATTTTTGTTCCGTCGGGCGCTTCCCATATATATTCCGCGTCTGCCTCGTCGTGCGAAATGCCGCGGTAGAACATCATTTTATTTATACCGAAATCCGCGAGTATCTGCGGGTACTGCCCCGTTTGTCCCCACGAGGAGGGCGTATACGCGACGGTGTTATGCTTCGCGCCGTATTTATCCAAAAGCTTTCTTCCGAAAATAAGGTTTCGCACGAGCGCCTCGTGACCTATCGAAAACTCCTCGGCAAGCGTATAGTACGGTCCTATTATGAGCCGACCGCTTGAAATAAGCCGCTTTACCTGCTCTGTACGCTCCGGACGCATTTCAAGATAGTCTTCTATCATAAGCGTGTGTCCGTCCATTGTAAAAGACTGATAGTCGGAATCGCTTTCGAGTATATCTATCGTGGTATCGAGCATACGAAGCAGATTATGTCTTGTTTTCTCAAATGAAAACCTGAACTCCCTGTCCCAGTGGGTGTTCGATACTACCATTATTTTTTTGACTGTGGACATCATCGTTAAACCTCGATTATATATAAATTCCGTTGTTGTACCCGGCGGTTAAATTCTCCTTATACAGGCGAGAGCCGTCCGGGTCGCAGACCGGATCACTGCGCCTTACGCAACAAATAAGCATTTTTGCACCCGCCGAGCTTTATTTCGTTTATTTTTTCCCGCAACGTGTAAAACGCGGGTTTTTTGACTTGATTTGAACCGTCTTTATCACATTCAACAAGCCCGAAATGCGATTCGCCGTTATACTCTCCCGACTCGATTTCAAAAACAGGTTCATCCAAAAGCTCATAAAATACAATCGCTTTGAGTTTTTCGGTATTGCAATTTATCACCGTATCCAGAAACTCCGGTATCCATTCCGCCTGCCACATATATCGGTTCTCCGCATTTTTAAGCGCTTCCTTACGCTCCTTTGGATATCTCTTATGCAGATTCATCCAATAATTTGTTTCACAAAGAATAATATCGCAATCGGGAATATGCGAAATAACATCGTCCATAAGCAGCTTTATTGAGGAAACCTCTTCACAATCCGAATACCAATCAATACCGACTATATCAAACCGACAGCCCTGATTATAAAGCTCGTAGATAAAAGCGGTATGCCACCAGCCGAAATTTATACAGATCTTACCCTCGGGATATCCTTCATTCATACCCCTTAATTACGTTAAACCACAAATTCGACCTTTCCATTGCGGATTTAATTGCATTTGCATCTTCAACATAAAAATCAAATTCAACGAAATCGCTCTGTGAAAAATCAGTTGTTGACTGTTTTTCTACAACTAAACACTCACCGTTGTACAAGGTAGGAATTTTGTTTGCTATGAGGTCTGAATAAAACAATCCAACTATAGGTCTGCATAAATCTATATTTTATTATCCTACAAGTCCACTACGCTCAATGCCCTGGATAATTTTCCTTTGAAGGACCGCGTAAAACAGCAGAAGCGGGGCTATCGCCATAAGCTCGGCGGTATTTGCGCGGACGTAATCGAGGTAATAAGTGGAATTTTCAAGTTTTATGTTTTTAAGCATCGAAACCAGTGTAGGCAACAGCTTCACGTCGCCGTACAGGAGGTTTGAGTAAAATGTGTCGGTCCACTGCCACGCGAAGGACAGCGCGAAGATGACTATGAACATAGACTTCGCCATAGGTACTACTATCGAAAAAAAGGTCTTGTACGGTCCCGCGCCGTCTACCCACGCGGCTTCAAGCAGTTCGCTCGGCACGCCTATGTAATACTGCCGCATAAGTATTATGAACACGCCGGAGCGGAAGCCGAGCGAAGTCGCCGCCATTATTATCATCGGCCACGCCGT
>JAEEWM010000021.1 GCA_016287385.1 Clostridiaceae bacterium | reverse complement strand
TTATATTCTCGCTGTTTGTAGCGGTGCTTCTTAACAGCAAGGTATGGGGCAAGGGCTTTTTCAGGGTAATATTCTTCCTGCCGGTTATCGCCTGCGTGGGAATGCTTGCGGCAAACTTCTCGAACCTCGTTATGCAGAATATGACCTCGAGCGCGCAGGAGACCGAAAGCGAAGCGCTGACTGCTATGAGCGATATTACAAAGATGCTTCAGAATCTCAATTTCTCTCCGCAGCTCATAAGCACGGTATCCGGCGCGGCGAACAACATAATGGATATAGTAAACCGTTCGGGCGTGCAGATACTCATATTCCTCGCGGGCATACAGTCGATATCCCCGTCGATATATGAGTCGGCAAACGTGGAGGGCGCTTCCGGCTGGGAAGTGTTCTGGAAGATAACCCTGCCGATGATAAGTCCCATGATGATAGCCAACGTACTGTTCACTTTTGTTGACAGCATAACCCGTTCCGATACCGACATAGTCAACTATGTAAAAAACATGGCGTTTTCGAGAGCGGAGTTCGGTTACGCGGCGGCGATGGCGTGGTTCCATTATCTGTGCCTGCTCGTTATGCTCGGCATACTGGCGCTTATAGTCTTTATAGTCATTAAGACGGCAAGGCGCAATAAGGAGGTATACTGATGAACTCATTTATCTCCGAAAAGAAAAAAGCCAAAGCGATTAAAATAATTAAAAGCTTCGGCGTTAAGTTTTTGATTTTTATCCTGCTTATAGGGCTTTCGTACGTAATACTGTATCCGTTTTTGTTCAAGCTCCTGGCGGCGTTTATGTCGAAGGACGATTTATACAATTCGCTTGTAGAAATCGTCCCCATGCACTGGTCGCTTGAAAACTTCAAATACATAATAGAAAAAACGGAGTTTTTAGAGGCGCTTAGAAACACGGGTATATACGCTCTTGCCGACGCCGCTCTTGCCACCGCCTCCGCGGCGCTTGTGGGTTACGGCATAGCAAAATTTAAGTTTAAGGGCGTAAATGTGCTTACGGTTATTGTAATCGTGATAATGCTTATGCCGATACAGACGCTTTCAATACCGCTGTATCTCAATTTCCGCTTTTTTAATCCCTTCGGCGTATTCTCGCTTTTCGGAAGCAAGGGTATAAAGCTCGTAGGCACGGCGTGGCCGATGATAATAATGGCGGCGACTTCGCTCGGCTTCCGCTCCGGCGTGTTCATAATACTTATGCGGCAGTATTACATAGGCGTGCCTAACGAGCTGCTTGAAGCCGCGTGGGTTGACGGCGCCGGACCGTACAAGACCTTTTTCTCGATAGTAGTACCTATGGCGAAATCTATGTTCATAGTCATCTTCGCGCTTTCCTTCGCGTGGCAGTGGACCGACACTTTCTATTCCAACCTCCTGTACGGCGACGTAAAGCTGTTGCCTACACTGGTTTCGATGCTTAAAAACATAAAACTTGAAAATTCCACTTATTACCTCGATTACGTCCGCGCAAACACCGCCGAGCTTATGGCGATAGCCCCGCTTCTGCTGTTTTACGCGGTCCTTCAAAGGAAAATTATCCAGGGCATTGAGCGTAGTGGCCTGGTGGGATAGATTATATACAATATTCATAAATAAGGAGTTGTTTTTGATGAACAAAAGGAGATTACTGGTGTTAGTAGTGGCATTGGCGCTGCTGTTTACGCAGTTTTCAATGCTTACTACGGTTTCGGCGGTGAGCGCGCTGTCGGGTCGCAGTACATTTGCCAAGGGCGTTTGCATCCATACCGCCCGCGGTTTTGAGGAGTATCATAAGCAGTACGACGCGATTCTCGACGCCGAGGCGCTTGGAGCAAACCTCATAAGAACGGGCGCTGAAAGCGATGAGTATGACGCGCGGTTTGCGGCTATCGCCTATGAGCACGGAATGAACACGATGTTTCATTTATCGCTGGACGTTGCGTTTAAGAACGGCAGCAGCTTCAAGACTCCCGCGCAGATAGGTCAAAGCACTTTTCAGGGTGTTTATGACCGCTTCTACGCGAGGGCTGACGCGCTTAAAGATTTTGATTGCTATATCCAGATAGGCAACGAGCTGGATTTAACCTTCCAACGCTCCAGCACGGGCACGTCATACAGCGATTACTATTCCGTCGATTCGGTCGCAATAGCGATATATCTCGCAAACAAGGCGGTGCAGGACGCGAACGCCGCCAACGGAAGCAATATTAAGACTATTCTGAACTTCTCTTACAACCATTACGGTTTCCTTGACGCGGTAAAGAGAGTAAAGATAAATCCGAGCACGTATACCACCCAGTCAAGCTCCTCGGGCGCTGTATACGCCGATTGGGATATCGTAGGTCTTGATTATTACTCGAATATGTACGATAACGCGACATATCAGAGCATTATATCCACAACCAAGTCGAAATTCGGGAAGAATATAATCATCTGCGAAGCAAACCTCGTTGCTACGGGCATGACGGGTTCAACCGTTAATTATTCGCAGAACAATTCCTGGCTTGAATCATTTGCAAGGTATTGCTATGCCGATTCTTCAATTATCGGCTTCTGTGTTTATGAGCTTTATGACGAGGCGCATTTCGAGAGCGACAATCAATTCCACAGGGAAGCCCATTACGGTCTTATAGATAAGGACGGCAACAAGAAATCCGTTTACAATCTTTTCCGCGATCTCTACGGCGGCACCGGAGTGGTTGCCGACCGCACCATCCCCGCCGCTCCCGCCGCCCCGGCGAATTATGACATCTGCATTTCTTCGGCGGGTGTGAGCACCACTTGGGGCAGTGACTATATATCCTCGGGCAACCGTATATTCCTTGATTTTACGGCTTCTCCGCTTAACCTTAACGGCTGTACGCAGTTTGAGTTTGATTTGTATATTGAGGATTACGACGCGTTTGAAAGCGCCGCGGAGAGCAAACGGATAAACTTTGCGTTTTCTAACCATCCTACCAGCAAAACAAAACAGCGTATCCGTTTCGATATCGCAAATCAGATAATACAGAGCGGCTGGAATCACATTGCACTGCCGAAAAGCTCAAGGTGGCAGTGCGACAGCGGCTTTGATTACGACGCGGTGACCTACGCCATGATCTTCTTCCAGGACGGCGCCGACGAATACGACCCGATTTCCGGCTCCAAGGTGGCTATTGCAAATCTTTACGGTACTACTGAGGAAATAAACAATTTACCCGACTGGCCGGAATATGAGCATTTGGAAATGTCACGAAACGGTGTAACCAACTATTGGGGCAGTTCTCATCCGAGCAGTAACTTGGTTCTTTGGACCGGCACCGCGGGCAACGATATAACCGTATGCGACGTAAGCGGGACCGATAAGGTTGAATTTGACCTTTACGTTAAAGATTACGATACTTTTGCGGCGAATTCAGCCGGCAAGGATCTGCGCTTCTGCTTCGGCAGCTCGGGCGGAAAATGGCTTGAAGTGCACGTTCTCGATAAGATAACGCACGAGGGCTGGAACCATATCGTGGCTATATGGGTAAGCAGCGCCGCCAACCCCAATAGCGACAGAGCGTCTATAAATCAGGAAATAGACCTTACCGCCATTATGCAGTTCAGACTTCGCTTCAACACAAGCGGCAGTTATACGCTTACAAACTATCAGGCGAGGATAGCAAACGTTTGCTTTACAAAGTCGGAAATAAACCGTTTGCCCGACTGGCCGGAGTATGACCACGTTAAACTTTCAAGACAGAGTAATGCCTCCAACTGGGGAAGCGGCACCAGCACCTTCTGCGTGGTTTGGAACGGCGACAGCAACCCCGGCGTAAGCCAAATCACAACCGCAAACGCTACGGGAACCAACTATGTTGAATTTGACCTTTACGTAGAGAATTATGACAGCTATATTTCCCGCGGCGACGGAAAAATGCTGATGTTCGGTATAGGAAGCTCGGGCGGAAAATGGAGAAACGTTTATATCCAGAACAAGATAAAGCACAGCGGCTGGAATCATATTGTGGCTGACTATACCGACGGCGGTATTGACTACGGCGATAACGCCAATGAAACAACCCCGGATTTCTCCGCCATTATGCAGTACAGATTAAAGTTTTACAGCAGCGTAACCGCGCCGGCCGGTCAGGTGCGAATAGCAAACGTTTGCTTTACGAGCAGAGATAAGATCCCCGATTGGCCGGAATATGAGCATACCGAGATATTAAGATCCATGAATCCTAACTGGTGGGGCAACGGCACAGGCAGTTCAAACCATTATCTGGGCGGACTGACCGAGACCGATATGAGCGACACCGATCAGGTGGAATTTGATATCTATATCGATAATTACAGCAAATTTGCAAGCGTTACCGCAAGCGGCGACGTCCGTTTCCGCTTCGGCTCTCAGGGTGATAACTATATTGACGTAAACGTTAAAAGCAAGATCACGCACGACGGCTGGAACCACGTTGTGGCTGTATGGCTGCCTTCGAGCACAGATTCCAATACGGACAGATATTCGCTCACAGGCAGTCCTAACCTTACCGCTATCAGGTGGGTAAAGATGTACACCACTCTGAATATCTCGTGGAACAGCTTATGCAGGACTCAGATAGCGAACGTATGCTTTACCAAAAAACCGATAAACCGCATACCCGATTGGCCTGAGTATGAGCATATCGAAATACTGAAATCCAACACCGCCAACTGGTGGGGCGGTAGCGCAAACAACGGTAACCACCTTGTAACAGGCCTTACCGAAACCGATATGAGCGCTACCGATCAGGTGGAGTTTGACGTTTATATCGATAATTACGCCGGATTTGTAAGCCAGACTGCGGGCGGCGAAATTCGTTTCCGTTTCGGTTCTCAGGGCGACAACTATATTGACGTAAACGTTAAAAATAAAATAACACACGACGGATGGAACCATGTTATAGCCGTTTGGCTTAACAGCGGCGTCGATCCCGAGACCGACCGTTACTCACTGACCGGTAATCCCGTGCTCAGCGCTATAAGATGGGTTAAACTTTACAGCACTGTGGGAATAAATGCCGATGTTTGCGGCAGAACGAGAATTGCCAATGTTTGCTTTACCAAGAAGGAAATGAACCGCATACCCGGATACCCGGATGACGGCGCTATTGAACTTTCAAGCACTCCTAATGAAAACTGGTGGGGCGGCAGCTATACCACTACGGCAAGCAACTTCAAAACAACGCTCGCTTCGCCTGTGGATATAAGCGATACCCGAAAAATCGAATTTGATATTTATATTAAGGATTACGACGACTTTGCAGACGCGGCGTACGGTCATTATCTGCGTTTCCGCTTCGGCAGCGGCAGTAATACGAATGATCACATTGCCGTAGACGTTCAGGATAAGATACTTACCGCGGGTTGGAACCACGTTTCGGCTATATGGGTGAGCAATGCCGTTGATCCCGATACCGACAGATATTTCCTGAGCGGTTCGCCCGATATACACAATATCAGCTGGATACAGCTTTACTGGGGTGAAACCTCCGGCTCCAATCCGATAGGTTCTGTCACCAGGGTTAAAATCGCCAACGTTTGCGGCTCAAAACTTATCTCGCACAACGACGACCTTATGGCTGATAAGCACTCGTTTATAGAAGCAAAGAGCGAAACCGCCAAATTTAACGGCTCCGGCAATTACACCGCGGACAAATCGGTGAATATTTCGGGCGATACGATGATAGAGCTTGACGTATTCGTTCGCGCGTACAGCCCGGTAACCGCTCTTACGGTAGCGCTCAACGACAACGCCTCCGGCGCAAAGAGCTTCAGCTTTACCGGTCTTTCAAACGGCTGGAATCATCTTGCAAAGAAGATTTCCGACGGCACGGGCAGTGTAAACGCCGCAAATATTACGGGCTATACATTCTCCGGCACCGCCGGCGCGGTGGTATACGTATCGAACCTCTATACCGCCTCTTACGTCGAGGGCGACGCCAACCGTGACGGCAGTGTGGACGTAAAGGACGTAGTGAGAACGAAACTGTACCTGACAAGTCAGACGAGCAAGGGTAACTTCTGCGCGATGAACGTGGGCGGCAATCCGAGCGCGGTCGACGGTCTTGATATCCAGAATATCCGTAAATATGTAATGTTCGGTATATGGTCGTAATTCCCGGCTTTCTCGGCAAATACGGCAGATAGTTAAAATTATTGACAAGGAGACATTGTATGAAAAACAGGAAAATAGTTGCCGTGCTCATAGCTGTAATATTGCTTTTGACTCAGTTTTCGACGCTCGTTACGGTTGCAGGTACGCCGGCGGCGCTGTCCGGCAGGAGTGATTTTGTGCTCGGCGTCGCGATTCATCCGTCCGCCGGATTTGAAGCGTACAAGTATCAGTACAATGCCATCCTTGACGCGAAGGCGTTGGGCTCAAAGCTTATCAGGACCGGCTCGGTAAGCGACGAATACGATAAGGCGTTCGCGAGCATAGCCGGCAGTAAGGGTCAAAGCGTTATGTTCCACCTTTCCTTAAACATTGCTTTTAAGGAGGACGGCGTTTTCAAAACCCCGGAAGAAATCGGATACGAAAAATTAAGCGGCGTTTATGACCGCTTTTACGCGAAAGCGACGGCGCTTAAAGACTTTGACGCCTACATTCAGATAAGCAACGAGCTGGATAACGATTTCAAAAAGGATTATGTGACCGGGACCTCCGCGGCGGCTTACAATTCCGTGGACTCCGTCGCGATTGCGGTTTACCTTGCAAACAAGGCGGTACACGACGCCAACGCCGCAAACGGCAGTAATATTAAAACGGTCATAAACTTTTCGTATAATCACTACGGTTTTCTCGACGCTTTGAAAGCGGTGTATATCGATACCGATACCTACACCGTGGCGACGGGTTCTTCCGTAAACACCGCCAAAGCTGATTTTGATATCGTAGGTCTGGATTATTATTCCAATATGTACGACGACGCCGCTTATGAGGACGTTATATCCGCGGTAAAAGACAGGTTTGACAAGGATATATTCATTTGCGAATCAAATCTCACTCCCACGGGGGAAAGCGGCGGCGCGGTAAGCTATGCCGGGGACGCCGGCTGGCTTGAAACGTTTATAAGGTATTGCTACGCGGACCCCGCCGTCAAGGGCTTTATCGCGTACGAGCTCTACGATGAGCCGGCGTACGAAAAGGGCGGCTCCTTCAGCCGTGAGGCTCACTTCGGCCTTATAGATAAAGACGGCGGCAAAAAGGATACCTACAATACGGTTTGCGCCCTTTACGGCGGGACCGGCGTTGTGGCGGACCGCACGGTGCCCGAAGCGCCCGGATATCCCGCCGACGCCGAAGTGGAGATCTCCCGCGATGGCGTCAGCACCTTTTGGAGCAGCGATTACATCAGCACAAGCGATCGCCTCTGCATCGATTTCACCGAAGCGCCTGTTAATCTCGAAAATTTCAGCGTTTTTGAATTTGATTTATATATCGAGGATTATGACGCTTTCAAGACAGCGGTCGCCGGCAAGCGTATAAACTTCGCCCTGTCCAACAATGATGTAAAGACAAAGGTACGTATCCGCTTTGATATCGAGGATCAGATAACAAAGAGCGGTTGGAACCATATCACACTTAAAAAGAGCGCAAGATGGCAGTGCGACAGCGGCTTTAATTATGACGCCGTTAAATGGATAATGATATTCTTCCAGGACGGCGGCGACGGACACAATCCGATGTCGGGTTCAAAGGTGGCTATGGCGAATCTCTGCGGAACAAAAGAGGAGATCGACCGTCTGCCCGACTGGCCCGAATATGAGCACGTTGAGCTTTCAAGAAAAGGAAAAACCAACTGGTGGGGCAGTAACCACCCGAACAGCAACTTCGTAGTCTGGAACGGCGACGGTGATAACGATATAACCGTTTGCGACGTCACCGGTACCGATCAGGTTGAATTTGACGTTTACGTTAAAGATTACGAGACCTTCAGGACGAATGCCGCCGGTAAAGATTTGCGCTTCTGCTTCGGCAGTTCGGGCGGCAAGTGGCTTGAAGTGCACGTTCTCGACAAGATAACGCACGAGGGCTGGAACCACGTTGTGGCGGTCTGGGTAAGCAAGGAGGTCGATTCAAATACCGACAGAGCCGATATAAATCAGCAGATCGACCTTACCGCCATTATGCAATTCAGACTCCGCTTCAACACAGGCGGCAGTTATACGCTTACAAACTATCAGGCGAGGATAGCGAACGTCTGCTTTACCAAAAAGGAAATAAGCCGCATACCCGACTGGCCTGAATATGAACACGTTAAGTTTTATAAGGAAAGCGGCGCCAACTATTGGGGCTCGGGCGCCAATAACAGCAACTTCCTCGTAACGGGGCTTGACCCTGTTAACATGAGCGAAACCGAACAGGTCGAGTTTGATATTTATATTGCAAATTACGACAGCTTCAGCGCCGCCGTCGGCTCGGCTGCCGTCCGCTTCCGTTTCGGCGATACCGAGGATAACTATATCGACGTAAACGTGTTGGATAAAATCACAAAAAGCGGATGGAATCACGTCGCGGCTGTGTGGCTTAGAAGCGGCCTCGACCCCGATACCGACCGGCACACCATAAGCGGAGACATCAAGCTCGGCTCCATTGTATGGTTGAAGCTTTACTGCACCGTCGGCATTAACTGGCAGGCGGGCGGTCAAACCAGGATAGCGAACGTCTGCTTTACAAAGAAAGAGATCAACCGTCCGCCGGAGTACCCCGAAAACGCTATTGTTGAAATCTCTGAAACGGGCGTCAAGAGCACGTGGGGCGCAAAATACAACTATACGGTAGACCGTATGTACAAGGCGACGACCGCGGCGTCGGTTGATATAAGCGTTTTCGATAACATTGAGTTTGATATTTACATAAAGGACAGCGCGGCACTTAAAGCCGCCGCGCAGGATATGGCGCTTCGCTTCATGGTGGGAAGCGGCGACAGTCGCTTTGTAAACCGCGCCGCGTATAATATCGCGGACAAAATAACAAAAGACGGTTGGAATCACATCGTAATCAAAAAAGACTCGCCCGATATAAACGAGGCGATAGACTTTACCTCCGTAAAGGTGGCGGCGCTTGTATTCTGGAACGGCGCGGGTGCAGATAACCCGGTTGGCGGCACAGAGGTAAGAATAGTCAACATTTGCAGTACCGGTCTTGAAGCCCCCGAGGTTACGGAAACCGACAGAATCGATTTTATCGGATCGACCGTAAAACCGGTAAGATTTGACGTTGAAGGCATTTATTACAGCGGGTTTGACTCGGCGAAAGACATCTCGTCGGCGCGCGTTGTTGAAATGGATCTTTACGCGCCGGACGGTTCGCTTTCATCCGTTACGGTAGAACTTGCGGACAGTACGGGCAGTTACGCTCTCTATGAGTTCGGCGGTCTTAAAAGCGGCTGGAATCACCTTTATGCAAAGCTTTCAGACGGCGTGGACGATGACGGCAAGCCCGCCTCGCCCGATTTTACCGACATAACGGGTTATTCGCTTTACGGCGGGCAGAACGTGCAGGCGTACGCGGCAAACTTCTATGTTACAAGCAATATCAAGTGCGCGCACGAAACCACCCACGCTGTGGAGGCGGAACCCTCCACCTGCTGTACGCAGGGTCACGGCGCTTATACGGTATGCGACGAATGCGGCGCTATTGTGGCGGGCGACGATATTCCGCTTCTGCTTGACCCGAATAACCACGAGGGCGAAACCGAAGTGCGCGACGCCGTAGGGGCGACCTGCACCGCGGCGGGATATACGGGCGATACCTACTGCCTCGGCTGCGGTGAAAAGATAGCCGAGGGAACGGCGACGCCGCTTGCGGCGCATACGGCGGCCGAATGGATTACCGATAAGATAAGCCACTGGCATATATGCACGGAATGTCAAGGCAAATTTGATGAGGGCGCGCATATTGAAAGCGGCTGGATAACGGATATCGCCGCCACCGCCGAAGCGGGCGGACACCGCCATAAGGAATGTACCGTCTGCGGTTATCACACGGCGGAGGAAGACACCGAAAAGCTCGATTCTTATATCCCCGGCGATATCAACGGCGACGGCTCACTCAACAACAAGGACCTCACCCGTCTTTTCCAGTATCTCTCCGACTGGGACGTTGAAGTAAACGAGGCGGCGCTCGATATCAACGGTGACGGAAGCGTCAACAACAAAGACCTCACCCGTCTTTTCCAGTATCTTTCCGACTGGGACGTTGAGATATTTTAACGCGTAATAAAAAATACTCGGGAGGTATTTTTATATGAAGAATAAAAGAATATTGGCAATAGTCCTGACTTTCGCGCTGCTTATAATGCAGTTTTCAATGCTTACCGCCGTTTCGGCAGTGAGCGCGTTGTCAGGCAGAAGCGACTTTATGAAGGGCGTCGCGATTCACAGTCCGGTCGGATACCAGGAGTACGCAAAGCAGTACGACGCTGTTTTAGACGCCGAGGCGCTCGGTGCAAATCTTGTAAGGACCGGCTCAGTGAACGACTCCTACGATAAAGCGTTTGCCGCCGTAGCGAACGACCGCGGAATGAAAGTAATGTTCCATAAATCGCTTGATATCGCCTTTGTTGAAGGCGGCAGCGTAAAAACCCCCGGTCAGATAGGATACGATGCTTTTCAGGCGGTCTATGACCGTTTCTATTCGCAGGCGACCGCTCTTAAGGATTATGACTCCTATATTCAAATAGATAATGAGCTTGACTTAACCTTCAAGAGGGATTACGGCTCGAGCACAACGTACAGCGGATACAATTCGGTTGATTCCGCCGCTATTGCCATCTACCTTGCAAACAAAGCGGTGCAGGACGCGAATACCGCCAACGGAAGTAATATTAAAACCGTAGTAAATTTCTCTTATCAGCATTACGGCTTCCTTGACGCGTTGAAGCAGGTATATATCAATCCGAGCACGTATACCACCCAGTCAAGCTCTACGGGCGCGGTATACGCCGATTGGGATATCATAGGTCTTGATTACTACTCGAATATGTACGATAACGCGACATATCAGAGCATTATATCCGCAGTAAAATCGAAGTTCGGGAAAAATATAATCATCTGCGAAGCAAATCTCATCGCAACGGGTATGACGGGCTCAACCGTCAATTATGAAGAGGATACGTCCTGGCTTGAATCATTTGCAAGGTATTGCTATGCCGATTCTTCAATTATCGGCTTCTGCGTTTATGAGCTTTATGACGAGGCGCATTTCGAGAGCGACAATCAATTCCACAAGGAAGCCCATTACGGTCTTATAGATAAGGACGGCAACAAGAAGGATACCTATAATCTTTTCCGTGACCTATACGGCGGCACCGGCACGGTAGCCGACCGCACAATACCCGCGGCGCCGGCATATCCCGATTATGCCGAGGTTGAGATATCGCGCGACGGTATCAGCACCGCGTTCAGCTCGAATTATATAAGCACAGGCGACCGTCTGTATCTCGATTTTACGGATTCCCCGCGTGACATGAGCGGATTTACCCAGATTGAATTTGACCTTTATATCGAAAACTACGATGATTTTGTCGCCATAAATCCGTATAACGGCGGCAGAAGAATAAATTTTGCTTTATCAAACCACGCTGACGATAAAACAAAGCAGAGAATTCGCTTTGATATCGCAAATCAGATAACGCAGAGCGGCTGGAATCATATCGTACTTCCGAAAAACTCAAGGTGGCAGTGCGACAGCGGCTTTGATTACGACGCCGTGACCTACGCCATGATCTTCTTCCAGGACGGCGGTTCCGAATCCAACCCGATTTCGGGTATGAAGGTCGCGATAGCCAACCTTTGCGGTACTACCTCCACCGACCCGATCGATATTGTTCCCGACTGGCCGGCGTATGAACATATAAAGGCAAACGCGGGCGGCACCGGCGCCGGCGTTACGTATGAAAACGGCGTTAAAAATTACCCCGGAGCCTTTAACAAAACCAAGGAAAATACCAGGATGACCTCCGATCCCGTTAATGTAAACGATACGACTCAGGTGGAGTTTGACTTTTATATAGATAATTACGATGATTTTATTGCCGGAACCGAAGGTCACGATCTGCGTTTCCGCTTCGGTAACGATTCGGAAAATTATTTTGAAATGGCGGTTAAGTCCAAGATAACAAAGAGCGGCTGGAACCACGTTGTATTGGGGTACAGCAAAGGACACGCGGACAGAACGGCTTACATAGGCGAAGTCCACACCGCGGAGATAACCTATTACGCTTTTACGTGGAATCCGGACAGCGGCGACAACAGCGGCACCAATTTCAGAAATAAGATGATAAGGATCGCCAACATTTGCTTTACAACGACCGAAATCAACCGTCTGCCCGACTGGCCGGAGTATGAGCACGTTAAGCTTTCAAGGCAGAGTAATGCCGTCAACTGGGGAAGCGGCACGGGCACCTTCTGCGTGGTTTGGAACGGCGACAGCAACCCCGGCGTAAGCCAGATAGGTACCGCCGACGCTACGGGAACAAACCATGTTGAATTTGACCTTTACGTAGAGGATTATGACAGCTACATTTCCCGCGGCGACGGAAAAATGCTGATGTTCGGCTTCGGAAGCTCGGGTGGAAAGTGGAGAAACGTTTATATCCAGAACAAGATAAAGCACAGCGGCTGGAATCATATTATTGCAACCTATGAAGAGGGCAGTCTTGATTACGGTGATAACGCCGGTAATACTACGCCCGATTTCTCCGCCATTATGCAGTACAGATTAAAGTTTTACAGCAGCGTAACCGCGCCGTCAGGGCAGGTGCGAATAGCGAACGTTTGCTTTACGTACAGGGATCTTCCGGACTGGCCCGAGTATGAGCATATCGAGATATTAAAATCAAATGCTCCAAACTGGTGGGGCAACGGTATGAGCAGTTCAAACCATCTCGTATCCGGTCTTACCGATACCGACATGAGCGATACCGATCAGGTAGAATTTGACGTTTATATCAGCGATTACAATAAATTTGCAAGTCTGACCGCAAGCGGCGACGTGCGTTTCCGTTTCGGCAGCGCGGGCGATAATTACATAGACGTAAACATTAAAAGCAAGATCACGCACGACGGCTGGAACCACGTTGTGGCTGTCTGGCTGCCTTCGAGCGCGGATTCCAATACCGACCGTTACTCAGTGACAGGCGATCCGGTGCTGGGTGCTATCAGGTGGGTAAAGCTTTACACGACTTTGAATATCACGTGGAATTCTTTGTGCAGAACTCAGATAGCGAACGTCTGCTTTACAAAGAAAGAAATAAACCGCATACCCGACTGGCCGGCGTATGAGCATATCGAGTTGTTAAAATCCAATGACGCCAACTGGTGGGGCGGCGCGAACAGCAGTAACCACCTTGTAAGCGGACTTCCCGAAACCGATATAAGAAATACCGATCAGGTGGAATTTGACGTTTATATCGACGATTACGACGGATTTGTAAGCGAAACCTCGGGCGGCAACGTGCTTTTCCGCTTTGGCAGCGCGGGCGATAACTATATCGACGTAAAGGTTAAGGATAAAATCACGCATAAGGGTTGGAACCACGTCGCGGCGGTTTGGCTCAACAGCGGCGCCGATCCCGATACCGACCGTTATTCGATTACCGGCGACCCGGTACTGGGCGCTATCAGGTGGGTAAAACTCTACAGCACCGTGGCGATCCAGTGGGACGTTTGCGGCAAAACAAGAATTGCAAACGTATGCTTTACAAGCAAACCAATAAACCGCGCGCCGGCGTATCCGGACAGCGGCGCTATCGAATTATCCGAGACCGGCATCAAAAAGACCTGGGGCGATAAGTACAACTATACCGTCGACCGTGTTTATGTGGGCACAACGGGCGGCGCGGCTGATTTAAGCGACGCGGCAAATATCGAATTTGATATTTATATTGAAGATTACGCGGCGTTTTCGGAAGCGATAGCGGGTAAGGCGCTTCGCTTTACGGTGGCAAGCGGCGCAAATCGCCAGACCGACCGTTCGGCTTATGACTTTGCTTCGCAGGTAACAGGCAGCGGCTGGAACCACATAGTAGTTGACAAAACGGCGACTACAAGTGCAAACGGCGCAGATTTCACAAGCATTAAATGGATGACGCTCACTTACTGGAACGGCGCGGGCGTTGACAACCCGATAGGCGGAACCGCGGTGAGAATCGCCAATATTTGCGGCTCGGGACTTACCTCTTCTAACGATGACCTTATGGCGGTGAAGACTTCCGTGATAGGCGCGGCAAGCGAGACGGTCAAGTTCGATGGCACGGGTAATTACAGCGATGATTTCGCCGCCGATATTTCGGGCGACGGTATGATAGAGCTTGACGTATTCGTTCGCGCTTACAGTCCGGTAACCGCGCTTACGGTGGCGCTCAACGACAACGCCTCCGGCGCAAAGAGCTTCAGCTTTACCGGTCTTTCAAACGGCTGGAATCATCTCGCCATGCGGCTTGGCGACGGCGAGGGAAGCGTTGACGCGGCGAATATCGCAGGCTATACCCTCACCGGCACCGCCGGTGCGGTGGTGTACGTATCGAACCTCTATACCGCATCTTACGTCGAGGGCGACGCCAACCGTGACGGCACAGCGGATATAAGAGACCTTGTAAGAGCAAAGAATTATATGATCGGCAACACCTCAAAGGGAAATATCTGTGCTATGAGCGAGATAGGATATAACGTGGCGCAGTATTGCTTTAACATAAGAAAACTTCTTTTGTCGTAACCGGTCACAGGACGGAATCAGGCAAAACCGTCCGCACCTCATACGGTTTTGCCGTTTCCGGCAGGTCGCCTTCGGGCGGCCTGCCGGGGAGGACGGCGCAAAGAAAAATTATTCGTGTGATGAACAATGTGCGTTTATCAAACGTCTGTTGTTGATTTCATGAGTTTACGGAAAGGATTTTGTAAGATGAAAGATTCAAAGAAGCGAATTATATGTATTCTTTTATCGTTATGCGTGTGTCTCGCGCTGATCCCCTGCCTGTACAGCGCCGCCGCAAACGGGGAAGAACCCGAGCTTTCGCCGATGTGCGAGACGGTTATTGAGCTTTCGGGCAAGGATACCTCGTTTGGCGCGACTCCTTCCGATCTGCGCATAAATACAAGAGTAAAATTCGATTCCGCAAAAGACCTTTCAAATGTTGACGAAATAGAAGCGTCCGTGTATGTGGAAGATCCCGACGCGCTCGCCGCTTATGTCGGCGACAGCAATAAATTTACGCTGTCTTTCAGTTCAAACAGCAGGCGCGAGGCGCAGAACAGGTCTTATGCCGATATTTCCGGGCAGATTGAAAACGTCGGCTGGAACACCGTAACCGTCAAAAGAGCCGATTTTTCAGACGGCGCGGACTGGAGCGCTGTATACTACGTATATCTCGGCTTTGCCGACGAAAACGCGGGATACCCCGCAGACCTTGCGAATAAGGCGGTAAAATATAAAAACGTTTGCGATATCCTGCTGCTGCCTAAAATGCCGGACGCCGATATCGTGATTTACGATAAAGCCGTTATAAACAGCCTCGGAGAGAGTGAAAGTTCCCTTGTTTCCGCCGCCGGGGACAGATTTTCCGATACGTTTGCCGCAAAGGATATTTCAAAGGCCGATATTATAGAAGCCGATTTCTATTTTTCCGATTACGCCGCGTTTTACGTATTCAATCAGCAGAACAGGTTAAAGCTTTCGCTGCTGTCCGAAAACGGCGCGGCATATACAGAAGATATCGATGATTTCATACCGCGTACCTCGCCCGGCTGGTATACGGCTCGCTTTGCCGCGCCCTCAATGAAGACCGCAGGCAATTTTGAAGCGGTCGCCGTTACGGGTGTAAAGCTCGGGTTTACCGGTGAAAAGGGAGCCGTTTTAGGCGACGCGTACGCTATCAGGATAGCCGTGGCTGATATAAGGGGCTTTAACTACAAAACGCCCTCTGCCGACGAGAGATTCGGCGGCACGGTTTCCGATTACGCGGGCATCAGGGCGGCTGTGGCGGCAGGCTCCGATTATAGCAGCTTTGACGCCTTTGTTTCAGGCAACTTTGCGGCGATAAGCGGCACGGAGTATATTGAATTCGATTTATACGTAAAGAACGCCGAAAGCTTCAAAAACGCGTTTTCCTTTGACGGAGAGAACAATCCGATAGACGCCTCGCTCGATCTGGTACTGCGCTCGGGTGAAAACACCCTTACGTTCGGCGGTATCAATAGGCAGGTGCTTGCAAACGGCTGGAATCATATTATTCTTCCGGTTTCGGGTGCGCAAAGCGCGGGCTTTGCCGCGGAAAGCGGGTTTACGGATATTGGCTTTACCGTTTCGGGCGTGGATAAAGCCGCTTCAAATCCGATAAGAGGCGACGAGCTCGTGGCTGATAACTTTGCCGCCACAAAAGATATGGGCGCGGCGGAAAACCCGAAGTTTGACAAAATAGCCGGCTTATCCGGCGGTAAATCGGGCGAGCTTGCGGGCAGCTTCGGCGCGAGCGCGTTATCGGAAACTGTCGGCGCGGACATTTCCGGAGCGAAATATATAGAGCTTGACGTTTATATTCAGAACTTTGCCGCGAGCAAGGCGGAAATGGCAAAAAAGAATATTTCGGACGTAAAATTATGCCTTGTTTCTTCCGGCGGCAGTATTGAAACAGGCTTGTTTAATCTGCTTTCAAAAAACGGCTGGAATCATCTTGCAATTTCGTGCGCAAAGCTTGCCGAAAGCACTGACGGCGCCTTTGACGCCGCGGCGGTCACAGGATGGTCGCTTTGCTTTGACGGAACAGCTTCCGCCGCTGTCGGCGCGCTTGAGGGTCAGAAAATCGCGGTTGCGAATATCATCTGCTGCGGCGTTTCAAATCCCAAACCGGTCGACGGGGCGCTTGCCGTGATATCAAACGAATGCAAATCGGGCGTATACGGCGCCGATTACGGCGACACCGCCCAAACCTCCGTAATAACGCTTCAACCGCCGGTTGACGCCACGGCGGGCAGTCGGATAGAGTTTGATTTTTACGCCGAAAACCTTGAGGCGTTCGGCAAAATGCTGGCGGCGTCCGGCAATCCGCTTTATTTCGCTCTCGGCACGTCGTCCGATGCTTTGGAAAATCTGGCGCTTTACCGCTTTACCGACGCGGTGACGGACGAGGGCTGGAATCACATTGAAATAAACGCCGGAGTTTTCACATCCATGTCGGGCGACCCCGACCTTAAAACGGTTTATTACGCGTTTCTCACCTTCGGCGGGCAGACCGGCGCCAACGCCTACGGCGAGCTGCCGTATAAAATCATGAATATATGCGTTACGGCGTCCGCCATAGATAACAAACCCGCCCCGCCGGATAAATACGCCGCCGAGATATCGCTGGACGGCGTCACTTCGACCTGGGGCAGGCAGTATAACTGGACTATGGACCGCCTCGCGATAAATCTTAAGGAAAATCCGCTCGACCTTGAAGATTTCAGCAGATTTGAGTTTGATATTTATATTGAGGATTATGACGCGTTCAAGTCCGCCGTGGCGGGAAAACGGATAAATTTTGCGCTCGCCAACAGCGACGTTAAAACCAAAACACGCATCCGTTTTGATTTTGAAAATCAGATAAAGGGGAGCGGCTGGAATCACGTTATATTGGAAAAATCGTCACGCTGGACGGTGGATACCGGCTTTGATTACAGAGCGGTTAAGTGGGTGATGATATTCTTCCAGGACGGCGGCTCCGGCGCGAATCCCATCGGCGATACTGTTGTGAGAATTGCAAACATAGTGGGCAATTTCGCCGATTATTATTACAATCCTCCGCTGCCCGACAACGTGCTCGCACAGCTCGGAAACCCCGAGGACGGCACCGACTCGCGCGGCAATAACGTGGGCGCCTATTTCCATTACACACTTGATAAAATATACCGTGAAAGACTGAATCCTGTTGATTTTTCACAGACAAATATTGTGGAATTCGATATTTACATCAGCGATTACGATAAATTCCTGGCGGCGGAGGACGATCCTACCGACGGGCAGAATTCAAAACTGAATTTTACGGTCTCCTCAACCATACCGGCGCTGTGGGATCAGTATAACTCGCCGCGCGTGTATTACAGCAGCGGCATCGATATAGCGCCCTACGTTTCACACAGCGGCTGGAATCACGTCAAGGTCGGCAGGAGTGAATTCGTGACCTTCCACCACGGCGTAAACTGGTCGGCAATAACCGCTTATATGATTTATTACCGCAATTCCTCCAACTACTATCCCTACGAGAACGAGAATTCGAGCCTTTACGTCAAGGTGGCAAACATCGTAAATACCGGTGTGGTCGCGGTGATCCCGGCAAACAGTGACGCGGAGAAAAACCCGGATAAAACCGCCGTTTATATAAGCTCCGTCGACGGTCTTTCGGATGTAAATGGCGCGTGGAATATTCTGAATCCGATTATAAGTACAAAGTATAAAACGGCCGGCACGGCTTCAATTCAGAAAAGGGTCAACTACAACAGCGCTTTGGAAGAAGCGGTAATCAGTTACATATTCGATACCACCGCCGATATGTCGGACCTTAAAACGCTTAAATTCGATTTCTTCGTCGACCTTCCTCAGTATCTGAGCAAGCCGACGAACAATATAGAGGTCTGCTTGGCGAACGACCGTTTCTTAAAGGATAATTACTACAGCTGGAATATGGATCTTATGAATCTGAATCAGGGCTGGAGCGGCGTGTCTTTGGAGCGTAAAGCCGCAAGGGCGGTCGGCAATCCCGATTTGAGCGCCGTGAAGGCGGTAGTTATAAGGTTTACCAAGCTTGATTTGGATATTGCAAATTACGAGGAAATAGTATACGGTATGGATAATTTGCGATATATTTCCTCTACCGGAAGCACCGTTCTGCGCGTCAGCGGCGAGGACGTTTACGACGGCTCTGACGACGGAGATTTCTTTGACGGCGGCACGGATGTGACCGACGAAGATACCTTTGAACCGTTTGATGACGACACGGCGGATAATCCGATAACCAAGCTCAAAACCAAATACAAAAAAATAAAACTGAAAACGGTTGTTACAGACTGGCTCTATGCCGGAATAATACTCGGCGCCGAGGCGCTTCTTGTCGCCGCGGGAGTCGCCGTATTTATTATTTTGCACGGCAGAAAGATTAAAAAGAGAATGGCAAGGTCGGCAGAGTAAGCTTGCTGTCGCTTTTCGGTTTTGTGTTTTGAGGTGATTATTTGAAAATGAATATCGAATACGGAATGAATATTCACAACAGCGCTTACGCGGCTTATCCCGCGGCGGATCTGGAAGAGAATATAAAGCTTTGTAAAGAGCTCGGGTTAAAAACAATACGTTTTAATCAGGCGTGTAACGACCTTGAAGCGATAGAAGAGGTCAAAAGAGTATCCGACGTTTGCCGTAAAAACGGCATGAAGCTCGTGCTTGTCGTAGACGTTGAAAAGCATTACGGAATGCAGTCGCTCGGCGAAATCGAAAGGGAAATGGCTGAGCATTACAAGTTTATTTCCTCATCCCTGCGCGACGCGGTGGATATCTATCAGATATATAACGAAATGGACGTTCACTGCATGGGCGGAAATATCGCGAACATTTTTCTCGCCCCCGCCGACGGCAAGGAAAAAGGCGAGTATGACAGCGCGCTTTTCGAGCGCTGCGTCGCCGCGGTAAAGGGCGCTCTTAAAGGTATTAAAGACGGCTTTCCGGGCAGTAAAACCTGCATAAATTTCGCCTGGTGGCATACCGCGCTTATTTATGAGCTTTACGAGCGCGGGTGCAGGTGGGACGTCGTCGGAATAGACTGGTACTCGGACTGTGAAGAGGTGTCCTCCGTAGAGCTTTTGATAGACGACGTTACAAGGCATATACCGGATTGCGATATTATGATATGCGAGACGAATTTCTGGATGAACCTTCACGAACGCTATACGCCCGAGCGCAAAGAGGCGCTCAAAGAGGCGGAAAACCGTGACAGACAGCAGGCGGAATGGATACCCGGATTTATTGATACGCTTTTACGGATAAACAACCCGAGACTGAAAAGCGTTGTGTTTTACGAATTGCTCGACGAACCCGTGTTTGAAAAGAGCGGGGGATATAACGGTGAATCGCATTTCGGCTTTATCGCCTGCCGAAAAAACGGAAAAGGCAAAAAACAAAAGCCGGCTTTTTACGCTTTGCAAAAAAAGCTGGCGGATATCAAACAGGTTTGAGAATCAGAGGAAAAAGGCATGTTGATTTATTACATAAGACACGGCGATCCGGTATACGATCCGGACGGTCTTACTCCGCTCGGCGCCAGACAGGCGGAGGCGGTGGCGAAACGCCTCGCTCTGCACGGTGTGGATGAGATTTACAGCTCGCCGTCAGGCAGGGCGATGCAAACGGCGCGTCCGCTTGCGGAAATACTCAAAAAACCGGTAACGGTTCTTGACTGGTGCAGCGAAGCGCTTGCCTGGGAAGAATTTACCGTAAAGCGGGAAAACGGCGAAAGGCAGTGGATGTTCTGGGATCACGCGTGCAGGGATAAGTTCGCCGAAAAGAAAATTACAGATATGCGAAACGACTGGTACAAGGATCCGTTTTTTAACAAGGCGGTCGGCGAGGGTATAAACCGTGTAAATACCGCGCTTGATGAGTTTTTAGCCGGCTTCGGATATATTCACGACCGTGAGCGCGGCGTATACGCGGTCAAAAAGGAAACAAACAAGCGCATAGCGATATTTGCTCATCAGGGCTTTGGTATGGCGTTTTTCAGCAGTATCCTCGATATACCGTATCCGCTTTATTCAACCCATTTTGATATATCGCATTCCTGCGTTTCGGTCATTTCGTTTGCCCCTTCAAGCAGAAGCGAAATCACGCCCAAGCTGCTCACTCACTCAAATGATTCCCACCTTTACAAAGAGGGATTGCCTACAAAATTCAATAACGGCATATATCTGTAAGAAAGTAATAACGAGGCGCTTTTATGTCAGAAGTCAAAAAAATAATGGTAGTATCGAATACCCACTGGGACAGGGAGTTCAGGTTTTCATTTGAAAAAACGAGGCACAATCTCCTTCGTATGCTCGATACCACGGTAGATATACTCGAAAGCGATCCGTCTTATCAGTCCTTTACTATGGACGGACACACGATAATGATAGAGGATTACCTCGAAATGCGCCCCGAACGGGCGGAGCGGGTAAAGAAGCTCATAAGCGAGGGACGCCTCATAATAGGTCCCTACTATACCCTTGCCGAGGAGTTTTCAATAGGTCACGAGGCGCTTGTGCGCAACCTTATTTACGGCAGGAAGCTTCTTGATAAGTACGGGGCGAAGCATAATACCGTCGCTTATACGCCCTCTTCGTGGGGGCAGACGGGGCAGTATCCGCAGATACTCGCCGATTTCGGTATAAACAAAATGATGTTTTACCGCGGAATTTCGCACGACGAGACGGACGCGGAATATATCTGGGAAGCGCCCGACGGTACGAAAATGTACGCTTCGCGCTTTGCGCTTTACTGCCGGTACAACTGGTATTATCAGGTGCACAGGGCGGCAACGCGCGGCAGAGTATGGGAAAAAGACTATATATGGGGCGAATTTAAGGATACACCCTACACAAGAATAAGCGGAACTGTTGCGGGAGATGCGAGTTACGACCTTAAAACCCCTGAAATCAAGTTTAATAAGGATGTTGTGAAAAAAGCCGTTGAGGATATGCTTAAAGAGGAGGACGGTCATTTTACAACGCCCGTATTCCTTGCAATGAACGGTCACGATATTTCTGTTGCCGCGCCGAGCGATACAAAGCTCATAAAGGCGGCAAAGGAAGCATTTAAGGGCGAAATAGAAGTAGAGCAGACCGACCTTGAACACTTCTGGGCCGAGGCGATACCGTATATAGACAATAACCCGGATATTAAAACGCTCGTAGGCGAGCGCCGCTCTTACCTTAAAAAAGGCAAGTGGACTTATCTTTTACCCGGCACAATCAGTTCAAGAACCTACTTAAAACAGCAGGACTTTTCGGCTTATAATAACCTTACGTACAAAGCCGAGCCGATAGCGTCGCTTTCAAAGGCGATTTCAGGCGACGGGCACCAAGATTATCTTGACCGCGGCTGGAAATTTCTGCTTTCAAACCATACCCACGACGCCAACGGCGGATGCGCGCCCGACTGCGTCTGTCTTGATATGGAATACCGTTACCGCAAAGCGAACGACTGCGCGGATATAGTTTTTGACGACTGTCTTGCCGATATAGCAAAGAATATTGACGGAAACGCCTTACCGGACGCCGCCGTACAGATGATAGTGTATAACCCCCTGCCGTTTGAGCGCGACGTGACGGTTAAGGTGACCGCCGACCTGCCCGAAGGATTTGAAAACGGCTTTGGCGGCAAAGACGCAGAAGTACAAATACTCTTTGCGGATAAATCAAGTATATTTATGGACAGTATCTGGGAAGTCCCCACCATTATGAACAGTACGCACTACACCGCGTACGTGAGCGTAAAGGGCGTTCCCGCCTGCGGATACAAGGTGATAACGCTTGAACCGGATAAAAACTGCGGCGACAGCGGTATAGCGAAGAAAAACACCCTCGAAAACGAGTATCTGGCGGTTGCCTTCAACAATAACGGCACCGTAAATATAACCGATAAGATATCGGGCAGAGAATATAAAAACGTCAATTATCTTTCGAGCCAGGGAGAAGTGGGCAACGCCTGGAAGCACCAGTCGCCCGAAAACGACGAGATTTTCACCTCGCTTTCCTCCCGCGCGGATATAAAATGCGTTGAAAACGGCGGGTTATCGGCGTCCTTTGAGGTCAGCTATACATTCGGCGTTCCGAAGGACTGCGCGGATAAAAGAAGTAAAGAAAAAATTTTTATTCCGGTAAATGTAATATATACGTTGCAAAAAGGCGCGAAATCGCTTAATATAAGAGTAAAGCTTAATAATACCGCCAAAGACCACTGGCTGCGCGCCAATTTTCCGACGGGTATAAAGAGCGATTATTCGTATTCGGACAGTCATTTTGATATAGTAAAGCGCGATGTAAAGATACCCGACAGCACCGGCTGGGTCGAGCCCGCCTACGGTATGCAGCCGCTTCGCACCTTCGCCTGCGTTGAGGATGAAGACGGCGGCTTCGCGGTAATGCCCGAAGGCCTTTATGAGTACGAGGTTTTCGATGACGCCCGCATGGCGCTTACCCTCATACGCGGTTGTCGCATAAAACAGCAGGTGTCGGAGGAAAAAATAACGGTGCTTGACGATACCGGCATACTTTGCCTCGGCGAGAGGGAGTTTGAGTACAACCTGTATTTTTATCACTCGGACAGGGCGGAGTTGCCGAATGAAGCCGCAAAGCTTTACGCAAAGCCGCAAATCTCTCTCTTCGGCAAATCTTACGGCAATTTGCCGAGAGAAATGAGTCTGGTATCGGTTGACAATAAAAAAATCCATATTACGGCAGTCAAGCCGGCCGAAAACGGCGCGGGCGTTATAGTAAGACTCTTTAATCCCACCGACAAGGCGCAGCCGGTAACGCTTGACTTCGGTATAAAATATAAAAATTTGTATTCCTGCGGTATGGATGAAACCGTGAAGGAGAAGATTTCAAATAAATTTGAGGTCGCGCACAAAAAAATAATCACGGTTTATGTTGAGGTGTAAAACTGAATGGCCACAGAACTTAAAAACTTCGGCGTTATCGCCGAAGACAGTAAACTTACGGAAATAGGAAAAACAAGTAACGGCGCGTTTGAAAGCGGTAAAGACGGCGTAAGGCATATACTCAAAACGCCTGACAGCAAGGTCGAGCTTATCGGCTTTGCCGATAAAACCGTAGCTTACGTGCCGTCATCTACGCACTATGACGCATATTATCCCGTTCATCCCGTAAGTATGGATAAACCGCTTAAAGCCGTACTTATGGACCTTGACGGCACAAGCGTCAAAAGCGAGGAATTCTGGATATGGATAATCGAGCGTACCACGGCTTCTCTGCTCGGCGATCCGAAATTTGAACTTGAAGAGGCGGATTTGCCTTATGTGTCGGGGCATAGCGTTACCGAGCATTTGTCTTACTGCATAGATAAATATATGCCCGGCGCCTCCATTGAAAAGGCGCGCGAGTTTTACTTTATGCACACGCATAACGAAATGGAAGCGATAATGCAGGGTAAGGGCAGAGCGGGCGCCTTTACTCCAACCGAGGGACTTAAAGATTTTCTTTACACATTAAAAGACAACGGTATAAAGATAGGTCTTGTAACAAGCGGACTTTACGAAAAGGCGATGCCCGAAATAATATCGGCGTTCAATACGCTCAAAATGGGCGACCCCAAAGATTTTTACGACGCTATCATTTCAGCCGGATTTCCGCTCGGCAAGGGCAGAGTCGGAACGCTCGGCGAGCTGTCACCCAAGCCGCACCCGTGGCTATACGCCGAAACGGCGAATGTGGGGCTCGGCGTGCCGTTTGGCGAGAGGAACCGCGTCGTCGGCATTGAAGACAGCGGCGCGGGGGTCTGCTCGGTTCGTCTTGCAGGGTTTACCACGATAGGTCTTGCGGGCGGTAATATAGAAAGCAGCGGAACAATGGATTTTTGCGCACACTACGCAAAAAGACTTGAAGATATACTTAAAATCATCCTGTAAGGAGGTATAAGAGAATGAAAAACAAAGTACACGTGGTGCCTCATACCCATTGGGACAGGGAGTGGAGATATCCTATCTGGACAAACAGAAGTCTGCTTGCGGACTTTATGGATAATCTTTTAAGAGTGCTGAAAGAACAACCGACTTACAGTCAGTTTTTGCTTGACGGTCAAAGCGTTATAATAGAGGAC
>JAEEWM010000020.1 GCA_016287385.1 Clostridiaceae bacterium | reverse complement strand
TCATCGCCGTCAACGACGGCGTGGACAGCGCGGAGGGCGAGGACGATTTCGTGCCGTTCCGCAACATCATGAACGAGTGGTACGCCAAGGATATCAGCCGCAAATGCCGCTCGGCGCACAAAACGCGCGGCAAATCGGGCGTTCCGCTCGGGCAGCCGCCCTACGGGTATATGAAGGATCCTGAAAACAAAAAACGCTGGATCATTGACCCGGAGGCGGCGCCCGTGGTGCGGGAGATCTACAAGCTCTATCTTGAAGGCAACGGCATCGACACCATCGCCCGCATCATGCAGGAGGAGGGACACCTTAACTGCACCGCATACTGGCATGAGAAAGGCGTGGGCAGAGGCGGAAAGAAGACCCAGCCCAACCCCTGCAAATGGAAGTGTTCTACCGTAGCAGGCATCCTCTCGCGGCAGGAATACTGCGGGGACGTCATCAATTTCAAAACCTATTCCAAGTCCTTCAAAAACAAGAAGCGTCTTGAAACGCCAAAAGAACAGCAGATGGTATTCAAGGATGTGCACGAACCGATCGTTGATCGCTCCACCTTTGAAAAGGTGCAGAAAATGATCGGCAAGACCAAGCGCCGCCCGCCGAAAGAGGAAAACGGCCCGAAGAGCATCTTCTGTGATTTCGTCTACTGCGCGGACTGCGGGAAAAAGCTATGGTATCACACCAGCACCACCAATAAGGATATCCACTTTTTCTCCTGTTCAAACTACGAAAAGGACTATCGCGGCACCTGCAAGACCCGCCACTATATTCGCGCCGACGCGCTCTACACCATCGTGACGATGGAGCTGCGCAGACTCGCGGACTATCTGCGGGACGACGAGGACCGCTTCGCCGAGATCTTAGCGCGAAAGAGCGATAAGGAGTATCAGACGGCGCACAAGCATACGACCGGCGAGCTTACCAAAGCGACCAAGCGGCTGGAGATGATTCCGAAACTGCTCAAAAAGATCTACGAGGACAACGCAAGCGGCATGGTAACGGATGAGGATTATATGATCCTCTCCCGCGAGTACAACGAGGAGCGAACGCGCGTCAAAGACCGAATCGTTCTCTTGCAGGAGAAGCTGAAAGACCTTGACGACCGCCGCTATGAGCGGGACAAGTTCGTCCGCGCAATCCGCCGGTTCATGGAAATGAAGATGCTGACGAAGAATCTTCTGACCGAGCTGATTGACAAAATCGAGGTGCACGAGACCGAGGGCGTGGGCAAGAACCGCACTCAGCGCGTGGTGATCTACTACCGCTTCGTCGGGTATCTCGAGATCCCGGACGAACAGACCCGCTTTTCGGAGGACACCCGTCAGGGCGTTTCGGTGGAGTATATCTCCTGCGCGCCGATCAAGGTCCGCTACGGCGACGACGGAGAATAAACCGAGGAAGGAGGATAAATCTCACCCCAACAAGCCTGTCGGCTTGCCGGGGACCCCGAAGCAAAAAGGAGCAGGAAAACCTGCTCCGGTACATAAGGGTTTTTTATTTGTAAGTGAACAATTCTGGCATACAAATATCAATTTGCTTTATTAACTCTTTTTCAGTTTTAATCAAGATAATACAAGAGGGTGTTTGGTCATTACCTTGAAACATCAAAGCGGCTTCCTGCCCCGGATATGGACTCAAAATAGTAACTCTTTTTGCTACTACTTTTGCCCCTGTTTCAGCGATTCGTTTGGATTTAGCAATGAGATAATCACAAATCTTATCGCCTCCAATCATTTCATCAAATACCCACTGTGACGTGTATTTACAATTATTTGATAAAAACTGATCTAATGGTGTAAAGTCATTATTGTTATAGCATTCAATAAGAATCCCCAGTAAATCTTTCATATCAAATCAAAAACCTTTCTTCTTGGCTAAAATAGGTGGTTATAACTAATAGTTGTGAGGATTAGACGGATTTGTCCCGATAGATAAGGATTATTCGTATTTATCCAAGCCTATTGAAACACCCAATAAGTAATATGCGGAAAGAAGTTTTGAGTTGTAAATTTCGATGTTTGAATCTGTTTTATAGTTCTGAATCAGTTTGTCCCAATACGGAACAATAAAATGTCGGAACGCATCCCACTGTTCAAATGTGATTCCTAAATTGTCTTTCAGAACGACTAACAGAATTTTGTAACTTGACTCGACATTGGAAATCTTCTCAAAAATACTACCCGAAACGACCGATTGTTTATCAACACAGGCGTAATGCGCAAGAATCAATCCCATCTGAAGATTTACAGTTGCTAAAGAGTAATAAAAATCAAATGGTCTTTTGCCGGGATTCGGTTCCGACCTTAAGCCCTCTGCAATGAAGGGATTACCGATTTCAATTAAACCTTCGTGAAGAATAAATCCTTTTTTTGCAAAACCTTTCTTTTGTGCTAAATCGTGTAAAGTTTGGACTGAAGAAACAAAGAATTCTTGCGCGGATTCTTTCTTGAGAAACATGTCGATCACCTCTTTTATACATTATAGCAAAAAAGCAAAAAAATTCAAGTGGTCATAACTCGAAGCCCGTCGGTTATCGTTGCGCGCCGATCAAGGTACACTACGGCGACGACGGAGAAGAAACCGAGGAGGGAGGATAAACAAAAAGGAGCAGGAAAACCTGCTCCGATACATAAATCATTTATTTGTACTGTTTTTTGGACAATGGATGTGTTATAATAAATATGGCAAAGAAAGGAGGATAAGTGTATGAATCTTCAAAAGCGAGATTGTGGCATTTATATGAAACTTGTACCATATGGTGGCGGTTGGACAGATGTTTATCTTACAATTTCAGGTGATAAGCATTATTTTATTATTTCTGATGTTTTAGGAGATCAGTTTGATGATTTTTTGAGCATATTATATCACCTATATCCGGATAATGCAGGCGACGAAACAAGATCGCAAAACATTGACTATAAAGTTGCAAGAGCGGAACTGATAGACGGGGAGTATCAAACCGTAGAAATAGTCGACGTGGATAAAGCTGGACTTGGGGTTTTTAGAGATATCCCGTGGAAAGCACATTTTTCTTGGGATGAAGAGGGAAACGCAAGCGTTTGGGAGCTTGAGCGAGATCCAACGGAAGATCTTGATTTCAAGTTGAGAATCTCCATTGATCACAACGAAAAGCATTATAAGTATTCTGTGCGCTACGCTGATTTTTGCTATGCCGTCGCCAAAGCATGTACCGAAGCATTGAAAAAACATGGGTTCACAGGATACCATCGAGCAACATACACACAAGATTTCAACGTCAGGTATCTTCTTTTCTTAAAAGGTGTTGCGCTTGGCGATCTTGAAGCATGCAAACTCACGTATTATGAAGAAAAAGGAGCCGGTGAAACATCTGACTTTTCTAAGGAACTTGAGTTATTGCTGTTTGATATGTGAACAAATGTGAACAAAAAAACGAGTGGTCATAACTCGAATCCGTTATGACCACTCTAAATGGTTGCGGGGGAAGGATTTGAACCAACGACCTTCGGGTTATGAGCCCGACGAGCTACCAACTGCTCCACCCCGCGATATACGGCGCCTTTTTGGGGCGCTTAACGATTATATCACAACTGCGCCGCTATTGCAAGAAGTTTTTTTCTTTTTTTATAATATTGGGAGGTCAAAGGGCAAGGCAGGGAAACCGGCAAATAATCTTTCGCGTTGTCGGGGCGCCTTTTACCGCTTTATAATATGCCGGTGAGTTTTGAAATATTCCTTATTTCAAAGGTGGGGGTTACCTCGCTTTTTTTGCCTTCCGGATTATACCAGCAGGTATCTATACCCGCGTTTATGCCGCCCGTGATGTCGGAAGTGATACTGTCGCCTATGACGAGGATCTTTTTGCGGTCCTTTTCAGGAGTATTGTTTATCACATATTCAAAATATCTTTTATCGGGTTTTTGGTAACCGGTTTCCTCCGAAATAAAAACGAAATCGAAAAAATGCTCAAGCCCCGACTCGCGCAGCCGTTTATGCTGCGTGAGCGCCACGCCGTTTGTGGTGACGCATACGGTATAGCCCTTTTTCTTTACATATTCGAGGACTTTCTTTGCGCCTTTTATTACGTCGTGTCCCTGCGCCAGAAGAGAAAAATAGTCTTCCGACATTTTGGCGGTATCGGCATTTTTGCCTATTGCGGCAAGAAACTCAACAAATCTGATTTCAAAAATCTCCTGCCGCTTTATTTCGCCGCGCTCAAAGCGCTCCCACACCTTGCGGTTGATGGCGGAATAAATATTTGCGTATTCACTTCGCGGGTCTATGCCGTGAAGTGAAAGCAGGCGTAAAATCGCGCTTTTTTCCGAAGCGGAAAAATCTAAAAGCGTATTGTCAAGGTCAAAATAAAGAGTGGTATATTTCAAAGCTTTTCCGCAAGTTCCTTTATATATTTTTTTGTTTCTTCGCCGATTTCGCTATGCGCGAGCGCAACTTCGATATTGGCTTTGAGCATGCCGAACTTATTGCCCATATCATACCGGGTCGCCTTGAAATCAACGCCTATCATACCGTCGCGGCGGGCGAGGGTCTTCATAGCGTCGGTCAGTTGTAACTCGTTGCCGACGCCGAGCGTGGTATTGCGGAGAATGGAGAATATTTCGGGCGTAAGCACGCAGCGGCCGAGCACGGAATAATTCGAAAACTTATTGCCGATAGCCGGCTTTTCTATCATATCCGAAACGTCAAAAACACGGTCTGCAATCGGCGCCACTTTAAGCGAACTGTATTTTATCACCAGCTCGTCCGGCACTTCCTTTATTCCGACGACGCCTTTGCCGTATTTTTCGTATGCCTCGCATAACTCGAGAGTCGCCGGCGGCTCGCCGATTATCACGTCGTCGCCGTAAAGTACCGCGAACGGTTCGTCGCCCACGAAGCTTTCGGCTTTAAGCACCGCGTCGCCGAGACCCCGCGTCTCCTTTTGCCTTACAAAGAAAATATTCGCGAGCTTGGCAACCGCCTGCAAATCGCCGAGCATATCGTAGTTGCCGCGCTTTTTCATCATAAGCTCAAGCTCGAGAGAGTGGTCGAAATGATCTTCGATCACGCCTTTACCGCGGTTTGTGATTATAAGTATATCGGTAATGCCCGAGGCGACCGCCTCTTCAACTATATACTGAATGGCGGGCTTATCGACTATCGGGAGCATTTCCTTCGGTATCGCTTTTGAGGCGGGGAGAACGCGTGTGCCGAGTCCCGCCGCCGGGATTATCGCCTTTTTTATCTTCATATCATCAACCTTAGCTAAGTTTTGCAGTTATTTCTATTACGTCTGAAATAAGGGATGTCACGACTAAAGCTGTGAGGAATCCGATTATCGCGGCGCCTACGGAAGTGCCTCCAACGGAGGCGAGCCCGTAATTAAGATATCTTGGCTCATTTAAAAGCGGTTTGAAATTTTTAATTGATTTGATGACATAATTTTTGTAAAGATACATACAGAAAATTCCGGCGAGAATAGCTACCATAATTTTTATCAACATGTTGATTGAGGAAAATGAAACATAAGTGCTGTTGTTTTCGATAAACTCATCATAATTATCCGTTACGATATTGCCAAAATTTAATGCGTTGGAAATAATTATCTTTATTGTGGCAAATGCAACGCCTATCACGCCGGCAATACAACCGCTTTTATACATCTTGCGATATAAAAACCATATCATTACGCCTATGGGACCCAGAAGTAACCCCCACACGAACGGCGGCCAGCACCAGGCAACCTTTGAACCGGTCGATTCGAATTTGATAAATTTACCGATTATTTTGTAACCGTTTTTACCTATATAGGTGATAAGTTTGTCTTCTGGGACACCATCGATTAAAAGGCTATTGTGAGACGTTCCGGCGTCTGCTTGATGGGGTGTAGTTTGATTATAGTTTTGGCTATTTGGCGCGCCGCTCTGCGAAAAGTCCGGTCCGGTGCCGCTTTGCCTTTGCACGGGTGCGCCGCAGTTCTTGCAATACTGATATTCCGGCTCGTTCGGAGTTTTACATTCAGGGCAAATATTGTAATTCATAAAGTTATCAGTCCTTTACTTCAAAAATGACATAATTATTCGCGGCAGATACTGTACCGCAAGAAAGCCGGCAAGCAGTAAAAAGAAATTTGCGCCGCCTTTTTTGTGATAATCGTAATCGGCATCTTCGCTTTCCGTTTTAATTTTTTTGACGTTTGTTATAACATAATTGCGGTACGTTCTGTCGCCGAAAACCGCGGACAAAACGCTTAAAATGATCTGAAGTATTACGCCGACCGCCGCAAGAATAAGAATCGGGACGTTATTCTTTGCCGTATCAGATATTACGGTCGAAAATAAGTCTGGCTGGTTTGAAAAATCGGTCGGGGTATAGGTGTAAAAGATGTTCTGGAACGGAATGATGAAAAGCGTAAAGCAAACCGAAAGTATGCCGGTCACAATACCTTCAAGGTACATTTTGCGCGATAAGAACCAGCCGCAGGGGAAGAAAAACGCAAACCAGTTCCAGCCGGTTTTTTTGCCGAACTTCATTTCGGCAAATTTCGGCAGATACCGCCTTGTGTTGGTAAAGACGAAACGCCGTGCCTCCGCGGCGGTCACGCCGTCGCCCAGATCCATATCCTCCGGAACGCCGCCCATAAAATCGAAACGGGCGAACGGGCCGCCTACCGACCTGAAATTAGGCGCGCCGCACTGCGGGCAGTTTGGCGTACCCGCGGCGTACGAGGCGCCGCAAATTTCGCATTTAACCGAATCCTCCGCGTTTTCGGCCGGCTTTGACTCATACTTTACCGAATCGCCGTTTTCCGAAAGGTCCGGCTTTTTATACTGATTTTCCGTGCCGTGCGCGTCCTCAAACGCGCAGTGACCTATGCTTTTGTAGCAGTCCCTGTGGTGCGGCGCGCCGCAAACAGGGCAGTATACCACGTCGTCATCCTCAAAAAGATAGGCGTGGCAAACGCCGCAAGTAATACGTTTGGTTTCATTTTCCATTACGTTAACCTCTGTTTTTTTCGATTTCATCGAATACTAACGAAAAGTATTCGTCGCCGTAGTTGTGATAAGTTTTCTCGTCTATCATACGGCGGAGCGTTTTCGCGTCGACCCATTTTGCCTCGGAAACCTCGCTTTTTTGAAGCTTAAGCCCGGAAACAGGGGTATCGGCGGTGATAGTCCATATATCCAGAAATGAATTTCTGCGCTTGATTCTGGCTATAAAGCGCAGGGTTTGCCTGTCGGATTTGATGCCGAGCTCTTCAAAAAGCTCGCGTGAAGCGGCGGAAAAGGAATCTTCCCCGGCTGTCGCCGCGCCGCCGGTCGCCGCCCATTCGCCCGGCATAAGCTTCTTATCCTCCGAACGGCGCTGTATCAAAACGTCGCCGGCGGGGGAGATTATCCATATATGGACCACGAGATGATATTCGCCTTTTTTGAAGAGGTAATTGCCGCGTACCGCGGTACGCCCGGTATTTTCCCCTTTTCCATTAAGTATGTCCCATTTTTCAGTCTGCATTTTTTCTTCCTTTTGTGATAACCGGTGAAGTGAAAAAAGTCGGCTTGCGCGCGTCATAGCGCCCCGGCCGCGATATTATACAAACTATATTATAACACCGATACAATGTTTTTTCAACATTTATAATTTTGCTATTGATAAACTTGCAAAAATATATTATAATAACACACGGATGTACGCACCGGCGTGCGAATGGGCGGGTCCTGTGCGGCGGCAGATTGTGAACCATGTCAGGCGGGGAACCGAGCAGCATTAAGCGTATCGAGCCGTGCGCGCAGCAAATCGGCTCATTCGTGCGCCCGTGCGTACAAGTTTTATTAAAAAGGGGAGGTGCCGTTTTGGCTTATCAGGCGTTATACAGAAAATACCGTCCGCAGACGTTCAGCGACGTTTACGGGCAGGAGCACATAACCGCGATACTCCAAAGCGAGATAGAAAGCGGTAAGATAGGTCACGCCTACCTTTTCGCCGGCACCCGCGGCACCGGCAAGACCACCTGCGCCAAAATACTGGCGCGCGCGGTGAACTGCCAAAACCCGAAAGGCGGCAATCCCTGCGGCGAATGTGAGATGTGCCGCATGATACTGTCGGACGACGTGACCGATATAGTCGAAATAGACGCGGCGTCAAACAACGGCGTGGATAATATACGCGAACTGCGCGATCAGGTCGTCTTTTCGCCCGCCATGGCAAAATACAGAGTGTATATAATAGACGAGGTGCATATGCTCTCGACTCCGGCGTTCAACGCGCTGCTTAAAACGCTTGAAGAGCCGCCCGAGCACGTCGTTTTCATCCTCGCCACGACCGAGGTGCACAAGCTTCCCGCCACCATACTCTCGCGCTGTCAGCGGTTTGATTTCAGGCGGATAGACAGTGAGAAAATATGCGAGCGGCTGAAATACGTCGCCGGAAAAGAAAATCTTACGCTCACCGACGACGCGGCGACTCTTATAGCCGCGGCGGCTGACGGCGGCATGCGCGACGCGCTTTCAATACTTGATCTTTGCGCAAGCTCCGGCGGCGATATAACCGAGGAAACGGTGACAGCCGCCTGCTCAATGGCGGGCAGTGAATACCTGCTTAATATGGCTGATTACATAAACGCCGGCGATACCGAGGGGGCGCTTATGCTTCTTGATAAGCTGCATAATTCCTCGGTCGATATGAGCAGGCTTCTTCTTGAGATGACATCGCATTTCCGCGATCTTATGATTATTAAAACGGTATCTTCCGGCAGGCGTCCGATAGTTTGCTCAAAGGCGCATATGGCGGCGCTCGAAGCGCAGGCGGCGAAATTCGGACTTTCCGAAATAATCGCGATACTCAATATGCTTCAGAGCAGCGCCGCGCTTATGGTCGATTCCAACCGCCGTTCTTTAATGGAAATGACGCTTTTGCGGCTTTGCACGCCTAAGCTTCGCAACGACGCGGCGAGTCTTGAAGCGCGGATTGCCGCGCTTGAAGCGGGGCAAATCACGGAAAGACCCGTAAAAAGCGAGCCGGCGCAGGCGGCTTCGGTAAATAAAATACCCGCTGCGGAAGAATTCGAGGAAATTTCCGAAAGCATACCCGAAGCGACAGAGCCCGAGGCGGAAGGACCCGTAATCCCTGAACCCGGAGCGGCGCCGGCGGGAGACGACGGGGAAGAGAGACCGCTTTCCAACTGGCAGGACGTACTCGAAGTGCTTAAAGTGAAAAGTCCCATAATGGCGGGCGTGCTTAAAGATTCTTCGGCGTATATAAGGGAAAACAGACTGCTTATCGATACCGAAAACACGCAGTTTAAGAATCTTGTAAACGGCTCCAACCCGCTTTACCGCGAGGCGATAAAGAACGCGGCGCAGGAAGTGCTCGGTAAGAGATACAATTTAGGACCGTATGTTAAAAAGGCTGAAGCGGACGAGACCGACCCCCTTACCGCCTTTGCAAACAAGTTAAAAGCTTTTGAAAATTAATAAACAGGAGACAGGTTATGAAAGTCAGAATACCCAATTCCGGCGGCGGAAACATGAATCAGATGTTAAAACAGGCGCAGAAAATGCAGGAGGACATGGCGGCTTTGCAGGAAGACCTTGAAAACCGCGAATACTCGGCAACCGCGGGCGGCGGCATGGTGAGCGTCACGGTAGACGGCAAGCACCTGATAAAGTCGATAAAGATAAATCCCGAGGCGGTAGACCCCGAGGATATCGAAATGCTTGAGGATTTTATCACAATAGCGGTAAACGAGGCGGTAAACAACGCCATAAAGACCTCTGAGGAGGAAATGGGCGCGATAACCGGCGGACTTAATCTGCCGGGCGGACTGGGTATCCCCGGTATGTGACGATGAGTAATAACATAGTATCGTTAAACGAGCTGATAAACCAGTTTTCACGTCTGCCCGGTATCGGCAAAAAAACGGCGCAGCGGCTGGCTTTCAGCATACTCGAACAACCGCCCGAGCGCGCAAAGGCGTTTGCCGACGCACTTGTAACCGCGAGGGAAAAGATACATTTTTGCAAAGTCTGTCAGAGTCTTACCGACCTTGAAGTCTGCCCGATCTGCTCAAACGCAAACCGGGATAAGAGTGTTATCTGCGTGGTGGAGGACCCGAAGGATGTTATGGCTTTTGAGCGCACACGCGAGTTTGCCGGCGTTTATCACGTGCTTCACGGCGTGATTTCACCGCTCGATAACGTCGGACCCGACGACCTGAAAATAAAGGAGCTTATGGCACGCCTCGGCTCGGGCGAGGTAAAAGAGATAATTATGGCGACCAATCCGACGGTTGAGGGCGAAGCCACGGCGAGTTATCTTTCACGCCTTATAAAGCCGATGGGTATTAAGGTCACGCGTCTTGCCTACGGCGTTCCGGTGGGCGCCGACCTTGAATATGCGGACGAATATACACTTGCCCGCGCGCTTGAGGGCAGAAACGAGATTTAGTATGGAACAAAAGAAAATCGACAGGATAAACGAGCTTGCGAAAAAGCAGAAGAGCGAGGGGCTTTCCGAAGAGGAAAAGAAAGAGCAGTTCGAGCTTCGGCGCGAGTATATAGAGGCGTATAAGAAAAGTCTTATAGAGCAGCTCGATAACATACGTTTCGTCGAGCCGGACGGCAGTCAGCATAAAATAATACCGAAGAGTTAGGTAAACGCAACGGCGCGGCAGTTTTCTGCCGCGCGTTTCAAAAGAAGCAAAGGAATAAAAGGAGCGGGCGAATGTCGGAGAGTACCATTGCGGCAATTTCCACGCCGAAGGGCGAGGGCGGCATATCTGTAATAAGAATATCGGGGAGCGACGCTTTAAGCATCGCCGATAAATGCTTTTCGGCGGTAAGCGGCAAAAAGCTTTGCGATATGAAGGGCTACACCGCGGCATTCGGCGCGGCGGTGCGGGGCGACGGCTCGCGTATCGACGAGGCGGTCGCGCTGGTTTTCCGCGCTCCTAAAAGCTATACCGGCGAGGACGTTGTGGAGATTTCGGTTCACGGCGGTATTGTTCCCGCGCGCGAGTGCTTAAAGAGCGTTTTTGCCGCGGGCGCCTGCTTTGCCCGCGCGGGCGAGTTCACGAAGCGCGCTTTCTTAAACGGCAAAATGGACCTTGCCGAGGCCGAGAGCGTTATTGAGATAATCGGCGCGAAAAACGCGGCGGCGCTGCGGCTCGCAAACGGCGCAAAAGAGGGCAGGATAGGGAAAGATATCGAAAAAATCACCGAAAAGCTGCTTCTTACCGCAGCAAGTCTTGCGGCGTATTCCGATTTCCCGGATGAGGATATCGAGGGACTCGATCAAGAGCATTTTTCGGCTATGATAGAAGAAAGCGAAGCCGCAATATCAAAGCTTATATCCACTTTTCACAGCGGTCAGGCGGTCCTTTTGGGCGTGCCCGCCGCCATTGTCGGCAAGCCGAACGTCGGCAAGTCAACGCTTATGAATATGCTTTCGGGCAATGAGCGGTCGATAGTGACGAAGCACGCCGGCACTACCCGCGATATAGTGGAAACGCAGGTGAACGTCGGGGATATCACGCTCGTTCTATCGGATACCGCGGGTATACGCGAAACAGATGATGAAATAGAGAGTATCGGCGTCAGCCGCGCGATAAGGCGCCTTGACGGTTCAGCGCTCGTGCTCGCGGTGTTCGATATTTCAAAGCCGTTTGACGGCGACGATGAGCGTATAATTGATTTGATAAAGGATAAAAACTGTATCGCGGTGCTCAACAAGTCCGACCTGCCGAAGGTGGCGGACTGCTCGGCGCTTGCCGGCTTTAACACCGTGGAGGTTTCGGCAAAGCTCGGCGGGGGTATGGATGCGCTCGCAAAAAAAATCGAAGAGCTTTGCGGCGCGGCGGCGCTTTTACCGGACGATACCGTGCTTCTTAACGAGCGGCAGTATTCCTGTGCGGTACGCGCGAAAAACGCGATAAGTGAGGCAAAAGAGGCGTTTTGCTCCGGCGTTACGCTCGACGCGGTGACCGTTCTTATCGACGAGGCGATAAACGCGCTTTTGGAGCTTTCGGGCAAAAAGGCGACCGGCGAAGTGGTAGAGGAAATATTCAAAAACTTTTGTATCGGAAAATAAAAGGAAGTATAACAGATGATAAAAAGGTATGACGCCGGCGAATATGACGTCGCCGTAATAGGCGGGGGACACGCGGGCATAGAAGCGGCGCTTTCGGCGGCACGGCTCGGCTGCAGCACCGTTATGTTCACCATAAGTCTTGACTGGGTCGGCAATATGCCCTGCAACCCGTCCATAGGCGGAACGGCAAAGGGTCACCTGGTGCGCGAGCTTGACGCGCTGGGCGGTGAAATGGGCAAGGCGGCGGACGCCACCACTCTGCAAAGCCGTATGCTTAACCGCGGAAAAGGCCCCGCGGTTTACTCGCTTCGCGCGCAAATCGACCGCAGAGCGTACAGCGGTTATATGAAAAACGCGGTCGAAAAGCAAAAGGGGCTTGACGTAAAGCAGGCGGAAATAGTTTCGCTCGAAAAAGAGGGCGGGCGCTGGGCGCTCACCACGCGGCTCGGCGCCTGTTTTAAGGCAAATTGCGTCATAATAGCGACCGGTACATTTTTAGGCGGCAGAGTTTACATAGGCGAAGTCAATTACGAGAGCGGACCCGACGGCAACTTCCCGGCGACCGAGCTTGCAAATTGCTTAAAGCAAATGGGCTTACCGCTTCGCCGCTTCAAAACGGGAACGCCCGCGCGCGTGGCAAGAGACAGTATCGATTTTTCGGTTCTCGAAGTGCAGGAGGGCGATGAGAAAACCGAGCCGTTCAGTTATAAAACAAAAAAGCCGATAGAAAATAAAGTTGTTTGCCATATCGGTTATACGAATGAAAAAACCAAAGAAATAATACTTGAAAATCTTGACCGTTCACCGCTTTACTCCGGCGTTATCGAGGGCGTGGGCCCCCGCTACTGTCCGAGTATTGAGGATAAAATAGTGCGCTTCGCCGATAAAAAAAGGCATCAGATGTTTATTGAACCGTGCGGCGAAAATACGGATGAGATGTATCTGCAAGGCATGTCATCTTCACTTCCCGAGGAGGTACAGCTGGCGTTTTACCGAACGATGAAGGGACTTGAAAACGTAAAGGTAATGCGCAACGCCTACGCTATCGAATATGACTGTATCGACCCTACGGCGTTATATCCTACGCTTGAGCTCAAAAGCTTTCCCGGCCTTTTCGGCGCCGGGCAGTTCAACGGCTCCTCCGGCTATGAGGAGGCGGCGGCGCAGGGGCTTGTCGCCGGCATTAACGCGGCGCACCGGGTAAAGGGCAAAGAACCGCTCATTCTCTCGCGCACCGGCTCCTATATCGGCACGCTTATTGACGACCTTGTCACAAAGGGTTGTATGGACCCTTACAGAATGATGACTTCGCGCAGCGAATACCGTTTGCTGCTAAGGCAGGATAACGCCGATGAGCGCCTTATGCCGACAGGGCATGAAATAGGACTTATCGACGACCTGACCTTTGCGGAAATGACCGGGGAAACAAGACTTAAAGAGGCGGAAATAGCAAGAGTGAAATCGGTGTTCCTGCCGCCGAGCGAGGCGCTCGGCGAGCTGCTTATAAGCCGCGGCACCGCGCCGACCGATACAGGCGTAAATCTCGCCGATCTGATAAAGCGGCCGCAGATATCCTATAAAGATCTGGCGGCGTTTGATAAGGGTCGTCCGGTGCTTAGCGACCGCGTATGTGAAAAAGTTCAAATCGAGATAAAATACGAAGGGTATATCGAGCGCCAGTCAAAGCAGGTTGAAGAAATGCGGCGGCTTGAAAGTAAAAGGATACCGGAGGATATCGATTACGGCTCTATCCGCGGTCTGCGGCTTGAAGCAAGGGAAAAACTCAGTAAAATCAGACCGGACAGCGTCGGCAGGGCAGGCAGAATATCCGGGGTAAGCCCCGCGGATATCGCCGTTCTTCTCATATATCTCGGCGGCATTAAAGGGGAAAATAAATGATAGGATTTAACGTAAAATCACTCGTGCCGAAGTGTGAACGGTTTGGTTTGATACTCGGCGGTGAGGCGATAGAGCGCCTTGAAGCGTACGGAAATCTGCTTTTAGAGTGGAACGAAAAAATAAACCTCACCGCGATAACCGAGCCTCAAGAGGTGCTGTATAAGCATTTTTACGACTGCCTGCTGTTTTTTGACGCGGTCGCCGTTAAAAGCGGCGCCAAGGTAATAGACGTAGGTACCGGCGCGGGGTTTCCCGGCGTAGTGCTTAAAATCGCGCGGCCGGATATAAAAGTAACGCTGCTTGACAGCCTTAATAAAAGACTTACGTTTTTGGATGAGGTTTCAAAAGAACTGGCGCTCCCCTTAAAAACCGTTCACCTGCGGGCGGAGGAGGGCGGAAGAGCGCCGGAGCTTCGCGAAAAATTCGATATCGCCTGCGCGCGCGCCGTGGCGGGGCTGAATGTTCTCTCCGAATATTGCGTTCCGTTCGTTAAAACAGGCGGTTTATTTGTCGCAATGAAGGGCAACAGGTGTGAAGAGGAGGTTGAAGCCGCGACAGCCGCGCTTAAAACGCTCGGGTGCGGCGCGCCCGATATAATATGGCGGGAGCTTCGCGAAAATGAGAAACGCGCCTTCGTTTGCGTAAAAAAGATATCGCAAACTCCGCCAAAATACCCGAGAAACAGCAGTAAAATATCAAAAGCCGCGTTGTAAAAACGCGGCTTTTGTCTTTTTCTATCGGATATTGCGACCGAAAAGACTTTACAAACAAAGACTTGTCCGTCATAATGATTTCAGAAAGCTTCGGGAGGCAGGGTATGCACACGATAAGCGAAAAGAAAATACTGCTTCTTCGCCCCGATGAAATCTCGCCGTCACTCGACCAGCCGCGTAAAAACTTTGACGAATACGAACTGCGTTCGCTTTGCGACAGTATCCGCGCAAACGGAATAATAGAGCCGCTGACGGTGCGGCGCGAGGGTAAAAGCGGATATGTACTGATTTCCGGCGAAAGGCGGCTTCGCGCGGCTAAAATGGCGGGACTGCGGCGGATCCCCTGCGTGGTACATAATACCGACCTTAAAAACGCCGCGGTTATGAGTCTTACCGAAAATATCCAGCGCAGCGACCTCAATTTCTTTGAGGAGGCAGAGGCGATAGACAGGCTTATCGGGATTTACGGCATCAGCAAAACCGATATGGCGGCGCGGCTCGGAATGGCGCAGTCAACGCTTTCAAACAAACTGCGGCTGCTTAAAATCGCACCGCCCGACAGGGAAAAAATAATAGGCGCGGGTCTTAACGTGCGGCATGTGCGCGCGCTTTTACGCCTTGAAAAAGACGACGTATCCTTTGTGCTTGAAGCGGTAATAAACAATCGCATGAGCGTAAAGGAGACCGAGGAGCTCGTTAAATCGATAGTTGAGCCGCCGCCGCAAAGACTCGCGAAAACTCCGCCGGTAAGGAAATCGGCGATAGGCAATATAAAGCTTTTTTCAAACAGTCTTTCAAAACTGCTTGCTACAATGCAGAATTCGGGAGTAAACGCCTATTCATCGCGCGTTGAAACCGACGATTATATAGAATATGAGGTTAAAATCGAGAAAAACCCCGAAAAGCAAATGAGTATACCCGGCATTTGATTTGCTAAAACCCGCCGTTTGCCTTTCCCCTTGGGCAAATTGCGGTTTTATAAGCCCGAAGTGCGGTTCTGCACTGCCGCGCCTGGGCAAACCATATTCATCCCCATACCTGAACGACCCCGCCTTCCGGCGGGGTCGTTCGGGCATATTTAATTCATCTGACTATTTTATTTCCTGTTCAAGACTGTTGAATTCTTCCGTATCAAAAAAACTTGGAAAATTTTAGAAAAAGTCTTGACAAACGAAGAAAAGGGTGTTATATTGCAAGTGTACTAACTGACATAGTACACTTATGAAAGGAGTGAAACGATGTTCGCATTGGACCTTAAAAGCGGCGTGCCTATCTGCGACCAGATAGTAAACGGCTTTATTAAAATGAAGGCGCTGGGTCTCATTTCCGGCGGCGAGCAGATGCCGAGCGTCCGTTCTCTGGCGGTTAAGTTCAGTATAAATCCCAATACCGTGCAAAAGGCTTATGCTATTCTGGAAGCAAACGGCATAATCTATTCCGTAAAGGGAAAGGGCTCTTTTGTGTCGGACGACGAGGACGCGCACGGCGCCGTAATAAACCGTGCCAGGGAGGAGTTTTGCGCGGCGGTGAAATCCGCCCGGGACATGGGGCTTGACTCTTCGCATCTGTGCGAGATAATAAACAGCGTTTATAAGGAGGAAAAGAAATGCTGACTGCATTAAATGTTACAAAAACATTCGACGGCACGAAGGCGCTTGATAACGTGTGCTTCAATATTGAGGACGGCTGCGTTTACGGGCTTGTCGGCTCGAACGGCTCGGGAAAATCGACGCTTTTGCGCCTGATAAGCGGAGTCTATAAGCCGGACGGCGGCACGGTGGGCGTAGACGGCGTTGCCACGTTCAATAACCCCGCGTTAAAAAATGAAATCGCTTTTCTCGGCGATACGCCGTACTTTTTACCGCAATCAAACTTAAAGGAAATGGCGCACTTTTACGGCAGTATGTACAGCGGCTTCGATACCGATACCTACCGGCGGCTGCTTACCGTTTTCCCGCTTGACGAAAACGCGCGGCTCTCAACCTTTTCAAAAGGTATGGCGCGGCAGGCGGCGCTCATTCTCATGCTTTCGTGCAGACCCCGTTATCTGCTTCTCGACGAGGCGTTTGACGGTCTTGACGTGGTTATGCGGAAAACTCTTTCAAACATAATAATCGAGTACACGCAAAAGTATTCCACCACCGTAATAATAGCTTCGCATAACCTCAGAGAAATAGAGGATATGTGCGATCACATATCCCTGCTTCACGGCGGTCGGCTTATTACGAGCGGCGGCATAGACGAAGTAAGGGAAAAGGTACACAAGATTCAGGCGGCGTTTGAAACCGTGCCGTCAGACGACGCCTTCTCCGGGCTCGACGTTATGAAAATCGAGCGCAGCGGCTCGGTGATACAACTGGTGGTAAGAGGCGATAAGGAGAGAATAACCGGATACGTGGAGGCGATGTCGCCTAAGTTCTTCGAGTGTATAGACGTAAGTCTTGAAGAAGCGTTTATTTATGAATTGGAGGTGCTCGGATATGACGTCAAGAGTATTGAAGAATAAGCTTAACCCGACCTTCGGGCTGTTCAAATCAACCGTGAGGAAAAACCTCGGAGTAATAGTCCTGCTGGCGGTGGGGGTGCTGATTCTTTGCCCGGGACTGTTTCTTACGACTCTGTCCCACATCAAGGTAAAACCGGACGGGTTCAGACCGGAAAGTCCGACGTATCTGGATATTCTTTTCGGGGTTTGCGGCTTTGCTTCGGCTGTCTTTGTCGCCGTGGGCAACTTTATCAGCTTTTCTTTCCTTTATAAAAAGAATTCAAGCGACGTTTTCCATTCGCTTCCGCTTACAAGAACGGGATTGTTTGTCTCCCGCGCGGCGGCAAGCTTCGTTACGGTGGCGATACCGCTGACTCTCGGCTACGCTTCGCTGCTTGCGCTCACCGCGTTTTATCCGACTTACCTGCTCGGCACGTTTGCGCAAATACTGTCGGCATATCTCGTCAATTTGCTTTGTATGCTGTTTGTTTCCGGTTTTACCCTGATATTTATAGTCTGCGCGGGCAGTACGTTTGACCTTATAATCTCCTTTGCCGGCTTCAACGCGGCAATTTCGGTAGTCGGTCTTATAATAGCAAATCTTTCATCCGGGTATCTTTCGGGATACTCCGCGGAAAACACAGGCAGTATACTCAAAGCTATTTCGCCTATGGCTTACTGTGCCGCGTCCGCCGTTGAATTTGCTTTGGGCGGTGCGGGAAACGCCTATTCAATTTCCGGCAACATCGGCTTTATACTTATAACGCTCGGCGGCTCGGCGGCGTTTATTATAGCGTCGATACTGCTTTTCGGTCACCGCAAAACCGAGCGCGGCGGTCAGGCGTACGCATATAAATTCATATACGTTATTTGCAGTATTCTCGCGGGAATTTGCGGCGGCTATATACTGAGCACGATATTTTCTCTTGCGGGTGACGAAAAGCCCGTGAGCTATTTAGGCGTTATTTCGTTTATCCCCGGAGCTCTGCTCACCGTTACCGTATACGGCGCTGTCACGGAGCGCGGTTTTAAGAAGTTCAAAAAATCGCTCGTTTACGGTGCCGTATCGGCTGCGGCGTATTTCGTTATACTCGCGGTTATTATGAGCGGCGCGTTCGGATTTTCAACCAGAGTTCCCGAAAAGAACGACGTGTCATACGTTGAAATTATTTGCGCGGGCACGGTGCTGAACCTTGACGACAGCACACCCGCAATAGCTCTCCATAAGGCGATAATCGATAAAGACGCAAACGATTTTGAAGAGTCCGATTTAACCGCTCCGCATAACGGTGTGAACATACACTATCAGCTTAAAAACGGAAGGGAAATGTTCAGGGAATATTACGCGGACATGGATAAAGTGGGCGACGAAATGTTCGCGGCGCTCAATGCCGGAGAACGGTTTGACGATTATCTTAAAGCGGTTGAAAAACTCAACTCGGACAGTGTCGAAATCGACGTATACGATTACAATAACGAGCCGTACAACTGTATCGGAACGAAAAAACAGTTAAAGGAATTTATAAAGGCTTACCGCGAGGATTTTGCCCGCCACGGCAAAAAGATAGTGTACGGTCAGGATACGGTAAGCGTCACCGTTTATTCAAAACAGACGGAAGGCGACGAATACGTTTTTGAAATAGCAATGACCGATGATTTCACCGAAACGCTTTCGGTACTTGGCGGTTTTAAGAGGATTGAGTATTAAAAAATGCCGGGCTACGGCGCGAAATTCCGCAAAGAATGATTCTTTGCGGAATTTTTTATGCGAAAATTGTCAATTTACTATTGTTTATTTACACAACATATTGTATAATAACTGTGTATATCAGTTGAAAGTGTGACTTATTTGGAAAATATCGTCTATTTGGATAACAGTTCAACCACAATGCCGTGCGGTGAGGCGGCAGAAGAGATGAATTCCGCCCTGACGGTCGATTTCGGCAATCCGTCAAGTCTGCACGTTCTCGGTTTCAACGCCGAAAAGCGGCTGAATGAGTGCAGACGGTATATCGCGGATATGATTTCCGCGAACGCCGCGGAGATATATTTCAATTCCGGCGCGACGGAGGGCAATAATACGGCGGTTTTCGGCGCGGCGTACGCACGGCGTAAACGGGGAAACAGAATAGTCACGACCGCCATAGAGCATCCGAGCGTGCTTGAACCGTTAAAGCGGCTTGAGGATGAGGGCTTTGAGGTGATAAGAATAAAACCGCAAAGCGACGGCAACATAAGCGAAGAGGATGTTTTTGAGGCGGTTGACGGGAAAACCATACTTGTGAGCGTTATGCTCGTCAACAACGAAACGGGCGCGATACTGCCGGTCGCCGCCGCGCGCAGGGCGATAGAGGAGAAAAACGCGCCGGCTCTGCTTCACAGCGACTGTGTTCAGGCGTTCGGAAAAATGCCGATAAATGTAAAAACTCTCGGCGCGGATATAATAACCGCGTCGGCGCATAAAATACATGGGCCTAAGGGCGCGGGATTTATATACGTCAAAAAAGGTGTAACTCTAAGACCGCTGATACTCGGCGGCGGACAGGAAAAGAATTTCCGCTCGGGCACCGAGGCGATACCCGCGGTTTGCGGATTTTACGGAGCCGTTCGCGCGATAGGCGATATGAAAAGCAACCTTGAAAAGGTAAGAAAACTGCGCGATTTTGCCGCGGACGAACTTGAAAAAAGCGGTATCGCCGCGATTAACTCGCCAAAGAACGCTCTGCCGTTCGTGCTTAATATTTCGGCGGAGGGCTACCGCTCGGAAACACTGCTTCACTTTTTGGAAAGTAAGGGTGTGTTTGTCTCTTCCGGAAGCGCCTGCGCGCGCGGTAAGGGCAGTTATGTGCTGTCGGCGGCGGGGCTTCCCCGCGAGCGCGTTGACAGCGCGATACGGGTGAGCTTTTCACGCTTTAGTACCGAAGAAGACGTTTGCAGACTCGTTTCGGCGCTTAAAGAGGCGACGGCAAGTTTAAGAAGGGTAAAATAATGAGGGAAGTTATTTTGATAAAGGACGGCGAGCTGGCGCTTAAAGGGCTTAACCGTTCGGTGTTTGAAGGAAAAATGACGGCGACCATCAAAAGGCGCCTTAAAGAGTGCGGCGCTTTTACGGTCACGCGGTCGCAGTCTACCGTATATATCGAGCCGCAGGACGAAAGCTTTGATTTTGATTCGGCGCTCGACAGAGTAGGTCGCATATTCGGCATAGCCGGTTACAGCCGCGCCGGCGTATTCGATAAGGATATGGATGTTATTTTAAGCGAGGCGCCCGCATATCTTGAAAGCGCTCTTTGCGATAAAAAGACCTTCAAGGTGGAAGCAAAAAGAGCGGATAAAAAGTTTCCGTTTACCTCTCCGCAGATATGCGAACAGTTAGGCGGCAAACTGCTTGAAACCTTTTCACACCTTAAAGTGAACGTACATTCGCCCGACATCGTGATAACGGTGGAAATAAGAGAAAAGGGCGCGTATATAAGGGGTAATCAGTTAAAGGGCGCGGGAGGACTGCCCACAGGCACCTCCGGCAAGGCGGCGGTGCTTATATCGGGCGGTATCGACAGTCCCGTGGCGGCGTATCTGATGGCAAAGCGCGGTATATCGCTTTTCGCGATTCATTTCGCAAGCCCTCCGTATACGAGTGTGCGCGCGGAGGAAAAGGTTAAAACCCTGCTTTCCCGCGTGGCAAGATACAGCGGGCCGATAAAACTGGCGGTAGTGCCGTTTACCGAAATCCAGGAGGAAATAGGCAGGCACTGTCCCGAAGATTATTTCACGCTTATCATGCGAAGAATGATGATGAGGATATCCTCGGCGGTTGCCGCCGAAAACGGGTGTATAGGGCTTATAACGGGTGAGAGTCTCGGGCAGGTCGCAAGTCAGACCCTGCCTGCGATAGCGGCGACCGACGGGGTCAGCACGCTTCCGGTTCTTCGTCCGCTGATCGGGATGGACAAGGAGGAAATAGTGGCGATTTCAAGAAAAATCGACGCTTTTGAAACCTCGATACTGCCGTATGAGGACTGCTGCACGGTATTTACGCCGCGCCACCCGCACACGAAGCCGAAGGACGGTCAGTGCGAAGCGGCGGAAAAGAATCTCGATATCGCGCCGCTCATTGAAAGAGCAATAGAGGGAATAGAATACTCGTTTATTGAATAAAAATATTAAAGGAAATTAAATCCGAAGGAGATAAAAATGATAGAGAATATTAAAGTTGATATTGTGTATTTCATGACCGCCACCGATTTCGAGTTTGAGTTTAATCTCGGCAGCTGTTGTCATATGCGGCTTCTGAACGATAAGGCGAAAGATAAAAAAAGCTTTGTAAACTCGCTTGCGCGCGCGGTGTCGAGAAGTCAGATAATTATTTGCTGCGGTCCTCTTTTCGGTGAGGACGGGCTTATCGCGACCGCCGCGGCGGCGATAAGTCACGGACTTCAAACGGTGAATAACGCGGAATACGGCATTTCTTCGGATGATAAAATAGAAATAATCGAAGACTCGCTTCCGCTTGTAACGCCGGAGGGGTATTTCGGCGGCTGTATAATAGAAAGCGGTCCGCAGACCATAATTCTTCTTACCGAAAACCGTACGCTTCGAAAATCGATAATGAAAAACCTTATTCATCCGTATATTGAGGACGTAAGTCTTATGCAGTCGGCGGAAAAGATAGTTTCCGACGCGAAAAAGACCGAAGAAACGGCGGCGGAAGCAGTCGCGGCGGCAGAAAACACGGCGCCCGAAGTATCCGTAACAACTCCGGAAGCGGAGCAGGAGGCGGTGTCCGAAGTATCCGCGCCAACTCCGGAAACGGCGGAACCGGAGCAGGAAGAGGAGCAACCGCAGCCCGAGGAACCTGCGGAGGCTCCGGAAGCTCAGGCGCCGAAAAACGAGGAGGAAGCTTTATCACCGCAGGAGGAAGTCCTGTCGGTAAGCGCGGCGGAAACGGCGGAGGAACCGGATAAGGAAAACGGGTGGGAGACGGAAGCCGCGACGCAAGCCGCAGACGAGGCAAAAAAAGACGGGGAGCATAATATCACGTTTGATTTTTCCGCGGACGAAGAAATGGTAACGGACAGTTCTTCCGCACAGGAAGAGCAAAGCAACGAAGACGCCTCCGACTTCAACGATATTTTCATCCGCGAAGACGCTCCGCGTAAAGCGGACGAAAAGAGAGACGGAATCAGCACCTCCATACTCGTTACGGTTGTGTGTCTGCTTCTTGCTGTACTGGCGGTTATTCTTGTGCTTGTTTTTGTGCCGCTTACAAAGGGTATGACTACCGGCGAATATATAAAAAGCATATTCGGCAACGTATTTATTTCAAAGTATATTTAGGAGGAAAAGATTTGGGTCTTTTCGGCAAAACGTTGGGAAAAGCGCTTATTACTTTTCTTATATCCATGGTGCCGGTCATTGAACTTCGCGGCGCGGTGCCTTACGGATATTCAAACGGACTTAATATATGGGTGGCGGTAATAATATCGATTATCGGAAATCTGCTGCCCGTGCCGTTTATTATCATTTTTATCAGGCGTATATTTGCGTTGCTTCGCAGAATAAGCAAAAAGTTTGACGGACTTGTGACCCGCCTTGAAAACAGGGCGGACAACAAATCGGATATTGTTAAAAAATATTCTTTTTGGGGACTTTTTCTGCTTGTGGCGATACCGCTTCCCGGCACGGGGGCGTGGACCGGCGCACTGGTCGCCGCGATGCTTGATATGCGTCTTAAACGCGCAATGCCGGCGATAACGCTCGGCGTGCTCGCGGCGGGAATAGTAGTGGCTTTCATCACCTGCGGCGCGGACGCGCTGTTTTTCAGATAATACATAAAATCATAAAGTTATAAAAACACGAAGCGGTTTCGCTTCGTGTTTTTCATCTGTCAAAAAACTTGATTTTCAATTTCTACGCGGCGGCAAGCCGCATAGTGTTTTTCCGGTGACATGTGCGGCGGAAAAACTCCTTGTAAGCGAAAACTGCCTCTTCAAGGGGCGTGGGTGGTACCGGCGGGAGTGGAGTGCAGTCCGAAAACTTATTTTAGTTTTCGGCGAGCAGAATTCCCGACCGGCAGAGTGTCGACTTTATCGACACTATCAGACACGAAGCGAAACCGCTTCGTGCTTTTTGTATTATAGTCTTTTGCCTGCAAATAATAAAAGAAAACTTAAAGGGGCGATTTTTTGGCGGCTTCAATAAGAGATTACAGCGGCAGGAGACTCACCGGCAATCTGGATAATGACGTATCGTTTTTCAGCGAGATTTTCAGGAACGACGCGGTGTTCAGAAAAAGACGCATAAAACCCGCGGGGTGCGCCGCTTCGTTCGCGGTTATGTTTTTTGACGGTATGGTAAACTCCGAGCGGCTGGGCGACGATATAATAAAGCCGCTGACGCGGCTCAATACCGGCGCGGCGTGTTCAATAACGGCGCATTACGTCTGCGAAAGAGTGCTTTTTGCCGGAGAGGTATCGTATAAAACCGACGTCGGCGAAATGCTCGGCGAAATACTCTACGGCGACACGCTGGTGCTGATAGAGGGCAGTACGACGGCTCTCACCGTAAATACGAAAGGGTTTGCCGTGAGGTCGGTCGAGGAGCCGGCGGACGAGCGCGTGACGCAAGGTCCGCGCGAGGGCTTTCTTGAATCGGCGATGATAAATCTTTCGCTTATACGCCGAAAACTTGTAACACCCGATTTGCGTATCGAATCGCTTAAAACCGGCGTGCGCTCCGCCACGTCCGTATACGTATGCTATCTCGACTCGCTTACCGATAAAAAAATACTCGAACGCCTTAAAAGCCGTCTTGAAAAAATAAATATCGACGGCGTGCTCGACAGCAACTACCTTACCGAATATATCCGCGACTCGAAAACAAGCATATTCAAAACCGTCGGTACGACCGAGCGGCCCGATATCGTCGCCGCGAGACTGCTTGAAGGCAGGGTGGCGGTAGTGGTAGAGGGCACTCCCATGGTGCTTACTTTGCCATATCTGTTTTCGGAAAACTTTCAGTCCGACGAGGACTATTATCTGAGCTATCTCGTTTCCTCGGTGCGCAGGTTTTTAAGATATCTCTGCTTCGCGGCGGCGGTTTGCGTGCCCGCTGTGTTTATAGCGCTTACCACCTTTCATATCGAGCTTATGCCCACGCATTTCGCGGTTTCGGTGGCAAAGCTCCGTATGGGCGTGCCGATTTCATCGGTGGGCGAATGCCTGCTTCTGGTAGTGGTGTTCGAGGTGCTTAAAGAGGCGGGAGTACGCATGTCGCAGAGTCTCGGTCACGCGCTTAGCATCGTCGGCGGTCTCGTGGTGGGGCAGGCGGCGGTCGAAGCGAAAATAATCAGCGCGCCTATGCTTATCGCCGTGGCTTTCAGCGGAATATGCGGGCTTATGGTGCCGCGTCTTAAAACCTCGGTGCTTTATATAAGAATATCCTCGGTGGCGGTCTGCGCTCTTTTCGGACTTTACGGCTTTATGGCGCTATGCTCGCTTGTTATAATTCACATACTTAATCTTGAATCCTTCGGCGTGGATTATACCGTATCGCTTCGGCGTATCGGTTTTCAGTCGCTCAAAGATACCGCCGTGCGCGCATCCTGGCCGAAAATGCTTTACCGTCCGCTTTTTAACAGGAACTTAAAAAGAGCAGGGGGTAGAAGACTGTGAAAAAGGCGGCGTGCGCGTTTTTTTGCCTGACTTTTCTTTTACTGCCGCTGTGCGGCTGTAAAGGGTACAGAGAAACCGACGGTGAATACTTCGTTTCCGGCGTATGCTTTGAAAAAGAAGACGGTTTATTTACCGTGGACATTGAGGTTCTTCCGCTTGAAAGCAGCAAAGATGAATCTGAAAGCAAAGTCTTTTCCGCTGACGGCAAAACGGTATACGAAGCGGCGAACAACACGGTCTCGCTTATGCCGAAAACCGCGGTTTTTGACCACTGCGGCACCGCCGTGATAAGCTCAAAAATCAAGGGTGACGATTTGAAGGCGGTAATCAAGTATTTATATGATACAAAAAATCTAAACCTCGGCATACACCTGTTTGTAAGCGGAGACGTTAAGAGCGTACTCGCCTGCGAAGCGCAGTCGATGAGCGTCGGTTACGATATTATGGCGGTTGAATCAAATATAAAAAAGAGCACCGGCGTAGATTTTAAGAACAAGTATTACGAGGTTGTTTCAAGACGTATGTCACACGGCGGCTTTTGTCTGCCGAGGGTGGAGCGCAACGGCGACCGGCCCGAAATATCCGGTCAGTATCTCTACGTCGGTTTTTCTCCCGCGGCGGTTTTAGACGCAAAAGAGAGCATTTTTTACAATATCGTTTATTCCGGCAGCTCTGGCGGAGAAATATCGGCCGGAGGCAGGCGTTGCAGGGTGGATAAAATAAGTTCAAAGATAAAACGGCGCGGTGATACTCTTGAAATCGGCATAAAATGCAGATACCGGCATAAAAGCGATAAAGCGGACGCCGAAATCAAAAGCGAGGTGGAAAAGCTTTTTCTATTTCGCGAAAGCGCGGAAGTATTTATGCCGCTTTACGGCGGTGACTGCGAGGGAATAAAAAACGTGGAGGTGACCGTGCGTGAATAAAGCGAAAAATACGCCTCTTATTTCAAGCGCGGCGACTGTCGCCGTATTTACCGCGGCAAACGGACTGATTTGCGCGCCGTATTCAGGCACAAGTATTCTGCCGTTCGTCGCCGCGGCGGCTTTCGCCTTCTTTGCGGTTGCCGTCACGCAGTTTTTGCTTATTAAAATAAGCAAAGAGAGAGCGGAAATCCCTAAAAGAGCGGTCTTTCTCGCTTTGAGTATCGCCTCGGCTTTCGCGGCGGTGTTTTCGCTGCGTGAGTATTCGCGCTTTATTTTTGACGACGTGCTGACCCGCGGAAATTATCTGACCGTTAAGGCGATTTTTACCGTTTGCGTTTTCGCGCTCGCCGCCGCGCGGGAGCATGCGATATACAAGTTTTCCCTTCTTTCCGCCGTTTTGGTAAGCGGCGTGTTCGCCGTGTTGTTTTTTACCTCGCTTAAAACCTTTGACGCGGGCAACTTGAAAAGCGCAATTTCACTTACCGGCTTTTCTTTTAAGCAGACCGCCGTTTATTATTTCAAAATGTTTCTGCCGGCGCTTCCTGCCGCCGCCTTTGTGTGCGGAAATGAAAAAGCTATAAAGGCGGGCGCGCTCGGTACGGCGTGGGCGGTTTTGCTTTGCGCCGTCGTACTCCTTGACTGTATTCTGAGCTTTTCTCTGCCGCTTGCCGCGAAACTCGATTACCCTTATATCGACGATATCAGCACCGTTACGGTCGGCTCCCTTTTTACCCGTATGGACGGCTTCGCGTATATTGCCTTTTTCGTTTGCTATCTCGTTAAGTGCGGCGTTTGCGTGCGGCTATGCGGCAGACTGGTTCAAAGAGCGGGAATAAAAAACCGGAAAGCCGCGCTTGCGGCGGTATGTGTTTTGATTTTCGCCTTCGCGTAAAGCTGTCGGTGAATGTCGCGGATTGTTGCGTTATAAAGCTTACAGCTGTGCAAAAAAACAAGGCGAATTGTGCCCGTTTCGGCGTATATTATCAATTTTTACGCCGATTGCTCATATTTATTGAATATGAGGGAGGGGTAGCAATGAAAAAAATAGGACTTGACGCCGGTCACGGGCTTTATACCGCCGGAAAGCAAACGCCCGACGGCATAAAGGAATGGACGCTCAACGATGACGTGTGCGATATAATCGAGTCCCTTCTTGCCGCTTACGACTGCGAGATCATTCGTACCGATAACGACGAGGGCAAGGTGGACGAAAGCCTTTCTTACCGAGTAAACGCCTATATAAAAGCCGGAGTGGACGCGTTTGTTTCAATTCACCACAACGCCTATACGGGAAGCTGGAACAACGCCACCGGCGTGGAGGTTTATACCGACCGCGCCCCCACCGAGGCGGACGAACGCCTCGCAAGGGATATCTACAAACGTCTCACGCAGTATACGGGTCTTAAAGGCAGAGGTATAAAGCGTGCGAATTTCGCGGTTATAAATCAGAATAAGGTGCCGGCGGTGCTCTGCGAGGGCGGATTTATGGATGGTACGTTCGATTACAAGGTCATAACATCGGCGCAGGGCAAAAAGAATTATGCCCGGGCGGTAGCCGAGGGACTTATTGAGTTTTTGAATCTCAAAAAGAAAGAGAATACGGGTAAAAACGAGGTCATTTATCAGGTTTGGGAGTCGGTCAAGGATAAATGGCTGCCCAACGTAGAGGGTAAGAGCGATTACGCCGGCAACTTCAAAAACGCCGTTTGCTGTGTCAGGGCAAATCTTCTCTACGGTAATATTTATTACCGCGTACACGTTCCGTCAGACGCGCGCGGTAAGGCGCGATGGCTTCCCGAGGTAAAAAACAGGGAGGATTACGCCGGGAACTATCATCAGCCGATAGACGCGGTAGCCTTCTATACCGATACCGGCAAAAAGCTCTGCTATGCCGCGCACGAGCGGAAAAGCGGAAGGTGGCTTCCCACCGTAACCGGCTATAATATGAGCGATTCAATAAACGGTTACGCCGGAAACTTCGGCAGAGAGATAGACGCCGTAAAAGTCTGGTTTGAGTAGGTGGGAAAATGAAAATAAAGGAATTGTTTCTGACCGCCGTCGGAACCTGCGGAGCGGTGCTTGTAAAACTCTTCGGCGGCTGGAACGGCAGTATCGCGACGCTTATGGTTTTTATGGCTATCGATTATGTGAGCGGACTGCTGCTTGCGGGCGTTTTTAAGAAAAGCACAAAATCCGAAAGCGGAGCGCTTGAATCACGCGCCGGCTTTAAGGGACTTGTGCGTAAAGCCGAAACGCTTCTGATAGTGGCGCTCGCCGTGCGGCTCGATATGCTGACGCATCAAAACTTTATCGCCGGCGGAGTGGTAACGGCGTTTGTCGCAAACGAGGCGATAAGCATTACCGAAAACGCGGCGATGATGGGCGTGCCGCTGCCCGGCGTCCTGCTTCGCGCGATAGACGTGATGAAGCAGAAAAAAGAAGATGAAATAACGGAATAAAGTAAAAAACCGCGGCTCAAAACGAACCGCGGTTTTTTTAGTGAACATTAAAGCTTTTCAAAATAATCCTTCATCTTCTTTGCGTCTTCCGCCTGGGTGCCGTCCGATTCGCAGATGAAGCGGGTAGAGTCGCAGTATTTACAGGCGAGCTCCATGACCGGTTCAAAATCGGGTCCGTAAACCGTATCGGCAAAAGTCAGGTGGCGTTTTTCGCCGCCGGCTGTGTACTCGATTTTTGAAAAATGCGAATGAAAGCTTTTAAGCCGCGCCTCGCCGAGGCGGTTTTTTATTGCCGTAAATACGCCCTCGTAATCGGCAAAGGTTTTGAAGTATCCCAGGTCGCGGGCGTTCAAATGCCCGAAATCTATACATGGTATAAGTCGCTCGTCGATTTCGCAGAGTGAAAGCACTTCGCCGAGCGTGCCGAGCTGATTTACCTTGCCCATGGTCTCCGGGCAGATATGTATATCCGAAAGTCCCTCGCTGTCCAGCGCGGCGAGCGAGAGTCTCATTGTATCCGTGGCGAGATTCAGCGCCTCCTCGCGGCTTATTTTGCCGCATGAGCCGGTATGCACGATTATCCTGTCCGCGCCCATGGCTTTTGCCGCGCGTGCGCTCGACAGAATATAGTTTACCGAATTGAGGCGTTTTTCCTCGTCGGTTGAGGACATCGATATATAATACGGCGCGTGAAGTGAAAGCGTGATACCGGCGCTCTTTGCGGCTTCGCCGAACTGACGCGCCTTATCCTCGCCGATATTAACGCCTCTGCCGCACTGGTATTCAAAAGCATTAAGCCCCATTGCGGTAAGGTATTCCGGAATTTGCAGGGAGTGCTTGAAGCCCATTTCATAAAAACTGTCTGAATTGCCGGCGGGGCCGAATTTCATATCCGTAATAATCACTCCTCGTAGTCTTTTATTCTGTGAATTCTGAAAACCGCTTTTTCAAGTTTGCGCCTTATTCTGAAACTCAACTGTTTTTCGGGCTCGATAGGTGTAAGAAGTATTACCTTTACGCCCGCAAGTCTGCCGCCGAGCGTGTCGGTAAATATCTGGTCGCCCACGATAGCGGTGTTTTTACGCGGTATCCCCGCGCGCTTTGCGCCGCGAAAAAAGCCGAAGGGCAGGGGCTTCATGGCAAGACCTATGAAATCAAGTCCCAAACGCTTTGCAAACGGCTTTACCCGCTCGGATTTCGCGTTGGAGAGTATCATCAGTTTAACGCCGGCGGCCTTCATCCCTTCTATCCATTCCGTAAGGCCTTCGGCAAGATGTGTGCCGTGGTCGGTGGAAATTGTATTGTCAACGTCTAAAAACAGGGTGCTTACGCCGAGCATACTTAAATGCTCCGGCTTTATATCGGTTATTCTTTTCAGTTTCAAATGCGGTTTTAAGAGCATATTTACCTCACATATATATTAAAAAAACAAGGCGGTCGCTTTGCGGCCGCCTACCTCTTGCAAATTAACGGAACTTCCTCTTGCGAGCAGCCTCCGACTTCTTTTTGCGCTTTACAGAGGGTTTTTCGTAATGCTCTCTCTTGCGAACTTCCTGAATTACGCCGTCCTTGGCGGTCTGCCTCTTAAAGCGGCGCAAAGCGTTGTCAAGAGATTCATTTTCCTTGACTTTTACCTGACTCATTAAAATTCCCTCCCTCCGCGAAAATTAAGCGTATGTAAATACACAAGTTATTATACTATAAATAAAACGGTATTGTCAAGAGCAATTTGGACAAGTAACGCGAAAAAAATACCGCGGCTTTTTTATGCAAAAACACTTGACATTCACAGCGGCGATGATATAATGAATATGTAATCATTTGAACAACCGTTCAAATGAAATGACTTTAAGAGGTGATGTTATGGCAAACATCAAAAAAGCGGGCATTGAAGAGAGCGCGCAGGAGAACGGCGTTGTTCACGGCGATTTGGTAGAGAGTGTTCAGGCACAGATGCCGGATATCGATATACTGTACGACCTGGCGGAGCTTTACCGCATTTTTGCCGACAGTACGCGCATACGCATCCTGTACGTGCTTTTTGAAAAAGAGGTTTGCGTCTGCGATATCGCGGGGATACTTGATATGACCGTGTCGGCGGTATCACATCAGCTTCGTGTGCTTCGCGCCGCTCATCTCGTGCGGTTTAAGCGCGTGGGCAAAACGAGTCTTTACTCGCTTGCGGACGATCACGTCAAAACGATAATAGGTCAGGGCATGGAGCACATCAGCGAGGGGTGAGTAAAATGCGTGAGCACAGAGTCGATATAATAAAAATAGCGGTCGCCGCCGCATTGCTGATATTCGGTATTGCCGTTTCGGCTGCCGGCATTTTCAGCCCGTTTGTGCGGATGCTCATTTTCGCGCTTGCGTACATAACCGTGGCGTTTGAGGTTGTGGAGGACTCGGTAAAGAGCATTATTTCCGGTGAAATTTTCGATGAAAACTTCCTTATGAGCATAGCGAGTATCGGCGCGTTTATAATAGGTCAATACGCCGAAGCGGTTTTTGTTATGCTGTTTTTTTCCGTGGGCGAACTGTTTGAACATATAGCCGAGGACCGCAGCCGTAAGTCTATTAAAGCGATAGCCGAAATAAGACCCGATACCGCGTGCCTTGAAAACGAAAACGGCACCGTCCGGGTTGACGCGAAAAATATCAATATCGGCGATATCATAGTGGTAAATCCGGGTGAGCGCGTCCCGCTCGACGGCGTTGTTGCCGCGGGCGAGTCGGCGCTTGATACTTCGGCGATTACGGGCGAGTCGGTGCCGCGGGATATCGGTGCGGGCGATATGGTGTACAGCGGCTGTATTAACATAAGCGGCGTAATAAAAGTGAAAGTCACCGAGGTGTTTGCCGCCTCAACCGCGACAAAGATACTCGAACTTGTTGAGAATTCAAACGCGAGAAGAGCAAAAAGAGAGAGGTTTATTACCCGGTTTGCCGGTTACTATACGCCGGTGGTGGTCATTTCGGCACTTTTGCTTGCGGCGGTACCCTCGCTTATAACGCACGAATACGCGAAATGGATATACCGCGCGCTCGTATTCCTTGTGGTGTCCTGCCCGTGTGCGCTGGTGCTTTCGGTTCCGCTTACGTATTTTGCCGGTATAGGCGCCGCGGCAAAAAAAGGGATACTGATAAAGGGCGGCGACGCGCTTGAAGCGATGGGCGGCGTAAAAACAATGGTTTTTGATAAAACGGGGACCCTTACAAACGGCAATTTTTCGGTTGTCGCCGTGCATCCGCAAAAAATTGACGAACGCACGCTCCTCGGTATTGCCGCGGCGGCGGAATATCACAGCAGTCATCCCATTTCGGCGTCGCTTAAAGCGGCATACGGCAAATTGCCCGATAATATCAAAGCGGAAAATGTGCGCGAAGTACGCGGACTCGGCGTTATGGCGGAAATATCCGGTAAAAAAGTGCTTGTGGGCAACGATAAGCTTATGAGCGAAAACGGTATCGTATTTCGCGAGTGCCACCGCACCGGCGCGATAGTTCACGTAGCGGTTGACGGTGAATATTACGGTCATATCGTTATATCCGATACGGTTAAACCGGAGTCCAAAAAAGCGATATCCCTGCTTAAATCAAAAGGGATAAAAACGGTAATGCTCACGGGAGACAGTGAACGTCAGGCGCTTCGCGTCGCAGAGGAGCTGTCGCTCGAAGAATACCACGCGCAGCTTTTGCCCGAGGAAAAGGTCGAAATACTCGAAACGTTTTTAGGCAAAGGCGGTAAAGTCGCTTTTGCGGGGGACGGAATAAACGACGCTCCGGTGCTCGCCCGGGCTGACGTGGGTATCGCCATGGGCGCTCTCGGCAGTGACGCGGCGATAGAGGCGGCTGATATCGTGCTTATGGACGATAACCCGCAAAAAACGGTCACGGCGCACGATATATCGCTTAAAACCTCAAAAATCGTTTTGCAGAATATATACTTTTCAATAGGCGTTAAAATGCTGATACTGCTGCTTTCGGCGGTAGGGCTCGCGAATATGTGGGCGGCTTCGTTCGCCGACGTCGGCGTGCTTTTCCTAGCCGTCATGAACAGTCTGCGCGCCATGCGATAAACGCGTTATATTTGTAAAAGTATACGAAATTGTATAGTTTACACAAACATTCCCCCGCGGAAAATCTTTTACGCGGGGAAATTTGTTTATATTGCCGAAAAACGGTATGATATTAGTCCTTTAATACTACTTGAAAAAATGTGAATAATATAGTATTATATAATCAATACAGTTACTACGGAGATGTGAATATGCGTAATTATACGGTTACAGAATTAAAAAGCGCGATAGAGCGCAAACTTTCTCATAATTTCGGCGTTGAGCCGCAGCAGGCGTCGGACGAGATATTCTATAAGGCGTGTGTTCTCGTGCTTGTGGATATAATGCGCGAATGCCGCGCGGAATTTCGCGACCGCGTTGATAAGACCGGCGCGAAGACGGTATATTATCTCAGTATGGAATTTTTGATGGGGCGTTCGCTTAAAAGCAACCTTTTCAATCTGGGACTTACCGAGGATATGCGTAAAGCGCTTAAAGCCTATAAGGTAAACCTCGATAACCTCTATGAGCTTGAACCCGACGCGGGACTCGGAAACGGCGGTCTGGGCCGTCTTGCCGCCTGCTTTCTTGACAGCCTTTCCTACGGCGGATATTCCGCCATGGGCTACTGCATAAAGTATGAGCTCGGCATATTCCGCCAGAAGCTGGTTGACGGCTGGCAAATGGAGATGCCCGATTTCTGGCTGCCCGGCGGCGAGGTATGGCTTGAAGAGAGACCCTCTTCGGCGGTTGACGTACATTTTGACGGCTATGTAGACGATTGGTGGGATAACGGATACCACCACGTTGAGCACAAGAATTACAATAACGTTCACGCCGTGCCGTACGATCTTAAAGTCGCGGGTAAGGACGGTAAAACGGTTGACGTACTGCGCCTTTGGAGTGCGGAGTGCCGCGATTTTGATATGTCGGCGTTTAATCAGGGCGATTACGTTCGCGCGCTTGAACAGCGCGCCATGGCTGAATCTATCTCTAAAATACTTTATCCCGCCGATAATCATATGGAGGGTAAATCTCTGCGGCTTCGTCAGCAGTATTTCCTCGTTTCGGCGTCAATTCAGGATATATTCGCTCGACATATGCGGCGTTACAATACGCTCGATAATCTGCCCGAAAAGGTCGCCATTCACATAAACGATACACACCCGACCCTCGCAATACCCGAATTTATGCGGCTTTTGCTTGATGAGTGCGGATATTCGTGGGAAAAGGCGTGGGATATGGCGGGTCGCACCTTTGCCTACACGAACCATACCATTATGTCAGAGGCGCTCGAATGCTGGCAGACCGATTTGTTCCGTGAGCGGTTACCGAGAATTTATCAGATAGTTGAAGAAATAGACCGCCGCTATCGCGATGAGGTAATCGGCAAAACCGGTGATTTTGCCCTCGCGGAGCGCACCGCGGTCATATCCAACGGCGTTGTCCGCATGGCAAATCTCTGCGTTGCGGCGTGCCACAGCGTTAACGGCGTATCAAAGCTTCACAGCAGTATTATTAAAGACGAATTATTCAATGATTATTACCGCCTTACACCCGAGAAGTTCACAAACGTCACCAACGGCATAGCGCACAGACGGTGGCTCTGTCAGGCAAATCCGGAGCTTTCGGCGCTTATAGAGGAGCTGATAGGAAGCGGCTTTATAACCGACGCTTCAAAGCTTTCGGAATTCGGCAAATTTGCCGATGATAAAAGCGTGCTTAAACGGCTTGACGAGATTAAGCACAATAACAAAGTGCGGCTTGCGAATTACGTAAAAACAAACTGCAATATGACCTTTGACCCGGACAGTATCGTCGATATGCAGGTAAAAAGACTTCACGAATACAAGCGCCAGCATATGAACGCGCTTCACATCATAAGTGATTATCTCTTTATCAAGAACAACCCCAACGCCGAGTTTACACCCAAAACATACATTTTCGGTGCGAAGGCGGCGCCCGGCTACGTTTTTGCAAAAGAAATAATACAGATGATATGTAAGCTTTCAGAGGTTATAAACGCGGACAGCTCGGTAAACGGAAAAATCAAAGTTCTCTTCCTTGAAGATTACAGAGTAACTCTCGCGGAGCTCATGATACCCGCCGCCGAAATCAGCGAGCAGATTTCTCTCGCGTCGACCGAGGCGAGCGGCACGAGCAATATGAAATTCATGATGAACGGCGCGATAACCCTCGGAACGGAGGACGGCGCCAATGTCGAGATACATTCCGCCGTGGGCGATGATAACATACTCATTTTCGGTATGCACACCCCCGAGGTTTTGCAGATTCAGAAGCAGGGTTACTCGCCTATGCAGTATTATAACAACAATTCCGACCTTAAAAACGCGCTCGATTTTATCGGCGCGGGATTCGGTGCGCACAGATTTGATAACATATACAACACGCTTAAAAACGTGGACCACTATATGGCGCTTGCCGATTTTGCCGATTATTGCGGGGCTCAGAGGCGTGCCGCCGAATTATACGGCGACCGTGACAGATGGAACAGAATGTCGCTTATAAACATCGCAAACTCCGGAATATTCGCGGCTGACCGCTCAATTTCCGATTACGCAAACAATATTTGGAATATAAAGCCGGTAAAATAATATGGGATATTATCCTTACAATTCACGGAAAGTCCTTTACCGTAAACCTCTCGGCGCGGTAAAGGAAAATGAAAAAACGGTTATCAGGGCGTTACTTCACGGTGACGCCCGTGTTCACTCTGTCTGGCTGCGCGTTTCAAACGACAGCGATAACCGTATACACGAAATAGAGCTCACGCCGCGCGAATGGTTTGAGGGGTATCGCTTTTACGATACCGAAATAACGCTCGGCGAGGGTCTTTACTGGTACGATTTCAGGTATACGAGCGATTACGGGCAGTTTTTTGTCGTAAAAGAGCAGGGCGGAAGAGGTATAGTCTCGCGCGACGAGGGCGCAAAATGGCAGATAACCGTTTACTCCGCCGGTTTCAGAACGCCCGATTGGCTTAAAGGCGGCATAATATATCAGATTTTTCCGGACAGATTCTTTGCTTCGCATACTCCCAAAACAGACCTGCCCGATGACAGATATATCTGTGAAGACTGGGGCTTGCAGCCCGAATACCGCCAGAGCGGTGAAAAGCGGCGGCTTTGCAACGATTATTACGGCGGCGACCTTAAAGGAATCGAGGAAAAACTGCCGTACCTGAAAGAGCTCGGCGTTACCTGCATATACCTTAATCCGATTTTTGAAGCGCACTCAAATCACCGCTACAATACCGCCGATTATATGAAAACAGACCCGCTCCTCGGAACCGAGGAAGATTTGCGCTCGCTTTGCGCGGCGGCGAAAAAGCAGGGCATGGGCATTATACTTGACGGCGTATTTTCACATACCGGCGATGACAGCGTGTATTTTAACCGCTACCGCCGCTACGGCAACGGCGGAGCGTATAACGATTACGGCAGTGTGTATCACGATTGGTATAAGTTTAACCGTTTTCCCGATGATTACTCCGCATGGTGGGGCGTGCCCTCTTTGCCTGAGACCAACGAGGATAACGAGTCATTCGCCGAGTTTATTACGGGTGAAAACGGCGTTATAAGGCACTGGCTTCGCGCGGGCGTTTCGGGCTGGCGGCTGGATGTTGCCGACGAGCTGCCGGATAAATTTCTTGACCGCGTCAGAAGCGCGGTAAAGGCGGAAAATGAGGACGCTTTCCTGCTCGGCGAGGTATGGGAGGACGCGAGTAATAAAATAAGCTACGGCGCGCGCCGCCGCTTTCTGCGGGGCAAACAGCTCGACAGCGTGATGAATTACGTTTTTGCGAACGCGATAATTGATTTCATGCGAAACTCGGGCGCCGAAAAAATGGAAAACGCGGTGGAGGAGTTGCTCGAAAACTATCCGCCCGAGGCGGTACATCTTATGATGAATCACATCGGCACGCACGATACGGCGCGGATACTTACCGTTCTCGGCAGGAGTGACGAATACACGGGCGACCGGGCGTGGCAGGCGGAAAGCCGGCTTTCGCCGGAGGAATTTGAACTCGGTATCAGGCGGCTTAAAATTGCAGCGGTGCTTCAATATACGCTGCCCGGCGTGCCCTCGCTTTTCTACGGCGACGAGGCGGGCGTTGAAGGCTTCGGCGACCCGTTCTGCCGCCTGACCTATCCGTGGGGCGCGGAGAATAAAGAGCTTGTTGATTTTTACCGTTCGCTCGGTAAACTGAGGCGCCGCGCGGCGGCGTTCAAGGACGGAAAATACCGTTCCGTAAAGGCGGAAGGCGACCTGTTTGCCTTCATAAGAAAGAGCGCGGAAAGCAGGGTGCTTGTAGCGGTCAACCGCGGCGAGTGCGAGACCGCGCTGACTCTGCCGGGCGAATTTATAAAAGCGGCATATGTGTTCGGCGAAGAGCCGCGGGGCGAAAATCTTATACTCCCGCCGTTTTCTTATTCCGTACTGGAAATATGATATATTTATATATAATGTGAGTGCCCGGGGCAACTGCCCCGGGCATACTGCTTTATACGTATAAATCTTAATGCTCAATGAAGTACGGAAGTATCTTCGCGTTTGTGTAGATTACGAAGTTAGACGCTCTTGAAACCGAATATGCGGTACCGAGGTTGTTTCTGAGCACCACGGTTACCGTCACCTGATAGTTCGCGTACTTATGTGAAAGTCCTTCAAGCACGCTGCCCGTCTTAACGTGAAGCGATATAAGCGGCATTGTTATCTCGGCGCCGTTATCAATAAGCTCTGAAGAGGTGCGCGGGATAATTGCCTGATAATAGGTGTCTTCATCGGTTACGGTGCTTGAGTCCGCAAAGCTTGCCGTGAAGTAATCGGAAATATCAAGCGGGTCGCTGTACGTGCCGTCCGCCTGCTTCTGCGCTACGGAAATCTTAACGACTGCGTCGGTATAATCCGAAACACGGTCTATAACGGGGGTCACGTTAAGCGTTGCGAGCAGATCCATATCGGCAACGGTTCCGTCGAGCGTAAGCGCGTTGACGCCGAGCGGCGTGAAATCGCCGAGCTTGTCACCGAGCGGGTTGAGGTCAAGTCGCGCAACCTCGGGTTCGCCCTCGGAGTAGTAGAGCATTGCGGGTGTCTCGTCAGCGTCAACCACGTTCTTCGTATAGGTCGTTGCCAGCGAATCAAACGCAATGTGCGATGAACCCGAAACCGTCACGCCGTTATTCGGATACAGAACGTTTCTCGCGGGGAACTGAGTCGGTATAGCCGCCGCGCTGTAAGAAAGCGTTACGGAAGCGTGTATTTCAAAATGCTCGCCCGTTGCAAAAACGCTGCTTAAGTTGCCCGAAACATATTCGGCAAAGTTCTGGCTTATACGGACGTTGCCGAGCGCCGTGGAGTAAGCCGACATCGCGTTATCCGGAGTACCGTTAAGCGTGGTGTCTATCGAATACGCGCTTGCGGCGTTATCCGGAGTACCGAGTATCACCTTTTGTACGTCGTCGTTTTCGTTGCGGTTGAGGAAAACTACAAAGCTGTGGTAAACCTCGCGGTTGCTGATAAGCGTCATAATATACGATTTGATATCTGTACTCAAATCGTCCGAAAGACCGAGTTGAGCGCCGAGGTTAATCGTAAGCTCGTTGTTGCTCGCCGTCATTATGGCGCTGCCGTTTTCGGAAGTGCTTGTAACGGTGAGGTCGTCGTGATAGAAAATCTTACCCATTACAAGGTGGACCAGCGAATGTGCGCCTGAATTGGAAATTCGCGCGGGGTAATCGGTTTCGCTGAACGCCGACGGCGCGGTGATAAGATAATAGTGGAACAAAAGGTCGTTTACCGCGTTTGATTCGGTGAACGCCGAAATGTAATAGCTTTCCGTAATGTGCTGTGCGCCCGCGGGTGCGGTAACGGATACCGTATACTTGGTAACGCCGCCGTCTTCAAGCTCTTCATCGGTTGCGAGACGGTAACCCTGACCGTTGCAGGTAAAGGTGGTCTCGGCGGGAGTATTCGTCGTAACGAGCGTACCGCTCGCGCTTGACGATACGGTGACGGTCATCGATTCTTCGAGCATTTCGCTGAGCGTCAGCGGTACGAAGCTTTCTCCGCTGAACGAAAGCGTACCGCCTGTCTTTGTCATTACCGAGCGGAAGGCGCTGAGGTTCAGCGTGTTGCCGGTGACCGCGTCGCCGAAGGTGGCGTAATAGGGCTTGCCGCCCCTGTTTTTATCAACGAGCACAAGAACCGTGTCGGCGGGGAAGTCGCGTATAACCTCGTTGGTATTCGCCTTGTAAAGCTGAAGCTGCTTCGCGTATCTGCGGTCAAGCTTCTCACCGCCGTTTGCGGCTTCTTCCCATTCGCTGTCTTCGCGGGTGTAGGTGTACTTAAAGAACAACGTTACGGGGGTACCGACGTTTTCGATAAGCGCCTCGCCGTAGTAAGGCGTATAGTTGCTTTCAAGGTAACTTGTATTACTTCTTACAGCTATGTCAAACTCATAGGAAAGAACCTTTTTAACGAATACCGGCACATAGAGGTGATACGCCGTTTCGGTGGCGTTTGCGGGGTTGGCGAAGCGCAGGTCGATAAGCGAGAACTGCAATTTACCGCTATCGAATATATTGTTCGTCATGTAGAACTTCTGCTCGCCGTCCGAACGTTTAAGGCTGGCGCCCGGTACCGACGGGGTAAAGGTGTTGCCCGAGTACGACATATTATATATATGTACGCTGTAAGTGTTTGCAAGGTCCACACCGTAGTTGTAATCGGTATTCGTGATAACGCGCAGATAGCTGTTTATCATTTCGTGGGATACGTTGTGGTCGGTAGTATCAAGTATAAGAACGGGGAAGTCGGTATCGAGATATCCGGTAACTTCGCTCGAGAACATAACGAACCTGTCGTCATACTTATCAAAGGTTGCAAGGTTGTTAAGTCCGCTCGAGCCGGTATAATACTTTTTGCCGATCGCGCCGTACTGTCCCGCCGTGCCCTCCGACAGTATCGTCTTGACCGGGAGATTCGCAACGGACGCCGCTACGCCGTCACTCGTAAGCTTGACTGAGCCCGCGGTAATAGACGGGTTGGCGGTAACGTAAGGCGATTTCGAGGTTACGTCGGTATAGTCATCGGTGTTAAGCGACGAATCTTCAAGTCCTGAAAACGCGGTGTTTGTAAACACGCCCGCCGAATTTGCGAGCACTATCTGACCGTTTCCGAAGTTGGAACTGCCGGCGAGACCGAAGGTCTCGTCATTGGTTCCGTTTTTACCGCACAGTTTGCCGCAGTAGGAATCGGTCTGAATGCTTACGCCGATAAATCTTACCGGGGAAGAGGATTCGTTGTTTCCCACGATTTCGCCGATGCGCTGGTTGGTCGCCGCGACGGAATTATCGGTCGAGTTGTCGTAGTGCTTTATCGTGTTTGAATCAAGCAGTATGTTGTATCCGCTTAACTTGAAACGGAAGGTATTGCCGTTTTCGGTGTTTACGGTATCGTCGTTGTTCATGGAGTGCCTTGTGATACTGCCGACTACTCCGCCCGTTCCGCTGAAATTATTGTTGTTGTATCTTGTCTCAACCAGGCAGTTTGAAACTTTAACGTTATTGAACTTGAAAATGTGGTTGACGGCGGTGGTGATTGCCTGGTTGTTAATGTTCATCTTACCTATAACGCCGCCCGCCGCCGCTTCGTTGCTGCCGGTTTCGCTTGAAATAACGTTATATCCGGTTACTTCAAGGCTGTCAATATCAAGCAGGTATTCATCGTGGCCGTCAATTCTGCCTATAACGCCGCCGGCGTATTTTTTGGCGGTTATGGAGTTTGCTTTGTTATTGCCGTCAATGATTAAATCGGTGATATGCAGGAAGTATTTTTGCGATATACGGCCTATGGCGCCGCCGGCAAAAGTGGCGGAAATATCTACGCCGCTTACCGAACAGTCATCGATAATAACAAAGGCGTTATGTAACGTACCCGCTATACCGCCGGCGTAATTTCTTAACGAATACGCGGCGTTCGTAACGCTGATGCTTCCGGCGTTGTTTTCACCTTTTACGTTTATGTGGTTAACCGTAATCTTGGTCCTCATGTTGGCAGACGCAGAGGTTGCACCGGTTATATTGTCAATTAACGTGTCTTTCTCGCCGCCGGTTACCTTGCGTGCGAATGTGCCTATAATGCCGCCCGCACCTGTCTCGATATTACAGAAGTAGTTAAGATAATCCGTAGGAGTGGCGCTTTTTTCGGTAATCGTACCGATTATTATATCGGTGCCGGTATCTTTACCGATTATCGTGGTTTTACCGCCGTTGAATGCGCGCCCTATAAGACCGCCCGCGCAAAGACCGCCTATTGCGTCTATCTTGCCGGCGGTCACGCCCGCCGTTTCGTAAGCATCGGTAAACTTAATGGTGGATTCACCGCCGTAGGCTTTACCGTAGCCGATAAGACCGCCCGCGTATTTGGCGCCTTCTACGGTCAGGTTATCAAACACAACGTCTTTAATATAGAATTTGGTTTTGGTAAATCCGGCAATACCGCCCGCCGCAAGATGCGTTCCGCGTCTTGCGCCGTCCTTATCGTCGTTATCGCTGTTACTGTCCTTAGTGCCGAACAGATACGTGCTCTGCGCGCCTGTTTTGATGTGATAGAGGTCATAGAACACACTGCCGGAAAGCACCAGCTTGTTGATTGAGTTGGACTCCGACGCATTGCTCTGTACAAGGTTTGTGAAAAGGCCGATTCCCGCGGTGTTCGCCGTGGCGATATACTTTGAAGCGGTAATCTCGGTATGGTCGTATTCGAGATAACTCATGTTAAGAGTTATCCTGTAATAATTGGTCGAGCCGTTGCTGGTCATTGATTTTACGCGCAGGCGGACGAGGTCGTTGTCAAAATAGATACTGCCTATTCCCCTGAATCCCGCCGCGACGTCGCAGTCGCCGGTGACTTTCAGAATTATGTTGGCGGAGGTGCAGAGATTACGCGCAAGCCAGATGTCGCCCGTCTTATTGGTGTAAGCGCGAATAATGTACGGCACCTTTGTGCTGTTTGAAGTGTAATTATCATTGAGCGCGTAATCGGTGTAGTCAGCCGCCGAAGCAAAGCCCGAAGTGCCTACCGCCGAATAATCGCCGCCGCCGCGGACCGTTGTGTTCGCACGGTAAGCGGACCAGAAGGTTCCGCTTGTCGCGTTGCTTGAATCGTAAGCTTGGAGCGTGCTTGCGTTGTACGCCGCACTGCCCGCGCCGCTGTTTACGACAGCGCCGAGAATATACATCGCCTGGCCGTCCGGAATGTTTACCGTAAAGTTGTTTGAAGAATAAGTTATGTTGAGCTTTCCGCCGGAGAGGGTAAGGTCTGAAATCGAATAATTTTTGTTGCCGTTTTTAAGCGTTGTCGTGGCTTCGGTAGAGTGGTACGCGTTGGTTTCGTGGAAAGCGTAGCCCGCGATAACGCGGCCGATTATCGGGTTTACGTACAGATATCCGCTGTCCGCCACCTTGTCGCAGACCGCGCTCGTAAGCGAGCCGTGTCCCGCCGTCATATTGCGGAAAATAAGTCCGCCGTTTACAAGCGTGCCTACGTAGCCGCCCACGGGGTTAAGGCGGGAGAAGTTGGTGTTGCTGTTGGTTGTGGTAAATGCGAAGGAAACGTCGCTGAAGGTCACGTGAACGTCGTCGATAAAGTTATCGCCGCCGAGAATCTGACCTATTACCGCGCCGTAGGTCTGAATGCCGTTTATGTAATTGAAGGTCGCGTTTGCCGCGGGTGCGGAAAGGGTAATGACGTTCTGACTGTCATAGTCTACCGCTACGTCAACGGTAAGGTCTTTAACAACGCTTCCGTGTGAGGTAAGTATAAGCGGACTGCGAGAGTTGTTGGTTATGGTCGGATTACTGATGCCGAGAATAACGCCTCTGAAAGCGTACTGGGTATCGGTATCGCTCGAAACCGTGCCGAGCGGTATATAATCGGCGGGCAGGGTTATGTCGGTCGTAATGACGTAATGCGCGCCCGCGAGATATTTTCTTACGTTCGGGTTTGTCTGGTTTGCTCCGCCGTTGCTTGAAGTAAAGGTCGCGGTATCAAAGTTGTAAAGATACTTTGTGTAACCTGTGGCGGTCCAGTTAAAGCTCGTAAGGTCGCTCGGCAGGCAAATCTGCACCGTGGTACCCACGTCGCCGCCCGCGATGATGTTGGAGATTATAGGCAGCTTGGCGTCGTCGTCGATTATATACGGGTCGCCGTATTTACCGCAGCCCTCAATAACACTGTTGAAGGTGACGTTTACGGATAACTCGTGCTTCTGTTCGCCGAGATTGTAAGCGGTGTAAACGTACGGACGCCAGCCCGAAGAGAACGAGTATTCGCTCGCCGCGTTATACGCGGTCGGGTGGGTGTAGTATTCCGAACCGTAATACTTCTTCTGCTTGTTGAGGTATTCTACCGAGTCGGTTACTTCTTTACCGTATGTTACGTTATGTACCGCCGAAGACGGGGAAGCCCAGTCCTCGTCGATTTCGTAGTTGTAAATGCCGCTGCTTTCACTGTAATAGCGGTAGCTGTTAAGAATTGTGGCGCGGCTGAAGATCGAACGCTCTGTGCCGTATACGGTATCGAGGTTGCCTATTGCGGCGTGTGTGGTGCGCGCGTCGAATTTAAGACCGCTGAAAGTAAGGTAAATAGCCCGTGCGGCGGTGTTGCCGACGTCGCCGATAAGACTTGAACCGGCATACTTTCCGCCCGATACCGGCGTAGCATACGCGGTGGTTGACTGCTCCGCGCCGAGGAGCTTGAGCGTAGTGCTCTTGCCCACGTTGTTTATAAGGAGCGGCGCGTAGGTGCCGTCGGTAAAGTAGGCGCCCGCGTTGGACACATAAACGCCGTCACAGACAAGGTTCTGAATATTCCAGTTTGTGATGCCCTCTTCCGAACCGCCGAGAGTCTTTGCCGCAAGGAATCCGCAGAAGGAGTCCGAAAGCTTCGGAACGTTGCCCTGAAGCGTCAGTCCGTTTGCGCGAAGCGCGGCGGTAGCGTTCTGGAAAACGGCGGTGTGCATCAGATAATGCTGATTTGTATTTGAACGTGTGGTCCTTGTATCGTTGCCGGCATAGGCGTATTTCACGTTGGCTTCCATAAGGTTGTTGTCCAGCTTTACGGTCGCGTTATTGAAAGTAATGCCGCTTTTAAGATTTACAGGGTAGTAGGAAAGTCCCGTCATATCGAGGTCGCCGCTGAAAGCGGTGGAGGACGGGAACCACGCCGCGAGTGAAGAATGCGCGTATTCTTTTACCGACCAGACGAGGAAATCGTATTTCGCGGTGGCGGTGTTCGCGCGTGCGTAATCAATGTTGTAATAATAGCGCGAATAGGGGTTGACCGCTCCCGCGGCTGTCTGGCCGTAGGCGGTCTTGTTCAGGTATGTGTTATAAGAGCCGGAGGTGTTTATAACGTCGCCCGAGGTCTTTACCGATACTATCGAGTTGCCGTTGTTTTCGATACTGTTGGTGCTGTTGTCGGTTATATAGCGGCAGTCGCCGACAATTTCATCAAACCGGCCGAATCCCGGGTTGGAAGTAAACCGCAAAGCGGAGATATCGTAATGATTGGCTGTATTGTCAACGTCGATATAAAGCGCCGCGTTGCTTGAATACGATTTGTTTGTCACAAATCCGAAGGTGGAAGAGGCGCTTGCGGGCAGGGTGAAGTCCGCCTTTGTAAGACTTATGTCTTTAATGTTCCAGTAGCCGGTGGTAACCTGTACGAGACCGCCGTAGTTGGCGGGTCCGCCGGTAGTAGCCGTTATCGCGGAATCTACCGTAACGCCGTCTATCGTAACGTCGGCGTTATACCACTGCGTACCGAGTATCGCACCGAACCGCTCCGTCGCGGTACCGGTCGCGTTTACGTTTACATTTACGTTATCAAAGGATACCGTACGCGCGCCTTTTACATAGTTTTGGGGGTTTGCACCGTTCTTGTCGGAAATCTTCGCTATCGCACCGCCGAAGAAGGATGGGCGGGAAGTATTTATGGATTTTGTATAATTGATACCTATCGTTGAATCGGAGAAGCTTACCGATTGAGGATTAAAGCCGTCGAGCGCGTCAACAAGACTGATAACGCCGCCGACGTGGGTTGTGCCCGCTGTGGATACGGAAGCGTCGGTCCGGTCTACAACGGTAGGTACTACGGTGCTGTTTGTAAGACTTATATCAAGACCGTCGTCGTGCGCGTGACCTATAAGACCGCCGAAATACGCGGTATACGCTCCGGAGAGGCGTATATCCATGTTGTAGTTCGCCGTAATTCTGTTCATATCAAGTCCGCCGGTGGCGTAGGCGGTAAGACCGCCGAAATGCATTTCGCCGTCACGGTCGGTCGAGGAATCGTAAAATCTCGCAAAGCCGCCGATAGTAAGGTTTTGCACAGTGGCGTTGTTCGTTTTGGCAAAGAGACCGTTTTTGAGGTGTCTGTGTATACTGCCGTAATTGCCGGAATCCGAAAGCGTGTTTCCGCTGCCGTTCAGTCCGTACGTTTCGCCTATGGCGAGGGTTATTTCATGTCCCCCGCCGTTAAGCGTGCCGGAAAATGCCGCGTTTGCACCGTCATCTCTCGTAAAGCCCAAAAGACCGCTGCCCGCAAGGTCAATATCGTCGTTTAGCGTAATCGTGCCCGAAAGCAGGGTACTGCTTTGATTTGCGGCGCCGGAAGTGAATTGCAGCGCGCCGACAGCCGCTTTGGTGTTGAGTTTTATATTGAGCGCGGTTTTCGCAAAATCGGTAAGGGTGCTTATTGTGGTTTGAGCGCCCTTTACGGTCACGGTGTGAGCCGCCATATCAACCGTAAATAAATCGCTTTCCGCAAGGAGCGTACCGTCCGCGCGGATAACCTCGCCCCAACTGTGTATGTCGTCGATATGGTCGGCGGTATTGCGCTTGAGCGTCCAGCCGTTGCCCTCGCCGTCACCCAAGGCGTATACGAGCGCACGGTCGCGGTTTTTGACTATAAGACCGCTTGCCCAGTCCTTTTTTGAATAGGTGCTGAAATCGGTGACGCCGCGTACGCGAAGCACGCCGTCCGGCATATTGGCGATAAGACCCGCGTCAAACTGACCGTTCACCTTTACAGGTCCGGTCACGTCGACAAACGAGCCGCCCGAGCCGATGGTACCGATGATACCGGCGTTCGGCACGCTAAGCGAATTTGCGGTTACGTCGGTTATAAGTATGTACGCGGGGTTTGCCGATACCGCGCCTATAAGACCGCCGGAATATCCCGAACTCGAAGTCGCCGATACTGATACGTTGGTATTGGTGACTGTGAAGGTGTTTGTAAGCAGACTTGAACGGTACGTACCGCAAATGCCGCCGCGGGAAGTGCCGTCGCCGAGGGATACCGAGAACACCTCCGAGCCGGAAGCGTTGCCGTCAAACGTGAGAGAAGCGCCGTAATTATCAAGGTATCCGAAAACGCCGCCGTTGCTGGAAGAACCCGTCATACGCATGCCGGAAGCGATGGAGTAGGGAGCAAGGTTAAAGGTTTCGGGACTCTTTGAGTTTCTGTAATATCCGAAAAGTCCGCCCGCTCCGGTTTTGCCGTTTACGGTTCCCGAAACTGCATATTCCGACACGCCGGCGTCGAAAAGTACGTTTATGTTTTCGGCTCTGCCGACAATGCCGCCCGCGTAAGCGGTGGTCGAGGATACGGAGTTGACACGGCTGTTGTTTGCCGAGTTGAATTTAAGCGTTGAGCCGTTATGCATAGAACCTACAAGTCCGCCCGCGTTGCCGCCGGAAGATGTAACGCTGATGTTACTGCCGCTACCTGCCGTAGTAACGGCAAGACTGGCGTTCTGACCGAGCGTACCGCAGATAAGACCCGCGGAGGCAGCGGACGATACGGGTATATTGCAGTTGTTGGTAAACGTGACGGTTACGTCGCAGTTGTCAGCGATATCGCCTATAAGGCTTTCAAAGGAAGACGAAGTCGTCCCGTCGCCCGTGTAGGGTAAGAAGGTAACCGACCAGTTGGCGGGAGAATCGCCGTTTAAGACGTGGTTTGCGAAAAGCGAGCCGGAAACAAGCACGCCCGCCGCCGGATAATCGCTTGCGCGCTCGCGTATTATCTTGATGTTGCCGCTGCCGGTTATTTTAAGGTCTGTGGTGACGTAATCGAATAACGGGCAGTCAAAAAGGCGGAAGACATCAATGCCTACCGCGGGCACATTGAGTGTGCCGGCAAACGGTCTCGTCTGTGTGCCGAGACTTATAAAGCCGTCTTCAACGACCTGGTCGCCGGAGTCTACGGAAATATTAAGAACGTCTTTCGGGTTGCGTGAGCCTGAGGCGTACGCCTGGGAGTAGGCGATAAAATCGCTCGCGGAGCGTATATAGTAGGTCTGCGCGGGTTCCTCCGCCGCGTATGTGAAAAGCCTGCCCGATGACAGAATCAGTACCAGGCACAAACACGAAGCGGCAATCGCGAGGATTGCCTTCTTCAAGTATTTTTCAGTTGTGCTGAAATTAAGAAAAATATTCCGCATTTTTTCAACTCCCGAAGTCTTGTGAAAAAAGTGTTATGCAAATGTGAAGGCTACAACGCTGTCTTCCATATCAAACCAGGTTTCACTTGTAATGTTGACCTTGTAGAATTGCAGGTCGTAACGCATAACGTCGTTTGAGTTAACGGGGAAGGTCAGAGTGCCGTTTGAACCGGTTGCGCCGGATATCTCCATAATCGCGATAAACGATTCATCGCTTATGTCGACCTTTGTTGTATCCCAGGTGACGGTGCAGACGCCCTGACCGGTACCGGTTACGATGTAGTTGAAACCGTCATAGGTATTAGGCAGACTGAGCTTTGCGTCGCTGAAAGCGCCGGTCCATCTGTTTGAAGCGTCCTGCGCGCGCAGCTCGCCTTTAAGAATTCCGGTTATAGGCGAAAGGGTGCTGCCCTGCGGCGTCGCGGTAATTTCAAGGAAAAGCGCGTCGGGGCGGTTTACGAAATGATTGCTCAGATGTACCGAATAGGTATCCGAGCTTAAAACGTTCGGGGCAAGCGTGCCGGCAAAGCCGTTGTACGAAACCGTATTTCCGCCGAGCGTGATACTCGTTTCGCCCTTGATTATTGTCGCGGTAAAATCATCAAGTGAATTATCCGAAAGATACTGCGGGGTAACGGGAACGTATTTTTCGACAGTAGACGGGTCGTAGCGTACAAGGCGCGCGGAAAGCACGTAGTTTATAACCGTCTGTGACGGATTGATTTGCAGCCCTTGCGCGTAGTTGGAAACGGTGAGCAGTGCGCTCGGTCCGAGCGCCGGGTTGTTGACGAAAATTGACTTTACATTGTCGCGGCTGTAACCTCGTTCAAGATAGTTTGAGGAAAACGGCTCGCCGATTTTGTCATATACCGCTATCGTACGTTGAGCATTACGGCTGTTGGTGTACGCGGCGTACGAAGAAGCCCATACGATAGCGCAAACAAAGACGGACATCACGATCATGACGATCAGTGAATGTCTTTTTCCGTGCTTACTGTCCTTTTCCATTACGCCGCCTCCTTTTCTGAAAGATTTTTAATTACGGTCAAGAACCTACCGAAGCGGATTTCGCCGTCATACAAATAACGTCGGTCTCGCGGTCGTTCGTTCTCTTGCCGTTTATACGCACCCGCAGAATGTAGTAGGTCACGAAATCGGTTCGCGCGTTTCCCGGCTGGGGGGTCGTGGTCTGCCAGTAAATCGGCTCCGCGTATTTATCGACGTTGTTGTAGGAATCGTAGGTTTGGCTGTGATATGTACTGTCGGCAATAAACTCGCCGTTTACCGTAACGCCGTTAAGATAGTGCCCGGCGACGGGGTTGCCGCTGTTTACCGTGGTATCTATCGAATAATAAAAGGTTTCGGGCGTTTCGGTATGTGTGGTATACGCTATGGAACCGGCGGAGTTTACGGTTTCTTCCTTTGCAACGTAAATCTCATAGGTAAACTGGTTGTTGGTGGTGTACGCCAGCTGCAAATGATAACCTGAAACGCATCTTCCGTAAACGCAGAATACGTAATCGTAATACTCTTTGCCGTCCGTCGCGTCTATTCCGTTGAAGTAAAGATAACGGATATCTTCAAAAGTATCGTTTGCAATATCTCGGTGACCGGCGCCTATATACAGAGCTTCCGGCGATGAGATAGGCGCATAGGCCACGAGCCCGCGCGAAGCGGCAAACCACGCGTTTGCCGTGAGTGATAATATCATTATTGCGCACAGCATAACGGCGGTAAATATCTGAAGCTTTCCGCGTTTTGATACGCGACCGCTTTTTACAGTGCCGTCCTCCTGCATAAAGGCACCTCCTTTCGCAAAAAAGAGTAATTATATCAACTTATGAACACGGTTACGAATTTTATGTTATCACCTATCGTCTGGTCGCCGTCGTCGTATCCGTCGGACAGTTCCTCTACCACATTACTGCTTTGATTTACCGTAAAGTAGTTCTGGCGGTGAGTGTCTATGTACGTGCGCAGTTCCGCCGGATATTTTTTTGTTACGGCGGGTTCGGTGGTGCCGGTTTCTTCGTCTATCTCATAATAGGTTACCGGCCATTCCCAGTAAAGCGTTATTTCGTAACAGTCGGTATAGCCGGGCTTGGTGCTCTTGGCGTGCAGCGATGTGTCGTATGTAAAAGTATCGTCCTGAATAAGACCCGTATATACATAGTTTTCATAGTTTGCGCCTGTGCGGCCGGTGAAGAAAAGCAGATGCCCTTCAAGCATATTCAGCGCGTTCGGCTTCGTCACCTGCTCAATGGTTACGTTATCGAATTCGTCTGTTACGGTCGTATATCCCGCACGCGAAAGGTTAAAGCTTACTGTAAGGTCGCCCGTTTTTTTCGGGCGCAGGTAGAAGGTGAGAGAACCGTACGCGCCGGGCATAAGATATTTGTGACCGTCGTAGATAAATTCGTTTGTAAGTTCAAACATGAGCTTCGGGGCGTTTGAGGTATTTGTTTGCGTAAGACTGTAACCGTCCGCGGCAAGCGCGCTTTTAAGACCGTTCGCACCCGTTATCCCGTCATAACCCGTGTCGTATTCGCCGTCATGCTCGACGATCAGATCGTAAAGGTCGGTCGCAACGGCAACCTCCATACCGGCGGCGGTCGTGCCGTCGTTGCGCGCGAACCATGCGGCAGAGGACATGAGCAGAACGAATATGAACGCCAGCACAAGCAGACAAATCAAAACAAAATTAGAGCGAAGCTCCTTTTCGCTTTTCTTATCGGATTTAATACCGAAAAAACTCATATATCCCCCTTTCCGCACGGCAAAAGCCGATGCAAATATAAATAATATATATATTAAAAAATAAGTTTTTTACCAAATTAAGATTATAGCACGCGGGCCGCCAAAAGTCAACACGTCAGAGCGGGCCGCAAAACGCATCGGGTGCGAGGAAACGCCTTTCAAAAACGGGACGGAAATCAAAAGAACGGGGCTTGCTTCAGCGCTTCGTTTCCCGGACAGCAAAAAAGCCAGTCACAACAAGCGTTGCAACTGGCTGACTCTTTGAGTCCCTATAGCTTTGCGTAACTACATCACTGTAGTGCTGCCCAAGAAGATACTTATTGAATTTACGAGGTAATTATACCAAAAGTAAACCCTTTTGTCAACAGGGAATTTCGTCAACACATATATAAGCGTAGTATGAATGCCGCAAAAACCGCTGTTTTACAGGCGCTTTAGCTTATTAAAAATTTTTTTCGGTAAAAGTTTTGCAAATTATTATTTTGCGGGTCTTTTTTTCTTGGCGGTATCTATGCTTTTGCCGAACACAAACAACCGCTGATACAGATATTCGGTGACAAAATTTATCAGCATTGTGGCGATAACGACTATATACTCGTTGACGTGTGCTTTTTCGGTAAAAAAGGTCCCCCACCATGATGAAAGGGGCGTAAAAATGAGATAATAAACCGCCACCTTGAGCATGGCAACCGGCACGTTATTCGCCGATTTGAATGTGATTTTACGGTTGAGCGTAAAGTTCCACAGCACCGACAGCGTAAGGGATATCAGATACGCCCAAAAGTACCGCATGCAAAGCAGCTCGTTAAAAAGCGTAAAGCTTAAAAACTGTATAACGCCGGCGCTGGCGGAAAACAGCGCAAACTTTACGGTACGCACGAATTCTTTTTTCTTGCCGTTCAAGTCCGTACTCCTTTTTTTGTGATAAGTCAGTATACAATATTTGCCGCGATTTTTCAATACCCAAACCTTTTCGGCAACTTCGTCTTGACATTTGACGGCGACTTTTATATAATACATAAGCACGGTCAATATCCGGAGAGTTGTCCGAGTGGTCGAAGGTGCAGCACTCGAAATGCTGTGTCGGTGACGAGCCGACCTAGGGTTCGAATCCCTAACTCTCCGCCAGAAAGAGCAAGTTATACCCAAAGGGTATGGCTTGCTCTTTTCAGTATATGTCAGGGATTCGAACAAGGGCGGTTTTACGAAGTAAAATTGCGACCTTCCGGCGGACGGTCGCAAAGCCCGTGGTCAAGGAGCAAAGCGACGCGAAGGCGGCGTTGCCGCCGAAAAAATCCCTAACTCTCCGCCAGAAAGAGCAAGTTATACCCAAAGGGTATGGCTTGCTCTTTTCAGTATATGTCAGGGATTCGAACAAGGGCGGTTTTACGAAGTAAAATTGCG
>JAEEWM010000019.1 GCA_016287385.1 Clostridiaceae bacterium | reverse complement strand
CGCTTTTCACGCGCGTCAAGCGCACATCACTTCCAAAGGATACATCACATGCAAAGCGTACATCACGTTTCGCGGGAGCGGAACACATCGTTCAAAAAACGCATCTTTTGGTAGACAAAAGATGCGTTTTTTGTGGAGCGGACAACGGGAGTCGCTACGCCGCGACTGTCGCGGCTACACGCCCACGGGCTTTGCGACCGTTCACCGAAAGGTCGCAATTTTGCATAAATGCAAAACCGCCCTTTTCGACTCCCGTTCATAAAGAAATAGAGAGCAATGACAAAAGTCATCACTCTCTATTTGGAGCGGACAACGGGAGTCGAACCCGCCTTACAAGCTTGGGAAGCTAGTGTTCTACCGATAAACTATGTCCGCGAATTGCCGCTGTTGCGGCGTTATATTTTCTCACCCGTTAAAGCCGTGAACGAGCAAACCGCCGCTTCGCGGCTGATATTACACGAAAGCTCATAAAAGGGAACGAACCTTATTATATCATCAATCAGGCGTATAGTCAAGTCAAGTGTTTCACCGTTTTGCGGCATATATATCTGCTTGATTATCGCGTTTATCGCCTCACTGCCTTCAAGGCGGCGAATGCTGTTATTTTCGGCGCGCCGTATCAGGCATATACCGCCGAGAGTTTTGGAAGTGTTTTTTTGGAACATTTCCTTGCCTGCCCACGGTGTGCCGTACGCGGTAACGCCGTCGCCGGTGATTTCGAGTATCGGTTTGTCGCCGTTTATTATATCAACGCCCTCAAAATACTCTTTCCAAAGCTTTATATGCGTGGTTTTGCCGGTGCCGCTTTTGGCAATAAACAAGTATCCTCTTTCTTTATAGGATATTGCCGCGCCGTGCGCCACAACACGGGAAAAGAGCGGCAGTTTTTCGGCGATTTGGCGGTAAATATTCGCAAACTCCGCCGACGCCTCACCGTGCCCGCTCTTTCTTGCTTCGGCGGCACAACCCTTCTCGTCGTAAAAAACGCTGATATCGGGAACGTCGAAGTCTGAAACGTAATCGTGGCAAAGCTTCGCTATTACGCCGCTTTTATACTCCGCGTCAATATTAAGACCCGCGAGGTTAATCTTAATGTGTTCAGGCATAACGCGTCAGTCCTTGAATCTTACTTCACAGCCGAGCTCCTGCTGACACTCGGTAAGTCCTTTTGCCACTACCGCCTTTGAACGCTCGTACGATTCTTTCAGCTTCGCCACTGTTGCGGCGCCGAGACCGTAGCTGTTTACTGTATCGGCATTGTCAATCGGGTACATTGTATATCTGTACTTGCCGTTTACACTGTATTTATCAAGCCACGTCGGTATGAAATCGACCGCGGTAAGAGTCGTCACGCCGTCGGGCGTTTTTGTAAAAGTATAACTGAAAAGCGCGCCGTCCTCCGTGTGTCCGTTGGGACTCGATTTTATAAGATCGCGGCGCTGGTTTGAAATAGCGTTGCCGAGTGAATACGCACAGACCGTGGTTTTATCACTGCCCTCGGCGTGCAGTATCTCTACCGGCTGTAAAACGTGCGGATGGCCGCCTACGATAACGTCAACGCCCATATTGCAGAGCTTTTGCGCTATCGCTTTTTGCCAGGTATTGGGTGAGCGCTGGTACTCTTCGCCCCAGTGTATGTAGAATACAACAGCGTCGGCGCCGTCGTTCTTCATACCGCTTATCACCGACTGCGCGTCGGCGTAAAATGAATCTATTTCGTTATAATCAAACGAATTTACGAGGTTCTGCGCTTCGCTTGAAAGAACGTTGCCGTTGAGCGTTTTTCTGCCGTCGGCGGCGCTCTTGGTTTCGTAAGTATAGCAGACCATACCTATCTTTATGCCGTTTATATCCTTTACGACGTAAGTGTGGTCGCTTTCCGCCTCTTTTGTGCCTATAAACTCAAAGCCGTACTCTTTAACCTTTTGTACGGTTCTTTTAAGTCCGGCAAGTCCCGTGTCATAGCTGTGGTTGTTCGCGGTGAGAAGCAAATCGATACCCGCGTCTTTTATATAGTCCAGAAGGCAGTCGGGCGAATTGAACGCCGGATATCCGGAATAGCCGTGATACTGTTTGCTTTCGTTAGGGCCCGCCAAAGTGACTTCGAGGTTCGCCACCGCGTAATCAGCCGCTTTGAATTTTGCATTTGCTACTTTGAAGAAATCCGAAAAATCATAAACGCCGTTGTTTTCGGGCGCGTCCTTAAAAATGCGGTCGTGCAGGATGATATCGCCGGTGTTTATGACCGTTGCGGTAACCGTTTTGCCGTTTTTAACGGTTTTCGGCGTTTCGGTTTCCGATACGTTGCCGGCGGCGTTTTCCTTTGCGGCGGCTTTCTTTTCGGGTTTGCCGCACGCGTTATAAAATAAGGCGCCTACGGCGACAATGACCGCCAGTACGGAGCACACGAATATTCTGCGCCTGATTATCGCTTTTTGTCTTTTCGTCCTTCTTTTCAAAATTCTATCCCCTTAATCGATTAAGTTCTTATTTGATAACGCGGTCGATTTTTTATAAATGCGGTTTACTATAAGCGTGGCGACTATCGCAAAAAAGGTGCCGAGCAGTGCGCCCGCCAAAACGTCGCTCGGGAAGTGAACATACAGATAAAGCCGTGACAGCGCGATAAGCACCGCCAGTACAAGCGCCGGTACGCCCCATTTTTTGTTTCTGATAAAAATGCAGACAGATGCCTCAAAGGACGCGAGAGTGTGACCGGAAGGGAAGGAATAGTCGCTAAGTTTTTTAACCAAAAGGACTATATCCCGGTATTCGTACGGTCTTGTGCGGGCAACCGCGTTTTTAATGATCATGTTTCCAAACAGGTAACCGAGCGCTAAGGCGATAGCCATTGAAAAGCCCATTCTGCGGGTCTTCTTCGGAATAAGCAGTATTGCGGTCAGCGCCATCCAGAATATGCCGTGGTCGCCGAACATAGACACTATCGGCATCGCTTTATCGAGAAATGCGCAGCCGAAGGTATCTTTAATAAAGTCGAGTATTTTAAGTTCGAATTCGGTCATGGCGTTCACTTAAAGAAAAGCGGCAGCTTCTCAAGGAAAATAATATCATTACGCTGTGCGGCGTCGCCTTCCGCCAAAAACGCGGCTGCAGCCGTCTCGATACCGCCTGCTTCGCGCACAAGCTTACGCACGGCGTCAAGCGACTCGCCGGTGCTTATTACGTCGTCAACGATAAGTACACGCTTGCCTTTGAGCATATTTACCTCGGATTCGCCGAGATAGAGGTGCTGTTCGTGCTGTGTGGTAATTGACGTGACCGCCACGTCGATCGGGTTTCTCATATACACTTTAACGCCCTTGCGCGCAACTATGTACGGCTTGCCCGACTGGCGCGCCGCCTCATACGCTATCGGAATTGATTTTGCCTCCGGCGTAATAATGATATCAAATTCCGGCACCTTTTTAAGAAGCTCCGTCACACCGGCTACTGTCAGCTCAACATCACCGAATATTATGAAAGCGGCGATATCAAGCTTATCGCTTACCGAAAACATTTCAAGTTCGCGGTCAAGTCCGGCAATCTTCATTTTGTAGAATTCAGACATAAAAATATCTCCTAAAAAATTATTTTATCCTTAAAATCAGCCGGGAGGCCACTGCAAATATCTGCGCGCAAGCAGGTGAAAATGCAAATGACCGACGGTCTGTCCGCCGTCCTCGCCGCAGTTGGTCACAACGCGGAAACCTTTTTCAAGGTTTTCAGCTTTGGCTATTTTCGCTATTGCCTCATAGATTTTTGAAACGTAAACGCTGTTGCCTTGGTCAATTTCCGCGGCTGAGGTTATATGCGTTTTCGGCACAACTACCGCGTGAAACGGCGCCTGCGGCGCAATGTCGAGAAAAGCGTAAACGTATTCGTCCTCATACACCTTGGTGCTCGGAATATCTCCGGCGATTATTTTGCAGAATAAGCAGTCTTCCATAGTGGCTATACTCCTCTTTATTTCTTTATCATTTGTTCGACAGTGTTTTTAACGCTTTCGAGCGCTCCGGCGAGCTTTGATACGTCTTTGCCGCCCGCCATTGCCATATCCGGCTTGCCGCCGCCCTTGCCGCCGGTCATTTCGGCGACGCTTCTTACGAGGTTGCCGGCGTGAACTCCCGCTTCAACCGCCTTTTTGCTTGCCGCGGCGACGAAGGTAATTTTATCCCCGCCTTTTGCGGCGAGAACCAAAACGATATCGTCGTTTTTGTCACGCAGACTGTCCGCCATTTTGCGCAACTCATCCGCGCCGGTGTTGTCAAATGCCGCCGTCGCTACCCGAATATCGCCGATCTTTGCGGCGTTATCCAGAACCGAGTCTGCTTTGCCCGCCGCAATACGCGCGGAAAGCGCGTCAAGCTGCTTCTGGCTTTCCTTTACTGCCGCCGCGGTGGATTCCGCTTTTTGAGCAACGTCAAAGAAAGAGCATTTTAGCGCGTCGGCGGTTTCTTTTATCAGGACCTCGTATTCGCCGAACAGCTTTAAGAAACCTGCGCCGGTTACCGCGGTTATGCGGCGTACGCCCGCGGCTATGCCGGTTTCGCTCGTTATTTTGAAAAGCCCGATTTTCGCGGCGTTATCAACGTGTGTGCCGCCGCAGAACTCTACCGAAAAATCACCGGCGGATACGACGCGGACAACGTCACCGTATTTCTCGCCGAACAGAGCCATAGCGCCGAGCTTTTTGGCTTCCTCAATGGGCATTTCGCGGCTTAAAACCTCTATACCCGAGAGAATTACCCCGTTCACTCTGTTTTCAACTTTTGCGATTTCTTCTGCCGTAAGAGCGGAAAAATGCGTAAAGTCGAATCGCAGTTCCTTTTCGTTTACAAGCTGGCCCGCCTGCTCAACATGATTGCCGAGTGTTTCGCGGAGCGCCGCCTGAAGCAGGTGCGCGGCTGTGTGGTTTGCGCGTATCTCATTTCTGCGCTGCACGTCTATTTCTGCGCGGACGCTGTCGCCTACGGCGATTTTACCGCTCAGCTTACCTGTGTGCATGAATATGCCGGAGGAATTCTTCTTAACGTCCGAAACGCAAATCTCGGCGTCTTGGGCGATGATTTTCCCGGTGTCCGCCACCTGACCGCCGCTTTCGGCATAAAAAGCGGTTTTATCGAGCACTACCGTTACGTTTTCATCCTGCGCCGAGCTTACGTGTTCGCCGCCTGAAACAATATCAAGTATTTTTGCCTCGCAAGCGTCAACTGTATAGCCGAGAAAATCGGTTTTGGCAATACCTTCAAAACTTAAATCATTACTGCTCCAGCTTTCACCGTCCTCCGCCTTGCGTGAGGAACGGGCAAGCTCTCTTTGCTTCAGCATAAGGGCGTTGAAGCCTTCTTCATCCACGTCCATACCGTGCTCCGAAAGTATATCTTTCGTAAGGTCGAGAGGGAAGCCGTAGGTGTCGTAAAGCTTGAACGCGTCTTCACCCGAAAGTGTGCCTCCCGATTTCATCAGGTCGTTTAATATGCCGAGACCCTGGTCTATGGTTTTTGCAAAGCTTTCTTCCTCGCTTAATATTACCTTTTTGATTATTTCCCGCTTTTCAAAGATTTCGGGGTATCCCGCCTTGTTTTCAGCTATTACCGAATCGGCAATCACGGTTAGGAAACGGTCGTTTATGCCAAGCAGTCTTCCGTGTCTTGCCGCACGGCGTAAAAGCCGGCGCAGAACGTAACCGCGACCCTCATTTGAGGGTATAATACCGTCGCTTATCATAAACGTGGCGGCGCGGGCGTGGTCGGTGATGGCGCGAATTGAAATATCCGTACTTTCATCAGCGCCGTATGCCTTGCCGGAAATGCGGCAGACCTCGTTTAATGTGTTTTTTATACTGTCAACCTCAAACATATTGTCAACGCCCTGCATAACGCAGGCGAGACGCTCAAGTCCCATACCGGTATCTATGTTTTTGTGTTCGAGCTCGGTATATGTACCGTCACCCATATTATTGAACTGGGAAAAAACATTGTTCCATATTTCCATGTATCTGTCGCAGTCGCAGCCGGGGCGGCAGTCCGCCTTGCCGCAGCCGTATTTTTCGCCGCGGTCAAAATATATCTCACTGCACGGACCGCAGGGACCTGTGCCGTGTTCCCAGAAGTTATCCTCTTTGCCGAGTCGTACTATATGGTCTTCGCGGACGCCGATTTCATCGCGCCAGATAGCGTACGCCTCGTCGTCCTCCTCGTAAACCGAGGGCCATAAAAGGTCGGAGGGTATTTCCAAAACCTTTGTCAAAAACTCCCACGCCCAGGCGATGGCTTCGTGCTTAAAGTAATCGCCGAACGAGAAGTTGCCGAGCATTTCAAAATACGTGCCATGGCGCGCGGTATGACCGACGCGTTCAAGGTCGGGTGTGCGAATGCATTTCTGGCAGGTGGTAACGCGGGTCTTAGGCGGGGTGACCTCGCCGGTGAAATACTTTTTCATCGGCGCCATGCCGGAGTTGATAAGCAACAACGATTTATCGCCCTTCGGTACGAGCGGAAAGCTTTCAAGCCGTAAATGCCCCTTGGATTCAAAAAAACTCAAATACTTTTCGCGCAAATCGTTAAGTGATGTCCACTGCATAAATCTACTTCCTTAAATCAATATAATACAACCATAATATTATATAACGGCGAGTGCGTTTTGTCAATCAAAAGGCAAAACAAAAAACCGGCGGTTTTGCCGGTTTGTTTGTATGGAAAATTGATTATTTCAGTTTATCGAGGTCGAGTATTCCCGGGTTTTTAAGCAATCGATAGTAAAGCAGAGTGCCGAGAGTAAACATAACGGCGATTTCACCGAGAGCCACAAGAGAACCCTGAATCATAAAGTTGATAAAATCAGGTGGAAAAATTTCAGTTATGTACGTCAATTCAACCCCGACGATAACGCCGTTTGCGAGCGCCGGAATAAGCAGGGAAACAAAAGGAAAACTCTTGAATTTTATGTTTCTTGTAAAGTATATGCCTGCGACCGCTATGAGTGTGGCAAGTGTGCCGAGAAACCAGTCGATAGGGCCTAAATCCGACGGTAGATTTGCCAAAAAACAGCCGACTGTAAGCCCCGGTATCGCCGCGGGCGTAAACAGGCATAAGACATTGAGCGCTTCCGAAATGCGAAACTGGACTCCTCTGTAAGCAAGGCCGAAAAACGCGGAAGCAAAGGTTAAAGCGGCGTAGAGCGCCGCGATAACGGCGTTGAATGCAAAGAATCTTATCTGCTTACTTTTCATCTTCCTTTGTCTCCTTGAATTGCCGGTAGAATTCTACCGCGAGTTTATCGCACCTTTCGTTTTCGGGGTGACCGTTATGGCCGCGCACCCAAACGAAAGTTATTTCATGATAACCGTCAAGCTCGAGAAGCTTCTCCCAAAGCTCGGTATTTTGCGCCGGTTTTTTATCGGCTTTTCGCCAGCCGTTACTGCGCCATGTGCGCGCCCAGCCGAGATTCATACCGTCGCAAACGTATTTCGAATCTGTTGTAAGCGTAACGCGGCAGGGCTCTTTGAGAAGCGAGAGCGCTTCAATAGCGGCGGTAAGCTCCATTCGGTTATTGGTTGTATTCTGTTCGCCGCCCGATATTTCTTTTTCGCGGTTGCCGTAACGCAAAACGGCACCCCAGCCGCCGGGGCCGGGGTTGCCGGAACATGCGCCGTCTGTAAATATTTCAACGTATTTTAACATAATCAGACCTTAGAATCAATACTTTCTGAAAGAACCGACGACTTTACCGAGCACCTTCGGTTCTTTCGGGTAGATAGGTGAGAAATCTTCATTTTCCGGCATAAAAACGACTTTGCCGTCTTTAAGGTAAAGTCGCTTTACCGTTGCCTCGTCGCCATCCATACCTATTACGATATCGCCGTTTTTGCAAGGGGCGTTTTTATCGGCTATTACGATATCACCGTCAAGAATGCCGGCGTTTTTCATACTGAGTCCCACGACTTTAAGCGCGAAAAGCCCGTCGGCGTCGCGCGTGGGATAGGGAATATAGTCCTCTATCTGTTCCACGGCAAGTATCGGTTGGCCCGCCGTGATTTTACCGACGAGAGGTACCATTGAGGAATCAAAATCACTGTTCAGCCTTATTGCCCGGGAAAACTTCGCGTCGCGCGTGATATAATCGTTTTCCTCTAAAAAGTTGAGTATGCCGTGCACAGACGAGGTCGAATGCAGACCTGTTGCTTCACAAATCTCACGAACGGTGGGCGGCAGACCGCCGCTTAACCGCTCCACAAGAAACTTATAAACTTTTTTCTGGTTATCGCTTAAAGGTCTTTTATCCATAACGCGCCTCCCGGTCGAACATCTATTCGATTATATTATAGCATTATGAGGCGTACTTTTCAAGAACTATTTTATTTTTTGAAAAAACACTTCTTTTTTGCGCGGTTATCTGTTATAATATAAAATGATATACTGTGGGCTACGAAAGGACGGTTTTATGGACACTGTTATTTGCGGTCTTAAAACTGAATATCTTATATCCGGCGAGGGTGATATACCTGTTGTACTGCTTCACGGCTGGGGTTCGTCTTTTGACGTTTTTAAGGGCGTTATGGGAGCGCTGCGTGACCGCTGTAAATTTTACGCCGTAAATTTCCCGGGCTGCGGCGGCAGTGAGGTTATGAAAACGCCGTGGAATATAAACAACTACTGCGATTTTGTTTTGGAGTTTTTATCATTTGCCGGTGTGGACGTTAAGGCGGCGACCTTTATCGGTCATTCGCACGGCGGCAGGGTAATTTTGTCGCTTGCCGGAAGCGGCAGGATAGCCCCGGGTAAAATAGTCCTGCTTGATTCCGCCGGTATAGTCGCTGAAAAAACGCCGCGCCAGAAGCGCAGGGCAAAAAATTTCAAGCGCATAAAGCGACTGCTCACATTGCCTGTTATAAAGAATTTCAGCGGCGGACTCCTCCAAAAGGCGCGCCGGCATTACGGCTCCTCTGATTATAACGCCGCGCCGCCGGTGCTCAGAAGCACCATGGTCTCGCTCGTTAATACCGACTTGCGCGATATCATAGGTAATATCAAATGTCCCACGCTTCTTATCTGGGGTGAAAACGATACGGATACGCCGCTTTCAAGCGCAAAGATAATCGAAGAAAGAATTGCCGACAGCGGCTTGTGCGTTATAGAGGGCGCCGGGCATTTTGCCTTTGTTGAAAAACCGTATAAGGCGCATGCGATACTGAACGCGTTTATAAAATAGGGGGTCAACCGTGAATATTTTTACCGATATTTCAATTCTGCTTTTAAGCGTTTCGGCGCTTTTCTCACTTTACACGCAATACCACATGCTTCAACAAAATTCGTATTACATTTCACGGTATTTCACCTGGGTGAAGGACGCCTATGTGTTCAAGCTTTGCGGCGACTGTTTTCTTTACTGTATTCTTTCGGTGCTGTTCCTGCAAAAGAGTCCGATAACCGCGTCGGCAATATGCCTGCTCGTTTTGATTATAAGAGTGATTCTCGCAATAGTCGCAAAGCAAACGGCGATAAAACCGCTTGTTTTCACCGGCAGGGTGAAGCGGCTTTACTGCACCGCGATATTATTGCTTGCCGCGCTTATCGCGCTATGTGCTCTGCTTTGCAAAACTCCGGTCGGCGAGCCGTTATTGCTTTTCTCGTTCATGCTTACGTCGGTCACGCCGATACTTACGGTTCTTACAAAGATAATAAACTCGCCGCTTGAAAACTTGATAGGCAGACACTATATAAACGACGCGAAGCGTATACTTAAATCCTACGCGTCGCTTAAAGTGATAGGCGTCACCGGCAGCTACGGCAAGACGACCACCAAGTTTATACTGAACCGGATTTTAAGCGAACGATTCAACACCGTCTGCACTCCGCAAAGCTTTAACACGCCTATGGGTGTAGTGCGTACCGTAAGGGAAAAGCTTAAACCGCAGACCGAGATATTCATCTGTGAAATGGGCGCGAAAAAGACGGGTGACATAAAGGAAATATGCGATATAGTAAATCCCGATTTCGGAATAATAACCTCGGTCGGTGAACAGCATCTTGACACCTTCAAAACGGTGGATAACGTTTTCAAGACAAAGTTTGAACTTTATGACGCGGTGATAAGAAAAGGCGGCGTCTGCCTTGCAAACGCCGAAAGCGAAGGCATTTCCTCGCGCCGCGATAAATGTGAAAAAGCGGTTTTCTTCGGTGAGGGAACCGATTATTACGCCGATAACATAAGCTATTCTTCCGCCGGCTCTGTCTTTGACCTTCATTTGCGCGGCGAGGCGATTACCCTTAAAACAAAACTTTTAGGCAGACACAGTATAGCGGATATCCTGTCTGCCGCGGCGCTTGCCCATATACTGGGCGTAGGTGCGGACGATATAAAGTGCGCGGTGGCGGCGCTCACGCCCGCCGAGCACCGGCTTGAGCTCAAACCGTTTAATAACGGTTCGCTTCTTATTGACGACGCTTACAACTCAAATCCCGAGGGCTGCCTTGAAGCGGTGCGGGTCCTGGGTTCGTTCGAGGGCATGAAGAAGGCGGTCATAACTCCGGGACTTATAGAACTCGGAAGCCGTGAATATGACTGTAATTTTGCACTCGGACTTGAAGCGGCGAAATACTGTGATATAATAATACTTGTCGGCAAAAACCGTTCCGTGCCGCTTAGCGACGCGGTAAGGAGCACCGGCTTTGATACCGATAATCTGTACGTTGTTTCAAGCTTTAAGGAGGCAATGGACCTTTATCTTACGATGTGCGATAAAAACAGCGTCGTATTGCTTGAAAACGACCTGCCCGATAATTATTTGAATTGAGGTAATATATATGAAATTAAACGTTGCTGTCTTTTTCGGATGCCGCTCGGTTGAACACGAGGTGTCTATTATATCGGCGGTACAGGCAATGCGTGCCATGAATCGCGATAAATACGATATAACGCCGGTCTACGTAACAAAGCAGGGCGCAATGTATTCGTCATCCGCCATGTTTGAAATAGAGAGTTTCAGGGATATCGGCAAGCTTCTTTCCGAAAGCGAGGAAGTCACCTTTGTGAAAAAGGCGGACGGCGTATTCATGCACCCGGTAAACAGGAAAGCGTTTCGCAAGGTAAAAGAAGTAAAAATTGACCTTGCTTTCCCGATTGTTCACGGTACCAACTGTGAGGATGGCACGATAGCGGGTTATTTTGAGTTTTTAGGCTTGCCGTATATAAGCTGCGATATTATTTCCGCCGCCGTCGGTATGGATAAAGCGGTGTTCAAGGATGTGCTTTCCGCCGCGGGACTGCCCGTGCTCGGATGCGTGCGCTTTACCGCGCGCGAGTATATGCTCGGCGGCGCCGAAATATCTGAAAAAATCAAAACTCAGGTCGGTTTTCCGCTTATAGTAAAGCCGATAAATCTCGGCTCGAGCGTGGGTATCAGCAAGGTTAAAACCGAAAATGAACTTGACGAAGCTATCCGTCTTGCAATGAGCTTTGCCGATAAAATTTTAGTTGAGCGCGCCGTTTGTAACCTGCGTGAAATAAACTGCTCGGTTTTAGGCGACGGCGACGACTGCGCAGCCTCGGTTTGCGAAGAACCTTTTATGCACGACGAGATACTTTCATATAAGGATAAATACGAGGGCGGCGCAAAGGACGGACCGAGTAAGGGTATGGCGTCGCTCGGCAGAAAAATTCCCGCCGATATCCCGGATGAGCTTTCGGAAAGAATACGCGATATTTCTTGCAGGATATTTAAGGCAATAGGCGCTTCGGGCGTTGTGCGTATAGATTATCTGCTTGACAATAAATCGGGCGAGATTTATGCCAACGAAATAAACACGATACCCGGTTCGCTGGCGTTTTATCTCTGGGAAGCCACGGGTACAAAATACAGCGAGCTTATCGATAAGCTCGTAGATACCGCGTTTCGTCGTGAACGCAAACGCGAGAATCTCAGGTACACCATAGATACGAATATACTTTCCGGCGTTTCGTTCGGAAGCAAGGGAAGTAAAGGAAGTAAGTTTTAATGACGGAATTGCTTGTACGCCTGTTCATAAAAAACAGCGACGATGTAAAGAGTACAAGAGTACGTATATCCTACGGAAATCTCGGCGCTGTTACGGGAATAGTCTGCAATCTTCTGCTTTGCGCGGTTAAAATTGCGGCAGGCGCCGTAATCGGCAGTATGTCGGTAGTCGCGGACGGACTCAATAACCTTTCGGATATGGGCTCGTCTGTGATATCGATGATAGGTTTTCGCCTGTCAAACAAACCGGCGGACGCCGACCACCCGTTCGGGCACGGCAGAATGGAATATCTTTCGGCTTTTACGGTTTCGGTCTTTATTCTCATAGTCGGTGCGGAACTGCTGATTAGCGCCATTAAAGCGATAGTTTACGGCACACCCGCGCCTGAGTTTTCAAAGCTCGCGCTTATAATACTTGCGCTTTCTATCGCTGTTAAACTGTGGATGTTCCTGTTTAACCGCAAGCTCGGTAAGCGCATAGATTCCCCGGCGCTGATCGCCACGGCGAGGGACAGTCTCAACGACTGCGTTTCAACCCTTGCGATACTTGTATGCGCTGTTATTTCGATGAACGTGTATTTATCCTTTAATCTTGACGCGATAGTCTCGGTAGGCGTTGCCGCCTTTATACTCTGGTCGGGTATCGGTACGATAAAAGAAACTATAGGCGAGTTGTTGGGGCGCCCGCCTTCGCCGGAGCTTATAGCCGATATTGAGCACGGCATTATGGCGTTTGACGGCTTTTTGGGCGTTCACGACCTGATAATCCATAACTACGGTCCCGGCAGGCAATTTGCCTCGGTACACGTCGAGGTGCCGCAGGATACCGATATCGTAAAGTGCCACGAGCAAATAGATATTTGCGAAAAGGTGGTAGGCGAGAAGTGCGGCATAAGTCTTGTGATACATATGGACCCCGTAAACGTAAACGATGAGTCGGTGCTTATTGCAAAGCAGGAAATGATCGATGTGATAAAATCAATTAACGAAGACCTCACTCTTCACGATTTCCGCATGACTCCGCCCGCCGACGAGCGCACAAACCTTATTTTCGACGTGGTTGTGCCGAATTCCGTAAAACTTACCGAAAAAGAACTTGACGAACAAATAAAGCGTCTCGCCAAGCAGAAAAACAAGTCCTATGAATGCGTTATAACTTATGACAGGTCGTATGTTTAACGCTTTGCATATCTGAATACCGTATATAGAAACAGCGCGGCGGAATTATCCGCCGCGCCTGGCTTTTATAGAGATGTATTATTTTGTTCCCGCAAGCGCAGTGCCGTTTACGTAGAGCGTATATCCGTTTGAAATGATATTCTTCGCGTTGCCGGTAAAGCTTGT
>JAEEWM010000018.1 GCA_016287385.1 Clostridiaceae bacterium | reverse complement strand
GGCTACACGCCCACGGGCTTTGCAACCGTTCACCGAAAGGTTGCAATTCCGGCTTTGCCGAAACCGCCCTGTTCGAGCCCCTGTGCAAAAGAATAATGCCCGAACCAAACCTGACGGTCTGTTTCGGACATTATTGGTGGAGACAGAGGGGCTCGAACCCGCGACCTTACGGATGTGAACCGTACGCTCTGACCAGCTGAGCTATGCCTCCGGGAAACTACATACCATTTTACCACATTTTTTATTATTTGCAAGAATTATTTATTTTTTGCCGTTATATTGTTTTTCGTTGCAATTATCCGCTATATATGGTATACTTACCTATAATATTATGTTAATCATACGGGGAAAGGTGATGTTATGGGCAGAACGTTTCGCGATACGCTGAAAAAAATAACGCCGCTTAGAAAATCGGTGCTGTTCATAAGAAGAATAACCTATCCGAAATACAGAAAGCTTTATGACGGTCTTTCGGATGAACTGAACGCGGCGCGTGCGGAAAACGCGGCGCTTAAAGGTGAAATTTCGCTGCTCGGTGAAAGAGTGGCGGCGCTTAGCGGAAATATCGGCGGGTTTGAGCAGTCACAGCACAGGGAAAACCTTTTTGTGAGAAACAGACTTAACGCTTTTAATACTGCGGCAAATATTATACTTTACGAAAGCGAACTTGACCGTTTGCCGGCGGATGAAAGCTTCATGCCTAAGGTATCGCTTATAATACCGGTATATAACGGCGAAAAGTATCTGCAAAATGCGCTTGACTGTGCGTTTTCACAGACGTATCCCAACATTGAAATAATTGCCGTCAATGACGGAAGCACCGACGGCACGGACGGTATACTCGCTTCTTACGGCGACCGTATAAAATATATCAGAAAGGAAAACGGCGGTGTCTCGTCGGCGCTGAACGCGGGGATAAATGCAATGACCGGCGATTATTTCGCGTGGCTTAGCCACGATGATTTAATTGACGGCGACCATATTGAAAAACTCGTCGGCTATTTGAAGCGTCACAGAGGCGAAAAGGTAATACCGTATTCCGCCTTTAAGTTTGCGGATAAAGACGGAAAGCTTCTCGCAGAGGATACGGTCAACGCTAAGCTTGCGGCCTTCGATTACAAAACATCGCTTGTTGATAAGTATGCTCCGTTGCTTTTCGGCGAGATAAACGGCGGCTCGGTGCTCATTCCCAAAGAGGCGTTTGATAAATTCGGCGTGTTCGACGAAAAAAAGCGCATAACGCAGGAACGCGATATGTGGGCGCGCCTTATTAAAGAATACCGTTTTGTATGTATACCTTACGATACCGCAACGATAAGGATACACACCGGGCAGGTCTCGGAAGAGAGGGAAAAGGTGGCTCGGGAATCGGATATTGAACGTATCGAAATAGCCGGGGATATATACCGTATTCTTAAAGCGGAGAATCCTCAAAAAGCGGAAGAAATGCGTGCTTATTTGAAATTGCACTATTACTGCAACAGCAATGACGCTTTATATAACTCATTAAAGGAAAATGAAGAATAATATGATAGAAGAAAAATCACTTAAAATTCTCGAGGTTACCGAGTTTGACCTGTACGGCAGGGGCTTTAACGGTTACGACATAATGAAGCAGATTAACCGTGATACCCGCGATACGGTTAAAATGAAGGTGTTAAGAAAGCTGTCACGGGACGATGAAGTCATACCGATACTTGAAAAACAGCGGGAAATCGAGTTTTGCGACGCATTACGCTTTGAGGAAAGAAACGCGCTTGACGTGATGTCCGTATTATCCGTTTCATCACCGGCGCTTTACGCGTCGAAGGAGTACAAAGAAGCCGACGTGGCGCACTATCACCAGTTCCACAACTCAAACCTCGGATTTTTTGAACTTGAAAGAGAAGCAAAGCGCAAGCCGACCGTTATAAGCTTCCACGACCCGTGGATGATGACCGGGCGCTGCGTGCACCCGACCGACTGTAAAAAGTTTACCGAGGGTTGCGGCGGCTGTGAGCGGCTGTTCACGCATTTTCCTTTCAAAAAAGATATGAGCGCCGCAATGTGGCAAATTAAAAGTGACTTTTTTAAGTCCGCCGATGTGGATATAATCGTTCATTCGGAGTATATGTACCGTCTTGTAAAGGAAAACCCGTACACAAGGGATATGACAGTGCACCTTATACCTTTCGGCGTTAACGTATCCGACTTTGACCTGCCGATGACAAAGGGCGAAGTACGTCGCTTACTCGGTATTCCGAAAGACGATTTTGTGCTGTTTTTCAGGGCGCAGGCGGATTTCAAGGGCACTAACTATATAGTTGACGCGCTGAAAATGTTTGACAACACCGAGGGTATAACGCTTCTGACCTGTTCTCAGATAGGTCTGCTTGACGAAATAAAGGACCGTTACAGAATAATAGAACTCGGAAACATTAAAAGCGATACGGTAAAGAAATGCTTTGGCGCCTGCGACGTATTTTTAATGCCTTCCGAGTGTGAAAGCTTCGGTATGATGGCGCTTGAAGCAATGGCGGCGGGAAGACCCGTCGTGGTGTTTGACAATACCGCTTTGCCTGACGTAACCAACGCGCCCGAGGTCGGCGTTCTCGTTAAAAACCTTGACAGCGACGACCTTTACGGGAAAATTAAATACCTTATGGAAAATAAGGAGGAGCGCATATCCCGCGGTAAGGCGGGCAGGGAACTCGCAAAAGAAAAATATTCGCTTACCGGGTATGAAAAGCGTATAAATGAAGTATACCGCCTCGCTTATGAAAGGCAGTCGTATAAACTTGGACGTAAAGACTTAAAGGAACATCCGCTTAACACGAACGACCCGGAAGTGAAAAAACTGCTTTTTCATCTTAACGGCATATACCGCAGACTTTTCGGCGTAAAGGCGAAGCCGTCAGAGTTGCTTAAAGGCGCCGGTTTTAAGCCGTGTTCGCCCGAAGATATCGATTATCAGAATACAAACGTAAAAAAAGCCGTGGCGGCGTTTAACGGGCAGTGTTACCGGCGCATAACGTCGGGCGCGGAGTTTTTTACGCCGGAGGATGTATGCGATATGAATAATAAAAGTGTTACGAAAAACAATCCCGCCGGGACCGCGTCGGATAAAAGCGGCAAGCGGGGTGAAAAAAAGGTATCAATCGTAATACCTGTTTATAACGGCGAAAACTATATGCGCGAGGCGATAGATTCGGCGCTGGCGCAGACCTACCGCAATATAGAGGTGATTGTGGTAAACGACGGCAGCACTGATAACACTGATAAAATTGCCCGCAGCTACGGGGAAAAAATAGTATATCTCAAAAAAGAAAACGGCGGCGTTTCAACGGCGCTTAACCTCGCGCTCGAAAAAATGACCGGCGATTATTTCTCGTGGCTGAGTCACGACGACCGCTATTATCCGCAAAAAATTGAAAGGGAAATGCGTTTTCTCGAAGAAAACGGCTTTTTAGATAAAAGGATTATTCCGTATTCTGATTATGACCTGATGGATGAAAACTCACAGGTTTATCTTGTGGCGGTCAAAGAGCACGACGAGCTGACGGCAAAACCCGAGTATTCATTACTCCACGGCGCGATAAACGGCTTGACGCTTCTTATACCGCGGCAGGCGTTTACCGAGTGCGGCAATTTCCGTACCGACCTTCGCTGTGTGCAGGATTACGTGCTTTGGGGAGATATGATGTTTGCGGGCTATAAATTCCTGCATATTCCTGAGGTTCTTGTCACTACCCGTCTTCACAGATTGCAGCAGGGAAATACAAGCCCCGTAATGGTATCCGAGGGCGAGGAACTTTGGATAAACCTCGTTAAGCAAACCGACAAAGAAACACGTGAGCGGCTTGAGGGCTCGGAATATGTTTTCATGCGGAAAATGTATGAATTCATGAAAACAATGCCTTATCCGAAAGCAACCGAATACGTCGAAAACGAATTCGCCGGGTTAAGAGAAAAGTTTGTCTCGGATACCAACAGTCCGAAGGTCACGGTGGCTATACCGTTTTCAAACGGCGTGGAATTTGTCTGTCGGGCGGCGCAGTCCGTGCTTTCGCAGACTTATAAAAATATTGAGATACTACTTATTGACGTTGACTCTTCCGAGGATATCGCGCCGCTAAACGATTTTGTTTCAAAAGCGCCGCAGGCGAGTATTCTGCACCTTGAAGAAAACTCCGGTTTTGCCGACGCCTGCAACGCCGCCATACATAAGGCGGCGGGCGAGTATATCGCTTTTATCGATCAGTACGATGTGTTTGCGCCCGAAAAAATCGAATTTCAGGTTATCGAAATGTGCGTAACCGGCGCTGATTTTTCGCATACATGTTACACCGTGATCGGCGTTGACGGTGAAGAGGAAACGGCAGATACCTCAAACATCAGCGGAAGAGTGATACCCGAGATAATAAACGATCGCCGTATTGCGTTTTCCACCGTAATGGTGAAAACCGGCTTTTTGCGAAAGAATAACCTTTCTTTCACTGATTCGTTCAGATTTGGGGGCGACGTATGCTTTTACCTCGACTGTCTTAAAAAGACCGAAGCTCTGGTTATTCCCGAAGCGTTGTCAAAACTGTATCCCGATAGGGAAGCAAGTCGCTTGAACGTCTCATTTAAGCTTTTGAGCTTAAAGACAGTCTTGAACCACGTTTTAAGCGATCCCGAACTTTCGAAATATGATTATCAGATTAGCAGGCTTTGCGCGGAGTGTATATCGTATAATAACGACGAAAACGTGAATATCGAAATACTCGAATCGCTTTTCGGCAATCTGCTGCCGAGAAAGCGCAGCCTTCTGCGCCGTACGCTTTCCGCAATAAAGCACAGAGGCGTTATCAGTACGCTTAAAGCGGGCTTTGCCAAAATCAAACGGCGTATTGCACGAAAATAATCAAATAATTGTACGCAATTCTCAAAAACGGTATAAATATTAACATTGTTAAAAAAATATCAATTTTTTCGTTGCGTTTCAAAATGTTTTATGATATAATCAGTATGAAATCTTAATGAGGTGATAAATATGAAAGGTATCGATTTGAAAAAGTACGGCATTTCGGGTACTGTCGAAATAGTCCGCAACCCCTCTTTTGAGGAACTGTTTGCGGAGGAGACAAAACCCGGCCTTGAAGGCTTTGAAAAAGGGCAGGTGAGCGAGCTCGGCGCGGTAAACGTAATGACGGGTATTTATACCGGACGTTCGCCCAAGGATAAATTTATCGTTATGGATGAGAACTCGAAGGATACCGTTTGGTGGACGAGTGACGAATACAAAAACGATAACCATATAGCGAGCGAGGCGACCTGGGCGGCGGTCAAGGATATAGCGACGAAAGAGCTTTCAAACAAGCGCCTTTTCGTTGTAGACGCCTTCTGCGGCGCGAATAAGGATACACGTATGGCTATCCGCTTTATTATGGAGGTCGCCTGGCAGGCGCACTTCATAAAGAATATGTTTATAGAGCCCACGGCGGAGGAACTTGAAAACTTCGAGCCCGATTTTGTGGTTTATAACGCCTCAAAAGCAAAGGTGGAAAACTATAAGGAACTCGGTCTTAACTCCGAAACCGCGGTGGTATTCAATATCACGAGCCGCGAGCAGGTCATAATCAACACCTGGTACGGCGGCGAAATGAAAAAAGGTATGTTCTCGATGATGAACTACTATCTGCCGCTTAAAGGTATCGCCTCGATGCACTGTTCGGCAAACACCGATATGAACGGTGAAAACACCGCGATTTTCTTCGGACTTTCCGGCACCGGCAAAACCACGCTTTCAACCGACCCGAAGCGTTTGCTTATAGGCGATGACGAGCACGGCTGGGACGATAAAGGCGTCTTCAACTTCGAGGGCGGCTGCTACGCGAAGGTTATAAACCTTGATAAGGACGCGGAGCCCGATATTTACAACGCGATAAAGCGCAACGCGCTTCTTGAAAACGTAACGCTTGATGAAAACGGAAAAATCGATTTTGCCGATAAGAGCGTTACCGAAAACACCCGCGTTTCCTATCCGATAACACATATAAAGAACATAGTCCGTCCGATATCCGCGGCTCCCGCCGCAAAGGACGTTATATTCCTTTCCGCCGACGCGTTCGGCGTTCTGCCTCCGGTATCGATACTTACGCCCGAGCAGACGCAGTATTATTTCCTTTCCGGCTTTACCGCGAAGCTCGCGGGTACCGAGCGCGGCATAACCGAACCGACCCCCACGTTCTCGGCGTGCTTCGGTCAGGCGTTTCTGGAGCTTCACCCGACAAAGTATGCGGAAGAGCTTGTAAAGAGAATGCAGAAGAGCGGCGCAAAGGCGTACCTTGTAAACACCGGCTGGAACGGCACGGGCAAGCGCATTTCCATTAAAGATACCCGCGGTATAATCGACGCTATTCTCGGCGGCGATATACTTAAAGCGCCCACAAAGAAAATGCCGATATTCGGTATTGAGGTGCCGACCGAGCTTCCGGGAGTCGATACCGGCATACTCGACCCGCGCGATACCTACGCGAGTCCCGAAATATGGGAGGAAAAGGCAAAAGACCTCGCGAGCCGTTTTATAAACAACTTTAAGAAATATGAGGGCAACGAGGCGGGCAAAGCGCTCGTAAGCGCCGGACCTCAGCTTTAATACTTTTGCGGGAGATGAAAATCTCCCGCTTTACTTTTTTTATACGTTAGTGTAGAATATGCCTGTCGGGAGGTGGAAAAATGCGTGATATAGTGATAATCGGCGGCGGTGCCGCCGGTCTTATGGCGGCGGTAGCGGCAAAAACGGACGAAACCCGTGTCACCGTTATTGAAAAAAACGAACGTCCGGCGCGAAAGGTCATGATAACCGGCAAGGGCAGGTGCAACGTAACAAACAACTGCGACGTGCCGACCCTGATATCAAACGTCGCCCGCGGCGGCAAGTTTCTGTATTCCGCGTTTTCCGCTTTTGATTCGGGTGATACGATGCGCTTTTTTGAGAGTCGCGGCGTGCCGCTTAAAACCGAACGCGGAAACAGGGTTTTTCCTGTATCCGATAAGGCGGTCGATATTGTGGACGCGCTTTGCGGCGCCGCCAAAAAAAGCGCCGTAATAAAGACCGGCACCGCGCGTGAAATTGTAAGCGTGAACGGCGCCGCGGTCGGCGTAAAGCTTGCTTCGGGTGAGGTGATAAAAGCCGACGCGGTCATACTCGCGACCGGCGGTAAATCATATCCGCTTACCGGTTCTGCCGGCGACGGCTACCCGTTATCCGTTGCGCTCGGGCATACCGTAACACCGGTAACTCCATCGCTTATACGCCTTGAAGCAAAAGAGGGCTTTTGTACCCGCCTTGCGGGGTTGTCGCTTAAAAACGTAACTTTGTCGCTTTATAAATCGGGTGTGAAAAAGGCGGTTTACAGCGAACTGGGCGAAATGCTTTTCACTCACACCGGAATATCCGGTCCGCTGACGCTTTCGGCGTCGGCGCATATAACCGGAGACCCGAAGGATTATTTCGTGCTTGTCGACCTCAAACCGGCACTGAGCGACGACCGGCTTGACGGAAGACTTCTGCGCGATTTTGAGGTTGAAAAGAACCGCGATTTGATAAACGCGCTCGATAAACTGTTGCCTAAGAGCATTATTCCGGTTATAATAAACATTGCCGGTATTTCGCCGCGTACAAAAGTAAATCAGATAACGAAAAGCGACCGTGAGTTGCTTATAGGCGCGATAAAGCGCCTTCGTGTGAGCGTTTCCGGTTTCGGACCGATAGAGGAAGCGGTAATAACGCGGGGCGGTATCAGCTTAAAAGAGATAAATCCCTCGGATATGTCCTCAAAGCTTATAAATAACCTTTATTTCGCGGGCGAAGTGATAGACGTTGACGCATTCACCGGCGGCTTTAATCTGCAAATCGCTTTTTCGACGGGATTTCTCGCCGGGAAAAGCGCCGCGAAAAAATAATGAAAGTTGGGAATACTATGGTTTCAATAGCACTTGACGGTCCCGCCGGGGCGGGCAAGAGCACGCTCGCACGCGCGGCGGCTGAAAAACTCGGATATATATATGTGGATACGGGGGCGCTTTATCGCGCCGTCGGGTTAAAATTCAGCCGTGAAGGTCACGGTACTGAGCTTGACTGCGATATTGAAAAAATACTTGAGGATACTTCGGTCGATATCAGGTTTATCGGCAAAGAGCAGCACGTGTTTCTTGACGGAGAAGACGTAAACTCGCTTATACGCACGCCTGAAATATCGATGATGGCGTCGGCGGTCAGCGCAAAGCCGCCTGTGCGCGCTTTCCTGCTTGAACTTCAAAGAAAACTCGCAAGGGAAAACAACGTTATTATGGACGGCAGAGATATCGGTACGGTAGTCCTGCCGGACGCGACGGTCAAGGTGTTTGTCACGGCAACGCCCGAGACGCGCGCAAACCGCAGATACAAGGAACTTACGGAAAAGGGTATGAGCGTAAATTATGACGACATACTTTCCGATATAAAAACTCGTGATTATAACGACAGCCACCGCGCCGTGGCGCCGCTTAAAGTGGCGCCGGGCGGTATAGTTTTCGATACTGACGACCTCGGTTTTGAAGCGGCGCTTGATTCGCTTATGAAAATAATTGAAAAAGGGGTAAATCAGTGAAAATAACACTCGCCAAAACAGCCGGGTTTTGCTTTGGAGTGAACCGTGCCGTCAAAACGGTATACGACCTTCTGAACGAAGGTAAAAAAGTCTGTACGCTCGGTCCGATAATTCATAACCCGCAGCTTGTAAAGGAACTCTCCGACCGCGGCGTGCGTATCGTCGAATCGCCGGATGAGGTCGACAAAGGGGAAGTGCTGGTCATCCGCTCACACGGCGTGGGTGCGGACGTTTTCAGAGCCGCCGAAGCCGCGGGTGTTGAAATATGTGACGCGACCTGTCCGTTTGTCTCGAAAATTCATAGAATAGTCAGCGAGAATTCCGCCGCCGGGGACACCGTTCTTATCGCGGGCGACCCTCTTCATCAGGAGGTCAGAGGCATAATCGGTCATATTTCGGGTGAATTTTTTGTCTTTTCTTCAGAGGAAGAATTAAGAAAACTCGTGGAAAACGATCCGAAAATTGCCAAAAAAAGCCTCACAATGGTCTCACAGACCACTTTTAACGCAGAAAAATGGAAAAAATCGCAATTTTTTTTAAAAAAAGTATGTACAAATTTAAAAATTTTTGATACAATATGTGGAGCGACGGCGGATCGTCAAAGTGAAGCCAGGTCTCTCGCCGCCGGGAATGACGCAATGATTGTAGTCGGCGGCAGGCACAGCTCAAACACGCAGAAGCTTTTTGAAGTGTGTGCGGAGTTGTGCGGCAATACCTACGCCGTTGAAACAGCGGCAGAGATTAAACCGGAATTTTTCGTCGGTGTTTCAAATGTAGGTGTTGTGGCGGGTGCATCCACACCTGCCGGTATAATAAAGGAGGTTATTAAAACCATGTCGGAAATTTTACAACCGGGTGATGAACAACTCGAAGAAACCGAAGTTGTTCAAAAAAGCTTTGAGGAAATGACTGATGAGGAAGCTTTTGAAGCATCGCTCAGTTCTCTTACCGGCGATCAGAAGGTGGTAGGTACCGTAATTGCGGTCAATCCTTCTGAAATCACCGTTGATATCGGTAGAGGCGTTACGGGCTATGTTTCAAAGGATGAGTATTCCTCTGATGACAGTGCGGATCTTTTAAGCGAAGTCAAGGTCGATGATAAACTGAATCTTATCATCATGAAGATTAACGACCAGGAAGGAACCGCTATGCTCTCGAAGCGTCGCTATGATGCTATCGCCGGTTGGGATAATATCGTTTCCGCCAAGGAGTCGGGTGAAATTCTTCACGGTACCGTAAGTGACGTTGTCAGAGGCGGCGTAACAGTTTATTCAAACAACGTGCGCATATTTATTCCCGCTTCGCAGGCAACAGCGTCGCGCGACGATTCGCTTGAAGACTTAAAGGGTAAGGAAGTTGATTTCAGAATTATCGAGATAGGCAGAGGCCACAGGGCCATCGGCTCGATAAGAAGCGTACTTCGCGATACCCGCCGTGAGGCAAGAGAGAAAATCTGGAATGAGATAGCGGTAGGCGACAGATTTACGGGCGTAGTTAAGTCGATAACCGGCTACGGCGCGTTCGTAGATATCGGCGGTGTGGACGGAATGGTTCACATTTCCGAGCTTTCCTGGATGCGTATCAAGCATCCGTCCGAGGTAGTCAGCGTCGGCGATACCATTGAAGTATACGTTAAGGCGCTTGATACCGAGAAGAAAAAGATTTCTCTCGGTTACAAAAAGGCTGAGGATAATCCGTGGACGATTTTCCAGAGCAAGTACAGTGTTGACGATGTAGTTACGGTTACTATCGTCAGCATTACGGCTTACGGTGCGTTTGCAAGAATAATTCCGGGTGTTGACGGTCTTATTCACATTTCGCAAATAGCAAATCACCGTGTGGCAAAGCCGCAGGATGAGCTTAAAGTAGGCCAGGAAGTTGACGTAAAAATAACAGCTATCGACCTTGAAAAGAAGAGAGTAAGTCTTTCTATCCGCGCACTTCTTCCGTCCGAGGAGCCCGAGGTTAAAGAGGGACCGGATGAAGTAGTGGCTACAACCGGGGAAGCGTCCGAGGAAGCCGAAGCTCCGGCAGAGGCGCCCGTTGAAGCTCCCGTCGAGGCGACTGAAGCCGCGCCGGCAGCTGAGGAAGCGCCCGTTGAGGAAGCGGCTCCCGTTGAGGAAGCTCCCGCGGAAGAAACTGCGGCGGAAGAAGCAGCTCCCGCGGAGGAAGTTGTTGAAGAAGCTGCGGCGGAAGAAGCAGCCCCCGCGGAGGAAGTTGTTGAGGAAGCTGCGGCGGAAGAAGCAGCTCCCGCCGAGGAAGCGGCAGAAGAGAAAGAGTAATCTTATCCTCGGCTTATTAAGTTCAAAAAGGCTGTACCGCACGTACAGCCTTTTTTTACGGAGGTATTATAATGTCCGGTATAAAGAGTTATGACATAGTGATTATAGGCGGGGGAATAGGCGGTCTTATGAGCGCCTACCGTTTGCAGAAAAACGACCCGAAGCTTAAAATCGCCATAACCGAATGCGGAAACGTAATGGAAAAGCGGGTCTGCCCCGCGGGAAAAAACAGCACCTGCGCACACTGTAAGATTTGCAATATTACAAACGGCTTTGCCGGTGCCGGCGCTTTTTCCGACGGTAAGTTCAATCTCGGCACCGCGTACGGCGGCACACTCGGTGAGGAACTCGGCGAGGATGTCGCGAACAGGTATATAAACGAGGTTGATAATATTCTTAACGAATACTGCACCTCGGGTATACCGAAAGTATACAAATCGAACGACGAGCTCCGTCTTAAATGTATACAGAATAATCTGCGCCTTCTTGATATGAATGTAAAGCATCTCGGTACGGATAATAATTTTCTTACAATGCAGAATATAATTAAGGCGATTTCAGCAGCCGGTGCTGACCTTTATCATTTTTACGAGTGTACCGAAGTAAGAAAGCAAGACGGCGGATATGCGCTTTCTTATGCGAACGGCGAGCAGTTGTTTGCTAAAAAGGTCATAATCGCGACCGGACGTTCGGGCGCAAACTTTGTGGCGGGTTTTTGCAGGGCGCACGGCGTTAAAATGCGCTCCAATCATATTGATATCGGTGTGCGCGTCGAAATGAAGGATATAATATGGCGCGAGTTCTCTTCAAAAATTTATGAGCCTAAGATTCTTTATAAGACCAAGACGTTTGAGGACAGGTGCAGAATGTTCTGCTTTAATCAGGGCGGTCTTGTTTCGGCGGAAAACAATCACGGAATAATTACGGCAAACGGTCATTCCTTCGCACAGGCGGATAAGAAAACCGATAACTGCAATTTCGCCATTCTTTCAAGCATACGCTTTACCGAGCCATTTAACCAGCCGACGGAATACGCGGAGAATATTTCGCGCCTCGCAAATATGATAGGTAACGGCAATGTTCTTGTTCAGCGCTTCGGCGACCTTATCCGCGGCAGGCGCACAAACGAGCACCGCCTCCAGCAGAACACGGTAACGCCTACGCTTAAAGCCACGGCGGGCGATATATCGCTGGTTTTGCCGCACAGAATACTCACGAATATTATTGAAACGATATACGCGCTCGACAAGGTGGCGCCGGGAACGGCAAACGATGATACGCTGCTTTACGGCTGCGAAAGCAAGTATTATTCGATACGTCCGGTCTTCATGAACGATAAGTTCGAGCTTGTCGACGGAGTATATATAATAGGTGACGGAAGCGGTATATGCAGAGGGCTTTCGCAGTCGGGAGCCATGGGCATATATGTTGCGGACTGTATATCCTCAAACCTCAAGCAATAGTGGTTTTTGCCCCGATTTTTCAATCGGGGCTTTGTGTTTTTTATACAATATTTCGAAATAAGAGATGAATAAATTGTTAAGATATACAAACAGAAAAAAATAAGGGATATTTTGTTGACAAAGGTAGTTTATTGTGATACGATAAACATGTCAATTTAATAGTTTACCAATATAGTTTTGGATAAAACGGCCCAAATGTTTCTACCGCGGCGCCACAGCCGCGACTATTGGTTGAGATATGTATTCACTGCCTGTTTTCGGGCGGTGGGGTTGTATTTATTGGTAAGCAGACTTTTTTAAGTCTGCTTTTAATTGTTTTTTGCGGGGAGGCGATTTTTTGGAAGCGCTTGAACAGAAAATTCTTAGCGAGGGTACTGTTCTTGACGGCGGCATTCTGAAGGTCGGCTCTTTTTTGAATCAGCAGCTTGACGTTGACTTTCTCATTAAAATGGGTGAGGAGGTCAAGCGTATTTACGAAGGCGAGCGTATAACCAAAATACTTACTATTGAAGCGTCCGGCATAGCGGTCGCCGTAGCGGTGGCGTCGGTTATGCATAAGAATGTGGTTTTTGCCAAGAAGAATAAGACTTCAAACCTTTCGGGCGAGCTTTTCAGCGCAAAGGTTCATTCCTTTACACACGGTACCGATTATACGGTTACTGTGCCGAAGGATTATTTATCAAAGGATGACCGGGTGCTTATAATAGATGATTTTCTCGCCAACGGAAACGCGCTTAACGGTCTTATAGATATCGTGAATCAGGCGGGCGCGAAGGTTGTGGGATGTACCTGCGCCGTTGAAAAGGGCTTTCAGGGCGGCGGCGATGAGCTCCGCAAAGCGGGATACAGAGTCGAGTCCCTTGCCGTTATTGAAAAAATGAGTGCGGAATGTATTGAGTTCCGCAGATAAATTCGGTGTAAATTTAATTTACATATAAAAAAGTTTTTGGAGGAAACGAAAATGAAAAAAATCTTATGTGCAATTCTTGCCGTTGCATTGGTTTTAAGCCTTGCGGCTTGCGGCGGGAGCAGTAAGGAAGAGGCAAAAAGCGGCTCGGATTTCAAGGTTGGCTTGATTTGCCTTCATGATGAAAACTCGACCTACGACAACAACTTTATCTTGGCTCTTAAAGAAGTTCAGAAAGAACTCGGCCTTGAAGACGGTCAGGTATTCATCAAGACAAACGTTGATGAAAGCAGCGCGTGCTATGATGCGGCAGCCGAACTCGTTGATGAAGGATGCGACATAATTTTTGCCGATTCTTTCGGTCATGAGAGTTACATGATTCAGGCCGCACAGGAGTTCCCGGAGGTTCAGTTCTGCCATGCTACCGGCACTAAGTCACAGACTCAGAATCTTTCAAATTATCACAATGCATTTGCCGCTATCTATGAGGGCCGTTACCTTGCAGGCGTTGCCGCAGGTATGAAACTCAATGAAATGATCGACGGTGGTAAAATCAAAGCTGAAGAGGCCGTTATCGGTTACGTTGGCGCTTTTGATTACGCTGAAGTTGTTTCCGGTATGACTTCTTTCTTCCTCGGCGCACGCTCAATTTGCCCGAGCGCCACAATGAAAGTTACTTATACAAATTCTTGGTTTGATATTGCTAAGGAAAAAGAGTCTGCTCTTAATCTTATCAATTCCGGTTGCGTTCTTATCAGCCAGCACGCTGACTCTGAAGGCGCTCCGAAAGCTTGCGAAGAGAAAGGCGTTCCGAATGTTGCTTACAACATAAGCACCATTTCAATGGGCCCGACCACCGCGCTTATTTCTTCAAAGATTGATTGGAGTGTATATTTCAAACTCGCTATCAATGCTGTAAAAGACGGTAAAGATATACCCACCGATTACTGCGGCACTATGAAAGAAGGCGCTGTTAAGCTTACCGAACTCAACGAGGCAGCCGCCGCTCCCGGAACCCAGGCAAAATTAGACGAAATCAAGGCAAAACTTGAAAACGGCGAAATCAAGGTGTTTGATACCAAGACCTTCACGGTTGGCGGCAAAGAGCTTACAACATATACTGCTGACGTTGTTGATGAAGGCGACTTCAAGCCTGAAACCGAAGCTATTGAAGATGGCGTATTTGCTGAATCTTCGAAGAGATCTGCACCGTACTTTGACATTAAATACATTGACGGTATAAGCAATCTGTAATTAAAAATTTTAACAGATATAGGCGGAGCTTTTACTCCGCCTAAATCTGTTATTAACCGCTTTCAAAAAAGCATACAGCAGAGTTCTGTGTGCTTTTTTGAAAGCAGATAACCCACGAAAGGTCGTGTGAAAATGGCGATTGCCGCGATAGAACTAAAAAACATTACAAAACGCTTTGGCAAGGTCGTTGCAAACAACAACGTATGTTTAAGCGCTTATAAGGGTGAGATTTTGTCGCTACTCGGTGAAAACGGTAGCGGTAAGACAACGCTTATGAACATGATATCCGGTATATATTATCCTGACGAAGGACAGATACTCATTGACGGTAACGAAGTGGTAATACGTTCGCCAAAGGATGCTTTCGACCATAAAATCGGTATGATCCATCAACATTTTAAGTTGATTGACGTTTTTAATTCCACCCAGAATATTGTGCTCGGTCTTGAAGGCGAAAAGCATTTTAGTTTTAAAGCCGCCGCAAAAAAGACGGTACTCGCAGTGTCGCGTATTCCGAAAAACATTTTGCGCTTTTTTAAATCATTAGTAAAAACAGTAAAAAGAATACCGCGTTTTCCGTACTTTGTTGCTAAGTTTTTTAAATCTGCCGCAAAAGCTGTTTGCAGCTTTTTCAAATCGCCCGAGTATGCCTGGCATTGTTTGAAGACTGCGGCAAAGACTATATCGGAGGCATATCAAACAATAATGTGCCCCGGATATTTGAAGCGCGCGGAAAAAGCAGTGCTGGAGATATCAAAACAGTACGGTTTTGATTTGGATCCTAATAAAAAAATATACGAAATGTCAGTTTCCGAAAAGCAGACTGTTGAAATAATAAAAGTGCTTTATCGTGGCGCTGATATTCTTATTCTTGACGAGCCTACGGCGGTACTTACTCCGCAGGAAACTCAAAAGCTTTTTGCGGTACTCAGAAATATGCGCGATGACGGTAAGGCGATAATAATAATTACGCATAAACTTCATGAAGTCTTGTCGCTTTCTGATAAAGTTGCCGTGCTCAGAAAAGGCGAATATATCGGGACTGTTAATACCGCCGAAACCAATGAGGCGGAGCTTACCGAAATGATGGTCGGTAAGAAGATAAGTCTTAACATTAACCGCAGTGAGCCGAAAGATCCTGTTGATAGACTCGAAGTTAAAAATCTTTGCTTTGTCGATTCACAAGGCGTTAAAAAACTTGATAACATATCATTTACGGCAAAGTCGGGTGAAATACTCGGAATCGCGGGTATCGCCGGAAGCGGTCAGCGTGAACTGCTTGAATCGATTGCCGGTCTTCAGCATGTACAAAGCGGTGAAATCATATATCATAATCCTAAAACCGGAGAAGAAGATGAACTTTGCGGTAAGTCGCCCATTAAGATAAGGGAACTTGGCGTACGCCTTTCTTTTGTTCCTGAAGATCGTTTAGGCATGGGACTTGTCGGTAACATGGATATAGTTGATAATATGATGCTCAGAAGTTACAGAAAAGGAAAATCTATGTTCCTTGAAAGGAAAAAACCGCGAAATCTGGCAGAGCGTATTATTAAAGATTTAGAGGTCGTAACACCCAGCGCGCAGACTCCCGTTCGTAAACTTTCCGGCGGTAACGTTCAAAAGGTACTTGTCGGTCGTGAAATCGCCTCATCACCTACGGTACTTATGGCGGCGTACCCTGTGCGAGGTCTTGATATCAACTCCTCTTATGCTATTTACAATCTTCTTAATCAGCAAAAAGAGAGCGGAGTGGCAGTAATATTTGTCGGTGAGGATCTAGATGTGCTAATTGAACTTTGTGACAGAATACTTGTTATCAGTTCCGGGTGCGTCACCGGTATCGTTGAGGGTCGCGGTGCCGATAAATCGGAAATCGGTTTTATGATGACAAAGGCAAACGGAGGTTTCAGTGATGGAGAGCAGTAAAAAGCATTTAAAAGAACCGTTGATCCATATAACCAGACGTACCGATATTCCGAGAGTTAAAGCTTGGTGCATAAGACTTGTGGCAATTATTGCTTCACTTGTAGTCTGCGGTTTAGTAATAGTTCTTATATCAAAGTATAACCCGATTGAAGTCTACGAAAAGATGATCGACGGAAACTTCGGCACAAAACGTAAAGTTTTGAATCTGCTGAAAGGTACTTCGGCACTTTTATGTATATCTTTGGCAGTTACTCCTGCTTTCAAAATGAAGTTCTGGAACCTTGGCGCAGAAGGACAGGTACTTATCGGAGGGCTTGCGAGCGCGGCTTGCATGCATTATACACGTTTGCAGTTCGGCAACAGTATTTCGTCTTGGCAGTTAATACTGCTGATGTTTGCGACAAGTGTTGTGTGCGGAATGATATGGGGCGTTATTCCCGCAATATTTAAAGCAGTGTGGAAAACAAACGAAAGTTTGTTTACACTTATGATGAATTATGTCGCTATACAGTTGGTCGGTTTCTTCATAGCAAAATGGGTTCCGACCGGTTCGGGAGTTATGGGCGTAATAAACCTGGATACGAAGTGCGGCTGGCTTCCGGACGTTTTCGGCGAAAAATATATGTTTAACGTTATAGTTGTTGCTGTTTTGACGATTGTGATGTTTATATATCTGCGTTTCAGCAAGCATGGATATGAAATATCGGTTGTTGGCGAAAGTGAGAATACAGCCCGTTATGTAGGCATCAACGTAAAAAAAGTAATTATTAGAACGATGCTTATTTCTGGCGCCATTTGCGGTCTTGCCGGATTTCTCATCGTCTCCGGAGCCGATCATACCGTAACGAAGAACCTTGCCGGCGGCATGGGCTTTACGGCGATAATGGTTTCTTGGCTTGCCAAGTTTGAACCGTTCATGATGGTGTTTACTTCCGCGTTTATCATCTTTTTGCAGAACGGTTCAAGTGCTATTGCTATGAAACTCGGATTAAATAAGAGTGTTTCCGATATACTTACCGGAATAATAATATTCTTTATAATCGGTTGCGAATTCTTTATTAACTATAAGATTAATATTCGCGCAAAGCAAAAGGAGGCAAAATAATGTTTGATAAAGTATTTCCGTTTATCAACTCTACTATATGCACTGCAATTCCTTTGCTTTTCGGCGCGATTGGTGAAATAATTACCGAAAAAAGCGGTAACCTTAACCTTGGCATACCGGGCATAATGTATATGGGCGGCATTTCCGGTATTATCGGCGGATATATTTATGAGCATTATTCGTCTTCTCCCAGTACGTTTCTCTGCGTTACGATCGCGCTTCTTGCATCACTTATAGGGTCGCTTATTCTTGCTTTTATTTATAGTTTTTTAACGATAACGCTTCGCGTTAATCAAAATGTTACGGGTCTTGCGCTTACCACGTTTGGAATAGGTATAGGAAATTTCTTCGGCGGTTCGCTTTTGAAGTTTTTTAACGAGCCGGGCAAATCTATTTCTATTATAAAGACCGGTGACGGATTCAAAGCGTCGCTGCCCTTTGCTTCAAAATTAGGCGTATTCGGCGATACGTTTTTGTCCTTCGGATTTTTGACGTATTTAGCTATCATAGTGGCGATTTTAGCGTCGCTGTTTCTTAACCGTACACGCAAGGGTCTTAATCTTCGTGCCGTAGGTGAAAACCCCGCAACGGCGGATGCCGCCGGAATTAGTGTTGTAAAATACAAGTATTTCGCGACGCTTACCGGTGGTGCGATAGCGGGACTCGGCGGTTTGTATTTCGTTATGGAGTACCTCGGCGGTGCGTGGACTAATGACGGTTTCGGTGATAGAGGATGGCTGGCGATAGCGATAGTTATTTTTGCTATCTGGCGTCCTGCTTTAGCAATATTCAGCTCATTCATTTTCGGCGGTTTGTATATGCTTTCGATTTATATCCCGGGCCTTTCAAGCAGCGATAAAGAGCTGATAAACATGTTGCCGTATGTTGTTACAATACTTGTTCTGATAATTACCAGCATTCGCAAGAAGCGCGAAAACCAACCTCCCGCTTCACTCGGACTTTCATATTTCAGAGAAGAAAGATAAAATTTGCGCCCGGCGTTGCCGGGCGCAAATCTTTATATTTGTTTTATTTGTCGCAATACTTCCTCGCATATAATCTGTGCGGAGCAGGTGCTGAAATTTTCTTTCAGAACGCGCCTTGCGTTATCGATTTCGGCGTCGTCTTTCAGGTATGCCAAAACCAGATCGGCGAGGGCTTCCACGCTTTGCGCGGTTTTTGCAAATCCGTGCGAGGTAAAGTATTCGAGGTTTTTTGTTTCGCAGCCGGGAACCGCGTCGATAAATATCATAGGCAGATTTTTAACCGCCGCTTCAGTAGAGCTCAGTCCGCCCGGTTTTGTGAGTATGACTGAGGAGGCGTCCATGTAAACCGGTATACGTGAGGTAAAGCCCACAACGGTCATGTTATTCGGCGCGTTCTTCTGCAGACTTTTATAAAGGTGCCGGTTGTTTCCGCAAATTGCCACGAGGTGTGAATCCTCCGGCATTACCTTAGGCAATAGCTCCGCGAGCTGCTTTATCGGTCCGCAACCCATACTGCCGCACATAAGAAGAACCGTTCTTTTGCTTTCCGGGAGTTTAAGCAGGCCTTTCGCATATTCATGTGAACTCTTTTTCATGAACTTCGGATTTACCGGAATTCCGGAAACAAAAAGCTTGTCTTTATCGAGTCCGTCGTCGATAAACTCCTGTATTAAATCGGCGGCGGGGATGAAGTAACCGTCCACATCGGTTTGATTTACGCCGGGACTGCACGTGTAATCGGTTGCCACAAGATACGTCGGCACATTGAGCAGACCCTGTTTTCTGATTTTTGTCATCAGCATTGCCGAAAAGATATGCGTGCATACGACGGCGTCGTAACGCGACTGCTTTATATCCTTAACGATGTTTTCGCAGCCCATGGTGGCAAGATTGAACATCAGTGAGGTTTTGCCGCTTTTGGGCGGATGGTTTTCTTCAAATTTGTAACCCACGCCGAACAGCTTCGGCATATTCCTGTATATAAATACGTGACTGCCGCTTATTATTTTTGAACTTTTGGCTGAACCGTAGGCGAGGGAATCCTTTATGTTGCATTCAACGTTCAGACTCTCGAAACAGTCTTTAATCGCAAGCGCCGCGGAATTGTGACCGCCGCCGGTATTGCATGAAAGCAGTAAAACTTTCATTCCCGAATATCTCCTTTAACTGTGAAGGGTTAAAACAACTAAGGATATATTATCATTGTTGGGCGGAAAAAGCAATATTATTTATTTCTTTTCTGTTTTTTCGGAAAGTCCTTTTTTCGGGACACCGCCGCCGCTAAAATAATACTTGTAAAAAAAATACAAAAAACACTTGACAAACAAAAGAACGCGTATTATAATAAAATCACAGAAACGAACAAATGTTCGGCGGAGGTAAAACGATGAATACGGCACAGATAATAAGAACGGTATTTGAGATAGTTTTGGTAGGGTTTGCTCTTTGGGCGGTTTTCCATGAAGACCTTTTTATCGCCATTGAAGAGCGGATAGTCTCCGCCTTTAAGCGCCGCCGCCTTAAAGTTGTTGAGGGCAAGCGTTCAAGAACCACAGTATGATATTTCTCTTCTGCTTTTCCCCGCGGGCTTTTTGCCTTGCGGGGAAAATTTCTTTTATTGATATTTTCCGCTTTTCGTGATAGAATTACGTTAATTGATTTTAAGGGGTATTCATCTTGAGCAGATATATAGGCGACAGGGCTTTTTACCGCCGCGCACTCATGCTGGCGGTGCCAATTATGATACAAAACGGAATAACAAATTTCGTAAATATGCTTGATAATCTTATGGTGGGCGCGGTAGGCACTTCAACTATGACCGGCGTAGCCGTGGCGAACCAGCTGATTTTTATTTTTAATCTTTGCATCTACGGCGCGATTTCCGGCGTGGGCATTTTTACGGCGCAGTTTTTCGGCAAGGCCGATAACGCCGGTGTACGTTACACCTTTCGTTTCAAAATGATTATATGCTTCGTAACAACTATTCTTTTTACCGCGCTGATAATCTTAAAGGGTGATTTGCTTTTGGGACTTTTCCTGAAAGGCGAGGGGAGCCCGGAGGACGCCGCGGCAAGCGCCCGCATAGCGAGAGATTACATAAATATTATTCTCATCGGTATTCTCCCTTATGCTTTAACCCAGTGCTTCGGCAGCACCCTGCGCGAAACCGGCAGACCTAAAACACCGATGTATGCCGGCATACTTGCCGTTTTCCTTAATCTGATACTTAATTATATGCTTATTTTCGGGCGTTTCGGTTTTCCGCGTATGGGAGCGCGCGGCGCCGCGACGGCAACCGTAATTTCGCGATTTGCGGAGCTTTTCTACGTTGTCGCCGCAACGTATATCGGCAAAAAGAGCGCGTTTATCAGGGGAGCTTTCCGCTCGATGCGCGTCCCGTTAAAGCTTGTCGGCAATATGGCGGTAAGAGGAATGCCGCTTATGCTAAACGAACTGCTTTGGAGTCTCGGCATCGTAACGGTGAACCAGTGCTACAGTCTGCGCGGACTTGACGTTGTGGCGGCGGATAATATCGCGCTCACCTTCTTTAATCTGTTTTCGGTGGTATTCATGTCTGTAGGCGTGGCTATCGGGATAATCGTAGGGCAAATGCTCGGCGCCGGCAAAACCGGCGAGGTTATGGATACCGCGGTTAAGATGCGTGTTTTTTCGGTGTTTACCGGGGTGATAGTAGGTGTGATATTGGCGTCGCTTTCAGGCGTTATTCCGATGATGTACAATACGACCGCCGAGGTGCGTCACATCGCCGGATGGCTGATAATTCTGTGCGCGGCGGGTATGCCGATCGACGCTTTTGCCCACGCTTCGTATTTCACGCTGCGTTCCGGCGGCAAGATAATAATAACGATGATTTTTGATTCGTTTTTCGTGTGGCTCGTATCGGTGCCCTTTGCTTTTGTAATCAGCCGTTATACGGCGATGCCCATAATTCCGTTTTTTGCTCTTTCACAGGCGCTTAATATCATTAAATGTGTGCTTGGCTACTTCTATGTGAAGAAAGGCTCCTGGATCAAAAACCTTGTGGGAAATGAAAGTTAAAATTTCGGCAATTTGCTATTGTTTTTTCGGGGCAAAAATGATATAATCGGTACGTACGGTCATAAGACCTGAATTTTATAAAGGAGTAAGAATATGATCATTTCAAAAGAAGTAGAAGAAATGTGCCCTGTAACAAAAGGTCCGCATCACGGTCCGGCTCCTATTCCCGAAGAGGGAAAATGGATACAGGCGAAGGAAATCAAGGATATTTCCGCTTATACGCACGGCGTGGGCTGGTGCGCTCCTCAGCAGGGCGCCTGCAAACTGTCGCTCAACGTTAAAAACGGTATTATCGAGGAAGCGCTCGTTGAAACCATCGGCTGTTCGGGTATGACTCATTCGGCGGCGATGGCGGCGGAAATACTGCCCGGTAAGACCATACTTGAAGGCCTTAATACCGACCTCGTTTGCGACGCTATAAACACAGCCATGCGCGAGCTTTTCCTGCAAATAGTTTACGGCCGTTCGCAGTCCGCTTTTTCTGAGGACGGACTCCCGATAGGCGCCGGTATGGAAGACCTCGGTAAGGGTGCGCGCTCAATGGTCGGCACTATGTACGGCACCAAACAGAAGGGTGTAAGATACCTTGAAATGACCGAGGGCTACTGCACAAAAATGGCTCTTGATGAAAACAATGAGGTTATCGGCTACGAGTTCGTTTCCCTCGGCAAAATGACCGATTTTATCAAAAAGGGTATGGAGCCTAACGAGGCGTACGAAAAGTCTATCGGTCACTACGGCAGATTCAGTGAAGAAGACGGCGCGGTCAAGTACATTGACCCGCGTAAAGAATAAGGAGGAGAGAAACAATGGCACAGTTTGAAGGTTATGAAAGACGCGAGGCCAAAATTCTCGCCGCTTTGAAAAATTACGGCATATCGTCTATCGACGAGTGCAAAAAGATTTGCGATGAAAAGGGAATAGACCCTTATACCATAGTTCAGGAGACCCAGCCGATTTGCTTTGAAAACGCGAAATGGGCGTACACCGTGGGTTCGGCTATCGCCATAAAGGAAGCCGAGCGTACCGGCGATAAATCCGCGGCGGCAGCGGCGGCTAATATCGGCGTCGGCTTGCAGGCGTTCTGCATACCCGGCTCGGTTGCGGAAAACCGCAAGGTCGGCCTCGGTCACGGCAATCTCGGCAAAATGCTTCTTTCAGAGGAAACCGAGTGCTTCTGCTTCCTTGCCGGTCACGAGTCCTTCGCGGCGGCTGAGGGCGCTATTAAAATCGCGCTTAACGCCAATAAGGTACGCAAACAGCCCCTTCGCGTTATTCTTAACGGACTCGGTAAGGACGCCGCCTATATCATTTCAAGAATAAACGGCTTTACCTATGTTGAAACCGAGTTTGACCCGTACAGTGAAGAGGTTAAAGTCACTCTCCAAAAACCGTTTTCCAAGGGCGCGCGCGCGGCGGTTAAATGCTACGGCGCGGATAACGTGCCCGAGGGCGTTGCTATTATGAAGCTCGAAAAAGTCGGTGTTTCCATTACCGGTAACTCCACCAACCCGACCAGGTTCCAGCACCCCGTTGCCGGCACTTATAAGAAATGGTGCGTTGAAAACGGCGTCAATTATTTCTCGGTGGCTTCCGGCGGCGGCACCGGACGTACGCTTCACCCCGATAACATGGCGGCGGGCCCGTCTTCTTACGGTATGACCGATACAATGGGCCGTATGCACTCTGACGCGCAGTTTGCCGGTTCATCCTCGGTTCCCGCTCACGTTGAGATGATGGGACTCATAGGCGCGGGCAATAACCCGATGGTCGGTATGACCGTTGCCTGCGCGGTGGCGGTTGAGGAAGCGTTCAAGTAAAAACAATACGAATGTAAATCAAAACCCAAGACCTTATGCGTCTTGGGTTTTGTGCGTTATCCTTTTTGTTGACTTATATACAATATAGTGGTATAATGTATAAGTAATATTATACTTTGGAGGCGTTTATATGGTAAATTTCTCTAAAAAACTCTTGGCGGTGGTATTATCGGCGGTTCTGATGCTTTCTCTGATACCCGCGTCTGTTTTTACGGCGCTGGCGTTTAACAGCGTCGATGATTTTGCAGAAGCTCCGGTTATCGCGCTCGATACCGAAACGAACGTATCGTATGACGGCACCGAGCTTTCGGGCGCTTTTAAGTTTACGCCCGAAAGCAGCGGTAGGTATCGCTTTTGTTCAAGCGGTGAGGCGGATACGTACGCCGATATTGTCGGCGAGGACGGCAGCACCATAGCGTCCGATGACGACGGCGGCGATGGCAGTAACTTCAATGTGAAGTTTACCGCTTCTGCCGGCAGTGTTTACTATCTGCTCTCGAGGACATATAATGCCGCCGACAGCGCCGAGTATAACGTGACGCTTACCGGATACGAAATTCCCGTCGACCGTGTCGAGGTTGAACCTATACAGGTCATAAAGGATTTAAGCGGCCAGGTATATACCGACAGCAGCGATAATGAGTATTTCCGTTATCAGTACAATAACCCGACTTATACCATTTACTACACGGACGGCACCGACCCGTATACCACGTCTTACGGCACGTATATAGACGGTGAGTATTATTACCTTGAATATAACGATAAGCAGGAGGAAACACACTGGGACGCGACCGGCGATTACGAGGTGGACTTTACATTTGCCGGTATCAGTTCCACCTTTACGGTAAGCGTTGTCGAAAACCCTGTGGTGAGCGTTGAAATTGAGGATGTTAAGGTCATTGACGGTCAGGGCGGCTATGAAGCGTATGACAGTAACACGGGCGGAAACTTCTATTATTATAATTTCCTGGCTCCGAAATATACCGTTCATTTCAGCGACGGCACTTCATCTGAGACTGACAGCAGCGATAAGCAGGTTTTCGGACAGTATTTCAGCCTTGACAGCAATATTGACCAGTACAGCGAACACTGGACGGTGGGGAATACCTACGAAATACCCTGTACCTTTGCCGGTGTGGCTTGCAGCTACAACGTCAGCGTTGTGCCAAATCCCATAACCTCCGTTGTAATAGACAATATCATACTTAACGAGAATGTCGGCGGTTATGAGACGACCGATTCAAGCGGTCAGAAATACTATTATTACTATCTAAACAGTACTCCCGAATATACCGTTACCTATGACGGAATTCAGACCGAAAAGAACCGAAACAGCAAACAGATATACAATTATCAGTATAGTTTAAGTTATACAATCGACCAGAACGAGCAGCATTTTATGCCCGGTCAGACCTATGAGATACCCTGCACGTTCTGCGGCTTTAACTGCAGCTTTACCGTAACCGTAAACGAAAGCCCGGTAAGTAACGTTGTTATTGACGACATTACTGTTATTGAGGGCTTCGGCGGTTATAAGACTACCGACGAAAGCGGCAAACCTTACTATTATTACTATCTTCCTTCACCGAAGTATACCGTGTATTACAAGGACGGTACGCAGTCGCAGAAAACCTCTTACAGCACCGAGGTTTTACCCGGTGTGTATGAATCGCTCAGGTACAATATCGATCAGTATACCAATCATTTGAAATACGGCAATAACGCGGTTACGGCGAAATTTGCAGGCAAAGAATATGAATTCAACATAGCGGTAATCGAGAATCCCGTGGATTATATTGAATTTGAGGATATCATACTTTACGAAAACATGAGCGGTTATACCGATACCGACGAATTCGGCGACGAGTACTATCATTACAGTTACAGCACACCCGCGTTTACGCTGCATTTCACCGACGGTACGGTTTCCGAGACCAACTCGTACGGCAAGGAAGTAAACGGCTCTACATACTATTTGCAGGTTGGAAACGACTATCAGGATGAAGACCACTGGTACGCCGGCGAGACCTATGACGTCGATTATACTTTTATGAATATTACCGGCACCTTCACCGTAACGGTAGAGGAGAACCCGATAGAGCGAATCGAGGTAGACCCTGTTACACTCATAAAAGACGTAAACAGCTATACCCGTTACGACGGCAGCGGCGAAGCTTACGATTATTATTATTTTGACAGCCCGAAGTATGCGGTTTATTACCGCGACGGCACACATACTGAAAAAACCTACGGCTCTTTCGAGTTCGGCGGTACGCGTTACTACCTTCAGTACACGGATAACCAGAGCACTTCTCACTGGACTACCGGCAATACCTATACGATACCCTGTACGCTGGCGGGCGTTTCCTGCTCGTTTGACGTTACCGTAAAGAACAGCCCCATAACGAGGATAGAGTTCGATGAGGTCACGGTCACCGAAAATGTTAGCGGCTATACGCAGACCGACGGGAACGGCCAAGAGTATTTCCATTATTCCTACAGCTCGCCGAAATTTATAGCTTATTTTGACGACGGCACAGATTCCGGCAAGGTCACCGGCTCCTTTAACTATAACGGGAATTATGCCTGGCCAAGCTACGGCGACGACCAGTATGAGAATCACTGGACGGTGGGCAACACCTATCAGGTACCGTTCTCGGTCCTCGGATTTGAGACGAGCTTCTCGGTCACGGTAAAGAAGTCACCGGTTGAAAGCGTTGTTGTAGATAAAACCGTTATACTTGAAGAAACCAGCTGTTCTGTTTCTGTTGACGCGGACGGAAACGAGTATTTCAGATACTCATACCGCCCGAAGTACGTTGTCAATTTAGATGACGGCACTCAGACCTCTAAAACTCAGTACAGCACTCAGATAGGCGATCGCTATTATAACCTTGAATTTAATGACGACCAGTATGAAAATCACTGGACGGTAGGTCACACCTACGACGTGCCCTTCACCTTTATGGGATACAGCGGCACATTCCAGGTGGAAATAAAAGAAAGTCCCGTGGCGAGCATTGTTGTAGAACCTACAGAGGTTATAGAAAACGTCAGCGGTTATACGGAAACCGACGATGACGATAACGAGTTCTTCTATTATTCCTTCTCGCCCGAATACACCGTTTATTTCAAAGACGGCACCCACACCGCCACAAACAGCTACAACAAGACCATAAACGGTCAGAGCATGGGTCTTACCATATACGGCACTCAGTATAACGAGCATTGGACGGTCGGCAACACCTACGAGGTTACGTACGAGTTTATGGGAATTCAGACCGTCTCTACCGTAAAGGTGGTTCCGAACCCCGTAATCGGCGTTACCGTCCAAAGCGTTTCGATATATGAAAATACCGACGGTTATTATGATACCGACGGCGAAGGCAACGAATTCTATTATTATGACGAGTACAACATAAATCCCACATACACACTTACTCTTGAAGGCGGCAAAACAGTAGGTCCGATCATGGGCACGTATCAGCTCGGCGATAGCTGGTACGGTATTGAGTTTGAAACCGACCAGTATGAAAATCACTGGACTCTCGGAAACACTTACACGGTGCCCTGCAGCTTTGCGGGTATAGAAAGCACCGTTGAGGTAACCATTGTTGAAAACCCGGTTGCGGGTATAAGTGTAAACGACATTACGACAGTTGAAAACGGCCGCGGTCATTATGCCACCGATGCCGCGGGGCAGAGATACTTCTGCTATTCCGGCTTTGATCCGACGTTTACCGTTTACTATAAAGACGGCAGCGTTGCCGCCAATCAGTCCGGCAGCGTGAGAATAGGTAATTCCTGGCAAAGTCTTGAATACACAACCGATCAGGATAATAATCACTGGACAGTCGGCAATACCTACGAGGCGGACTATAACTTTATGGGTATTACGGGCACGTTTAATGTGTCAATTATCGATAATCCGATAGCAAGCCTTGAAACCGCCGATGTTGCGCTGATTGAAAACACAAGCGGATATACCGTAAGAGACTACAATACCGGCGAATACTATTACCGTTACAACTACAGCCCGGTGTTCAACGTGGTATATAAAGACGGCAGAAGAGAGGAGAATCTGCAGGGCGGTATTCGCGTCGGCGATTCATTCTATTCGATCAATACTGCCGATACGCAGTCCGACGTTCACTGGACGGCCGGCAATACCTACGCGGCAACGGCAACCCTGTTAGGCGTGGAATCGGACGTGAACGTGACTATAACCGAATCGCCGGTTTTGCGTGTTGAAATCGAGGATATGTCGCTGATTGAAAATTCGACCGGATGGGTGAGAACCGATGAGAATACCATCGAATACTTCAATTACACCTATAATCCGAGATTCAGAGTATACTTCAAGGACGGAACTCAAAGCGAACTGAACGCCGACGGTAAATTTATCGGTAATGACTATTACTCGCTCAGTGATTTTGAGGATACTCAGTATGAAGAGCATTGGAAGGTCGGCGGCACCTATGATGTCAGATGTAAGTTTATGGGTCTCGACGGAAGCTTCAAGGTGACTGTTATCGGAAGTCCCGTTTCGCGAGTTGAAGTTGACGATATCACGATAATCGAAAAAATAGGCTGTTGGAACGGTATCGGCGTCAACGGAATACCGTATCTGCATTATCCGTACAGTACGCCTGAATATACCGTATACTTTAAGGACGGCACGAAGACGGAAAAGAGCGCGCAGCCCAAGGTGATAAACGGTCAGAGCTACTGGCTTGACTGGGAAGATACTCAGGATGTGACGCCCTGGCAGGTAGGCGGCACCTATAAGGTGGACTGCGAGTTCCTGGGCGCAAAGAGCAGCTTTAACGTTACCGTAAAACCGATTTCGTATTTTGCCGCCACTATACCGTCGCTCGTGCTCAACACGCCGAAGACGATTACTTATGACGGAAAAATTCTTTCGGGAGTTACGCGCTTTGCTCCCGCAAAAGACGGCACTTACACCTTCTTTGCCGCGGGCGAGTGGGTTACCGACGGTACGCTTTATGACGCAAACGGCGAAAGGATCGCTTACGATTACGGCGACGACAGGGAACACAATTTCCGTTTTGAAGCTCAACTCAAAGCAGGGCAGATCTATTATCTTTTGTCCGAGGGCTTCCCGCTGGTGGTGACCAATGATTCGGTCTTCACTTTCAACGTTACTGTTACCGGCTCGGAAGGTCCTGTCGGCTGTTCACACGGCGATCTTGAAACCCGTAACGCGAAGGACGCTACCTGTACGGCTTCGGGATATTCCGGCGATATATACTGTAAGACCTGCGGCGAAAAAATACTAAGCGGCAGAGTATTACCGGCGCTTGGGCATACCGGCGGCACGGCGACCTGCCACAGCAAAGCTGTCTGCACACGCTGCAGTCAGGAATACGGCGAATTTGACGCGAATAATCACGACGGCGAAACCGAGACTCGCGGCGCGGTAGCGGCAAGTTGTACTACCGCGGGCAATTCCGGTGATACCTACTGCCTCGGTTGCGGCGCAAAGATATCAAGCGCCAGAGAAATACCGGCGCTCGGTCATACCGGCGGTACGGCGACCTGCCACAGCAAAGCCGTATGCACACGCTGCAGTCAGGAATACGGCGAATTTGACCCGAATAATCACGACGGCGGAACCGAAGTAAGAGACGCAAAAGCCGCCACCTGCAACGAAGCGGGCTACACCGGCGACACCTACTGTCTCGGTTGCGGCGCAAAGATATCCTCGGGCGAAGAAACTGATTTTGCCGACCACACCCCGGGCGACTGGTTGTACGACAGCAACGGTCACTGGCGCGTTTGCTCGCACTGTCAGGGAACGGTGGACCGCGGAGAGCACGATCTTATCTGGAAGATAACCGTGAAAGCCACGGCGCAGGAAGACGGACTCAAAGAGGAAATCTGCTCTGTATGCGGTTACAAAACAGGAAAATCCGAGGTCGTCACATACGGCGGACATGAGCCCGGCGATATCAATAACGACGGTAAGGTCAACAATAAGGACCTCACACGCCTATTCCAGTATCTCTCTGACTGGGACGTTGAAGTCAACGAGGACGCACTTGACGTCAACGGCGACGGCAAGGTCAACAACAAAGACCTTACACGCCTCTTCCAGTACCTCTCCGACTGGGACGTTGAAATATTCTGACAAAAAAGAAATCCTGCTTCGGCGGGATTTCTTTTTGCTTGATATTATATTGAACAAATGATATAATTTTCACGGTGATACAGATGGATGAAACCGTTTTTTCAAGAACAGAAATGCTTATCGGCAAAGAAGCGGTAAGGCGCCTTAATAACTGCCGCGTCGCCGTGTTCGGCGTAGGCGGTGTGGGCGGATACGCCGTTGAAGCGCTCGCCCGTGCCGGCGTCGGCGCTATCGATCTTGCGGATAACGACAGGGTATCGGCAAGCAATATAAACCGCCAGATAATCGCGCTTCAAAGCACGGTGGGGCGGTATAAGACCGAAGCGGCGAGAGCGCGTATACTCGATATCAATCCCGACTGTAAAGTGGTTTGCCATAACGTCTTTTTTACACCCGATACGGCGGCGGAGTTTGATTTTTCGCTGTACGATTATGTAATTGACGCCATTGATACGGTCGCCGGCAAAAAACAGCTGATAATCTCCTGCGATGCGGCAAACGTGCCGATTATTTCCTCAATGGGAGCGGGAAACAAGCTTGACCCTACCCGCTTTGAGGTTGCGGATATTTACGCCACAAGCGTTTGTCCGCTTGCGAGGGTTATGCGCGGGATATGCAGGGAAAACGGTATAGAGAAATTAAAGGTCGTTTATTCAAAGGAACCGCCCAAACGTCCCGAAAGCAAAACGGAAGAGCGCAAGCAACCGCCCGGTTCAATTTCATTTGTGCCTTCGGTCTGCGGACTCATAATCGCCGGCGAGGTAATAAAAGATTTGATAAAATAAAAAACAGGCGGGAGTTTTCTCACTCCCGCCGCGCTTTATTTATCCGGCTTAATTCGCCGAGTTGGCGTACAAATCGCAAACCTCTTCGGCGTTGCCTATCATTTTTATTTTACCGCTTTCTATCCACGCCACACGGTCACAAAGGCGCTTTATCTGTTCTATCGAGTGGGAAACGATAATAACCGTTGTACCGCCGGACATAAGTTCGTTTATCCTTTTTTCACATTTTTCCTGGAAGAGGAAATCGCCGACCGCGAGTATTTCGTCAACTATCAGTATATCCGGCTTTGTAATTGTGGCTATCGCAAAGCCGACGCGCGCCACCATACCGGAGGAGTAGTTTTTCATCGGAACGTCGAGAAACTGGTGAAGCTCGGTAAAATCCACTATTTCATCAAATTTTTCATCGATATACTGCTTTGAGTATCCGAGCACCGAGCCGTTAAGATAAATGTTTTCTCTCGCGGTAAGGTCCATATCGAATCCCGCGCCGAGCTCAATGAGGGGGGCAATGGTGCCGCATACCTTAACGCTTCCCGTGCTGGGCTTATATATGCCTGATATGATTTTAAGCAGGGTGGACTTGCCGCATCCGTTAAGACCGATAAGACCGAAAACCTCACCCTGTTCGATATTTATGTTTATATCGCTGAGCGCCATAAACTCCTCAAAAAGCAGCTGCCTTTTGAAAAATTTGATAATATATTCTTTTATACTGTCAACCTTTTCCTTCGCCATGTTAAAGCGCATGGAAACGTTTGTAATTTCAACCGCGTTACCCAAAACGTTACCTCCGAATCACATATAGAGGACAAATTTGTCCTGACGGTTTTTGAAAACTAAAATACCGATTATCAGCATGCCGAACGAAAATGCGAGGCAGATGAGATTGTCTTTAATGTTCGGTATTACATTATAAATCGTAACACTTCTGAAATACTCGACATAATGATACATCGGATTGAATTTCATTAAAAAAAGCAGTTTCGGGCGGGCTTCAAGAATGGTTATCGGATAGATTATCGGGGTGGCGTACATCCAGGCGGTCAGAAACACGCCGTAAAGGTGGATAATATCCCTGAAAAATACCGTCAGCGCCGACAAAAGCAAACTCATACCTATCGAGAAAACCAAAGCGTACAGTATCGGGACGGGCATTAAGAACATAGTCAGGTGGAAGCCGACGCCCGAAAAAGCCATAACCAAAAATACGGCTATGAGCGAGAAAAGCATGTTTACAAATGAAAACAGGCATTTTTCAAGCGGGAAAATGTATTTCGGAATATAGACCTTTTTAATAAGCTGTGAAGCTGAATACACAGACATCATAGAGGTGGAAGTCGCCTCGGAAATGAAATTGTAAATCGTAGCGCCCGTAAGGTAGTATATATTAAACGGCACATTGAGTCCGCCGAACCTGCCGCCCATACCGAAAAGCGCGGAAAAAACCGCGGAAAGCACAAGCATCATAAGGAGCGGATTAAGAACGCTCCAAAGTATGCCGAGTATCGACCTGCGGTATTTGACCTTTATATCTCTGCCAATGAGGTTTGAAAGCAGATATTTATATTTGATAAACGTCTGAAAATATTTCAACGGTTTACCTCCCGTGAGTGAACTTTACGGTGTTATTATAACACACTGATTTATTTAATACAAGCATTATATATGCTACAATTCATTGACATTGGCTTGTGCAGTTGGTATAATAATTCAGTGTGGCGGGGCATACCGCCCTAAATACGGTTACCGATGAATAAATATTCACCTTATCTTGAAAAGGGGTAGCGGTTGTATTATAATGTTCCGGTAATTATCTTGATAGGAGTTTTTTGTATGGTTAAAGCAGTAGTCGGCGCCAACTGGGGCGACGAGGGCAAAGGCAAAATTACCGATATGCTGGCATGTCAGGCCGACATTGTGGTAAGGTTTCAGGGCGGCGCGAACGCCGGTCACACCATACACAATCAGTATGGCAAATTTGCCCTTCATACAATGCCTTCCGGCGTTTTTAACGAGGGTGTTACAAACTGTATCGGCAACGGTGTGGCGCTCGATGTTGACAAGCTTCTCAAAGAGTATGACGAAATCGTTTCACGCGGTGTTCCGAAGCCGAAGCTCGTTATAAGCGAGCGTTGTCAGATGGTTATGCCGTACCACGTTCTTTTTGACGTTTACGAGGAGGAGCGCCTCGGCAAAGCGAGCTTCGGCTCTACCAAATCGGGTATTGCGCCGTTCTATTCGGATAAATATGCAAAAATCGGTTTTCAGGTTTGCGAGCTTTTTGACGAGGCCGCCCTTAAAGAAAAAATAAAGCGCGTGCTCGAAGTCAAAAACATAATGATTGAAAATCTCTATCATAAAGCGCCGATTGACGCGGACGGGTTGTTTGATAAAATGATGACCTGGCGCGAGGGCATAAAAGACTTTGTCGGTGATGTGCGCAAGCTCTGCTTTGAGGCGGACAAAGCGGGCAAGACCATACTTCTTGAAGGTCAGCTCGGCACCCTGAAGGATACCGACCACGGCATTTATCCTATGGTTACGTCTTCTAACACGATAGCGGCGTACGGCGCTGTCGGCACGGGACTTCCGCCGTATTCGATAAAGGAGATTTATACCGTTATTAAAGCGTATTCATCGGCGGTCGGCGCCGGCGCTTTCGTCAGCGAAATATTCGGCGAAGAAGCGGCGCAGATGCGCGACCACGGCGGTGACGGCGGCGAGTACGGCGCCACTACCGGCAGACCCCGCAGAATGGGCTGGTTTGACTGCGTCGCGACCCGCTACGGATGTGACGTTCAGGGCACCACGCACCCGATACTTACGGTGGTTGATGCACTCGGATATTTAGACGAGATAAAGGTCTGCACCGGGTATGAGATTGACGGTGTGATAACGACTGATTTCCCGGTAACGAGCAAACTCGAAAAAGCAAAGCCGGTGCTCGAAACATTAAAGGGCTGGAAGTGCGACATTTCCGGCATTAAAAAGTATTCCGACCTGCCGGAGAATTGCCGTAAGTACATTGAGTTTATCGAGGAGCGGATAGGTTATAAATTCGCCATGATAAGCAACGGTCCCGCGAGGGAAAATATAATCATAAAGGAATAACGGTATGAATTTCAAAGAAATTGACAATAACGGAAAGGTCGAGGGTTTTTGCCTTGTAAAAGAGGTCGAAAAGAAAACCTCCTCAAAGGGCGATGTATATCTTGATTTTACCCTCAGTGACGTTTCGGGAGATATCAACGCAAAACTGTGGCGTTATTCACCGGCTGAACACGGGGAATACAAGGCGCAGGATATAGTCAAGGTGCGCGGTACGGTAAGCCGCTACAACGGAACCGACCAATTACGCATAGACCGCATAAGGACCGCGTACCCGGAGGATAACGTCGATATGAAGGACCTTGTGCGCAGTGTGAATTATTCGGGCGGGCAAATGTTTGACGAGCTGATGCGTATTGTGTCCGGATTTAAGGATTCGGAGCTAAAAAGCATAGTTTCGGCAATTCTGACTGATAATAAGGAAAAACTCCTTTACTGGCCGGCGGCAAATAAGCTTCACCACGCCATCCGTTCGGGGCTTTTAATGCACACGCTGTCAATAGTAAGACTCTGTGAAAGTGTGTGTGAAATATACACTTTTGTGGACAGGGAACTGCTTATTTCCGGGGCAATACTCCACGATATTTCGAAAATCGAGGAGTATAACGTCGGTGACGCGGGCATTGCCGACGGCACCACGGTGGAGGGAACTTTACTCGGGCATATCGCTATGGGTGCGGCAAAGGTTGACGAATACTCAAAACGTCTCGGCATAAGCCGTGAAACTTCCGTTTTACTTCAACACATGATACTCTCGCATCACGGCGAGCCGGACTTCGGCGCCGCGGTAAGACCTATGTTTATCGAAGCGGAAATCCTCTCCGAACTTGACCTGCTCGACTCCCGCATTTATATTATGCGCGAGGCGGAGGCGCCGCTTAAAGGCGGCGAGTTTTCACCGCGTATGTGGTCGCTTGACAATCGCAGACTCTATAATCCCGAAAGAAAAAATCTTGAAGACGAAACAAAACTTTTTTGAAAGGAAGTAATTTTATGAAAATCACAAAGGATATGATAATAGGCGATATTCTTGATAAGGACGAAACCGCCGGAAAATATTTTCTCGCAATAGGTATGCACTGCCTCGGATGTCCGGTTTCAAGAGGTGAAACAATAGAGCAGGCGTGCGCCGCGCACGGCACCGACTGCGACGCGCTCATAGAACAGCTCAACCGCCATTTTGAAGGCAAATAATATGTCGTTGTCAAAACGGCTGTCGCTTATCGGCGGTATGGTGGAGCCGGGCAGTAGGGTGTGTGACGTAGGAACCGACCACGGCTATCTGCCCGCTTTTTTATACAAATCGGGCAGATGCGCAAGTGTTTGCGCTACTGATATAAGAGAAAAACCGCTTTTGTCCGCCCGCAAAAACCTTGCGGCGGCGGGGGCTGACGGCGTAGAGCTTTATCTCTGCGACGGCCTTGAGAAAATCACCCGCGATATGGCGGATACCGTGATAATCGCCGGTATGGGCGGCGAGGTAATTTCCGGCATAATAGAGCGCGCTTCGTTTTTGCGCGATACCGGCGTTACGCTTATCCTGCAGCCAACCACCTCCGCCGATAAGCTTCGCGTTTTTCTGGCTGAAAACGGTTTTTGCGTACTGTGCGAAAAAGCGGTCGAAGAAAACGGCATACTGTACAGCGTAATGCGGTGCGCGTTTTGCGGTATGGCGTACAGGGCGGACGGCGCGAGAAAGTATATAGGGCTTATAAAACCCGACTGTGACGAGGGCAGGGCGTATATCGGGAAACAGTACGCAATTATAAAAAAGCGTGCGGACGAGCTTAAAAACACGGGCAAAAACGCTTTTCGTCTTAAAGAAGATTTAACCGTACTGTCCGAACTTGAAAAGCTGCTCGGTGAGGGGGAGAAAAATGGCGTTTGACGGCGCTTTCATACATACGCTTTTAACGGAACTCGGCAGCGCCGAGGGCGCGCACGTTGAAAAAATATATCAGCCCTCGAAGGATGAGCTTGTACTCTATCTTAAAAAGAAAGACTTTTCAGAGAAGCTGCATATTTCGGCGCGAAACGGCGCCGCCAGAATAGGGTTTACCGACGCTAAATTCGAGAACCCGTACGAGCCGCCTATGTTTTGTATGCTGGCGCGAAAGATTTTTTCTTCCGCGAGATTTACTGGAGCAAAGCAAAAGGGACTTGAAAGAGTAATAGAGCTTGAGTTTCAGGCGGTAAACGAGATGGGCGATATCGTATCTCCGAAAATCATTTGCGAGTTTATCGGCGGCAGTAACAACATAATACTTACGGATGAAAACGGCAGAATATCCGATGCGATGGTGCGCAGCGATATTACCGCCGCACGTATGATAATGCCCGGTTGTAAATACTCTTATCCCGAAGACCGTGGCAAGTTAAATATACTGTCTGCCGATATTCCGGACGTTATATCCGCGATAGAAAAGGTGGGCGGCGAGGCCTCTGCCGCGCTGCTTAATACGCTTGACGGGCTTTCGCCTCTTGTTTGCAGGGAAACGGTCTTTTCGGCTTTCGGCACGGTTGAAGGCGACCTTGGTATGCTCGGCGCGGAACACCTGCGCGCACCGCTCGAAGCTTTAAGGGAAGCGGTACAAAACGCGCCGCGTTATACCGTTTTGTATGAGAACGGCGTGCCCAAGGATTTTTCGTTTATCGATATAAACCAGTATTCAAACACCTACACAAAAAAGTATTTTTCTTCCGGCAGCGCTATGCTCTGCGAGTTTTTTTCGGAACGGGACAAAGCGGCGCGGCTTCGCCGCAGGACCGCCGATATAAATAAAACCGTAAACAATTATCTCTCACGGGCAAAACGCAGAATGAATTTGCGGATACGCGACCTTGAAGCGACAAAGGACCGTGAAAAACTGCGTATTTACGGCGAACTGATAAAGGCGAATATTCACCTTATAAAGCCGGGGGACGCTTCCTGCAAGGTGCAGAATTTTTATGATGAAAATCTCTCTTCCGTTAAAATAAAGCTTGACCCCGCCTTATCGCCGGCGGCAAACGCCGCAAAATATTTTAAGGAATATAAAAAGAGTTGTTCGGCAAGCGCGAGTCTCGGTGCTCTTATCGATTCGGACAAAGCGGAAATTGATTACCTCGACTCGGTACTTGAAAGTATCGAGCGCGCGACGGATACGGACGATATCGGCGGCATTCGCGAAGAACTCGTTTCTTCGGGATACATAAAGGAAAAACGCGCGGCAAAGCGCGCGGCCGCCGCGCCGCGTACCGAGCGTTATACCTCTGACGAGGGGTATGCGATTTATGTAGGGCACAACAACATTCAAAACGACTATATAACTACCCGGCTTGCCGATAAAAACGACACATGGTTTCATACAAAGAATATTCACGGCAGTCACGTGGTGGTTAAAAACGGCGGTAAGCAGATAAGCGGCCAAACGCTTCTTTTCGCCGCAAAACTTGCCGCGAAAAATTCGCGAGCGAAGAATTCGTCAAACGTTCCGGTAGATTACACCCCGGTAAAGTATGTGAAAAAACCTGCGGGCGCCAAAGCCGGAATGGTGATATATACGACAAATAAAACGGTATTTGTCACACCTTGGGAGGAATAATGTGAATATCGGCGTTTCGACCTCATGCCTCTATCCGCTTGAAACGGAAAAATCGCTTTTAAGCGTCGCGAGAGCGGGCATAAACACAACCGAAATATTTTTTAACGCAAACTGTGAGCTTGAAAAAAGCTTTGTCAACGGACTTAAAGAGATAAAGGACGAATACGGTATAAATATTGTTTCAATTCATCCTACCATGTCGCTTGCGGAGTCATTCATGCTTTTTTCAAATTATGAACGCCGCTATGTCGAGGCGATAGGGCAGTATAAACGCTATGCCGAAATCGCAGGCGAGCTCGGCGCGAAGTATATTGTCATGCACGGCGGCAAGCCTAATCGCGTGCTCGATAACGAGGGGTATTTCGAGCGCTTTGCGCGTATCGCGCAAACTGTGCGTGAAAACGGCGCCGTTCTTTTGCAGGAAAACGTGGTTAAGTTCCGGGCGGGAAATCTTCAGGTGCTTAAAAGTATGAAGCAATACCTCGGCGAAGACGCGGCGTTTTGCCTTGACGTAAAGCAGAGCATAAGGGGCGGCTATTCACCGTTCGAAGCCGTGCGGGAGCTCGGCGGCAGTATAAAGCATATACATATAAGCGACAGTCTGCCCGATAACGACTGCATGCTTCCGCTTTCCGGCAGTTTCGATTTTCCGGCGTTTTTTGAACTGTGCAAAGAGCGAGGAATAAAGGGCGACGCGATAATAGAGGTCTATCGTGACGCTTACAAAAACGCGGATGAACTGTACGCCTCATACAAAAAGCTGAAAGAAGTTTTGAATTTTTGAAAAATAACCCTTGACAAACCAACTTTTGTGTAGTATAATCACTTTGCTGTCTTGATGACAGACCAGTTGGTGTTGATTGCGGTGAGGGTCCACCCGTTCCCATTCCGAACACGGAAGTTAAGCTCACTTGCGCTGAAGATACTTGGCGGGCAGCTGCCTGGGAAAATAAGTAGATGCCAACATTTAAGAACGCTCGTCTTTTGACGGGCGTTTTTTCTATTTACAAATTGCGACTTTGCTGATATAATATTAAGACACGCGAGAAGGAGGTCGTTTTATGGAATTTTCTCTCAACTTCAAAACTATTTCATCGTCTTTTCCGTTGCCCTGCGACGTTGCGGACAAGTACATAAAACTTGCCTCCGGCGAACAGTTAAAGGTCCTTATCCTCGCTATGCGCGACCTGTCGGAAAAAATCGACCCGCAAAGCATAGCGGATAAGTTGTCAATAAGCAAAACCGACGCGGAGGACGCGTTGCTTTTCTGGGTTCGCTGCGGTATACTCGAAAGGGAAGACAGCGTGCCCGAGAGCACCGGAAAAAAGGTCGTTATCAGTTCCGAACTGCCAACGCGTACCGATGTGATAATGCGCGGTATGGAGGACGATAGGGTGCGCCTTCTTTTGCGCGAAGCACAACTCAAATTCGGCAGGAACCTGAAAAATAACGAAAGCCGCCTGCTCGTGTCGCTTTACGACGATTACGGTATGGACGTGTCGGTTATCCTTCTGCTCTTACAGCACGCCGCGGCGGAGAAAAAGGCAAACCTTTCGTACGTTAAAACCACTGCGGTAAAATGGCTTAAAGACGGCGTTCAGACCGTGCGTGACGCCGAGGAGGAAATCTCCCGCCAGGTGCGCGGCAAGCTGGCGTTCGGCGTTGTACGCCGTGCGTTCGGGATAGAACAGAGGATACCGAGTGAAAAGGAAAACGAGTTTTCAAATCTCTGGGTAAACGAGTGGGGAATGTCGCCCGAAATGCTTAAAGCGGCGTATGACGTCTGCATAGACCAAAAGGCGAAAATATCCTTCCCGTACATAGGCAAGGTGCTCGAAAAATGGCACACGGCGGGTTATAAAACGGTTGAGGAAGTTAAAAACGGCGAAAAGAAACCGTCCGTAAACAAAAAAGGAAAATCAAACGATTTCGCCGGGTTCGATCTGGATGCTTTTGAAGCAAAACTGAACAGTGATTAGGGGACGAGCAGTATGACGAAAAGGGAATGTCTTGATATCTGTATGGAGCAAAAGCGCAGTCTGCGTTCGGCGCGCGCCGCCATAAGGGAAAACGCCTTAAAGGCGCTTGAAAAAGATGATTCGCGTTACAGAGAGGTTAAAAACACAATTGCTTCTTTGGGCGCTAAAATCGCGCTTACCGCCATATCGGGCGACAAGTCGCAAATTGAAAAACTCAAAAGCACTCTTGTTGACCTCAACATCCGGCGCGAGGAGCTGCTGAAAGACGCGGGTATAGGCGAAGTTGAGTACGACTGTGAAAAGTGTCACGATACAGGTTACGTTGAGGGCGCGATATGCGACTGCGTAAAAAAAGCGGCGACAGATCTTTATTTGAAGGAGATTTCCGCTGCCGTACCGATAGGCGAGTGCCGCTTTGAAAATTTTGATTTAAGCTTTTATCCCGACGCGGCCGCCGACGGCGTAAGCCCCAAAAAACGTATGACCGAAATACTTAAACTCTGCCGCGAATATGCGATAGGGTTTAATCCGTCTTCCTCAAAAAGCCTGCTTTTTATGGGCAATACGGGGCTGGGCAAAACGCACCTGTCGCTTGCGATAGCTTATGAGCTTATAGCCGGGGGATATAACGTTATTTACGGCAGTGCCTATAACCTTTTTGCGAAAATGGAGGGCGAGCATTTCGGTGAGCACAGCGATAAGAGCTATCTTGACGCGGTGAACTGCGATTTGCTTATAATTGACGATTTGGGCGGAGAATTTGTATCACCGTATATACAGAGTCTTGTCTACAACATAATCAACACGCGCCTTTTGGCGAGAAGACCCACCATTATAAACACGAATCTTTCAATGGCGGACATCAACGAGAGATATACGCCGCGTGTGGCTTCGCGCCTGCTTGGCGATTATACCGCGAAAAAATTTATCGGAAGCGACATAAGACAGATTAAAAGTCTGAAAAAATAAACGCCGCGGGAGGTTTTGTTTTGAAGATAAAAACTGTTTCTTCACTTGAAAAATGTTTTCTTAACGAGCGGGTGGCGGATAAAGATGAATACAGCCGCGCGTCCTGTCTTAAAAACGAGATTTTTCATTTTTGCGTTTGCTATCAGGCAGAGGACAGCGCCTCGACCGGCTATGCGAATTTATCGGTAAAATCGCCGATAGCGAAGTACGTGCGCGTTTGCCGGATAGAACCCGTGCCGGTTCAACTGGCGGCGCGACCCGGAAGCGATGACTTTTATATAAGCAAACAGCCGGGTCTTTATCCTGACGTTATGCAGCCGCTCGAAAGCAACGGACGGCTCGCCGTGGCTGAGAATTTGCGCAGCCTTATGGTCGAGGTCGATACAAAAGGCGAGGTCGAAGCGGGCAGTTATCCGATAACGCTGTGCTTCGATTACGCCCATTTGTACAATAAAGAAAAAAAGGGACAGTATGAGGTCACATTTCAGCTTGACATAATTGACGCCTCGCTGCCGGAGCAGGAACTGCTTTTTACGCAGTGGTTTCACTGCGACGGTCTTAAAAAATACTACGGTACAAAAGCGTTTGACGTCAGACACTTCGAAATAATAGAAAAGTTTGCGAAACTCGCCGTAAAATACGGTGTCAATACGCTTCTTACTCCCGTATTCACGCCGCCGCTTGACACTTATGTGGGCGGTGAGCGCGATACTGTGCAGTTGGTCGGTGTAAGCGTTAATAACGGTGTTTACGGCTTTGATTTTTCACTGCTTGATAAATGGGTGGAAATGTGCGACCGGATAGGCGTAAAGTATTTTGAAATATCGCATTTGTTTACCCAGTGGGGCGCGTCGTGCGCGCCGAAAATAATGGCGACCGTAAACGGCGAGTACAAAAAGATATTCGGTTGGGAAACCGACGCCTCCGGCGAAGAATACGCCGCGTTTCTCGGCGCTTTTATACCCGCGTTTTTAGAGCACATGAGAGGGCTCGGCGGCGCGGATAAGCGGTGCCTCTTTCATATTTCGGACGAGCCGAACAGTAAACAGCTTGAAAGCTATTTGAAGGCAAAGGCGATAGTTGAGCCCCTGCTTCGCGGTTACACGGTCATCGACGCGCTTTCAAGTTACGATTTCTACGCGAGCGGCGCAGTCAGCCTTCCTGTTGTATCAACGGGACATATTGATAAGTTTATCGAAAACAAAGTGCCGCATCTTTGGGCGTATTACTGCGTAACAGAAGATAAGGATAACCTTTCAAACAGGTTTATTTCAATGCCGTCGCTGCGCAACCGCATACTCGGCACACAGCTTTATAAGTTCGGTATAGAGGGTTTTCTGCATTGGGGTTATAATTTTTACCTTAATCAGTTCTCTTATGCTTCGGTAAACCCGTTTATGAATACCGACGGCGAGTATTTTTCGCCCGCGGGCGACGCGTTTTCGGTTTATCCCGGGCCTGACGGCGAGCCGTGGGAATCAATACGTCTGCTCGTGTTTTATGACGGTATTCAGGACACACGCGCCTATAAACTCTGCGAGCGGCTTTACGGCAGGGAATTTGTTATGAATATCATTGAAGACGGGACAGCGCCGATAGATTTCAGGACCTACCCGCACGATAAGAATTATTTGCTCGGAATCAGGGAAAAAATCAACGCGGCAATCGCGGAATACAGGGGTGATTTTGCATGATTTACAAAAACGCCCTGATAGGCGGCGAGATTACCGATATCACCGTTGAAGACGGCAGGATCGTATCTCTGCAAAAAAGCGGCTCGGGCGGAATTGACTTAAAGTATCAAAAGGTTTTTCCCGGTCTTATAGACGTGCATACTCACGGTTGCATGGGGATAGAGGCAAACGGCGGTGACATCGCCGGGCTTGCTAAGTATGAGGCGCTGCACGGTACGACTTCGTTTTTGCCTACGACCGCGACGGTGGATATGGAAACTGTACGCGCCGCGCTTGACCGCGATATCGAAGGCATTGACGGCGCGAATGTTTTGGGCTTTCACATCGAGGGTCCCTACATAGCGAAAAGCCGCAAAGGCGCGCAGGATGAGAAGTACATTCGGAAGCCCGATATAAACGAGTACCGCGGGCTTAAAAACGTAAAAATGGTGACTATCGCACCGGAAACCGAGGGCGCGCTCGATTTTATAGAAAAATGCGACGCTGTCTGCTCGATAGGCCATACCGACTGCGATTACGAAACGGCGGCAGCGGCGATAGAAAAGGGTGCCCGCTGTCTTACTCATACCTTTAACGCAATGCCGCCGATGCTTCACCGGGCGCCGGGACCTATCGGCGCGGCGATAGAAAAGAGAATATACGCCCAGCTTATATGTGACGGTATTCACGTTCAAAGAGGGGCTGTCTGGTCGCTTTACAGAGCGCTCGGAGCGGACAGGGTATGCCTTATAAGCGATTCAATAGCGCCCGCCGGCTTGCCCTGCGGCGAATACACCTCGGGCGGACTGCCGGTTACTCTCTCAAAAAGCGGTTGCCGCCTTGCCGACGGCACCCTCGCCGGAAGTACGGCTTTTCTGCTTGACTGCGTAAAAACGGCGATTGAATTCGGCATTCCCGAAGACGACGCTTTTATTATGGCAAGCAGAACGCCGGCAAAGCTTCTCGGAATAAACAAGGGTGAGCTTTCCGTCGGCTTTGACGCGGACTTTATCGTGCTTGACAATAATTACAATTTGTTAAAAACCGTAATAGGCGGTATTATTTACGAATAAGGTGATATTTATGGAAACCCGGAATGATTTTTTTAAGAGTTGCGCGGAACGCTTTGAGATTACGGGAAGGGTGATTTCAGCCGATAATTACGGCAACGGACATATAAACGATACCGTTAAAGTCGTGACCGACGACGGCGAAAAACAGCGCAGATATATACTTCAAAAGGTGAACGGCAACGTTTTCAAAAAGCCGGAGCAGGTGCTTTCGAATATTGAGAAGGTAACGGCGTTTCTTAAGGTGCGCGCAAACAGCGAAAGGGAAGTGCTTTCGCTTATTCCGACCAAAGACGGCAAAACCTACATAAAGGATGATGACGGCAACCTCTGGCGTATGTATAATTTTATCGAGGACTCCGTCTGCCTTGATATAGTAGAGGACGAGCGGGACTTTTACGAGTGCGCTTTCGCATTCGGCAAGTTTCAGAGGGACTTGAGGCATTTTCCGGCGGATACGCTTTACGAAACGATACCGAATTTTCATAATACGCCGATACGCTTCGGCGCGTTTCTAAGTGCGGTCAGCGCGGATAAGTGCGGCAGGGCGGAGAATGTCAGAAAAGAGATAGATTTTATTACTTCAAGACAGGATTTTTATTCGGTGCTTATCGACGCCGAAGCAAGAGGCGATCTGCCGGTCCGCGTTACGCATAACGACACCAAATCAAACAACGTTATGCTTGATAAAACCACCCGAAAGGCGCTTTGCGTTATCGACCTCGATACCATAATGCCGGGGTATTCGGTGACCGACTTCGGCGACGCGATACGCTTCGGCGCCTCTACCGCGGCGGAGGATGAAAAAGATCTTGATAAAGTTCATTTCAATATTGATCTGTTCAAGGCGTATACCAAAGGCTACCTTGCGGGCTGTGACGGCAAACTCATACCTACCGAAATAATGCTTCTGCCCGAGGGCGCAAAAATGATGACCATTGAGTGCGGTATGAGATTTTTGACTGATTATCTTGAAGGCGACACTTATTTCAAAACCGCTTATCCCGAGCATAATCTCGTCAGGGCGAGAACGCAGCTTAAACTCGTGCGGGAGATGGAAGAGCAGTGGGATGAAATGAAAAGAACCGTAAAGCAGTATGCCGGGGGCAATGCCTGACGGCGCCTTATGACCTGTGAGATATGTGTAAATAACCGTTGCCGGGGGCGAAAACCCCCGGAATTTTTTTGAAGATAAGCAAAAAATAGAAAAAAAGCCAAAAAGCGCAAAAATTTGATAAAAATGCGCAAAATTTTGATATACAAACCTTTGTCGGTTGTGTATAATAAACGTGAGAAAAAGTGCAATCTTTTCAACAAAATGTCAAACTGCGGTGCTGAGTGTCGGCTAATGCGGATTGTGTCTTTCACTTTTAAGAACTTTCCGTGTTGCTTTCGCTTTCGGTTTATTTGTTTTTTCGATGTTATTATACCCTGACCGGAGCGATTTTCCGCGGTTGCTTTTGATTATTATATTATAATATATTACGCTTACACGATTGATTATTTGGGGGCGCAATGATGACAAAGAACATCAACACGTACAAACTTAAACGCCGGGGCGCGGCAACGCTTGCGAGTATAGCGAGGTATCTTATACTCATCGCCTTTGCGTACATACTTTTTTATCCGTTCTTATTCATGGCGGTAAACTCGTTCAAATCCACCGCGGACTGGCTCGACCCGACGGTCATGTGGATACCGAAGGGTATATCGTTCACGAATTACCGGATAGCAATAAAGGCGCTTAATTACGTGTCATCGCTCGGAAGTACGTTTCTTAATCAGGTCGCGTCGGCGCTGATATCCTTTTTCACCTGCGCGGTAGTCGGCTACGGTCTTGCGAGATTTGAGTTCAGAGGCAAAAAAATTCTCATAGCGTTTATGATACTCTGCATACTCGTTCCCGACCCGATGATCGTTGTGGCAAGTTACGATAATTTCAGTCATCTTGACTTTTTGGGCATTCTGGGTCTCCTCTCAAAACTGTTCCGTGTGGAGCTTCGGCCCAGCGTTGTGGATACGCCGCTTGTTTTCTGGCTTACCGCTCTGCTTTCTACCGGTCTTAAAAACGGCTTGTTCATCTACATTTACATGCAGTTCTTCAAAGGTCTTCCCAAGGAGCTCGAAGAGGCGGCGTGGATGGACGGCGCGGGCCCGTGGAAAACGTTTCTGCGTATCGTTCTGCCGTCTTCGGGCGCGGCGGCTATCACTGTTCTGGTGTTTGCGGTCGTTTGGTATTGGAACGATTTTTATCAGGCGCAGATATATCTTTCGGGCAATTTCCCCATAAGCGTTATGCTGGCAAACTTCAAGAGCAACCTTACGTCAGAAATAACCAAGCAGTTTACCTTTTCTCTCGGTTCGCTGATAATAACAAGCGCGTTTTTGTCGATTCTTCCGCTGCTTGCCTACTTCCTTGTAATGCAGCGCAAATTTGTTCAAAGTATATCCACCTGCGGTATCGTAGGTTAGAATAATTAGGAGGAAAAAGAAAATGAAAAATTATCTGACTAAACTTTTATGTATGGCGTTGTGCCTTGCGTTGCTGCTGTCGGTTGCGGCTTGCGGCAAGAGCAACACATCTTCATTCAATTTAGGCGATGATGAAGTCGTCGATGTTGATGACGGTGGTGAGGACACAACAAGTGACAACGGCAGTACCGATAACTCGTCTGTTGATATTTCCGACAACGCGGGCACAAACACAAAGTCCAATACGCCCGCTCCGGTTGCCAACGCGGATTCACTTTCGTGGAACGACCTTGTCGCCAAGATGCCCGCTTCGCTGCGCGGCTCTACCTTTACGGTCCTTTCATGGAACCCCGTAACCGACGTTACCGACGCGGATAAAGTGGTAAAGAAATTTGAAAGCCAGACCGGCATCAAGGTTAAGTGGAATCAGGAAAGCTATGATACATACGAGACCAAAATCGCCGCTCTTGTAAACGCGAATAAATCTCCGGACCTTATTCGTTTTATCGCGCCCTCGCCGGCGAGAATGTATCTTTGCCAGGATCTCAAAACCGCTACCGGCTTTGATTTCAAAGGCGATATCTGGGACAGCCGCGCAACTTCTTCCTATTCTTACAAAGGTAAAATTTATGCCGCGGCTATGAAGAATTCTCTTAACCAGCAGCCCACCGCGGTTGTATACCGACCCTCGATAATCAAGAGATATAAGCTTGAGGATCCGTATCAGCTCTGGAAGAGCGGCAAGTGGACCTATGATAAGTTCAAAGAAATATGCACTGATTTTAAGGAAGCGACCGAGAGACCCGCGTGGATGACTTCCGGTTGGCTCGATTATCTCTGGCTCAACGATATAGATCTCATCACATTTGACGGCACTAAATATAAGAACAACCTGTCCGACCCGAAGGTCACCACCGGCTTGCAGGAGATAATCCGTTGCCGCAGTGAGATATGCCCGGAGGCGATGGGTACAGGCTCAAAAATTGAAGACGGCACGTATCTTTTCTACACTGATAATATACTCGCCTGCCGTACTACCGACTTCCACTTTACCGAGCTCAAAGCGAAGAATGACCTTGAAGCGGTTCCTTTCCCGACTCAGCCCGGCAAGCCCTATTACACCAACTTCCAGGAATTCGAGGCGTACGGCGTGCCGAAGGGTGCACCTAACGGCGCAGCGGCGTATTACTTCCTGCGCTGCTATCTGAATGCCGAGAATTATAATGAAAACACCTTCTTCTGCAGCACTCAGGTTCTTGAAACCTATAAGTATCTTATGAGTCAGAAGAACTTTAACTTCAACGTTGACCGCCGAATTACCGACGCCGCCGGCAACCAGAACGGCGGAATCCATACCATGATAAGAACCGGCGAGATGACTCAGGCGCAGGTCAAGACCAAGCTTGATTCGCTTTCACCCTTCTTTGATAAAGCGGTTAAGCAGGCAAATGATACTCTGGCAAAATTTAAGTAATAAAACTATTCCCGTATGCCTCCCTTGTGTAAAGGGAGGCGCGGGCGCGTAAACTCTTCCGGCGCAAGCCGGATACCGGTATTTAATTACATTCGCCGGAGCGCGAATACATTTTGCGGCTGAGCCGCTAAAGGAGCAATGAATGAAAAAGCTGATTGCGTTGCTGTTATCCGTCTGTCTTTTTGCCGCTTGCTGCGGATGCGATTTATTCGGCGGCGATTCATCCGCTGATACGTCGTCGAAAAAGACTTCTTCGACCGGGTCGGAGGATAACTCTTCGGTTGATAACAGTGACAGTACCGATTCAAGCGACGGTGACGTTTCCGATACTTCGAGCAGTGTGAACAGGGGATCCGTTGATTTAAGCGGCGACCCTTCCAAATCATACTTAATACCCGATGACGAGGAGGACTATTCTCTCCGTGAGCAGGTTGTTGAGTGGGGGACTTCCACACCCACGCTTGAAACCGCCTGGGAGAAAATGACTCTTCCTCATTTGAAAACAAGCACCGATGAGATAGCCGCAACTATGCGCAAAAACGTAATAGACAGCAAGAATTCCGATTATAAAGCAAAAGGCTATACGGGAACTACGTATTACATATCTGCCAAGGGCGACGATTCAAACGACGGTAAGTCCGAAAAGAGTCCGATAAAAACGACTACCGCGCTTGCAAGAATCCCCCTTAAAAAAGGCGACGCCGTGTTGTTTGAACGCGGCGGTGTGTGGCGCCTCAGCCGTGCTATTGTCGCTGTGGAGGGTGTGTATTACGGCTCTTACGGTAAAGGTGAAAAACCCGCGCTTTACGGCTCGCCCGATAACTACGCGAAAGCGGAGTATTGGAAACCGGCAAACCTTAAAAATGTTTGGAAACTGGGTATCAGCGATACCAGTATAGGTCTTGTTGTAATCAACAACGGCGAAATTGTAGGTAAGAGGAAAGCCGACGGTATACTGAGTCTTGAAAAGAACGGAGATTTCTATTTCAACCGCCAGATGAGCACTCTGTATCTTTACTGCGACGCCGGAAATCCCGGTAAAGTGTATACGGATATTGAGGCGTGCCTTAACAAAGCGGCATTTGACGTAAACCGCGTTGCGGGCGTAACTGTTGATAACTTCAAAATCAAATATTTCGGGCGTCTTGGCGTTGACCTTGCCGCGGCGGATAACTCGGTTGTCAGCAATTGTGAGGTAGGTTTTATCGGCGGCGCCAGTCAGAACGCAACCACCCGCCTCGGCAACGCTATTCAGATGTGGCAGGGCTGTGACGGACATTTAGTTGAGAACTGCTGGACATATCAGATATATGATACCGGCTTGACTCCGCAGGGCGATTCTCTTACACCTAAACAAAGAGCAAAATTCGGTACACACGAGGAAGATTACAAAAACATAACATACCGAAACAACCTTATAGAGTATTGCGCACTTTCAATAGAGATGTGGCACGGCAATCATAATGATGATAAGGGCGGTAAATGGAATTATACCGACGCGGTGTTTGAAAATATACACATTGAGAACAACGTAAGCCGTCTTGCCGGTTACGGATGGTCTTCTATGCCGGGTCAGCGCCCCGATCCTCACGGCGAACATCTGATATTCTACGCGCACGCTTATCCGTACGCGAGAAACGTGTACATTGAAAACAATATTTTCGACCTTTGCGACGCCTGGATCTGCCGCTGGGAGTTCAATTTGAATTACAGCGAGGATACAAACGATTCAACGCGCAAGAAGGTTAACGGTGTGGTTACACCCATTAACAACAATTATAAAAACGGTATATGGATAATCAGAAACAATACTTATTATCACGGTAAGAACAGAAGCGGCGGTATCAACTGGTACGGCTCACAGAAGACCGGTTCCGGGCAAACATCTCTTGAAAACATAATAAAACAGTTTGACCAGAGCCCGGCAAAAGTGGTCTGGATAGATTGATTTAATTACATACTTCCGTACAACGCGCTTTTAATATTTGTGAAACGAATAGCACACATTCAAAGCTTTGAGGTGATTTACTTGAAAACAAAAAGACTTTTGTCAGGCGTGATGTCCATAGTGATGATATTCACTATGTTCTTCGCGATGACGTTGGTGGTAAACACCGCCGCTCCCCTTACAGCGAGCGCGGCTACCACCACCGAGAAGGCGATATTCATCGGGAGTAAT
>JAEEWM010000017.1 GCA_016287385.1 Clostridiaceae bacterium | reverse complement strand
TGGTGGAGACGGAGAGGATCGAACTCTTGACCTCCTGAATGCCATTCAGGCGCTCTCCCAGCTGAGCTACGCCCCCGTGCGCAAACACTATAATAACATATAAAAAGTAAAAACGCAACAAAAAAATAAAAAAATTTTTCAAAAACTCACTTTTTTATTGACACAGGCGTACCGTATAGGGTATAATCTCATATTGATAGGTTATGTAAAGTGGGTAGTATCGCGGTTTTGCGTTTACCCCTTATGATAAGGAGGTTTAAGACACATGAAAAGAACATATCAGCCTAAAAAGATTCACCGTAAAAAAGAGCACGGATTTTTGAAGAGAATGGCGACTTCAAACGGCAGAAAGGTTCTCTCCCGCAGAAGAGCAAAGGGAAGAAAGCAGTTGACCTATTAAGCCACTGTAAAAGTGGCTTTTCATTTTATATCGCGCAGAGCGGTGAAAAGAAATGAAACGTAGCGACAAATTAAAGCAGAACTGGGAGTTCCGCCGCCTTTATACGCGCGGCAAGTGCGCACACACGGCGGCGTTCGTACTGTATTTTGCAAAGGGCAAGAGCGGCAGGGTGCGCCTCGGCATTACGGCGGGCAAAAAGATAGGTACCGCGGTTAAGCGCAACCGCGCAAAGCGGGTTATAACCGCGGCGTTTGACATGTGCCTGCCGAAGATCAAAAAAGGGTACGATTTTGTTATCGTGTCAAGAAGCAGGATACTAGACTTGAAAAGCACCGCCGTGGCGGAAATGCTTTTTTCCGTTCTGTCGGGCAACGGGTTGACCGAATCATGAAGAATCCGATATCAGTTGTTTTAACCGGCATAATCAGGCTTTACAGAAAGCTTATATCTCCGCTTAAACCGCCGTGCTGCCGGTTTACGCCTACCTGTTCGCAGTATGCGTTGGAGGCAATAAGAGTTCACGGCGCGTTTAAGGGAAGCGCGCTCGCATTATGGCGCATTTTGCGCTGTAATCCCTTTTCAAAGGGCGGCTACGATCCGGTGCCGGATAAAAAACGTAAAAATTAAAATAATATTTTGGGCGGTGTAACAGTTTGTTCGATATAATCAATAAGCCACTCGGTTTTATAATGAAGTTTTTGGCGGAACTGTTCGGCGGTAATTTTGCCGCCTCTGTATTCGCTTTTACGCTTATCATAAATCTGATAATGCTGCCGCTGAGCATTAAGAGTCAGAAGTCCTCGGTGTCGCAAATGCGCATTAAGCCGAAGCTTGACGAGCTTAAAAAACGCTACGGCGACGACAGGCGGAGAATGGCGCAGGAACAGCAGAAGCTCTATCAGGAAGAGGGCGTTTCGATGTCCGGCGGATGTCTTCCTATGATAGTAAGAATGGTACTGCTTTTCAGCATTTACTATCTTATACTTTCTCCGATCACCTATATGGCGGGCGCCAATAAGGATGACATTAAAACCGTTACAAGCGAGTTTAACAGTTACTGTGAAAAACATGAGGACGCCGCGAAAGAACTTTCGTGGGACGTTAAAAAAACAAGAAATCAGGAGCTTTATCTGGTCGCCATAATAAGAGACGACCCCGGTAAGGTAGAAGAGGTAATCGGCTCAGAAGAGTACGAAAAAATCAAAGAGCCGTATGAAAACATCGTTAAAAAATACGAAGATTCCGGCATAAGCTTCAATCTTTTCGGCATCGATTTGATTCAGACGCCGAAATTCTCGGTGGATTTCTTTAATAAGTGGCAGCCGATATGGCTTTTGCCCATATGCGCGTTTTTGGCGCAGATGCTTACAAGTATTGTTTCAATGCGTATAAACAAGCGCATAAATCCCGACGCTCCCACCATGGCGGGACTTATGCTCACTATGCCTATAATTTCACTTATCATCGGTTTCAGTTTCCCCGGCGGCGTTTGCTTCTATTGGATATGCTCATCGCTTATAGGCGGTGCGATACAATCGGGCGTTCAGTTGCTTTACGGTCCGCATAAGCTTCTTGCGCGCGAGCGCGTCAAGGAGCTTACAAAGGTTTGCGATTTTGAAGCAGGCCAGCGCAGGAAACTTGAAACCGAAAAAGAATAACACAAAATAAAATAAGGAGGACTATTCTTGATTAAAGAAGCAGTGGGTACCGGCGCGACTTTGGACGAAGCCAGAGAAAACGCCCTCATAGCTTTGGGCGCGGCGCCCGAAGCGGACGTGCATTTTGAAACGCTCGAGTTACCCAGGAAAAAAGTGCTTGGTATGTTCGGCGGCGCGCTTGCAAAAGTGCGCGTATATACGGAAGTTCCGGACGAAGAAAAGAAAGCACAGCCGAAAAAGGCAAAAACAAATCAGAAAAAGAAACCGGTAAAAGAGAAAAAGGAAAAGACAGAGGTTGAAAGCAAGCCCTCGAAAACCGACGCCTCGGATTACGGCGAAAGCGTTGATGAAAGCGCTGTTGCTCCCGACAGTAAGGCGGGCAAGGCGATAAAGTATTTAAGAAGCATACTGGAAAATCTCGGTTGTGAAAACGTTTCGGTCAAGGTTGCCGAAAAGGAAAGCGGGGCGCTTATATCGCTTGAAGGCGACGGGCTCGGCGTGATAATCGGCAGAAGAGGCGAGACGCTTGAAGCACTTCAGGTTCTTGTATCGCTCGCGGCGAATAGCGGCGGCGGATATTACAGGGTCAACCTCAACATAGGCGATTACCGCGAAAAGCGTGAGCAAACGCTGACTTCTCTTGCCGGGCGGATAGCCAGGCAGGTGCAGTCTACCGGCAGAAACCGCGTTCTCGAACCTATGAGCCCTTACGAAAGAAGAATTATTCATACCGCCGTTCAGGAGATAAAGGGCGTAGAGTCGAACTCTATAGGCGAAGGTGAAAACCGCCGCGTCGTTATTCATCCCGAGGGAAAAAAATTTGACGAGCGCGACGGCAGAAGACCGCGCGGCAGAGGCGGACGCGATCGCAGAAGCTCTAATACCGTTTCAAGCGTTCCCGCGCGCGAACCTATGAAGGACAGCGATATGCCGCTTTACGGAAAAATTGAAAAATAAAAAACAAAAGTGCTTTCAACTGAAAGCACTTTTGTTTTTGCGGGGACTCATGCGCTTATATGATTTTTGCAAAATCTTCCATCGGTTTTCTGTTGTGGAAGTTGCGGCTTACCGGGCAGTCATCCGCACGAAAACCCAGAGGAATAAGGCAGACCGGGAAAATGTTTTCCGGGATACCGAGTTTTTCCTTTATTATCCTGCGATCGAAACGCTCTATCCATATGCTGTCGATCCCGTAGTTTGTGGCGGCGAGCATTAAGTGGGTCGCCACTATCGAGCCGTCTATCTCCGCGGTGGAGTGACCGTCAAGACAACACGCTTCGTCGGTGTCAACACCGACAATAAGCACTACCGGCGCGCCGTAGCGGCAGGGCGAGGAAGCGTCTATGGCGGATATCGCTTTTTCGCTTTCCGCAACGTATACTTTCACCGGCTGAACGTTTTTTGCCGTAGGCGCAAGTCTTCCGGCCTCAAGTATTTTTTCAATTACCCGGCTTTCGGGCTTTGTATCGCCGAATTTGCGCGTGGACTGTCTTACTTCGATTATTTTTTCAAATTCCATAGTATCACCTCAAAACTATGATAACACAGACGCAGAAAAAAATAAAGAAAAAACTCCCCGAAGCCAAACGGCTTCGGGGAAATTTCGCATTTCGTGCAAGCAATTAACGTTTGCTGAACTGCGGAGCGCGACGGGCGCCTTTGAGACCGTACTTCTTTCTCTCCTTCATACGCGGATCACGCGTAAGAAGACCGGCTTTTTTAAGCGCGGGACGGAAAGACTCGTCAGCCTGCAAAAGAGCGCGGGCGATACCGTGGCGGATAGCGCCCGCCTGACCGGTAACGCCGCCGCCTGCAACGCGGCAAACGATATCAAACTTATCGCTCGTTTCGGTAACGGCGAGGGGCTGGCGAACGATGAGCTTAAGGGTTTCAAGACCGAAATAATCGTCCATATCCCTATCATTTATCGTGACCTTACCTTTACCCTTGTAAACGCGGACACGGGCGACAGAGCTTTTTCTTCTGCCTGTACCGTAGAAATAAGGTTTTCCTTCAAACATAACTTCTGTCTCCCTTCTTAAAATTCAAGCTTTTCGGGCTTCTGTGCCTTTTGGGCATAATCTTCACCCTTGTAAACGTGAAGGCGTGTAAGCGCCTTTCTGCCGATAGTGGTATCGGGGACCATACCCTTTACCGCCAACGTAAACGCAAGCTCGGGGCGGGTGGCCATAAGGGTGGAATACTTAACTTCCTTAAGACCGCCGATATAACCGGTATGACGGCGATAATACTTCTTATCGAGCTTCTTGCCTGTAAGCACTGCCTTTTCAGCGTTTATAACTACAACGTGGTCGCCGCAGTCAACGTGGGGGGTAAACTCCGGCTTGCCCTTGCCGCGAAGCAGATCGGCAACCTTGACGGCTGTTCTGCCCATCGGTTTTCCGGCGGCGTCAACAATATACCACTTGCGCTGAACATCGGCAGGTTTTGCCATAAATGTAGACATAATCAAAACCTCCAAAATTTCTTGTGCCCGAATATAATAACACAGCTTTTACGGCGTGTCAACAATATTTTTTCAAATTTTCAACTTATCAAACCAAATCTCGGTTTTTCTCGCATTTTCTTTTGTTTTCTCGTTTTTGCTCACTTTCGATTTTTCGAAAATAACATTTGAAAAAGACCGCCTTATGTGTTATTCTTATAGTGTATGTTAAAGGGAGTTGAAAGAATTGCGTGTTTTATGCGTGGGGGACGTGTGCGCGCACGTCGGCTGCGAAGCGGCTATGCGCCTTATTCCGTCGCTTAAAAGCGAATACGGTATTGACTTTACGGTAATAAACGGCGAAAACTCCGCCGACGGCAACGGTATCACGCCCGAGAGCGCCGATATGCTTTTCGCGGCGGGCGCCGACGTCATCACCGGCGGCAACCATTCTTTCCGCAGGAAAGAGATATACGGTGAGCTTGATTCAAATCCTTTCATTTTAAGACCGGCTAACGTAAAGTCGGAATACGGCGGCGGATATGCGCTTTGCGATACCGGCAAATACCGCGTGGCGGTAATAAATCTTTCGGGTCAGGTGTATCTTGAAAGAACCGGCGCCGAAAACGCCTTTGCCGCCGCGGACGTTCTTGTCGCCCGCGCAAAAGAGGACGGCGCGCGGTTCATTCTTGTTGATTTTCACGCCGAGGCGACGAGTGAAAAACGCGCCATGGGATTTTATCTTGACGGCAGGGTAAGCGCCGTTTTCGGAACGCATACTCACGTACAGACCGCCGACGGACAGATACTTCCCGGCGGCACGGGGTATATCACCGATCTCGGTATGACGGGCGTCATTGATTCGGTGCTCGGCGTAAAAAAAGAAATAATAATAAACCGCCTTAAATCGGGCGGCAGTGAAAAGTTTTTGCAGGCACAGGGCGCGTGTATGCTTTGCGGCTGTGTGTTCGAGCTTGACGGTGCGACCGGTCTTGCAAAATCGGTAAACAGCGTATACAGAGAATAGTATGGAGGCGATATTATGAAAAAAGCGGTTTGCGCGATTCTTTGCGCGATACTGTGCTTTTCGCTCGCCTCGTGCAGGAGGTCGTCCGGCGGCACCGCCTCGGATATTTCACCGGAGCAAGCCGTTGAGATAAAATCCGTTGAGATAAACCTTCTTTACTATTCGGGCGACAGCTTCAATCCATACACCGCCAAAACCAAGCACAACAGGCAGGTGGCCCGCCTGCTTTACGACCCGCTGCTTAAATACGATAACAACTATAATCCGGTATACTGCCTGGCGCAGAGCGCCTCGATAAGCGCCAACACCTGCAGGGTGACCCTTAAAAAAGCGAGCTTTACCGACGGCACGCCTGTTACGCCGAATGACGTTGTTTATTCCTATAACCTTGCCAGAAACAGTCAGACGATATACGCCTCGGAGCTTTACGAGGTGTCGTCGGTGACGGCGGAGGGCGATTCGGTAGTGTTTACGCTTACCTGCGTGGACCCGTGTTTCCTCAATTTACTTGATTTTCCGATAATCAAAGCGGAAAGCGACGGTAAAAAGAATTCCGACGGTGTGGATATAGCTCCTGTCGGCTGCGGCAGGTATTACGTTTCGGATAATACGAATATACTCTTAAGGAACGATAATTATTTCGGCAAAAAAAGCGATATATCGAAAATTACGCTTATAAACGCGCCGGATGATATTTCCGCCTCGCATTACGTTGAGGTGGGCAACACCGATATCTATTACGCGGACGAGTCGGTCGCGAATATCGCCAGGATGAGCGGCAAGCGCGCCGACGTAAACCTCAATAATTTTGTGTACATCGGCGTAAACGGCGCGAACCCGCTGCTTTCGGTAAGTAATGTGCGGTATGCGATTTCCTCGGCTATCGACCGTTACGAGATATGTCACAGCGCGTATTATGATAACGCCGTGCCCGCAACCGGCTTTTATAACCCGAAATTCAAGGCAACAAACGCGGTACAATCTTTGAAAACCGGCGCGGATTTGCAAATAAGTGTTGAGAATCTCGGAAAAATGGGTTATAATAACTTGGATAAGGGTTATTACTGTAATTCGGACGGTAAACATCTTAAATTCAGTTTGCTTGTCAATTCAGATAATTCTTCAAGAGCGGCGGCGGCAAACCTTATCGCAAACGAGTGCCGCGCCGCCGGTATTGAAATAAACGTTGTTTCAAAACCGTTCGCACAGTATAAAGCTTTGCTTGAGGCCGGCAGCTTTGAGCTTTACCTCGGCGAGATACGCGTACTGCCCAATATGGACCTGTCGGGTCTTGTGGTGGCGGGCGGCAGCGCGGCGTACGGCGTAACGGTTCCGGTTTCGGATGATGAAGCAGGGACGCCGCTTAAAACCGTTTGCGGCGAAATGGTAGAGAGTTACAGGCAGGGCAAGATAAAACCGGCTGACCTTGCGGGCGCGTTTCTCACTGAAATGCCGCAGATACCCGTGTGTTACCGGCAGGGCATGCTGTTTTACACTTCCGCCATTGAGAGCGGCGTTATGCCCTCAGCGTCGGATGTGTTTCTTAATCTGGAAAACTACAATATTAAATAAACGGAGGTTTTATTATGATTTCTTACGAAACGAGAACCGGTACAATAACCGTTACCGAAGAGTTTTTATCCAAGCTTATCGGCTCGGAGGTCGTTTCCTGCTTCGGCGTCGTGGGTATGGTACCTAACGGCTCTAAACAGAAACTGCTGGGCGTTTTCAGAAAAGCGCAGGCGCTTGATACCGGTATAAAGGTTACGGGCGACGCGGATTCGATAGACGTAGAGTTGCATATTGTTATAACCTACGGTATGAATATAAACGCAATTGCGGCAAGCATTACCGAAAAGGTGAAATACGCCGTTGAAGATATAACGGGCATACCCGTCAATAAGGTGTCCGTTATGGTTGACGGTATCAAAGAATAAAATACTATCTCTTAAAGGAGTGCTTGTTTTTGTTTAACGGTAATACTCTGCGTGACGCTATACTGTCCGCGGCAAATAATCTTTCAAATAACAGAAAAGCGATAGACGATCTTAACGTTTTTCCGGTGCCTGACGGCGATACCGGAACGAATATGTCCATGACTCTTGCCAATTCGGTAAGAGAACTTGAGAAAATCGAGGGTGCGACCGCCGGCAGAATTGCCGCCGTGAACGCCGCCGCTCTGCTTCGCGGCGCGAGGGGTAATTCCGGCGTTATTACGTCGCTTTTGTTCCGCGGCTTTGCAAAGGGAATAGGCGATGAGGAATATATGACCGCCGCAAATCTTACCGAAGCGCTTAAACTCGGCGTCGAGGGTGCGTATAAAGCGGTTATGAAGCCCACAGAGGGCACGATTCTGACCGTGGCGCGCGTGGCAAGCGAAAGGGCGCAGACGGCGCTTATGGCGGGCAGAGACGCGCTCGGCGTATTCGACGCCGCGATAGAAGGCGCGCGTGAAGCGCTCGAAACCACACCCGAGCTTTTACCCGCCCTTAAAAAAGCCGGCGTTGTTGACGCGGGCGGCAAGGGCTTTGTGCTTATACTTGAAGGTATGCGTGAAGTCCTCGGCGGCGGCACAATAATAGCGAGCACAGCGCGTGAAACGGTACAGCAGGAAACCGAGTCCGAAAGCCGGAACGCCGCCGGTGAGTTTGAAGGGGAGATAACCTTTACATACTGCACCGAGTTTATCGTAAACCGCGACCCGCAGTGTGAAAAGGAGCCGCAGGAGTTACGCTCCTATCTTGAATCGATAGGCGACTGTGTTGTCGTTGTGGACGATGAAGAGATCATTAAGGTGCATGTGCATACCGACCACCCCGGCAACGCGATAGAAAACGGTCTTACCTTCGGCGGACTCGTTCACCTTAAAATAGAAAATATGCGCGACCAGCACGAGCGCGCAAGGCACGACGCGAAGGAGGCGGCGAAAAAGCCGACTAAGAGCGCCGATCTTACCGAGACCATAAAGCCGGTTGAGATAACCAAACCGGTCGGCTTCGTATCTGTTTGCGCGGGTGACGGGCTCACCGAGCTCTTCCGCGATTTGGGCGTGGATAACGTCGTCTCCGGCGGTCAGACCATGAACCCGAGCACCGACGATATTCTTCGCGCCATAGAAAACTGCCCCGCAAGCACCGTGTTTGTTCTGCCTAACAATAAAAACATTATAATGGCGGCGGAGCAGGCGGTTCCGATAAGCACCAGAAAGGTAATCGTGCTTCATACACGCACCGTTCCGCAGGGTATAACCGCCATGCTTAATTTCAATGACGACGCGGACGATGAGACCAACGCCATAGAAATGCAGAAGGCGGCGGAGAAAATAGCCACCGGTCAGGTCACTTTTGCCGCGCGCGATTCGGATTTTGACGGCCATAAGATCAAAGAGGGCGAAATAATGGCGCTTACCGGCGGCAAAATCGTTTTCGTCGATAATGACGTTGAGCGCGCCACCCTTAAACTCGCGGGCAAAATGATAAAGCGCAACAGCGAGTTTGTAACGGTTATTTACGGTAAGGATATTACCGATATCGCGGCGCAGGATATTGAAAGACAGCTTAACGAGAAATACGGCGAGCGCGTCGAAATAACTCTTGTAAACGGCGGTCAGCCGGTGTACTACTATATTATTTCAGTAGAGTGAGAAAAGATATGCCGGATATAAATACAGATATCAGATATCTTAAAGGCGTAGGCGCCCGCCGCGCCGAATATTTAAGTGCTATGGGCATCGATACCGTCGGTGCCCTTTTGCGTTTTTTTCCGAGAGGGTATGAGGATTTCGGCAATATAAAGAGTATTTTCAACTGCGTTTCGGGCGAGTTTGTCTGCGTAAAAGGCAGGATAACAAGCGAAATAAGCGAGCATTTCATCCGCAAAAACATGACGCTTTTCAAGTTTTCCGTGTACGACGGCACCGGCTTTATGCAGGTTACGATTTTTAACAACAAATATCTCGCCGCAAAGCTTCATAAGGAAAGCGAATACCTTTTCCTCGGTAAAATCGAGCTTGACCGCTTCGGGTTTAATATGTCCTCTCCCGAAATAAGGGAAACGAGTTTCGAGGGTATAATACCGGTTTACCGCGCAAGCGCGAATATGTCCTCCGCGGCGATAGAAAAGCTGGTGCGCGAGGCGATGAAGGACACTGAAATCGAGGAGACAATACCCGAAAGCGTGCGCGTCGGCAACCGACTTACCACTGCCGCCGAAGCGATAGCGAATATCCATTTTCCGAAAAGCCGCGAGGCGCTCCTGCGGGCAAAAAAATATCTTGTTTTTGAAGAACTTTTCGTGCTGTGCACCTCGCTTATGCTGCTTAAAGGCAAGCGAAAGGCGGCGGCGAGCGCCGTTATAAACCGTGATTACACCGAGCGCTTTTATTCGCTCCTTAAATTTGAACCGACCGCCGCGCAGAAAAGGGCGGTAAAGGAGTGCCTTTCGGATATGGCGTCGGGCAGGGTGATGAACAGACTTATAGAGGGCGACGTCGGAAGCGGCAAAACGCTCGTGGCGGCGGCGCTTATGTACAACGCGGCGAGAAACGGTTACCAGTCGGTGCTTATGGCGCCTACCGAAATACTCGCCGAACAGCATTATAAAACCTTTTCGGAGTTTTTTGCGGGAACTGATATCGGGTGCGTTTTACTCACCGGCTCTATGAAAAAAAGCGAAAAAACGGCGGCAAAGCAAAGGTTGCTCTGCGGCGAAGCGCAAATAGCCGTCGGTACGCACGCGCTTTTGTCGGAGGATGTTGAGTTTCGCAACGTCGCTCTCGTCATTACCGATGAACAGCACCGCTTCGGCGTTAATCAGCGCGCGGCGCTCGCCCTTAAAGGCGAGAACGTCCATACGCTCGTTATGTCTGCAACGCCGATACCGCGCACTCTCGGACTTATAATTTACGGCGATCTTGATATCAGCATTCTCGATGAATACCCGCGCGGCCGCGCAAAGACCGACAGTTACGTGGTGACAAGTGAACTTCGCGAGCGCGTGTATAATTACATAAAAAAATATCTTGACGAGGGCAGGCAGGGGTATATCGTCTGTCCCATGGTAGAGGAAAGCGAGCAGACGGCGGGCGTCAAGAGCGCCGAACAGTATTTCACCGATATATCCGCCGGCGCTTTCAAAGATTACCGGGTGGGACTGCTGCACGGTAAAATGAAGGGCGCGGAAAAGGACGACATTATGCGCCGCTTTGCTTCGGGCGAGATACAACTGCTCGTCTGCACAACTGTTATTGAAGTCGGTATAGACGTTCCGAACGCCGCCGTTATGCTCATAGAGAACGCCGAACGTTTCGGGCTTTCTGCGCTTCACCAGCTTCGCGGCAGAATCGGGCGCGGCAGGTACGCTTCAAGCTGTATTTTCATAACCGACCTCAAAGGCGACAACATAAACCGCCGTATGCAGGTGATGAAAACCACTTCCGACGGCTTCAAAATAGCGGAGGAGGACCTGCGACTGCGCGGACCGGGCGACTTTCTCGGTCAGCGTCAGCACGGTCTGCCCGACCTTAAAATCGCTGATCTTTACGCCGATAACGATGTGCTGAAGCTTGCCTCAATGGCGGCGGCAAACCTGCTTGAACACGACCCTCGCCTTAAAGAACCGGAAAACGCCGCTCTTCGTCAGGCTGTTATAGATATGTATAAAAAACTTAATGAAAACTGAATAACGCCCGCTCGCGTTAAGATTAAGCAACCCCGAAAAAAACACCGTCTGCCGGCAAAGCAAACGGTGCTTTTTGTTATTTTACAATACTTTTAACGGTCTTACTAAGGGTCGCAATTTGACTGCGTCAGACCGTCGCTTTCAAATTCCGCCATACTGCAAACATACAAGAAATCCCGGTTTTTCGGTAAAGCTTCAGCGGTTGATGTTCAGAGCGCTTTTGCGCTGATACAGCAGAGCGTCAGCCTGCCGGATGTAGGAAACAAGCGGCTCTTTCGGGTCCGTACAGCAAACATGACCCGCTGTCATCATCAGCTTGTAGGGCTTATCGGCTGACAGGTCCCGCAGTAAAATGTTTACATCCCCGATGAGCGCGTCGGGATCGGGATCTGTGTCCTTGTCAGGCTGCCAGGAGATCAGAAATTCATCCCCGCCGTAACGCGCCGCAAATCCGCCGTACCGGTCTGTCGTTTGCTTGAGGGCCTGACTGCAGAGAATGAGCGCCTCATCCCCTACGGCGTGACCGTAGGTATCGTTGATTTGTTTGAAACTGTTAAGGTCGCCCATGTACAGGTATAGGGGCTTTTTCTCCGAGACGTTCTTTATCCTGTCGGAAAGATACTCCTCCGCTTTGCGGCGGTTATTCATGCCGGTCAGCGCGTCGGAATTGATATTTGCTACCTGCATGGTGATGAAAATGCCGGCTATGACGGAAAAGACGGCGGCGGGGAGGATGGAAGCTGTTGCCAGAAATCCGTCCGCTACGATAAAGGCGATGATTACTAACACCGAGATGAGCAGTGTGGCGTTCGCTTTGCGCAAAAAGCTTGTCTTTTTGCGTAAAATATTGATAAACGATACCGTCGCTATAATCAGCAGATAAAGACTTACCGATATCATCGTCGGCAGGTACATCGGACCGTGAATGAAAGAGCCGTTTTCATCAAGATAGAATACCAGCTTTGTCCATGCGCTTGTGGCAATTATCAGGGTGGAAAACGCCTCGGGCAGCCAGCTGAGGTACCTGCCTGCGCCGGACTGTAAATGCTTTATATTCAGCTTTTCAACCGTAAACATAAAGAAGGCGGTCGCGCATACCGTCACAGTCCAGAGACTGGCGGTGCAGACGACAAGCAAGACGCCCTTTGGAAGCTCCACCATATTATATTCGGATAAAGTCCAGAGGTTGTTGAGTATCAGATATGCCATATGCGCGGCGATCAGTACATAAAACCACGTATATTCGTTCTTCCGGGCGATGTTGCGGTCCGTATTTGTCAAAATAAAAATGTCCAGCATCAAGAACACCAACTGAAAAACGCTGAACGCGATCAAAACGTCATTGTTCATAATATGCCTCTTTTCTCACTTTCGACGGCGATGACTGAAAGTGTCTTGCGCCGCAAAGCCCGGCGCGGAAAACTCATTACGAGAAACCGCTCTTCTAAATATTATAACAAATTTGTGAGATAAAGCAACAGTTTTAGGAAAAAACTTTAATAAACGATGAGTCTGCCGGGAAACGCACCGACCTTTTCAAGTCCGGTCACTATTGGTAAACAAAAAATTCCGAACCAAACCTAACGGCTCGATTCGGAAAATTTTGGTGCGAGTGACGGGACTTGAAAAGCATAAGAAGTGCTTGATACCGGAAAAATAACATTCTCTCTTCGGGAAGACTTGCCTCCCAAAAAGTCATTCCAATCATTTATTCCACTGCGCTAAAACCGCTAAAAAGTACCCAAAGAGTACCCGAATTGAAAAATAATCATTCTTTTTGAAGCGAGCGGCAAAACGGTCAAGCAATGCCTTCGGTCGCCGTTTTCTGACGGCTACCCGAGCACAGTTTTACAGATTTCGATATTCGATGTATAGGCTGACGCTTCAATAAATAAAGTTTTTTTATGTTGCCAAAAAACGCACCTTATGATAATATAAAAATGAAATAATTTTGGGGAGAGTGCGAAATGTATAGAGAATGTGATAAGCCTATTTATGAATTGTATGACGGTTTTATTGACAGAGTGTTTGTTCAAGAAAAGGACTTTTTGCAAGACAAAGACGACCATATTTTCACCAAAGAATATGTCGGCAAAGTTATTGAAATATTTGCAAATAAACCGGATCGATTTAAAGGAGACTTTAATAAAAAAGCACCCTTACATTTCCATGAAGCCGATCCGCTTACTAAGAATTTGTTTTCTCATGCGATTTGGCTGTGGGGTTTTTCTCTTATTAAGAGACTGGATACGTGCTTTGAAACAACTGACAAGAAAGCTCCAACAACATTTGCTGGAACAGGCCAAAACTTTAAAGCTACAAAGTATGAAGGAATAAAGTATATTGTTCTTTTGTTCGATGCGATAATTAATAAAAAAAGCCAAGAACAATTAGATGTTAAAAGAATAAAGGATTTCATAATTAATATCTGTTTAAGTTGTAAACATAAAGATGATTATAAAGAATATGAAGCTTACAAGAATTATAGAGTAGTAAGGGAATATTCTGGAAATAAGCCGATTGTTGAAGTGCTTTTATATCTTTCGGATCCGACAAAGTATGAACGCATAGTTTCAGTAAGAGATAAAAATAGTATTGCTAACTGTTTTTCTTACCTGCTGAATACCGCTGAAGATGCGTATCTAATAGATAAAAAAATTAAAACTATTCGAGAAAGAATTAAAGAATCCGACCCTAAACAATATGAAGATTTTGATTTTTATGATGCTTCAGATATTTGTGATAAATGGAAGCAAAACTCAAGTGAAGCAACTCTGAACAGCAGTGAAAAAGATAATCAATTAGAAGGCGATAGTATACAATATATCAAATCATATTCAACTGTTTTGAAAAATTCAAAAAACATTATTTTTAGAGGGGCGCCAGGAACGGGCAAAACCTATCTTGCAAAGGAAATCGCCTCCGACATTGTTAGTGGGGGGCGTACAATCGATTACGATGATTTAACAGACGATGAAAGAAGTCAAATTGGTTTTGTACAGTTCCATCCCAATTATGACTATTCTGATTTTATTGAAGGTCTTCGTCCTATAATGAATGCTGACAATTCTTTAGGCTTCAAGTTACAGGATGGAGTGTTTAAGTCTTTTGTCAATAGAGCCAGAAAAAACTATGAGGATGCTCATAAAGAAAATAACGTAGCAAAAAGTGATTATATAATCCAAACCTCAATAGAAGAGTTCTTGGATGAAATAAAATTCAATGAGACACAATTAGAAACGAAAACAGGAAGCAAATATTTAATATCTGATGCTGATTCCGCATATATTTATATTTTTATTCCACAGAACAATGTATCTAACAGCATAAAGTTACGTATTACAGAACTTAAAAAATTGCTTACTAGTGATAGCGAGTTTGAAAATCCAAAAGATGTAACAGCATTCTTCAATCATCCTAAAACGCAGGAGGATTCATATTACTTTTCTCTTTATTGTCAGATTGCTACTATTAAAAAGAAATTACAGAAAAAACATGTGACTCCTGCCGTTGTCAGCAATGTAAAAGAAAAGGATTATGTTTTCATAATTGATGAAATAAACCGTGGAGAAATATCTAAGATACTCGGTGAGTTGTTTTTCTCAATTGATCCTGGATACCGTGGAAAGGCAGGAGAAATATTTACTCAGTATTCTAATATGCATGATGATCTAGATGAAAAGTTCTACATACCGGACAACGTCTACATAATCGGAACAATGAACGATATTGACAGATCCGTTGACAGTTTTGATTTTGCAATGCGTCGCAGATTCAGATTTATTGAAATAAAAGCTTCTGAAAACACACAAATGCTCCATACGCTTGGTGACGAAATGGAAAGAGAAGCCATTATACGAATGAATAGTTTAAATGCTGCAATTATCAGTGAAGAGGGTGACCTTAATGAGAATTATCAGATTGGTGCATCATATTTCCTGAAATTAAAAACTATGACCTTTGGTGAATTATGGACGGATTGTCTAAAGCCTCTTTTAAGTGATTATATTCAGGGCATGTATGACGAAAAAGGTATAATGGCTAAATTTGAAAAAGCATACTATATCGAAACAGACGAAGGAAATGCTGATGAAATCAACTAGCATAAAAGACAACAATAGTTACAGCAAAGAATACTTTTTAGAAACTCCTCACCTTATCAATGCCATAGCAAATAAGACATTGGGGCAACTTGAAAGTGACGGTATTTTTGTGTTTCCTGAATTATTGAAAGATGCAGAAGACATTACAAAAGACCAGATGATATTACAAATAATAGATGATAAGTATTGGTCAGGTAATGTAATGGGTTTTCTAGGGTTGGGAAACGAGCGGCTGGCAATCAAATCTCGCTTTTGTTCAGGTAATAATGATTATTTGTTTCAATACCTTTTGGAAAAAGTGTTAAATTTTCCAAATATAGTGGACCTAGAGACAAATGCTGAACATAATGACAGAATGTTTATAATGTTGTTGTTTTTGTTCCCGTCATACTTGTCTGCTGCAATGCGAAAAGGTATCTTTAAGACATATGTGAATAAAAAATACAATGATGATAATGTTAAAGGCATAATTGATATCGACAGGCACATAAAGACGAATATTCCTTTTGTTGGAAATATTGCTTATCATCAAAGAGAACACACATATGACAATTATCTTATCCAGTTAATTAGACATACAATTGAGTACATAAGGAGAAAGCCATACGGCTCCAATATTCTATTAAGAGTTAAGGATGAAGTGAATCTTATCGTCAATGCTACAGAAAACTATCAATTAAGGGATAGAAGAAAAATAATTGCCGAGAACAAAAAGAATGCTGTTCGTCATGCGTATTTCCATGAGTATCGTAAATTACAAAGGTTGTGTATTCTTATCCTACAAAATGAAAAGCATCAGATTGGTACTGGCACAGACAAAATATATGGCATTCTTTTTGATGGAGCATGGCTTTGGGAAGAATATGTTTATTCATTGCTGAATAAAGACAAATATTATCACCCTATGAACAAAGTAAAAAAAGGAGCTCAATATTTATTCTCAGGAAGCATTGGAAGGATTTATCCAGACTTTATTGGAAAGGATATAAATCATCGTATTATTGCTGATGCAAAATATAAACCTGTTGATAATATCGGAAATAAAGACTATTTACAATTATTGGCATATATGATTAGATTTGATTCAAAAAGATCCTATTATTTATATCCGGAAATAGGTGATGCTAATGAAACCGTATACTTGCTGAATGAAGGAATGTCGTACGAAAACAATGTTAAAGCGCGCAACGATGTTTTTATAACCAAACTTGGATTGTTAATTCCTCAAGATGCTGAAAGCTATAAAGATTTTATTCATAAAATAGAGAAAAGCGAGGATGAATTTAAGGCACACATTAATGTATGATAAAACTGATTTTTATACGAGTTCCCAAAAAGTACCCACCATTCTAAAAAAACGGGACTTGCTACAGCGCGGATGCCAAACTACACGCCCACGGAAAAATTTAATGATATACGGCTTCGCCGCATGATATACCGCGCGCGTGCGGCATGATATATTGCTCCTTTGTAGCAATATGATATAATATCCGTTCCTTAATGCGCCGCAGGCGTATATCATACCCGGAGGGTATATCATACGCATAAGCGTATATCACCCGTTCCGTATGGAACGGATATCATTGCAAAAAGGCAAGTCTTTCGACTTGCCTTTTTGCTTGGTGCGAGTGACGGGACTTGCTACGGCGCGACTGTCGCGCCTACACGCCCACGGGCTTTGCGACCGTCCCCCGGAAGGTCGCAATTTGCTTCGCAAACCGCCCTTTTCAAGTCCCGCCCCCTCTTGCAAACAAAAAATTTTCCGAACCAAACCTGACGGTCCGATTCGGAAAATTTTGGTGCGAGTGACGGGACTTGAACCCGTACGTCTTGGACACACGCCCCTCAAACGTGCCTGTCTGCCTATTCCAGCACACTCGCATTTTGGGCGCTCGATTATTATATCATTTGAGTATCCGCTTGTCAACATAAAAATTGCATTTTTACATCTTTTTTTGCGGTGGCTGTGTGAGAACACTTGCCAAGCGGTAAAATATGTTATATAATATTACATTAAGAAACATCCGGGAGGGAGTTTGCATGCAAATAAATGTGGGCGATGTGGTAAAAATGAAAAAACAGCATCCCTGCGGGTGCGATACTTTTAAGATTTCCCGGGTAGGCGTTGATTTCAAGCTGATATGCACTCAATGCGGCAGGGAAGTCATGATGCCGCGCAAGGCGGCGGAGAAGTCAATAAAAAAGATACTTGACGGTAACGGAGAAAAATAATGTTTGAACAGCTGGCAGCGGTTGAAAACCGCTTTGAGCAAATATCGGTCGAGTTGACCCGTCCCGAAGTCATTGCCGACGGCGACCGTTTTACGAAACTGATAAAGGAACACGGTGAGCTTACCCCGATAGTGGAGAAGTACCGTGAATACACCTCTGCGCAGAACGCTCTGACCGAAGCCGAGGAAATACTCGCTTCTCCCGACGCGGAAAAGGATTTTAAGGAGCTTGCGGAAGAGGAACTTAAAGAGGCGAAAGCAACTGTCGCCTCGGTCAGCGAGGAGTTAAAGCTTCTGCTTTTACCTAAGGACCCGAACGACGGCAAAAACGTAATAATTGAAATACGCGGCGGCGCGGGCGGCGAGGAGGCGGCCCTCTTCGCGGGCAGTCTTTTCAGAATGTATACCATGTACGCCGAGAGCCATAAATTCACGGTGGAAGTGACGAACGCCAACGAAACCGAGCTTGGCGGTTATAAGGAAATAAGCTTTATGGTGGAGGGCGCGGGCGCCTATTCGCGTTTCAAGTATGAAAGCGGCGTTCACCGCGTTCAGCGCGTGCCCGATACCGAGACTCAGGGGCGCGTGCATACATCCACCGTCACGGTGGCGGTGCTTCCCGAGGCGGACGAGGTTGAGTTTGAGCTTAACCCCGCCGACCTTAAAATAGACACCTTCCGCTCGTCGGGCGCGGGCGGTCAGCACATAAACAAAACCTCTTCGGCAATACGGGTGACTCACATACCCACCGGTACGGTGGTGGAATGTCAGGATGAGCGCAGTCAGTTCAAGAACAAGGATAAGGCGCTTAAAGTCCTGCGGGCGCGGCTCTATGACGCCGAAAAGGCAAAGGCGGACGCCGCCGTCGCGAGCGACCGGAAGGCGCAGGTCGGCACCGGGGACAGGAGCGAACGCATACGCACCTACAATTTCCCGCAGGGGCGTGTTACCGACCACCGCATAGGGCTGACGCTTTACAAAATAGACAGTATTATGAACGGGAATATTGATGAGATAGTCGACGCGCTGACGACCTATTACCGCGCCGAAGCGCTCAAAGCGCAGGAGAACGGATAAATGACAACCGAAAAAATAGATATAATTTCGGGCGATTACGAAGAAGGCGTCGCCCGGGCGGGCGGGATACTGCGGCGCGGAGGAATTGTCGCGATACCCACCGAAACGGTTTACGGACTTGCCGCGAGCGCGCTTGATGACCGTGCTATCGAAAAGGTTTTTCTTGCAAAGGGAAGACCGCAGAACAATCCGCTTATAGTTCACATAAGCGATATAAGTATGCTCAAAGACGTTGCCGAAGATATACCCGACGCGGCGTACAGACTTGCCGAAAGGTTCTGGCCGGGACCGTTTACAATGGTGCTTCACCGCAAAAACACGGTCGCTTCAAGAGTATCGGCGGGGCTTGATACCGTTGCGGTGAGAATGCCAAGTTCCATTGCGGCGCGCGATATCATTGCGGCGAGCGGCGTGCCCCTCGCGGCGCCGAGCGCCAACATATCCGGCTCGCCAAGCCCCACAACTGCGGCTCACGTTACAGACGACCTTGACGGCAGGGTCGACGCGATAGTTTGCGGCGAGGACTGCGCCGTCGGTGTTGAATCAACCGTGGTCGCGCTGTTTTCCGACCCTCCCCGGCTTTTAAGACCGGGCGCGGTGACGGCTGAACAGCTGCGCGCCTTTTTGCCTGACCTTGTTATTGACAAAGCGGTTTTATCCGAGCCGGCAAAGGGCGAGTCGGTCGCGTCACCCGGTATGCTTTATAAGCATTACGCCCCCGAAACCGAAACCTTTTTAGCAGAGGGCGAAAGCAAAGATTTTGTATCGTTTGTCAATTCACAAGCCGACTGCGCGGCGGTATGCTTTAATGAGGAATTGCCGGAAATATCGGTAAAGAAAATATCTTACGGCGACCGAAACGACCAAAGCACGCTTGCAAAGAATCTGTTCTCTGTACTGCGGGAGGTTGACAGACTCGGTGTAAAGCGCGTTTACGTACACGCGCCGGACAAACTCGGTATGGGGCTTGCGGTTTATAACCGACTGCTTCGCGCCGCCGGATTTAAGGTGATAAAGCTATGAGTTATGTTTTAGGACTTACCGGTCCCACGGGCGCCGGTAAAAGCATATTCGCGCAGTGTGCCGCAAGCCGTGGCTTTAATGTGATCGACTGTGATATTTCCGCCCGTAAAGCGGTGGAAAAAGGCACGGCGGGGCTTTCCGCGCTCGTCTGTGCGTTCGGTGAAGAAATCCTTAAAGACAACGGCGAGCTTGACCGCAAAAAGCTTGCTGAAATCGCCTTTTCAAGTAAAGAAAACACCGAACTGCTCAACAAGACGCTTTTGCCGCATATATGCGAAATCGTAAAAAGTGAGATTTCCGGCGATTATGTTTTGCTCGACGCGCCTACGCTTTTTGAAAGCGGAATAAACGCCGTTTGCAATGCCACCGCCGCGGTAACGGCGCCGATAGATTTGAGAAAATCGCGCATAATAAATCGCGACGGGTTGTCAAGAGCACAGGCGGACGCGCGTATCGGGGCGGGGAAGTCCGATGAGTTTTATTATGAAAACGCCGACCGCGTATTTATTAACGCCGGTGATATTGACAGTTTTCAAAAAAGTGTTAATATATATTTAGACGATATAATCGGAGGTAACAAAAATGAGTGATTATAAAAAGCTCAAAAAACAACTCTTCTACGAGAACAAAAACGCGTTTTTGAGGGTTGACGAACAAACGGTGGACGCGGCGTACGCTTTTTGTGAGGGCTATAAGCAGTTCCTTAATCTCGCCAAGACCGAGCGCGAGGCGACAGCGGCGGCGATAGTGCTTGCGGAGCAAAAGGGATTTACGCCTTTTACCCGTGAGAAAAAATACAAGCAGGGCGACAAGGTTTATTTCAACAACCGCGGCAAATCGGTGGCGCTTGTCGTTTTCGGCAAGGAAAAAGCCGAGTGCGGCGTGAATATTACGGCGGCGCATATAGATTCGCCGCGCCTTGACCTTAAACCGAATCCGCTTTATGAGGACGTTGAGTTTGCCCTCTTCAAGACTCATTATTACGGCGGTATCAGAAAATACCAGTGGCCGACGGTGCCGCTGGCTCTTCACGGCGTTTTCGCTAAAAAAGACGGCGGCGTTGTGACCGTTTCAATAGGTGAAAACCCCGGCGAGCCGCAGTTTGTGGTAAACGACCTGCTTCCGCACCTTGCGACAGAACAGAGCAAGCGCACCCTTTCGGACGGCGTCCGCGGCGAGGAGCTTAACGTGCTTATCGGAAGCAGACCGTTTAAGGATGACGAGGGCAGTGAGCTTGTAAAACTCAACATACTCAAACTGCTTAACGAAAAATACGGCATAACGGAAGAGGATTTTCTGTCCGCGGAGCTTGAAATGGTTCCGGTATATAAGGCGACCGATATCGGTCTTGACTGTTCGCTTGTCGGCTCTTACGGTCAGGATGACCGCGTCTGCGCTTACAGCGAGCTTTCCGCGGTGCTCGAAGTGAAGAAGCCGAAGAAAACCGCCGTTGCGATACTGGCGGATAAAGAGGAAATCGGTTCCGACGGCAACACCGGTCTTAATTCGCAGTTTTTATCTCACGTAATACACGATATATGCCTTAACGACGGCTCGGATGAAACCGTGGCGCTTCGCCATTCAAGCTGTCTTTCCGCCGATGTAAACGCCGGCATGGATCCGACCTTCCAGGACGTTATGGAGAAGCGCAACGCGAGTTATCTTAACCACGGCGTAGTCGTCACGAAGTACACCGGCTCGCGCGGCAAATACGGTACGAGCGACGCTTCGGCTGAATATGTGGCGAAAGTGCGCGCAATGCTTGATAAGGCGGGTATCATCTGGCAGACCGGCGAGCTCGGCAAGGTAGACGCGGGCGGCGGCGGAACGGTCGCGATGTATATTGCCAATCTCGGCGTTGACGTTGTGGATTTAGGCGTTCCGGTGCTTTCTATGCACGCGCCCTTTGAAATAACCGCCAAGCTGGACGTTTATATGTGCAACCGCGCTATGTATGAGTTTATGAAATAACGCGGATTATGACCGCTTTCCCCGGGTCGCCGTTTCGGCGGCCCGGAAATTTTATTATATATATGGTAAATTTCATTGAGTTGTGGTATTATCAAATATAAGGGGGCGGCATTTATGAATAATGATAAAACAGCGGCGTTTGCCGAACTGATAAAAGAAAGCAAAAGCATCGTTTTTTTCGGCGGCGCGGGAGTTTCTACCGAAAGCGGCATGAAGGATTACAGGAGCGAGGACGGCCTTTACAATACCGTAAAGCAGTACGGGGTGTCGCCCGAAACGATACTGAGCCGAAGCTTTTTCGAGGCGCACCCCGATATATTCTACGATTTTTATTACAATTACTTTCTTAATACATCAGCCGCGCCTAACCGGGCGCATTTTGCTCTTGCGCGGCTTGAAGAGGCGGGAAAACTCAAAGCGGTCGTTACCCAGAATATAGACGGACTTCACCAGCAGGCGGGCAGCAAAAACGTGATTGAGCTCCACGGCACGGTGCAAAAGCATTACTGCCCGACATGTAAAACCTTTATGCCGGTTGAGAAAATAAAGGCGCTTCGCGGCGGTGTGCCGCACTGCGAAAAATGCGGACACGTCATAAAACCCGCCGTCGTTTTGTACGAAGAGCCGTTAGATGAAGCGGTGACAGATTCGGCGGTCGCGGCTATCGCTTCGGCTGACCTTCTCATAATCGGCGGCACCTCGCTCGCGGTATATCCCGCGGCGGGCTTTATCCGCTTCTTCAGAGGAAGAGACATCGTTCTTATAAACCGCGAGCAAACACAGTACGACAGCAGGGCAACGCTCGTTTTCAGAGAGAGTATAGGCGAGGTTTTAAGCGAAACGCTGAAGCACGCGGGGCTGATGTAGCTTACGGTCTTGACATTTGGTATTCGGTGCGATATAGTGTTAACATGTACTTGAAAAGGAGAAATTATTATGGCAAAAGTTATTCTGTTTCAGGGTGATTCCATCACCGACGCGGACAGGTGTAAAACCAACGATTTCAACAGCGGTTGCGGCTATGCCACTTATATAAAGGCGCAGCTCGGTTTCGATTATCCCGGCAAATACGTTTTCTATAACCGCGGCGTCAGCGGTAACCGTGTTATCGATATGTATGCGCGCATAGTAAACGATACATTAAACTTAAAACCCGATTATATGAGCATTCTTATCGGCGTAAACGATATATGGCACGGGATAGACTGGGCCAACGGCACGGGACTTGAGCGATATGAAAAAGTCTATAATATGTTTATCGAAGAGGTAAAAGCCGAGCTTCCCGACATAAAAATCATGATACTTGAGCCGTTCGTGCTTCGCGCGAGCGCGACCGACAACACGCCCGAGCAGCCCGACCGTTTTGAAAAGTTCAGAACAGGCGTCGGCGAAATGGCAAAGGCCGCCCGCAGAGTGGCGCAGAAGCACGGACTCGTTTTTGTTGAACTGCAGGATAAGTTTGATAAGGCGTGCGAGCTTGAAGAGCCCTCTTACTGGCTTGCCGACGGTGTTCATCCCACCGCTATGGGATACGAGCTTATGAAACGTGAATGGCTTAAAGCGTTTGCCGGAATTGCGGAATAAAACGTTAAAATTTTAAGAACAATAATTCCCGAACGCGCCTGACTGGCGCGAGTCGGGAATTTTTATACATTTTTCACTAAAAAACGCCGATTTTTAACATAATAATTATTATTTTGGAAAAATATAAAAAAACACTTTTCAAAACGTGAAAAGTGTGCTATTATTTATATTGATAATAATATAACGATAATTATGTCCTTGCGGCATATCGTTATATATTTTATAGGGAGGAACCGTTAATGAAGAAAAAAATCAGTAAGCTTCCTTTTCGCGGCACCGCCGAGCAGGAGGCGCAACTTAAAAAGGTTATTGACGAGTTAAAACACGACAAAAGTAACCTTATGGTTGTTATGCAAAAAGCGCAGGATATCTATGGTTATCTGCCGTTTGAAGTGCAGGAAATGATATCCGAGGGCATGGAAGTGCCGCTGGAAAAGATTTACGGCGTAGCTACCTTCTATGCTCAGTTTTCGCTCGCCCCTAAGGGTGAATACAATATATCCGTATGTCTCGGTACAGCTTGCTATGTTAAGGGCGCTCAGGCTATATGTGACGGGCTTTCCGAAAAGCTCGGCATCGGTGTTGATGAATGCACTGCGGATGGTAAGTTTTCTCTTACCGCGTGCCGTTGTATCGGTGCTTGCGGATTAGGCCCTGTTCTTACAGTCAATGATGAGGTTTACGGTAAGCTTACTCCTGATGATGTGCCGAAGATCCTGGCAAAGTACGGAGCGTAAGTTTATCTGATATTGGTACTGTGTATGACAATAAGAGAAATTAAAGATTTGATCGGTGCGGAGGTTCTTTGTTGCGAGCAGAATCTCGAACGGGATGCCTATTCGGCCTGCGGTTGCGATCTTATGAGCGATGTGTTGGCTTATGTAAAGGATCAGGCAGTCCTTTTGACCGGTCTTGTAAATCCGCAGGTCGTAAGAACAGCGGAAATGATGGATATGATTTGTATAGTTTTTGTTCGCTCTAAAACCCCTACAAAAGAGATGCTTGATTTGGCAAAAGAAAGCGGCATTGTAGTTATGAAATGTAATAAAAGGCTTTATGAGGCTTGCGGTCTTTTGTATTCCAACGGTCTTGTAGGAAATAAGGTTAAAGATTGAGCGAACCATTAGTATTTCATTTTGATATTAACGGCGATGATTTTTCCACCGCCGGTCAAGCTTCTGTACAAATCAAAAACAATTTAAGGCAATTAGGGCTTTCTCCGGAAATCATACGGCGCGTTTCCATCGCGATGTATGAGGGTGAGATCAATATGGTTATTCATGCAAACGGCGGCACCGCCGATGTTAAGGTTTATGAGGACTGTGTTGAGATTATTCTCGCAGATAATGGGCCCGGAATAAAAGATATAGATATGGCTATGAAGGAAGGGTATTCTACCGCTTCCGATTCAACAAGATCCCTCGGCTTCGGTGCCGGTATGGGTTTGCCCAATATGAAGCGCTATACCGATGATATGAAAATAGATTCTACCGTCGGGGTGGGGACTACGGTCACAATGAAGATTAACATAGCCTGACACTCATTGTTAAAGGGTGTAACATTATGAACGAATACAAACATTCCGTTTTACTGGATGTTGAAAAATGCAAAGGTTGCACCACTTGCCTGAAGCATTGTCCTACCGAGGCGATAAGGATAAAAAACGGTCACGCTGTAATTGAGGGCAAAAGGTGCATTGATTGCGGCGAGTGTATAAGGAATTGTCCGTATCAGGCTAAAAAAGCGGTATGCTCAAAGCTTGATGCCATGGATGCGTTCAAGTATAAAATTGCTTTACCTGCTCCTACTCTTTACGGTCAGTTTGAAAATCTCGATGATATTGATTATGTGCTTAACGGACTTTTGAAAATCGGATTTGACGATGTTTTTGAAGTTTCGAAGGCGGCGGAGCTGGTTTCCGCGTATACGAGAATGTATCTCAAAACAGAGGGTATTAGAAAGCCCGTTATTTCTTCCGCCTGTCCGGTAATAATAAGACTTATTCAGTTAAGATTTTCTTCGCTCAGCGGTAATATTCTGCACATGCTGCCCCCTATGGAGGTTGCGGCACGGCTTGCGAGAAAACGCGCTATGAAAGCTCACCCGGAGCTAAAAAGCGAGGATATCGGCGTTTGCTTTATATCCCCGTGTCCGGCAAAGGTAAGCTATGTAAATAACGGATTTGCTGATTATAAAAGTGAAGTCGATGTTGTAGTATCCATAAGTGATGTTTATTTTAAACTCGTTAACGAGATGAAACGCACGAACGATACTGAGAATCTTTGCGAATCGGGCATAATCGGTCTTAGCTGGGCAAGCTCCGGCGGAGAGGCGACTGCGATTTTTAACGAAAAATATCTTGCGGCGGACGGTATCGAGAATGTTATAAGAGTTCTCGATCAGCTCGAAAACGGCAATATTTCTCAACTTGATTTTATTGAGCTTAATGCCTGCCCGGGCGGATGCGTAGGCGGAGTGCTTACAATTCAGAATCCTTTTATAGCGAAAGCGCGGCTCAGGTCTTTAAGGCGGGGACTTCCGGTTTCAAGAAATAACGCCGCGTCAGATGATTACATACCGGACGGATATCTTTTCAACGATCTTCCGGAGTATGCGCCGATAACGCAGCTTAGTCATAATATATCCGAGTCTATGCGTATGATGGCGGATATACAGCGAATAAAATCAGAGCTGCCTAATATTGACTGCGGCGCTTGCGGCGCACCTAATTGCAGGGCGCTTGCGGAAGATATAGTAAAAGGGAAGATGACTATTGATGCCTGCCCGATAATAAAGGATGGGCATATCGAAGGTGTTAAGGATGAAGGTCGTTGAGTTGGCGTCATTATGCGGCTTTGAAGTGTTGTGTATGCCTGATGGCGATAGACAGGTTTCGGGTGCGTATATCGGTGATTTGCTGAGCTGGGTTATGGGCAGAGCCCGTGCCGACAGCGCCTGGATAACGATTATGAGTAATGTAAATGTCATCGCGGTTGCGTCTTTAGCGGATGTTGCCTGTGTAATACTCGCCGAGGGCGTCACGCTTGATGATGAGCTCATAAAAACAGCAACAGCCAAAGGCGTGAATATACTGAAATCCGAGCTTCCGGCTTACGAAACGGCAACAGAACTTGTAGGTAAGGTTTAATGAACCGCTATTATTATGATATGCATATTCATTCCTGCCTTTCTCCCTGTGCGGATGATGATAACACCCCGAATAATATCGCCGGTATGGCGTCTTTGTGCGGATTGAATATTGTCGCTTTAACCGATCATAATTCCTGTAAAAACTGCCCGGCGTTTTTTGAGGCGTGCCGTAGATACGGCATAATACCGGTAGCCGGTATGGAGCTTACTACCGCTGAGGATATACATGTTATATGCCTTTTTGAAGAGCTTGAAAACGCTATGGCGTTTGATGAAATGTTGCAGGCGCATAGAGTTCTTATAAAAAACCGCACCGATATTTTCGGTAATCAGTTAATTCTTGACGGTGAGGATAATATCATAGGCGAAGAGGAGCATTTCCTTTCAAACGCTACGGATGTATCGGTTGAAGATGTTCCGAATCTGGTGTCACCCTACGGCGGGATTTGCTATCCCGCGCATATTGACAGGCAGGCAAACGGTATCATATCGGTTTTAGGTACTTTCCCTTTAACGCCTTATTTTAAATGTATTGAGATAAACAGTCATGAGAATGTTGAAAAGTATTTGAATGAATATAAGCTCAACGATAAGCTATTAATAATAAGCAGCGATGCGCATTATCTCACCGATATGCGGGATAAGGAAAATTATTTTGAGCTTGAAGACGAGCCTTACAGTACGGCTTTTGTAAGAAGTAAGTTGTTTGAAAAATTAAGGTAACTTATGAAAGAATTATCACTTAATATACTTGATGTGGCTGAAAATTCCGTTAAAGCGGGAGCTGCGCTTACGCAAATATCAATAGATGAAACAGATGAACTGCTTACCCTTAAAATCATAGATGACGGTTGCGGTATGAGTGAAGAAACTGTAAAAGCCGTAACAGATCCGTTTTATACTACCCGAACAACAAGAAAAGTAGGTCTCGGTGTTCCGCTTTTGAAGCTTGCCGCCGAGCAAACGGGGGGCAGCTTCAGTATAGTTTCAAAATCATCCGAGCAGTATAAGAGCGAACACGGAACGGTTGTTTCGGCGTCATTTTATAAAAATCATCTTGATTTTACGCCGCTTGGCGATGTTGTTTCTTCGGTCACAACGCTTATTCAAGGTCATCCGGATACCGATTTTTTGTTCACCCATTCGTTTAACGGTAATGTGGTAAAACTCGACACACGGGAACTGAGGGAAGTGTTGGGTGATGTTTCACTCGGTGAATATGATGTTATAAAGTGGATAGAAGAATATTTAAAAGAGCAGTACGATCAATTTGGCTAAATTTTAATTTATATAATTGCATTTTAGGAAGGATGAATTAAACTATGAAATCATTAGCAGAACTTCAGGCAATTAAGGACAGAATGAAGAACAAAGTCGTTCTTCGCGAAGGCACAAGCGATATAAGAGTTGTCGTAGGTATGGCAACATGCGGTATTGCGGCAGGCGCGCGTCCGGTCCTTAATGCGCTCGTTGAGAGCGTAAACGATCTCGGATTATCCGATAAGGTTTCCGTTTCTCAGACAGGTTGCATAGGTATATGCCAGTTTGAACCGGTTGTAGAAGTGTTTGAGCCGGGTAAGGAAAAGGTTACCTATGTTAAAATGACCGCTGAAAAAGCAAGAGAAGTTGCCGAAAGTCATCTTCAGGGTGGCAAGGTGCTTACAGAATACACTCTCAATAAGGGAGAACTTTAATTTGGAGGTAAACTTATGATTCGTTCGCAAGTTCTTGTCTGCGGCGGTACCGGATGTACTTCTTCGGGAAGCAAAAAAATCCAGGAGGCTTTCAAAAAGAGTATTGAAGAAAACGGTCTTGCCGGCGAAGTAAAACTCGTTCAAACCGGATGTTTCGGTTTGTGCGCATTGGGTCCGGTTGTTATCGTTTATCCGGAAGGCACTTTTTATAGCCAGGTAACGGCTGAGGATGTTCCGGAAATCGTTGAGGAGCATTTGCTTAAGGGCCGTATTGTTGACCGTCTGGTTTATGACGAAACAAGCATTCCCAAAGAGGAGCTTAACGGTTCAGTATCTCTTAACGATACCGATTTCTATAAGGCTCAAAACCGTGTAGCTCTCCGTAACTGCGGTGTTATTGACCCGGAGAATATCGAAGAGTATATAGCGGTTGACGGTTACGCTGCTCTCGGTAAAGTTCTTACTGAAATGACTCCTGAGCAGGTAATCGAGGAGATTAAAAAGTCAGGTCTTCGCGGCCGTGGCGGCGGCGGTTTCCCGACAGGCGTAAAATGGTCGCTTTGTGCTCCTAATAAGGCAGACCAGAAGTACGTTGTTTGTAACGCCGACGAAGGCGACCCGGGTGCGTTTATGGACCGTTCAGTCCTTGAGGGCGATCCGCATTGTATTATCGAAGCTATGGCAATCGCCGGTTATGCTATCGGTGCTACAAAGGGTTATGTATATGTTCGTGCAGAGTATCCTATCGCGGTTGCAAGATTACAGCACGCGATTGATCAGGCGCATGAATACGGACTTCTCGGTAAAGATATATTCGGTTCGGGATTTGAGTTTGAGCTTTACATCCGCCTTGGCGCCGGCGCGTTCGTCTGCGGTGAGGAAACCGCGCTTATGACTTCTATCGAAGGTAATCGCGGCGAGCCTAAGCCTCGTCCGCCGTTCCCGGCAGTTAAGGGACTTTTCGGTAAGCCAACCGTTGAAAACAACGTTGAAACCTTCGCGAACGTTCCTCAGATAATCCTCAAGGGCGCCGATTGGTTTGCTTCTATGGGTACTGAAAAATCTAAAGGCACAAAGGTATTTGCACTCGGCGGTAAAATTAAGCATACCGGTCTTGTTGAAGTTCCGATGGGAACAACGCTTCGCCAGATTATTTATGATATAGGCGGCGGTATTCCGAACGGTAAGAAGTTTAAGGCAGCGCAAACGGGCGGTCCTTCAGGCGGTTGTATACCGGCTTCACTTATCGATACCGAGATTGACTATGATAATCTCACGGCTATCGGTTGTATGATGGGATCCGGCGGTCTTATCGTTATGGATGAAGATACCTGTATGGTTGATATAGCTAAATTCTTCCTTGAATTCACCGTTGATGAGTCTTGCGGTAAGTGTACTCCTTGCCGTGTAGGTACTAAGAGACTCCTTGAGATGCTTGAAAAAATCACAAGCGGCAAGGGTACTATGGAGGATATCGATAAGCTCGAAGAGCTTTGCTACTATATTAAGGCAAATTCCGCCTGCGGTCTCGGACAGACTGCTCCGAACCCGGTACTTGCAACACTTAAGTTCTTCCGTGAAGAGTACATCGCTCACGTTGTTGATAAGAAGTGCCCTGCGGGTGTGTGTAAAGACCTTCTTACTTATACTATTGATAAGAACAAATGTATCGGTTGCGGCCTTTGCGCCAAGAATTGCCCCGTTTCTACAATACACAAGACCGATTACGTTGCGGAAGGTCATAAGCTTCCCTCTTATGAAATCGATCCGAGCAAGTGCATTAAATGCGGCGTATGTATGCAGAACTGTAAGTTCAGCGCAATAAGCAAGCAATAAGAAAGGAGCCGAGAATAATGGATATGATAAATGTTAAAATAAACGGTATCGAAGTCAGCGTACCCAAGGGCTCCACTATATTGGAAGCCGCGCGCAAGGCTGGTCTGGAAATCCCCACGCTCTGCTTTATGAAAGAGAAAAACGAGATCGGCGCTTGCCGTATCTGCGTTGTAGAGGCAAACGAAGGCAGAGGTTTCCGTATGGTAACCGCCTGCGTTTATCCGGTAAGCGAGGGTATGGAAGTGCTCACCAATTCCGAGAAAATCCAGAAGGCGAGAAAGACCACTCTTGAGCTTATCCTTTCGACCCACGACAAGAAGTGCCTCTCCTGCAAGCGTTCCACAAACTGCGAACTGCAGAAGCTTTGCCGTGACTACGGCGTTGAGGACAGCACGTTTGAGGGCTTTAAGCCGCAGTATGAGCTTGATTATTCAACACCTCACCTTGTAAGGGATAATAACAAATGTATCCTTTGCCGTCGCTGCGTTGCCGCCTGCCGTGAGCAGTATGTAAGCGTAATAGGCGCTAACGACCGCGGTATAGATACTAATATCGGCCAGGCATTTAATCTTTCGCTTAACAATACTCCGTGTATTTCCTGCGGTCAGTGCACCGTGGTTTGCCCGACCGGCGCTCTTACCGAGCGTGACGATACCGATAAAATCTGGGCGGCGCTTGCCGATCCTTCAAAGACCGTTATCGTACAGACCGCTCCGAGCGTTCGCGCCACTTTGGGCGAGTGCTTCGGTATGCCGATAGGCACCAACGTAGAGGGCAAGATGGCGGCGGCTCTTCGCCGTATGGGCTTTGATAAGGTATTCGATACCGATTTCAGCGCCGACCTTACGATAGTTGAAGAGGCAAACGAGCTTGTTGAGCGCATTAAGAACGGCGGTGTTCTGCCGATGATAACCTCTTGCTCACCCGGTTGGGTCAAGTTCTGTGAGCTCTATTATCCCGATTTGCTCAGCCACCTTTCCACCTGCAAATCACCTCAGCAGATGATGGGCGCGGTTATTAAGACCTTCTGGGCTGAAAAGAACGGCGTTGACCCGAAAGATATCGTCAGCGTTTCAGTAATGCCCTGTACTGCGAAGAAGTTTGAAATAGGCAGAGATGATGAGTCTGCCGCCGGCGTTCCCGATGTTGATATCGCTATCACCACCCGTGAACTCGGCAGGATGATCGAGCGCGCAGGACTTGACTTTGTAAACCTTCCCGATGAAGAGTTTGACAGTCCGCTTAGCGAGGATACCGGCGCTGCCGTTATCTTCGGCGCTACCGGCGGCGTTATGGAGGCGGCGGTTCGTACCGCCAACGCCTGGCTCAACGGCGCTACGACTGCTATTGACCTTGAGGCGGTAAGGGGAACAAAGGGACTTAAAGAGGCAACCGTTAATGTTGCCGGTACCGACCTTAAACTTGCGGTCGCATCCGGCGCCGCGGCGGCAAAATACGTTATGGATCAGCTTAAAGCCGGTAATCCGAACGGCTGGGGCTTCATTGAAATAATGGGTTGCCCCGGCGGTTGCGTAAACGGCGGCGGACAGCCCATACAGCCGCAGCACGTACGCGACACGGTCGATCTTAAAGCTGTTCGCGCAAAGGTTCTTTACGATCAGGATAAGGATATGCCGCTTCGTATGTCCCACGAGTCGCCCGCTATAAAGATGATTTACAGCGAGTGGTTCGACGGCTTCGGCGGACCCAAAGCTCACCACGCTCTTCATACAAGCTACACCGCCCGCAAGAAGTACAGAAGAGATTAAAAATCGCATGCGTCCCCGGGTGAATCTCCCGGGGACATTTTTTGTTGTATAATATTAAAATTTTCCTTGACTTTATACCGTAAATATGGTATATTTATTGGGCGCGAAATTGGCTGGTGTAGCTCAGTTGGTAGAGCAGCTGATTTGTAATCAGCAGGTCGGGGGTTCAAGTCCGTCCACCAGCTCCACCATTTTGATTGAGTCTTGAGCGGACTTGAACCCTAAGAGGGTGAGCAACGTCAAGAAAACATCACGGTGTGATGTTTTTAGTTGCGAAGTGTGAAGCGGCTATGCCGCAAGCACGGCAGACTTTCGAAGAAAGGATGCGTCCGTCCACCAGCTCCACCGCTTGTTCAGGACTTTGCGGATAACTTAATATTTATATGGGAGAGTTCCCGAGTGGCCAAAGGGGGCAGACTGTAAATCTGTTGTCTTCGACTTCGATGGTTCGAATCCATCCTCTCCCACCACAAAAAACGCATCTTTTGTCTACCAAAAGATGCGTTTTTTGAACGATGTGTTCCGTCTTCGCGGAACGTGATGAACACTTCGTGCGTGATGCATCCTTCGGACGTGATGTTTGCCTTCGGCAAGTGAAAAGGAACACATCTCATCACTGCGACCAGCGGGAGCATCATCACTATGCCGCAAGGCATATCATCACTTGCGCGGGTAGCGCAAATATCACTCTTCATTCGGGCATCCGCCCGATTTTCTTTTATCTTGCTTTTTTTCGCCTTTTGTGGTAAACTAATGTTGCCACACAAGTTAATATGCAATTTGCAGGAGGAGTATTTTTACTTTCGGTAAAAATGCATTCTCTCAAATTTGTATTTCTCTTGTAGATTGCAAACTTGTGTGGCGCAAGCGGGAGTTATGCGTTTTTCAGTGCGTAGCTTCGGCTGCGCACTTTTTTATTAAGGAGGTGGAATGGATGAAAAAACTTTTATGTTTGTTTTTGGTCGTGCTAATTTCTATATTTTTTGTTGCATGCGGATCAGGAGGTGATACAGAAGATGATTCTTGGAAAAACAAAAAATGGGATGAGATGAACGGTGAAGAAAAACAGAAGACCAGAGAGTATATTGATGAATTAATCGAAAAAAGCACTGAGGCTGGTGCAGATTGGAGTACAACCCGTTAAAAATTAATATTTATTACAGACGAAAAGATAATTCTTTGAAAGGAGATATGTTATGTTTGACGATTACAAAAACGATTTCAAAAACAGACTGCGTCAAGCGGGTGTTCCTGAAGGGCTTATTCCACCGGACAGTTTAATTCCACCAAAACCCCTTATTCCACCGGATAGCATTTTACCGCCGATTCGCAAACCAAATCCGTGGGACGAAGAGGATTAGCAAGAAACAGCGAAGCTGCCGATATATTAAAATAACTCCCTGTATCATTTTGGCTGACTTACTTTGGTTTACGTATCATTATGGCGGACTTATACATGAAAAAAGCGACTTTTGTCTACCGACAAAAGCGCTTTTTTCAGTTCTGTTCGCCTGCGGCGAGTTATATTGCGCTGCAGTTATATTCGTCCTTCGGACGAGTTATATTACGCTTCTGTGCAGTTTATGCGGTAAATATAACCGCCCTGAAAGTACAATACAACTTGAAAAGTTTTGAATCTTATGCTATCCTTTATCCGGGGTGATGAAATGCAAGCGATAAAGAAATATTTAGCGCCGGTCACAATTTTCGCGGTTTTTGAAGTAATTGCGGTTGCGTTATGGCTGACAAAAGATAACCTGTTTTATTTTTTTAACTTTTCTTATATCGGAATTTCAATCTCTCTCGGTATATTTATGTTCATCAGAAAGAACAGATACGCCAGAAGAATTACCCAGCTGCTCGTCGGGCTATATATGCTCATATACCTTGGACTTATATGCGGGGAGAATATGCAGATAGAGGGCTTCTGGTATTATCTGTTTACTGGCGTTTTTGAAGCGGCGACAATCCATTATGCCGTTGCCAAAATTTTCGGACCGCTGCTCTTTGGTCGCGGATGGTGCGGCTATGCCTGCTGGACGGCAATGGTTCTTGATTTTCTTCCCTATAAAACTCCGCAAAAGCCCGGAAAAACGATTGGATGGATAAGGTATATCACATTTACGGCATCGCTGATCTTTGTGGCGGCGCTCTTTCTCGCAAAAGCAGGAAATATTGAGAAGATCATGTTTTGGGCGTTCATCATAGGCAATTTCGCATATTACAGTGTCGGAATCACCATGGCGTTCCTGCTTAAAGACAATAGGGCGTTTTGCAAATATATTTGTCCGGTCGCGGTATTCTTAAAGCCCATGAGCTACTTCTCCCTGATCAGGATAAAATGCGACAAGAGCAAATGCGTATCATGCGGAAAGTGCGGGAAGGTGTGCCCGATGGGCGTCGATGTTACGGATAATTCAAGAAAACGTAAAAACGGGACAGAGTGTATTCTGTGTATGGAATGTGTTAAAAACTGCCCCAAAAACGCGCTCTGACGAATTTTTACTTACAGAGGATATATATATGACCATAGAGGAAAAAGTGTTCGCCGGAAGGCGGTTTGAGCCCCGAAAAATGCTTGATTTCGGCTTTATAAAGACGGGCGGCGCCTATCGATACGAAACCGATTTTATGAACGGAGATTTTTCCGCAACCGTTATTATTTTTGATAACGGCGCGTTTGACTGCACCGTCGTAGACAAAATGAACGACGAAGAATACAGACCGCTTCGTATCGACTCCTTCAGCGGCGGTTATGTCAACTCGGTCAGGCTGGCTTATGAGGCATTACTCGAAAGCATCGCGGGCGGGTGTTGTAAGGACGTGTTATTCGCGTCGGATCAGGCAAACCGTATTGCCGAGCGGATATCGGAAGCGTTTGGCGTTGCGCCGGACTTTCCCTGGAAGCAGAGTAAATACCAAAGCTGCGGGGTCTTCCGCCATGCTGATAACCTTAAGTGGTTTGCGCTTATTATGAACGTCAGGCGCCGGCTTATAACAAAGGGCGGTGACAATAGCACTGTCGACATCATCAACCTGAAATCCGAGCCGGATATGATTGAACAGCTTACGCGGCAGACAGGTATATATCCCGCCTACCACATGAACCGCAAACACTGGATTTCGGTTTCACTTGACGACGCTTTAACGGACGACGGCGTTATGGCGCTGTTGGCAAAAAGCTTTGAATTAACAAAAAAATAATCCGGGTAAATTCCGGCTGTAACAGGGGATAGAAGTATTGATTATTTGGTAAACACAAAAAACGGCGCCGTACCGATCAGGTACGACGCCGCCAAATTTTTTTTACTTTTGGAATCAGTGATTCCAGGTGTAGTCGTTTACGCTGGTGAGGTATACGTCATCGTAAATGCCTTCGCCGGAGTTAACGGTGATAAACACGTTCTCGGTATCGATCATTACATCGCCGTTATAAGCGTTGCAGGTGATCGTGGAACCGGCGGGGAGGTTAACCGAAAGACTCTCAAGAGGGGTGTTGATGACGTTCTCAATGCCGGTCTTCTTGTTATAGTCGCCTTTCGCAAAGTGGAAACGGTACGCTACAAAGAAGTTGTTTACGTCTGTTTCAAGGTGGGAATCCGAAGCGTCGCAATTAACGATGATGATTTTGGCTTCGTTATCTATGATGTCGATACCCTTTACGGTATAACGGTCGGGATCAGCCGCCGCTGCCGCTTTGAGCTCTAAAAACTCTTTGTTGTGTACCACTTTCATTCTGTAAACAACAGTACCGCAGATTCCGTTGCCGTTTTCATCGTAAATGCCGTTATCCCAGTTTACCGCGCACATCTGGAAAGGATACTCTTTGCCGACTTCGACCTCTTTCATCTCGCCGCCGTAGTAAACGGTGCCATCCTCAAAAGCAACAGCCATTTTGCGGGGAACGTCAATTCTTATGCCGACCGTTTCACCGGAAGCGGTTGAAGAAGACGCAGCACCACCGGACGCAGGACTGCCGGAAGCGGCGCCGCCGGAAGCAGGACTGCCGGAAGCGGAAGCCGCAGAGGCAATAGCCGGAGCAAAGCTGTTGTTGTAGCCGACGTGAAGCTCAAAGCCGTTCGATCCCGTAAGACCGTTCAGGATTGAAGTTCCGCATACATTGGAACCTTTGCCGTTCAAGTTGGCGTCAGGCGCCAAAAGGATGCCGTACAGTTCGCATGAGGTCATCGTTATCTCGGTGGAATTGGGAACGTTTATTATGATATTGCGGTTGTAATCCCTGAGATAATCCGGATCCATGCTGCCGTTTATTCTGCAAGCGCCGTATTTCAAATTGATGGCGTCGGCTGTCGTAAGATTAACGATAACGGTCTGACCGTCAGCAATAGTGAAATCAAAGAGATACGAATTGAAATTCGAATCGTTTACGTTATAAACCAACACATTGGCGGCGGGATCGCCGACGAACGTATATGTGCCGTATGCCGATTCGCAAACACCGTTAACCGGCATTGATGCGATGGAAGACCTGACGGCGTAAGCAGTGCTCGAAGCATTTGCAAAATACTGCGCTGTGTTCGCGACGGTGTACTTCGCGTTGGTTGTTTCAGAAGCGGTTACGTTGGAAAGGCGATAGGTGTTGCCGTCCGCGTTGCCGACGACCGTCTGACCCCAAACGTTACCGTAGCCGCTGATATTTATATTGCCGTTTACAAGAAGCGCAACATCATCGGTGGATGCCGGTGACTGGCCGTAGGCGCCGCTGTTGGCTGAGAAACCGGTGTTGGAAACGAAATTACCGCCGACGGCAAGAGTGCCTTCAACATCGATAACGTTGTTTACGTTTCCGAACACGATACCCGACCAGTCAAGCAGACCGCCGAAGGCATCGGAAGCCGTTGCACCTTTGAAGGCGATAGTATCGCCTGTGTTTGCGTGACCCGTATAAGCGCCGGCAGGCAGGCAAAAGACCGTAACCAGCAGGGCCACAGCAATCAGTGCTGAAAGAATTTTTTTCATAATCGCATATCCTTTCTTGTGTCCAGGACACAAAAAATCCCACGTGCATTAGACCTATACACGCGGATGCAACCAGACTACCATAGTGTGAAAACACCGTAGGCTCTTTGCTTTGCGTCACTGCCTTTCGACAGTTTTGCCTTTTTTATCCGCTATTATTATATATCGGTAATGCGGATTTGTCAACAATTTTTTTGAATAAAAACGCATTTTTATGCGATTTTTTTCGGTTGCGCCGGTTTATTATATCTATATATGTGTGTCGGCAGGTGTGAGAAGGACGCCGGTCTTTCCCTGTAAAAGGGCGCAAAGCCGCTCTTGTGACGGCGGGAGCGCTCCGTTTTTTAATGCGCGAAAAAATTCTTTAAAAAAACACTTGACAAATGCGATACGGTTGAATATAATGTGAATATAAAGTTAAAAGCCAAACCTGTGGAAACGCAGGGACGGAAAGCTCAAGAGTCTAAAGTATTTACCATGACAGTCTGGCTGCAAATCATATTGATTTTGCGGCGGGCTGTTTTTTTTGTCCACCGCGATGAAAAAAGGAGTTATTGTTATGAAAAAAGTTGTTTCGATTGTGCTTGCTCTTGCCGCGGTGGTTGCATTGCTGGCCGGTATGAGTGTAGTTACCTACGCTGATTCGGATATTGAGTATTCCGAGCATATGCAGGGCGCGAGCGAGTATGACCTGACCGGATCTGTCATTTTCTGGGTAAAGCAGGCAACCGGCGCCCTTGTTTGGGTTCCTGCCGATGACGCCCGCTCAGACGATGAAATCATTGATCAGGCAAAGAACGCCGATCCGTCTTTGGCAAACGCTACTAAGAAATTTGAGGTTCTTAAAGGTGAGGGAATCAAGTATACGCCGAACACAAACGGTTCAAAAGCAAAGGTTACCGTTTCGTCCGAAGCCGGCGTAATGAAGGTTTATATTGACGGCAATTACAGCCACTTTGTAAAAGGCACTTCCGACAGCGCTTCGGCGGCTGCTTCGGCAAACACGAATAACAGCGGCGCTGCCGCCGGTGCTGCTACCGGTGAAGCTGCCGGCACTGTTACCGGTGAAGCCGCAACCATCAGAATTGACGCGCCGAGGAAAATGGCGGTCAAGTTTGAAGACGGTTCCGTATATTACGGCGGCGAAATGAAAGAAATCGAAGTCGGCAAGGAATATCTTTTCCAGATGTGCACGGTTAACTGGGAAAACGGAATCTACGATGAAAACGGCAACGGAATCTGCGGTACTGTTGTTTACAGAATGAAAGCGGTACACAACAAAGAGTTTTTAGAGCTTAAAGCGGCAGCGGCGGCTGATCCCGACCGTTATACCGTAAAAGGTATTGACATTATAGATAACGAAGCCAAAATGATAATCGTTAATTGCGACGCTTCGGATTCCCATCTTGAAACCGATGTTAACAACTTCTTTATGGCTTACCGTTTCCACTTTGCAAAAGGCGATTATAACAAGCAGACCGGAATCGACAATGTGTTGAGCACACCGGTCGAGAGCCTTTCGGTCAACCTTCCGCTCGGCACAACCGTTACCTGCAAAGCTTACATTAACTATCAGTTTGCGGAAAGCGCCGATATCCTTGTTTCCAACAACAGCGGCGAGGGTGTGTATGAAAGCGAGCTTTTAACAAGCGTAAACGATTATACCTGGAATTACTGATACGGTTAAAACGCTCCGGTGGATATCCGTATGGAAGGCTTTGAAAATACGGTTTTCGGCGGGGTGAAAAGCAAATGGGAACTGTTGACGGAATTCAAGTGAAACCGGATGCTTCCGAAAAAGAAAACACATGGTTACAAAACGAGGTTGAGAATACTGCCGTAAGAATTTCCGAATTGGAAAAGCGGGTGGCGGAGCTCAACGCCGAAAATGTTGAACTGAAAAGAGATATTTCCGAAAGCCTGGCGGCGTTTCAGAAAATTGATGAGATTTATAGGGACGCGCCCGAATCAAATCAGCATTCCGCCGATGTCACAAAGCAGATGCTTAAGGGCTTAGACCGCCGGCTTATCGGAATTATAAGTGAAATCGGCGACGTCTTAAAAGACCACGAGCTTATCCGTGAAGAAATAGTAAACGTTCGTGCCGTGGCGAATCCCGGAACCGCGGATGAGAATAAGGACGGCGCGGATGTTGCCGATATCGTGCCTGCCGCCGGCGCAGATGAAATTGCCGGTAAGGCGGAGGTCTTAAAAACAGTACCCGCGGTTTCTGCGGGGAAACCGAAAAGAATAACCAAAGAGGTTATCGAGCGCGCTTCCGATTATTCAAGATTCGGCAGGAAAAGCAGATTATCATTTGAAGAAAGAAGTAAACTTTTGGCAGAAGCTCTGACACAGAACGATTAGATAATGTCGGCGTCCCGCTGGTTTGATAGAATAATTGAAACGATATGTTTAGTAAGTCGACTGCACATTTTTATCTGTGCAGTCTTTTGCGTTTGAAAAACAGAGTAACAAAGGGGGATAGACGGTGTATTTGTACAGTGTAAGATCAAAAAAATACATCAGGATAGTTGCTTTAAGTATCCTTACCGCCGTACTGATTTGCTGTTTTTGCGGCTGCGGTAACAAAAGCCCGGTCGTCGGCGGCAGTTCCGAGCAGTCCGGAGAGACCGATTCAAAGGAGCAGACCATACCGGATTATATCAAAGGGGACGACCTCGCGATGAGAAGCTATGAGCTTCGGTTTCTTTTGGCGCAGAAGAAGTTTAATTCGCCGGACGATATAGCGGTTAACGCTTTGGTGCAATACTCTTTTTGCCATCTGTTTTATGATAATCTGATTGATATTCCGACTTCCGGCAATAAACTGCGCAAGGTATCGGAGGACGGTCTGAGGGCGAGAATCAAAAAAGATTTCGGCGAGGTTAAAACGGATATCACCAAATCCGACCTGTACAATGCGTCGAAAAAGTGCTTTGAGATGTGGGAACCGCCTTACGAAACGGAGATTTTTTACGACGTTTCACTTGATATACAAGGTTCCAACACATACAGGGCGTATACAACGTTTTACACCGATTCTACCGAGAGCGAGATATTGGGCAAGACGGTGCTTACCGTTCGCGATAACGACGGACAGATAGTCATAATGAAGATGACGTCGTCGAATTAGTAAGGAGTATATTGTGGAGAACAAACCGACTTATGAAGAATTAGAGCGTGAAAACGGGGAATTAAAGGATATCCTCGCGAAAGTGATAAAAGCATACGATATTCTCGATAAAGTGCTGAAACAGTACAAAGAAAAAAATGCCGGATCGATGAATTCCACCGTTACCAGCGTTAATGACGTTAAGAAACTGTTAGATAAGTATTCCCATTTTTAAGGTGCGTTAGTTAAATGAAAAAACTCCATTCCGTTTTTGAGAAAATTAAAGATTGGAATAAAAAGCTCGGCAAGAACGCCGAGCTGCTCACGTTAATCGAAATCCCGCTGATTATGCTTGTTGTCATTCTTACGCTTAATTTTTTGTTTACCTATTCAAACAACAGGTTTTCATCCGCAAAGGTGCTTAACACATGGGATTATATTTATTCCAACAAGGCGGAGGAGGATTTTCACGGCAATTTGAATTCGGCAACACCGTTAAGCCCGATACCGAAGGAAAAAATCGGCAAGTACCTTCATATGCGCTCGAATATTTCCGCAAGCGATAAGGAACGCACGCTCGTTATCAATACCGATTACGCTCCGGTCAAAGTTGTGATAAACGGTGAAACCGTATATGACAATCATTATTCCGACTTTCAATATGTAGGCAACGCGTATAACGCCGTCACTATACCGGCATCCGTGTCTGAGGTGAGTGTGGCGATTTCCGTACGTCTTCCTTTTTCGGCGGATGTTACGGTTTCAATAGGCAAAAACACGAGCCATCCCGGATTTGTTCTCGGCGGAGGGATGGTGTTTTGTTTCGCACTTATTGTAATATCCGTTGCTTTTTTTGCCGTATTTATATATTTAAGGTATATAAAGCACCGCAGCACCAAATTTTTCCTGACCGCCGTTTTATCTTTGTTTTATGCCGTAACGGTACTTATTGTTGCTTTAACGCGGTATACGTATTTTATCAATATTCCTCTGTTTTACAATGTTTCCGTTTCTGTGGAAAACCTGCTTGTTATTCTTTTTTCGGTTGTTGCCATAAATGTTCTGTCTGTAAACAATAAAAGAATAAATGTACTGCTGCTTCTGTCAACGTTTCTTATCGTAGCCACCTGCTTTGTTAATCAGCCGGTGCTGCTTCGCGCTTTGCATTTTGTTTCTTCCGCGTTTTGTATTGTCACCCTTGTATTGTTGCTTATCGAAAATCACAAAATGTTCAACAGGCGTATTCAATACGCGAGAAGCATATTCTCAATGCTTGTTCTTCTCCTGATGTCAAACGTGCTCGGGACCGCGATGTTCCAGATTCTGAAATTCAGAAGCGGTTTTGCGTTCTGCAAGCTGATAGGCGGTTTCGTATTTCTTTGCTTTATGCTCTTTATCCTGATAGTCAAGGAATTTTCCTATCAGTCTGACGATGTTCAGGAGAAAATAGAGCATTACAGAATCTGCGTAAATAAAGTGGCGGATTTAATGCGCGGCATCGCGCAGATGCATTCTGAAACCGAAGTGTACAAAGCGCTGGCTGACGGACTCTGCGATCTGTGCGAACATATGTCAAAACAATTTGAGGACGAAGATTTCTCATTTGTGATTGCAAAAAAAGACGGCGAAAAGTATAATGAAATATACAGTAAAGATACAATAGGCAGTGTAAATTACCGCGTTATTGAAACAAGATGCAATACCGAGCAGAATAACTGTCTGTTTTGTGAAACCTATTTTGATCTTGTATTTTTCAAACAGGACGATTTGTATTCGATACTTCATTTTGAAAATATAACCGACGGTCTTGATTCTTTCTTTATAAGTGTCATCACCACATTATACAGTTGCGCGATTTTAGTGCTTGCGAGGTTTTCCGATACTGACGATTACGACAATCTCGAAAAAGATATATTCACAAACCTCGCGCAAAAAACGGAGATAAGCGCCGGCAACAATCCGGACCACCTTGCTTCCGTTGAATATATCACAAAAACCTTACTTGAAACCCTCGGTTATCCCGAAGATGTATGCGATACCGTTTCAAAGGCCTCCATGCTTCACGATATCGGCAAAATCGCCATTCCGTTCGAGATCACGACCAAGGCGGGGCTTCTTAGCGAGAGCGAGAGAAAAATCATCAATATGCATACCGATTTCGGATATACCATACTGTCTGTCTTCGACAGTGATTTCCTTAAACAGGCGGCTCTGATAGCGAAGGATCATCACGAGAGATACGACGGAACAGGCAACAACAAAATCAAGGGTGAGGATATTAACCGTTTTGCCCGCGTCGTATCGGTTGCCGACTGTATTGACGCGTTGACCTCGAAGCGGTCGTACAAGGAAGCGTGGGCGTTTGATGCGGTAATGTTTTATGTGGATCAGCAAAGCGGAACAATGTTTGATCCTGAAATTATAGCCGCTTTGCACGAGTGCGAGGACAAGGTCAGGAAACATGTCGAGGAGAAAGATCAATGAATAACGATATAAAAGCCGGCAATTCCGAGAATACGGCGGCAGACGCGGAGATTCGTTTTGACCCTGCAAAACGGGATGAAAAGACGAATAATGATCTTAAGAAGATTAAAAAGCACAAAAAAGTACCGTGGTATTTTTTAATCCCGGGAATAATATTCACCGTAATGATTGTTTTGCTTCTCGGTTGGCAGATAAAGCCGAAAAAGGCGATAAATATTGCCGTTCTCGATAAGACCGTTCTGATTGCCAGCGATGACAACGATATTGAAGCAAATGCCATTTACCGGAAGCATCAGGGGTTTTACTGGCTGCTCGAACATCATAAATACGTTAAGCCGGACGGCAAGTATTATAAAGCCGAAAGCGATTATTTCGGCCCTATGTTGAATTCGGAGGGGCAGATAGATTCGGAACGGTATTTATCGGAACTGGATTTCACGCCGGATTTAATGTACGTATCGGATGTCTACGGCGCAGTAGACGATACTTACGGCTATTTTAACGATTCAACCGCACGAAATCCCGGAATCACGGTTGACGATATGTCTGTTATATCGTATGCGTACGAAAGCAACGCCACTGTCATAGCGGAGCTTGGAATATTCAACTCCGGATCCGACGATTCGGTTTATTCGCAGCTTTCTTCAATGTGCGGCGTAAAGCCGAGCGGTTGGGCGGGAAGATATATAGTTGATCTTCAGGATTTCACCGATGTTCCCGATTGGGCGCCTCCGATGTACGAACAGCAGGAAGGCGTTGAGTGGCAGTTTTCCGGCCCCGGAGTTCTTCTTGTCTCAGCCGAAAAAATTATCGTGTTAGAGCAAAAAACGGATTTTGAATCCAAGAACCTTTTAAAGGTTTACATCGCTCCCGAATTCAAAAAAGAATTCAAGCATTGCGGTAAAACAAACTTTTACAACTGGTTTGAAATCGTTGAACCCATGGGCGACTGCGAGGTACTTGCGAATTTTGAGTTTGATGTAAACGCGACGGGTATGGAAAAGCTTAAAGGCGTTCTCAAAAGCCCCGTCTTTTGCGCCGCAACCAGAAAAAAGACCGAGGGGAAGTCGCCCGTATATTATTTTGCCGGTGACTTCAACGATGTTGTGGGGCGTAAAAAATTCAACCGCTATTTGTTTGCCGAATCGGTTTACAAATCGATTTCTTTTGACCGGCAAGGCGATACATCCAACTTTTTCTGGAGCTTTTATACTCCTTTTATGGGGAAAATAATGTCGGAAATCGAACCTAAAGCGACGCTGAAAGGCAAGGGCGGTAAGGCGAGTTCAGATTCGGAAAAACGGAATATCAGGCTTAACGGCAACGAATTTCAGATCGAAACCGACGACAAGTGGAAAAAGCTCAGAATGAATACGGTAAGTATCAACGGAACCGAGCCCGGCAAAAACACGCTTTCAAGAAACTACGTCTACTTTGAGCAGCTTGTTGAGGAAGCGGTTAATATGGGAGCCGATTGCATTTACGCAAAGGATATCCTGCCGCCGGAATTCTACCGCGCCGTCTTTTCTCATAATTCGGGCAGCGATGCCACACCGCTTTATATCATCCAGAATATAGCGGCGCCGAAGGCGCCTACCGAAGCCGACTGGCTGAAAAAAATCGAATCCGTGCTGGATGCTTTGCACGGGAACGGAACAATCGATTTCGGCGAAGCCGAAAAAAGCGAAGCCAAATACTTTATCGATGTTTCCGATTATGTCGCGGCGATCACATTTGACGGCAATACCGGCGGCAAGCTTACCTACGACGGCAAATATGCCGAAGGAAAAGGCACTACGGGACTTTGTGCGTTCGTTTACGACAGGATTCAGAATTATTCAAAAACCACATACAAAAAAAGCGTTCCCATCGGTATCGGCGTTGATGCCGGAAGTGTAAAGGGTACCGGCTTTGATACGGAAAACGCCTTTGCGCTCGACGATGTGATTAAGGACGACAGTTGTCTTGAACACTATTCATTCTTATCCGTTTCTTTTGATAGTGTTAAAAATGTAATCAGTTCAAATAAGGATAAATTCCCCAATGCGGCCAACGCCTATGAATCGGCTTTTACCGCTCTAAGCAAGGGCGCCGACAGTAAACTGATGATTGATGGAATAGGTTTTTCCTCCACCTGCGGTATGGAGAGTCTGGCGCCTATGACTGAAAAGTATCAGGGTCAGCAAATCGTATCTGTTTTGAGGACAGCCAATAAAGTCGGCGCGTTGTGTGCGGTGGCGTCCGATCTCAACGATGACTGGTCGGCGGTTTCAAGCGAAATGTATCCGTTTACGACGCCTATTGAAAACAACTGCATGTGGCAAAACGTGGCGGACCCGGCCCAAACAACGGGATTTGTTGCGCTCGACCCGAAAATGCCCGAAAATGTCGGAATCAATATGACCGATGATGACAGAGTGCGTATGCTCTCCCTTTCGGCAAACGAGGGATATTTCTACATTACGGCACAGTTGCTTTATGATATTGATTATCAGACGGAGCGTTTGTTTATCGGTATTGACACCTATCAGCGTAACGACGGTGAATACTACTATTCAAAGGACTATACTCCGACGTCGCTTTCCGGAATGGAATACACTATTCGGTTTGACGGTAAGCAGTCGGCGGGGATTTATGTTATCGCCGGATATGATCGCGGAAAAGGGCAGTATGTGACAAAGGAAAACTATTCGGGTGATTATAACCTTGTTTCAAAACTGAAATACGGAGGATTTTCTTCCGGCGATAATCAGTTTTATCAAACCGGTTCTACAATTTATATAAGGATTCCGTGGACGTGGCTTAACGTTACCGATCCCTCCAATAAAATCGTTATCAATAACGAAGGACCGATCGGAAAACAGACAAAAACCGTCAGCACCAACGGCGCTATTGTTTCTGTTATGATTGCCGATAAAGCGACGAAGGACCAGCTTTATTTGTTCCCGGAAACAAAGCAGGAGCCGTCTTATAAAACATTCAAATGGAGCACCTGGGAGACGGTTAATTACAAAATGCGCGAAAAAGAGAGTTATACTCTTATAAAAAAATACTTCAGTGCGATAAAGTGATTTTTGAAAAAGGAGGTAAAAATAATGCAAGCCGAACTTGTTGCGATACTCTGTATTATTTTGTGCCTCTTTTTGCTGGGATTTGAATATTTATGGCTCGCACTGCTTGCAAAACGGCAGGAGGATGACTCCAATCTGTATCTTGACGCCGCCAAAAAATGTAATTGTATGATTGAGGGCATTCTTTACGGGCCTACGGAAAAATGCCGTGAAAAAGAGACTCAGGAGCTTAAAAAGCTGATGGGCGACGACATTAAAATGTTTGAAATCATAAATTCTCAGCTCTGCTACTGGGATGAATTCGGTGATGAAAAAACACTTGAAAACAAGTCGGAAATCATCGATAAAATTTATGAGGCGCTTAATCCCGTCGGTCTGTGCGGTGAAATTGTCAGGCAGCAGGATAAGTACAAAATAGGATACGCCTGCCGCCGTCTTGCCGATTTCGACGCATATGATTACCTGAAAGATATTTATGAGCTCTCAAAATCCAAAAACAGAGAGACCGCGTACCATGCCGCGATGGCCTTGGCACGGCTCGGTTATACCGAGGGCGTCGCGGAGTTTATCGTAAGAATCGAGAATGACAGGAATTATTCCTGCCGAATCGTAAACGAGCTTTTTGACGATTTCAGTTTAAGCCGTTACGAGCTCGCCAAAGCGGTTTTTGAAAAATGCGGCGAATATATGAAAACGGTTGTTATAAAGGCGATAGCGCATTATAAGATTTCCGAATTTGAACCGATGTATATTGACGGAACAACAAGCAAAAACAAGGAGATGCGGGTCGCCTGCGTTAAAGCCATCGGTTATTTTGCAAAGCCGGAATACGAGCATTTGCTTCTGACCGCGGCAAAGGATAAGGTCTGGATTGTGCGTTCCGCGGCGATAAGGGGACTTGAAAGACTCGGAACACCCGGTGCCGTAAACGGTATCAAGGAGGCAATGAAGGACAACGAATGGTGGGTGCGGCAAACCGCCGCCACCGCGCTGATTGATATGAATGTCAACATTTCCGAAATAGAGGAAATACTGAGCGGTTATGATAAATATGCTTCCGACGCGGCAAAGTATGCGCTTTACCGTTCGGTGGATCTGAATGAAAAAAAGAAAAAATAAACCGTAATTCAGTTTATTGAAAGGATTGAGGTTACCATCAGCTTTATTACATATGCCCGTTATTTCATTTCATTTTTCAACTATTTCTGTATGTCGTTTACGATCATTTTGAGTATTATATACGTTATACAAATGTTCATCTCGTTTTTTTCGGTGCGTCGCGATGATAAGTTCCGTAATTCAAATGATTACAGCCGATATGCCGACAGCGATAATCTGCTTCCTATTTCTTTGCTTATCCCCGCGTATAATGAGCAGGAAAATATTGTTTCCAATATTAAATCGCTGATGAAACTCAATTATCCGAAATTTGAAATCTGTGTTGTAAATGACGGTTCAACCGATAAAACTCACGACTTGATCGTAGAAGCGTTTCAGCTTTATAAAATCGAATCAGCCGTAAAAACATCAATTCCCACAAAGGAAGTGCGGGGCGTATATTTCAATGTTAAATACCCCAATCTGATTTATGTTGATAAGGAAAACGGCGGTAAATCCGACGCGCTTAACGCGGGAATAAACATATCTTCCTATCCGCTGTTTGCCTGCCTTGACGCTGACTCCCGTATTGAGCCGGATTCACTTCTGATGCTTGCCATCGAGTTTTTGAAGAACACCAATACGATCGTTGCCGGCGGTCTTGTGCGTATAGCCAACGGCTTCAAAATCAAGGACGGCGTCGTAAGCGGTTTTACCATGCCCGAAAAAATGGTTGAGCGCTTCCAGATAGTTGAGTATTACCGCTCTTTCCTTTCGGGAAGGGTAAGCTGGGGCGCTACAAATTCAATGCTTATTGTTTCCGGCGCTTTCGGTGTTTTCAAAAAGCAGGCGGTTATTGAAGTCGGCGGATACAAGACCAACACGATAGGCGAAGATATGGAAATTGTAGTTCGCTTACACAGATATATGCGGAAAAACAAAAGAAAGTATAAGATCATCTTTTGCGAAGATTCGGTTTGCTGGACTCAGGGACCCATGTCGCTTAAGGATATCAGAAGTCAGAGAAGACGCTGGCAAATCGGTTTGCTTGATACGCTGCTTGCGCATAAAAGTCTGTTTTTCAATCTGCGTTACGGTTTGGTAGGATGCCTTGCAATACCCTACAACTGGTTTTTTGAACTGTTCGGCGCGGCGGTAGAAGTGCTCGGGTATTTTATTATCCCGTTTTCACTTATTATGGGAGAGCTTAATATGTTCTTCTTCATTATCTATTTTCTTCTCGCCGTACTGCTCGGCGTTATACTGTCGATAGGCAGTCTGATCCTTGAACTGTACACCAGAAAATCGGTGATGACCGCAAAGCAGTGCTTAAAGCTGTCCCTTTACGCCATTTTGGAAAATTTCGGATACCGTCAGATTATTTCGCTGTTTCGTCTTGAAGGAATCCTCAAGTACAGAAAATTGCGTAAAACATGGGGTAAAATCAAAAGAAAGGAACTGGAGAAGTGAAAAAAACCGTTGTTTCAATTGTCAGCACTCTTTTGGTTTTGTTTTTTCTCGCGCAGATGGGTTTTCTTGAAATTTTCGGAATTCACGGGCTCTCCTTTTACCGAAAGAAAAAAGACAACCAAAAAAAGTCGAATTCGGCGTACAGCAGTTTTATTGACAATCAAACGGGCGTCAGCTACTGCTTCAAAGCAACAGGCGATTATTTTTACCGCTATTCCGACGGCGAGTGGGAACAGATGTTTATGCGCGGTGTTAATATCGGTGCGACCGAGCCCGCGTTGTTCCCCGGTGATTTGACGATTTCTTATGAATCGTATTACCGCTGGTTCGGAAAAATCAGTGAAATGAACTGCAACTGTGTCCGTATTTATACCTTGATGCCGCCGCAGTTTTATCAGGCGCTGTACGATTTCAATCAAAAATCCGCCAACAAAATTTATCTGTTTCAGGGTATCTGGGTCAACGAAGAGGATATTGAAAGATTATCCGACGCTTACGTTGAAAACGAAAAAATTCTTAATGATTTTACCGCGGATGCCGAAAACCTTGTGGATGTAATCCACGGCAAAGCAAAGATTCCGAGCTCCCCCGGTGAAGCGTCGGGCACCTACGTCGCCGACGTTTCAAAGTGGCTTATAGGTTGGATTATCGGTATCGAATGGGATCCGAATTTTGTTTTGAATACAGATCTTCAAAACCCGAATAAAAAGGATTTCGACGGTGAGTATCTCTATACGCAGACGGCTTCGCCCTTTGAGGCGTTTCTCTGCCGCGTCGGCAATTCACTTATAAAACATGAAACGGAAAATTACAAATTTCAGGTTCCGCTTGCCTTTACAAACTGGATTACAACCGACCCGCTCACTCATCCGAACGAGCCGCATTTCGACGAAGACAAAGCAACGGTAAACACCGAAAATGTCAAGTTCCGTAATTTCGGACCCGGAATGTTCGCGTCATACCATATTTATCCCTATTATCCCGACAGTCTCAATTATCAGCTGGATTATCTCGAATATATTGATGAAAACGACAAGGTCAACACATATCTCGCTTATCTTGAAGACTTAAAGCTTGCGCATACAATTCCGATTATGGTATCGGAATTCGGTATACCCACATCGCGCGGCCTCGGACACAAAAGCGTCATGGGCTATAATCAGGGAATGGTGGATGAAACCGAACAGGGACAAATGCTCATTCATATGTTCCAGTGTATTGAGGATTCAAAGTACGCGGGCGGCATCGTTTTTACCTGGCAGGATGAATGGTTCAAACGAACATGGAACAATGTTATGTTCGATATTGCCGACAGGCGCCCCTTCTGGTCGAATATTCAAACAACCGAGCAATGCTTCGGCCTGATGGCGTTTGACCCCGGCAAGTCGGATATGGCTTGTTATGTTGACGGTGAAACCTCGGAATGGAAAACCGTGGATCCGATAGTCAATACAAAGCAGGGCAGCCTTTATGTAAAGAGTGACGAGCGATATCTGTACATTATGCTTGATTCCGATACGTTTAATTTTGAAAATGATACTCTGCTTATTCCCGTCAATACGCTTTCGGGGCAAGGGAATTCAAAAAGCACGGAGTACAACGCGAAATTTGACAGCGAAGCGGATTTCCTGATCTATATCAACGGTAAAGACGATTCGCATATATTTGTTGACAGGTATTATGACGCGTTCAACTATTATTTCCTTAACTCAAGAAAGCTGAACGATATTCCGGCGGAAGTGAACGCCAACCAGAAGAACAGCGGAAACTTCGATATAATGCGCTTGTGCTACGGTTATAATTTAACTGTTAAGGGCACCGGCGAGGTGGTAACCGATAAAGCGTACGAAACCGGAAAACTTCAATTCGGCAACGGCAATCCGGAAGCCGACGGTTATCGCTCATTAAGCGATTTTTACTACAAAAACGGGAAACTCGAAATAAGAATACCGTGGCAGCTTCTGAATGTCATGGATCCGTCAAGTAAGCAGCAGATGTCGGACTTCTGGCAGGCGCAGGTTATATCCGCACAGGATTACGAAAGCTTTGATTTCGGCTTTGCTTTCAGAAATCGTAACAGCACAGATAATTTAAGCATTAAACTGAGCGGAAAGTATAATTACAAATCGTGGAATACTCCCACATGGCATGAAAGGCTCAAACCCGCTTATTATGAGCTTCAGGAGTATCTTTCAAAGTATAAGGTGACCAAATGAAAAAACTGACTGCCGTTGTTTTGTCGATCGTCCTTTTTGTAGCCGTTACCGGTTGTGCGAAAAAAACCGGGGAAGCGGGTGCTATGGGCGGATATCCGATACCGACCGATGCAGTGGATTTGCCTGACGGCGGACCGGTAAAGTATGATTTTTACGCCGCCCCCAACGGGTATTTTTACCGTAACAATAAAGGAAAATCCGAACTGTTTTATATACGCGGTGTCAATATGGGGCTTACCGCAGCCACCACCGATCTTTCAAATCCCGATGTTTCATACGATACCTATTGCTCATGGTTTGAAAAAATCAGCGAAATGAACGCCAATACGGTACGCGTTTTTACCGTGATGAACCCGAATTTTTACAAGGCGTTTTCCGATTATAACGAAAAACATAAGGATTCGCCTTTGTATCTTGTTCAGGGAATATGGTTTTCGGAAGATTTGATGACTCAGCTTACCGACGCTTTGGAAAGCGACAAAATTTTGATAAACGCGTTCAAGCGTTCGGTCCGCGAAACGGTGGATATAGTCCACGGAAACAGTGATTATACTGTTTACGGCGAATTTTCCCCCGCTGTTTACGACGAGGATATTTCAAAATATGTGGTTGGATATATTTTGGGGCTTGAATACCCGTCGGAATTTGTTATTGAAACAAACGCGTCACATCCGAACGAAGCCGACTTTACGGGCAATTATCTGTATACAAATAACGCCGCTTCGCCTTTTGAGGCGTTCCTCTGCGAGGTTGGCGAAACGCTGATCCAGTTTGAAACGGACAATTATTCCCATCAAACGCCCGTATCCTTCCTTAACTGGCAAACGCTTGATGTTTTATCTCATTCAAACGAACCGTTTGAAGAGGAGGATGAGGTATCGGTCAACACGGAAAACATTTTAAGTACCTCCTCGTATGTTCCGGGGCTTTTTGCGGCGGTTGACGTTTATCCCTATTATCCCGAATTTATGAATTATCAAAAGGAATATCTGGAATATAAGGATGAAAACGGAAACGCGGATCCTTACCGTGCGTATCTTAAAGACCTTAAAAAGCAGTACAGCGTTCCCGTTCTTGTTGCGGAATACGGTTTACCGACTTCGCGCGGAATAGCCCACGTTGCTTCAAGCGGTTATAATCAGGGCGGTCTTACCGAGGAACAGCAGGGTGAATACTGTGCGCAAATGACCGATTCCATAGCGCGGGAGGGATTCTGCGGCGGACTTTTGTTTTCCTGGCAGGACGAGTGGTTCAAGAGAACGTGGAACACCACCATGTATTATCCCGATGATCCGACAGAGCGAACGCATAATCTTTCATCGGCGGAGCAAAGCTACGGACTTCTGAGCTTTGACGTTTCAGAGTGTTATCCCGACGGCGATTTTACCGAATGGGAGGAATACGACAAAATCAAAGGCACCGATCTTAAAGTGCGTTATGACGCCGATTATATGCACATTTATGCCGATTTGCCGGATAAGTTTGATTTTGAAAACGACGAGTTTTATATACCGATTTCCGTTTTGGGCGTCGGCAGTATGAAAAGCACGGAGCACAATATATCGTTTGACGGCAACTGTGACTTTTTGCTGGTGATAAACGGCAAAGAAAACACAAGAGTGCTTTGCGACGCTTATGAGGATGTTTTCACCTTTAAGTATTCGGTACAAAAAAAGGTTTTCAAAGATACCGGTGATATGAAAAAAGACAGCGGAGTTTTCAAAAAAATTCAAACGCTTACCTCAAACGAGATGTATCTGCCGGATAACGGTAAAACAATACCGCCGCGCTATTACGAAAGCGGGCTTCTGCGGTATGGAATTGCAAATCCGGAAAGTGAAAAATACTGTTCACAAGCCGATTTTTATTATAAAAACGGCAAGGTTGAAATCCGTCTCGCGTGGTATCTTCTCAGTGTTATGAACGCTCGTCTCGGTGTTTGTATGGATGAATTCAATTCGGCAAACATTTCATTTACGAATTTTGATGAAATCCGTATCGGATCGGGACAAAGCGGCAATATCAGCCTGCTTCCCGCATACTTTGAACCTATTGAAAATATGAAGACTACCGAACGGTTAAAGCAGTCTTACGGCTATATGCAGAGTATTTTCGGTAAAATCGAAAAAATAACCGGGTCTGACGGTTAAGAAACGGACTGAAACGGTAAAACCGGAAAACAAAAAAAGTTTCTGACAGACTGACGGCACTTGCGAAAGCAAGTGCCGTTTCCGGTAATTAAAGATTTCCCGCCGGGAACCAGAGGCGAAGAGCGCGGTGTCGCGCGTTGATTCACCGCTTTTTTATCACATTGATTTTTTTTGCGTGTTATGATACAATAACCTTGGATAGAGTGCCGGCGGGTTTACGAAAAGCCGCAAGCCCCGCCGTACGGTAAACCTCAATTATACTGAAAAAGGACGGTGCATCGGTGAAAGTATTAAAAATCTTACGCAACTATCTGTGCTATTGCGGAATAGAAAAAAACGAATACAACGCGTTAAAAAAGGATGCTTACATATCAAATTTCAGGATATGGCGGATTCTTCACTGCCTGATGGCGTTGGTGTTCACTTTTTTGCTTATAGATTCCGCGTTCAGTGATTTATTGTTACGAAACAGGATATTTTACTTTGCCGCGTTCATATACTCGGTCGTTATCACCTGTGTGTTTTTCTTTATGAAGGAAGATTCGATAGCCGCACAGCTGCTGATATACCTTTCCATATCGTTTATGTTTTTGTTTGCCGCGTTCATCACCCGGAATAATCCGGACTTTCCCGCGACGACCTTTATTGTAATGCTCATAATATCGCCGATGTTTATGATAGATAAGCCGTACTTTATGGGTATAGAGCTGCTTGCCGCTTCGACCGTGTTTTTGATTTGGATGTATAACGTGAAGCCCTACGCCGTCTGGCAGATGGATTTCGGCAATATCGCCGTATTTTCCACAGTCGGCTTTTTTATACACATAATATCCAATTCCATACGCATAAAGGAGTTCGTCCTCACGAGAGAAATCAGCCTGCAAAAAGATACGGACGAGCTTACCGGCTTAAAAAACAAAGGCGCCCTTACAAGAGATATAAATAAGTTTATGGCTGATCCTTCAAATAATAAAGGTATCTTTTTTATACTGGATATCGATCGCTTCAAGATGATAAACGATACCTACGGCCACGATACCGGCGACAGCGTCATTCACCAGCTCGGCAGCTTTTTGAGCACTTATTTTACGAATGGCGAGACAGTAGGGCGTTTCGGCGGCGATGAATTCATATTTTTCATAAAAGACGTAAACGATGAGGATACGGCGGTTAAAACAGCTCGCGATATCGTTACCGGTGTGCCTGAGCATATCGCTTTGCCGGATAAGGAACGCAAGGTAAACGCAAGCATAGGTATCGCGATTTATAACGGTATAGAGAAGAACTATTCCGATATATTCAAAAAGGCGGATACGGCGCTTTACTGCGCCAAATCCGAGCGTGCGGAAAGATATAAAATATATAAATAACCGAATCTGGAGAGGATAATATGAATTATCGGCTTTTACGTTTCCCGGAGTGGAAAGCCAAAGCGGTCACACTGAGTTATGACGACGGCGCGGTACACGACAGGCGTCTGCTTGAAACGGTCAACCGTTACGGCATTAAATGCACCTTTAACCTTAACAGTAAACGTTTCCTTACGGGTGAGGCGTTCAACGTGCGGGACGCGGAATCCGCCCTTGATTCCGGGCACGAGATAGCCGTTCACGGCGCCGAGCATTTAGCGCCCTGTCTCGTTTCGCCGTCCGCCGCGTTGCGCGACGCTCTTAACTGCCGTGAGGAACTTGAAAACGCGCTCGGCGTTATAATTCGCGGTATGGCGTATCCGGACAGCGGCATACGCAGATTTTGCAACGGCTCGAATTACGGAGAAGTGCGCGCCTATCTTCGTGCGCTCGGTATTGTTTACGCACGCTCGCTCGGCGAGGATAACGACCGCTTTCTTCTGCCTGAGGACTGGTTCAACTGGATGCCTACCGCTTATCATTTCAATAAAGACCTGTTTGCTTACATAGATAAGTTTTTGTCTTTGGATCTTGATAAGGGCTGGCCGTCCGGCAGGGATCCGCGCCTGTTCTACCTTTGGGGCCACGCTTACGAGTTTGATACAAACAACAACTGGGAGCTTCTTGAAAAAATATGTAAAGCGCTTGGCGGACATGATGACATCTGGTATGCGACAAACATCGAAATACACGATTATATAGAGGCGTTTCGCGCTCTTCACGTAAGCTGCGACGGGCGCCGGCTGTTCAACCCCACGGTGCGGACGTTATATTTTTGCGAAAATAATAAGAATTATAAAATCGGACCGGGCGAAGCACTCGTTGTGGACTGATTTACCGTACAGAAAAACTCCCGGGCAGGAAATCCTACCCGGGAGTCTTTTCGCTTTTCGCTATATTGCGTTTATATATTCGATTCCGTGCTTGGCTAAAACCGCTAGCTCCTTTTTGCTTGCCTCACCTGTGGTGATTATATAGTCCGCAAAGGAGGTGTCGGATATTTTGGCGAAAGCGTTGCGGCGCAATTTGCTTTTATCCGCCGCGATAATGCAGACATCCGACTGTTCTATCATAGCCCGGTCAACTGATGATTCTTCACTGTAATAGGTTGAAAAGCCGTTGTCGTAATCTATGCCGTCAACCGAAAGGATAAGCTTATCGGCGTGGTATTTTTTAAGCTGCGTCACCGCGTCGTCACCGAAAGTGAACTGGTATTTGGCGTTTATAAAGCCGCCTACGAGCACGACGTTAAAATTGGGATTTGACGACGCTTCCAGCGCTATCGAAATTGAATTCGTAACGATATTGAGGTTGTAATCAAGCGGTAAATGCCTGAACGTAAGCAAGGTAGTGGTGCCGGCGTTAAGCATAACGGTGTCGTCCGGTTCTATAAGAAGCGAAACCCTTTTGGCAATTAAATCTTTATCGGTGTGATTGGTTTCAAGACGCTGATTGAAATTCATACTGCAATAAGGCTTGTATGAGCTTATCGCGCCGCCGTGTGTGCGGGAAAGCAATCCCTTACTCTCCATATCGGCGAGGTAGTTGCGCACGGTAACCTCGGAAACGCCGAAAACACGGCTCAAATCAGTGACCTTTACCGTTCCGTCATGCCGCAGCATATCCATGATTTTTTGCTTTCTGTCGTCTGAAATCATAGTTCACCTCCAAGATTCTGTATCTTAATTTTACCACATTGCCACGACTTGTCAAGTTTGAATAACTTTCGATATCGTAAAAAACGAAACAAAACCGAAAAAAACAGTTGATTTTTTCGAGCTCGCGATATAAAATAAAATCATAAAGAAAATCGGGAATTTTATTTGAAAAAGCGGTGGGTACCTTATGAAAAAAGAAAGCTTGATTCAGGCGCGAAAGGCGTATGAAATTGAAAGTCAGTGCATAACCGAAATGCTTGAATATTTTGACGAGGCGGCTTTTTCAAAAGCGGTTGAGCTGCTTAAAGGCGCCGGGCGTATCGGTTGTACCGGCTGCGGTCACAGCGGCATAATCTGTCAGCATTTTGCTCATCTTATGTGCTGTATCGAAAGACCGGCGAAGTTCATTTCTCCCGCGGAGGCGGTGCACGGCGGCACCGGATTTTTGCAGAAGGGCGACGTATGCCTTTTTGCTTCGCGCGGCGGCAAAACCAAAGAGCTTCTGCCTATACTTGATATCTGCAAGGCAAAGGGCGTAAGCGTGATAACCGTCACCGAGAATCTTGATTCGCCGCTTGCAAAGGGCGCGGACGCGGTGCTTAAACAGCACGTCAACCGTGAAACCGATAAATACAACTGCCAGGGAACGACCTCCTCAACCTCCCTCGCGGTCATTTTCCATGCGCTTCAGGCGGCGCTTATTGAGGAGACGGATTATAAAAACGAGCAGTTCGCTTTAATACACCCGGGCGGTGCGGTAGGCGAACGGCTCAACAAATAATAAAAATTTGGAGGAAACAAAAATGGAGTTCAAAGTTTATCAGAAGGAATTAGAGTTACAGTCACGCGGTTGGATACCCACTTTTCATGACGTTTCAAAGGAAATAATTGAAATAGTCAAGGCGTCCGGCGTTAAAAACGGCACGGTCGCCATCGCCTCGCACCACACAACCTGTTCTGTAATGGTTCAGGAGTGCTCGCACGATATCGACAGCTTCGACCTCGAATATTTACAGCACGACCTGCTTGACATTATGCGCAAGATGATACCCGATTACACAAACGAGGGCGATTACCGTCACCCCGGTCCCATTCACGCCAAATTCGGCAGATTCGTAAACGAGCCGGGCGATTACACCTCGATGAATACCGACGGTCACTTACGCAGTGTTTTCTTCGGCAGAAGCGAAACCATGACCATTAAGGACGGCGAGCTTGACGGCGGCGAATTTGCCCACGTTTATTTCATCGACTGGGACCACGTCCGCGCCCGCAGAAGACAGCTTAATGTTACCGTAATGGGTACTACCGAGGACGTTGAGGACAGAAAGTGGAACGGCGGCGAGGTTATCAATACGCTTCATAAATTCACCGATGAGGAAAAAGCGGACGACGTTCACTATACATTACAGCAGCAGAGATAACATGAAAAAAACGTTTCAGAGATTCCTTAAAAAGTTGTTGCTGACGGCGCTTGGCTCCGCTGTTACCGCTTTCGCCGTCGCAACGCTTCTCACGCCGAATAAAGTTGTTTCCGGAGGAGCGACCGGTATTTCCACTATTCTGTATCACGCGTTCGGAATACCGCAGGGCCTATCTTTTGCCGCCGTAAACGCCCTACTGTTGCTTATAAGCATTCGGGTGCTCGGTAAGGAGTTTACGCTGAGTACGATACTTGGCGCCGGTTTCGTGTCGGTATTTGTTCAGCTTTTTTCGTATCTGCCGGCGATGACCGATAATATTATTCTTGCAACGCTTTTCGGCGGCGTCCTTTACGGACTTGGTATCGCTATCGCGTTTTCGGTTGAATCTTCCACCGGCGGTATGGATATTTTAGGGCGGCTTATTCAGCATTACTTTTCGCATTTCCCGGTCGGCAAGATATTGCAGGGAATAAACGGCGTGATAATCGCCGCGTCATATTTCGTGTTCCGCGATACCGAGCTGATACTGTTCAGCGTGCTTGTGCTTTTCGTTTCAACCTTTACGATAGACTGGTTTATTTCAAGACTCAACGTTTCGAGAATAGCCTTCGTTATCACCGATAAGGGCGAGGAGTTGTCGAAGTTCCTTGTTTCCTCGTCGCCGCGAGGCGTTACGATGATAGAAGCGGTAGGCGCTTACAGCTTTGAGAACAAGGAAATGCTTTTCTGCGCGCTCAAAAACAGTGAGATACCGGAGTTTCAGAAAAAAGTGCTTAAAATTGATGAAAAGGCGTTTATAGTTTACGCGGAATCGCCCGAAATAATGGGCAACGGCTTCCATCTTTACAGGTAAGCCGGGGGCAGCATATATGTATAAAAGGAAAAACATAGGAGATAACGAGCCGTGGCTCGGCGAAATGGAGCCGTTTAAGATTTCCGATAATATTTACTTTGTCGGAACTTTTCAGGAGTCCTGCCATCTTGTCGACACGGGCGAAGGGTACGTACTCATTGATTCGGGAAACATCTATACGCTCCATATGGTGATAGACCACATTTACCGTCTGGGGCTTAATCCGCACGATATAAAGTACGCTTTTTACACCCATTATCACGAGGACCACACCGGCGGCGCGAACGCGCTTAAACACCTCGCCGGATGTAAAACGATTATCTCAAAGGCGGACAGTAAAAACGCGTTCGACGCCTGCGGATTTATCGCCGATATGACGGTAAACGACGGCGATACGCTCACGCTCGGCAATACAACTTTCAGATTCATCTGTACGCCGGGGCATACGGTGGGCGTTATGTCGGTGATATTCAACACAACGCTTGACGGTAAGCCGTATATCGCGGGTATGTTCGGCGGCGCCGGACCCAACTCGCTTAAAAAGTGGCACCGCTCTTATTATCCGGAGTGCCTTTCCGACTACCTTAACAGCTGTGACAGGCTGCTTAAAGAGCACGTCGATATCTTCATAGGCAACCACTGCTGGAACAACAATACGGAGGAAAAGGCGAAAATTCTTAAAGAAACGGGCGAAAATCAGTTTCTTGACCCGAACGAGTGGGTCAAATTCCTGATCTTCTGTAAGGAACGGGCAAAAAATGTAAATCAGGATGAGCCGAAACCCGAAAACTACTGATTATCGAGGAGCGGAAAAAAGCGTACATCAGGATGAAAGGAAATCACAGTAATGGTTAAAAATTACAAAATTTCAACACCGTTTTTTGAATTCGGACCCAAGGCGTATTTGTACGGCGAGGAGCTTCTCGCGCTTATGAAAAAGATAGACGGTTTCGCGCACAAATACGATATGGACGTAATTGCCGACGTGCAAACGACCGATTTACGTCTTATTGCCGAAAACACCTCCGGGCGTATACACGTTTACGCTCAGCATATGGACAGTATACCCGTAGGCCGCGGTATGGGCACGATTCTGCCCGAAGCGGTAAAGGCGACCGGCGCGGTCGGCGTAATGCTCAATCACGCCGAGTGCAAGCTGACCCTTGAAGAAGTAGAGGCGGCTATAAAACGCGCCGATGAGGTGGGGCTTGCAACGATAGTCTGCGCCGATAAGGAAGACGAAATAAAGGCGATAGCCGAAATGAACCCCAATATAGTAGTTGCCGAGCCGAGCGAGCTTATAGGCACGGGTATATCGGTAGGGCGCGAATATGTTGACGCTTGTATCGGTCTTGTAAAATCGGTAAATCCTGATATAATGGTATTGCCGAGCGCGGGTATCAGCTGCGGGCAGGACTGCTATAACATAATAATGGCGGGCGCCGACGGCTCCGGGTCTTCAAGCGGTATTTGCAAGGCGAAAGACCCTGCCGCCATGGCGGAAGAAATGATGGCGGCGGTGCGCCGCGCCTACGACGAGCGGGAGAAATAATATGAAATATCTTTTAGGCGCAGATATAGGTACCACCTCGCTTAAAGCGGCGGTATTCGATACCGACGGTAACCTTGTAAAGTCAACCACCAAGGATTATACGCTTAATGTATCGGGAGATTTTGTGGAATTCGACGCGGACGAGTACGTGCGGCTTTTCTGCGAGGCGTACGCCGAAGTTGCAAACGGCGTTACGGTATCTGCGTTTTCGATAGATACCCAGTGTGAAACGCTGATAGTTACCGATGACGCGGGCAATCCCCTTACCGACGCTATCGTATGGCTTGATAACCGTGCCGCAAAGCAGGCGGAGGAGATAAAGGCGCATTTCGGCAACAAAAGGGTTTACGAGGTAACCGGTCAGCCCGAAATAACGGCGACATGGCCGGCGGCGAAGCTCCTGTGGTTAAAGCAAAACCGTCCCGAAGTTTTTTCAAAAATCAAAAAGGTTTTTCTTCTTGAAGATTACCTTATTTATAAGCTTACAGGCAATTTTGTGACCGAAAAAACCTTGCAGTCGTCAACAATATATTTTGATATCAAAAACGAGCGCTGGTGGGATGAAATGCTTAACTTTATCGGCGTTCGGAAGGAGTGGCTGCCGGAGCTTAAAAACAGCGCCGAAAAGGTCGGCGAGTATGAGGGCGCCGCGGTGATAACCGGCGCCATAGACCAGATAGCGGGCGCGATAGGCGCGGGAGTGACGGATAAAAGCACGGTAAGCGAAATGACCGGCACAACCATGGTTGTATTTGCTCCGAGCGAGGATGTGCCGGAATACAACCCCGAAAGCATTGTGCCCTGCCATAAGAACTATGACGGCAAATACTGCCTGCTTTCCTGGACTCCAACCGCCGGAATAGCGCTTAAATGGTTCAAAAACAACTTTTGCGAGAACTTTTCCTTTAAGGAGCTTGACGCCTTGGCGCAAAACGTGCCGGCGGGCAGCGCGGGGCTTACCTTTTTGCCTTACCTCTGCGGTTCCACAATGCCTAAATACGACCCCGAGGCAAAGGGCGCGTTTTTAGGGCTTACAATGGAACATACGCGCTCTCATGCCGTAAGAAGCATACTTGAAGCGGTCGCCTGCATGCTTAAATCAAACCTTGATTATTTAGGCGTCACATCCGGCGATGTTCGCTCAATGGGCGGCGGCGCGGGCAGTGAGCTGTGGTGTCAGATAAAAGCCGATATGACGGGCAAAAACATCGCGGTGCTTGAAAACAGCGAAACCGCCTGCCTCGGCTCCGCGATACTGGCGGGAGTCGGCGCGGGAATATTCGGCGACGTAAAAACCGTGGCTGAAAGAATAGTTAAAATCAAAAAGGTTTACGAGCCGTCGGGCACTGACTATACCGACTGTTATAACGCCTTTTTGGCGGCAGAGGAAAAAATACTGTAAGAAAAAGGTCCTATTCAATGAATCACATGCATTTTGAAGACAAGAAGCGCAGCAGGAGGTTTTTCTGGTTTGTTTGGACATTGTACGTCCTTGTCGCTATGACAAAAACCTTCTTTACCGCGGCAATGGCACAGATAGTCTCTAAGGATGTTATGACGAAATCGCAGGTTGGCTTTATCGTTGCCGCGTTTTACCTTGTTTATGCACCGTTTCAGATAGTCGGCGGTATCTTTGCCGATAAATACGACCCCGAAAAGCTGATAACGATAGGCCTTTTCGGCGGTACGGTCGCAAACGTAATACTGTTTTTCAGTCAAAACTATTACGTTGTGCTTATTACGTGGATATTCAATGCTGTTATCCAGTTTGGTATCTGGCCCTCAGTATTCAAGATCATTTCGTCACAGATAGTCCGGTCGGACAGTAAAAACGCCACGTACTATATGTCTTTTTCAACGTCGGCGGGGATGATCCTTGCTTACGCTGTCGCGGCGATAATTCCGAAATGGTATATGAATTTTGCAGTATCCGCCGCAGTTCTCTTTGCTTTAGGCGTAATACTCAACCTGTTCACTCATATCGAAAAACCGTATATGTTTCCGGATAAGCCACCCGAAATTCCGGTTGCAAACGAAGATGAAAAAACAAACGTATCTACTCTTAAACTGTTTTCGGAAAGCGGATTTTTCTTTATTGTCTTGACCTACTTCTTCTCCTATACGGTTATTCACAGCGTCAAGACGCTTTCAGCAACAATGCTGATGGAAACCTATGATAATATAACCTCTTCCATAGGCAACGTTCTCAACATACTCGTTATAGCGGTAAGCGTCGTATCGCTGTTTTTCGCAAAAAAGTTTTACTATCCCAAAACGGTCAAAAGCGCGCCGACCGGAATATTCATTATGATTATTGTATTGGTTGTCGCCTCGGCGTTACTGATTGTCGGCAATTCACATATCGCGCCCGTGCTCATTTCACTTTGCGTTATATCGGGCGCAAGCGCGGCGGTAAATCTCTTGATGTCCTATTGCAATTTGCGTTTTGCAAAATTTGGCAAAAGCGCCACTGCGGCGGGAATCTACAATATGTCGGCGTCGCTTGCGGTGGTACTGTGCAGTTACGGCATAACGAAGGTTGCGGACGTTTACAACTGGAATACCGTCCTATGGCTTTATTTCGCTCTGCTTTTGGTTTCTGCATTTTCGGCGGCGGCGGTGCTTCCGCTTTGGAAAAGATTCAAGAAAAAATACTTTGCATCAAATACGGGTACGCTCGTTAATCAAAAAGATTTATAAACCGTCCGGCGCGGGTTACAGCGCGTGCTATAACAATTTTCTTGCGGCGGAGAATAAGATTTTATAAGAAACAAGGTACATTCAATGAATCATATGCATTTTGAGGACGCTCGGCGAAGCAGACACTTTTTTTGGTTTATATGGGTACTTTACGTGCTCGTATATATGACTAAGAATTTCTTTACCGCCGCGATGGCTTCGGTAGTATCCGAAGGCATTATGACAAAATCTCAGGTCGGGTTTATTGTCGCGGTGTTTTATATCGTGTATGCTCCGCTTCAGATATTAGGCGGCGTCTGCGCTGACAGGTATGACCCTGAAAAGCTTATAACGATAGGGCTTTTGGGCGGCACGTTCGCAAATTTGGTTTTGTTTTTCAATCAAAACTATTACGTCGTGCTTTTTACCTGGACTTTCAACGCGGTCATCCAGTTTGGGCTCTGGCCCGCCGTTTTCAAAATAATATCTTCGCAAATAGTCAGGTCGGACAGTAAAAACGCCGCCTACTATATGTCGTTTTCAACCTCCGCGGGGCTGATTCTTTCGTACGCCGTTGCGGCGGTAATTCCTAGGTGGTATTATAATTTCGCGGTATCCGCCGCCGTTCTTTTTGTGCTGGCGGTTATACTTAATTTTGTAACCGCCGCGGAAAAGCCGTATATGTTCCCCGATAGGGCGCTGAAGCCGGCGGTTGAGGGCGGCTCAAAGCAAAACGGCGGCGCGCTTAAACTCTTTTTTGAAAGCGGATTTATACTGCTGATTGTGATTTATCTTTTTGCGGGAACCGCGGGTACAAGCGTTAAAACGCTTTCCGCCACGATGCTTATGGAAACGTATGAAGGCGTTTCGCCGTCAATAGGCAACATCCTCAACATACTCATAATATCCGTCAGCCTTGTCAGCATCGTTCTTGCAAGAGTTTTCTTCTATCCTAAAACTGTTAAAAGCGCACCTACGGGAGTATTGATTATGCTTGTTATTTCGTCATTCTCCGCGGCGCTTCTTATGAGTAATGTCGGAATTACGCCGGCGGTCGTTTCTCTTTGCGTGATATCCGGAGCTCATTCGGTCGTATGGATGCTTTCGTCATATTGCAATCTGCGCTTTGAAAGGTTCGGCAAAAGCGCCACCGCGGCGGGCTTTGTAAATATGGCGGCATCGCTTGCTTCGGTCATTTCCGGCTACGGTATAACGAGGGTCGCTGACGGATACGGCTGGAAAGCGGTTTCGGTTCTTTATTTTGTCTTAATGGTTGTATCGGCGGGTATGATAGCGGTAATGCTGCCGCTTTGGAAAAGATTCAAGAGAAAATATTTTACGTCAAACACGGGTGCGCCCGTAACTAAAAAATAATCAATTCAGAATTCGGAGGTATAAAAATGGGTAAAACAGCATTTGTCGGTTTCGGCGAGGTAAACACTCCCGTTGACATTATCGTCAACAAGTGCAAAGCGGCAGAAGAAGCGCTCAAAGGCGAGGGGCTCGACCTTGTTTCGGTATATCCGGTAACCGATGACTACGAGGAAAAGGATATAAAAAAAGCGTATGCCGCGCTTGAAGGCGGGGACTTTGACTGCCTTGTTCTTTGCGTTGCCGGTTGGATACCGACGCACGCGGTAGTGAAGGTCGCCGAAAAATACCGCCACATTCCTATGGTTTTATGGGGACTTTGCGGCTGGCGCGAGGGCGACAGGATAGTGACCACCGCCGACCAGGCGGGTACGAGTGCGCTTCGCAAGACCTTCAAAGACCTGGGCTATACCTTTAAGTATGTTTACGATATTATAGGCAAACCGTCGGGCGCAAAGGCGGTCGCGTCCTATGCGCGCGCCGCGGCGGCGGCAAAGGAGCTTCGCTTTATGAAGGTCGGTATGGCGGGCTACCGCGATATGAACCTTTACGGAACTCTTTACGACGGTTCTTCATTAAAACGCGAGATAGGACCCGAGATAGAAACCTTTGAAATGCTTGAAATCAAGCAGAGGTACGATAAAATAACCGCCGGGGAAAAGGCGGAGGTTATAGACAGAGTAATGTCAAAATGGAATTTCCTCAAACCCGCTAAGCGCGAGGGTATGGAAATGGCGGCCGGGTATTATCTCGCCGTAAAATCGCTCATCGACGAGCGCGGCTACAAGGCGATATCCTTAAAAGACGTCGACGGCATGAAAAAACTGCTCGGTTTTCCGCCCGCGCCCATATTTATGCTCCTCGCCGACTGTGAGGGTGTATCCACTATACCCGAAAATGACTGCCTCGGCAACGTCACCCAGCTTATGATAAGGGCGCTGACGGGTCAGTGCGGCGCGTATCTTGAGTTCTATGAGTTTTTTGAAAACAGCGTGCTTGCCGGCGTTCCCGATTATATTCCCGCCGAAGTCACGATGGGCGAAACAACCGTTATGCCCGCTGCTTTCGGCGAGCTTTCCGAGGGGATACTCAACGTTTCAAAGGTAAAAACCGGCACGGTTACGATGAGCCGCCTTTTCTATGATGACGGCAAGTATAAAATGCACCTGACAGTAGGTGAGGGCAAGACTCCTCCGAAGTGGGAGGAGGCAGGCTGGACGCAGCCCGCGCCTCAGCTTCCCGGTCTTGAAATTTTCCTTGACAATGTGGAAAAATTTGCGCAAAATGTAATGTGTCAGCATTATATTATTTCCTATGGAGATAACACCGAAATAATCAAAAATCTCTGCGATATTCTTAATATCGAAATAGTTTAACGGAGGAATAATTATGGAATACATTTTAGATACCGCCAATATTGCGGACATTAAGCACTGTAACGAGTTTTATCCCCTTACGGGCGTTACGACCAACCCTTCCATTATTGCAAAGGAGAAGAGAGACTTCTGGGCGATTATCAAAGATATCAGAGATATAATCGGTCCCGATAAAATCCTCTTTGCGCAGACGGTGCAGAAAACCGCCGATAAAATCGTTGAGGAGGCAAAGCTCTTAAACGAAAAATCGGGCGGCAATTTCGGCGTTAAAATTCCGATAGACGAAGAGGGACTCAAAGCCACAATGGCGCTTAACAAGCTCGGCATCAAGGTGCTTATGACGGCTATTTTCACCCCGGCGCAGGCGCTTATCGCCGCTAAGGCGGGCGCGGATTATGTGGCGCCTTACGTAAACCGTCTTGATAATATAATAGGCGACGGTACCGAAGTTGTAGCCGAGATAGTAGAGCAGTTTGCCATACACGGTATGACCTGCAAAGTGCTTGCGGCGAGCTTCAAGAACGCCGAACAGGTGCACAGGTGCGCCGCCGCCGGCTGTCAGTGTGTGACGGTATCCGCCGATATACTTAAAGCCGTTATAAGCCACCCGATGACCGACGCGGCGATAGCCGGCTTCGATAAAGATTGGAAGGGCGTTTACGCAGATAAAACCATTTTGGATTTTTAAGAGGTTTCGACAGTGTTTGATTATAACGTAAAAATCGGACTCATTCCCATGCGGCGCAATGCGACAAACCGCCCGAAAGGCACCTTTCTTACGTGGTATTCAGCCGAGGAACGCGGCAAAAGGTTCGTAGATTACATAGAAAAGAATTTTTCGGGCGATAAGGTTTCCTTTGCGGACTCAAAAGGACTCGGTATTAAAGATTTAATCTTTGATGATGAGTCCGCCGCCGCGGTTATCGAGCGCTTTAAGGCGGAAAAGGTCGACGCGGTGTTTATAATAAACTGCAATTTCGGCAATGAGGAAGCCGCCGCCGATATAGCAAAGGCGTTGGGTGTGCCCGTCCTTTTATGGGCGCCCCTTGATGACGAATACTATGTGGACGGTATGAGACCTACCGATTCGCAGTGCGGTTTGTTCGGCGTTTCCCGCCAAATGCAGAGGTTTCATATACCGTTTTCACATTTGCCCTGCTGCCGCGTGGAGAGCGAAGAGTTCAAAGAGGGCTTCGATTCTTTTGTCCGAGTCGCCTGCATGGTTAAAAACTTCAAAGGGCTTCGCGTAGGGCAGGTAGGTCTTCGTCCCGCGCCGTTTTATTCGGTTATATGGAACGAGGGCGAGCTTATGGAAAAGTTCGGTATAAAGATTATACCTATAAACTTTGCAATTATAGAGCAGCGAATGAAAACCGCTGAAACCGATTATGCCGACGAAATAAAAGAGTATGAAGACTACATACTCAAAAACTATAAGCTCGACGACCTGACTCCGAAATACGTAAAGCCGATGGCGACGATGGTCGCTATGTATAAGCACCTGTTTGACGAATACAATCTCGATATAATTTCGGCGGAATGCTGGACGGCGACTCCCGTTATGTTCGACGGGCTGGCGCCTTGCACGGTATACGGCATTTTGGGTGATATGGGATATCTCGTATCCTGTGAGAGCGATATGAACGCCGCCCTTACCATGGCGCTTCTTAAATGCGCCGCAATGGGCGAGGGCAAGCCGCTTTTCGGCGAGTTTACCGTTCGTCACCCGGAAAACAAAAACGCGGAGCTTCTCTGGCACTGCGGACCGTTCCCGCTCTCGCAAAAAGCCGAAAGCGGAACAGACAGTACGGCGCGGCTTGTAAACCAGCGCTCGTGGTTCCGCGCAAAAGACGGCACATATACCGTCGCCCGTATTGACCGGGAAAGCGGCGAGTATATGATACTGCCGCTGGTCGCGCATACAACCGCGGGGCCTCAAACTCACGGCACCTATCTTTGGGCGGAGTTTGAAAATCTGCAAAAAATAGAAGACCGGCTTTTAGACGGTCCGTACATTCATCACTTTGTTGAAATTGAAGGCGACTACCGCAAAGAGATAAAAGAGTTTTGCAGGTATTTTCCGAATCTTAAAACTGACGAAATATAGCTGGTGAAATATAATGCTTGATGAAAAAATGGAATCATATGCGGCGGAGTGTATCGGTGACCTTAAAAAGCTTATAAGAGAGCTTGCCGTAATTCCTTCGCCGTCGCACAATGAAGATTTGCGTGTCGAGTATCTCACGGGTTTTTTGAAAGAGCACGGAGTGGCGGACGTACATACCGATGAAGCAAAAAACGTGATATGGTCAATAAACGATACTGGCACAAACGACCTCGCTGTTCTTATGGCGCATACCGATGTTGTGTTTCCCGATACGGCGCCGCTTCCGCTTGTCGCGGATGACGAATATTACCGCTGTCCCGGCGTTACGGATGACGTAGCGCCGCTTTGCGTGCTGCTTACAGCCGCGCTTTACTTTCATAAGAACGGTATTCTTCCCAAAGACGGGCTTCTGATTGTCGCAAACTCCTGCGAGGAGGGACTCGGCAACCTTAAAGGCTCGCGTAAAATCGTCGATACTTACGGCGGGCGCATTAAGGAGCTTATAACCTTTGAGGCGGAGGGGGGTTACATTGTAAACCGCGCCGTCGGCTCACACCGCTATGAAGTTACGGTAAAAACGGAGGGCGGTCACTCTTACGGCAATTTCGGCAACCGCAACGCAATAGAGTATCTTGCCTCAATGATAGAAGCGCTTTACTCGATAAAAGTGCCGGATAAGCCGGATTGCAAAACAACCTACAATGTCGGCGTTATTTCAGGCGGCACCTCGGTCAACACAATAGCCGAGGAGGCGAAAATGCTTTTTGAATATCGCTCGGATGATTACGAGTGCCTTGAAACGATGAAAAAAGCGTTTTTTGACGTTGTGGAAGAGTACCGCGCAAAGGGTATTGAAGTCGGCGTTGAGCTTCTGGGCGAACGTCCGTGCGGCAATATAGCAGAAGAAAAACTTAAACCGCTTGAGGAAAGAGCGGCGAGGTCACTGCGCGATATTTGCGGCAGGGAACCCTCTTACCGCTCCTCGTCGACCGACGCCAATTATCCGCTTTCAAAGGGTATACCGGCGATATGTACCGGCACAATGAGCGGCAACGGCTGTCACACACGGGAAGAATATCTTATTTTAAGCGAACTTGAACCGGAAATACGTTTTGTAATGGATGTGTTGAACGGTTATTTTCAGTAGGAGAAAGGTTATGTATAAAGAGTACTTAACGAGGGCAAGAGAAATACTGTCCGATATGACGTTGAGCGAGAAAGTAGGACAGCTTAATCAAATCACAATTACGCCGTACACGGGTAAAACGGACGAGTTAAAAGAGCTTATCCGAAGCGGCGGCGTAGGTTCGATTATACTTGCTTCTTCCGCGACGGCGGGTAACGACCCGCAGGGGCACGTAAATGTTGAGCTTTACAGAGACCTTCAAAGAATAGCGGTAGAGCAGAGCCGTACGGGTATTCCGATGATTTACGGCAGAGACGTTATACACGGTCACCGCACCGTTTACCCTATACCGCTTGCAAGCGCCGCCTCTTTTAATGAAGGGCTTGTTGAGAGATGTTACAGGAATATAGCGGTTGAGGCGCTTGCCGATAGTATCCGCTGGACTTTTTCACCCATGCTCGATTTGTGCCGTGACCCCCGCTGGGGCAGAATCGCGGAGGGACCGGGCGAGGATCCGCTCCTCGGAAGCCGCATGGCGACCGCTTGCGTAAAGGGATTTCAGGGCGACGACCTTAAAGCCGACGGCAGCATAGTTGCCTGTGCGAAGCATTATCTCGGCTACGGCGCGAGCGAGGGCGGCAGAGATTATGCCAGAACCGAAATATCAGATGTTACTCTTTATAATTATATTTTGCCCGCGTTCAGAGCGGCGGTGGACGCAGGCGTCGGCACCGTTATGTCCTCATTCAACGATATCAACGGTACGCCGGTGACCGGAGGCAGAAAATATCTTACCGATATTCTGCGGGGTAAACTCGGCTTTGAGGGATTTGTAGTCTCCGACTGGGGCGCGGTCTGTCAGCTTGAACACGCCGGATTTGCGGAAAATCGCGAAGACTGCGCGAAAAAAGCCCTGCATGCAGGGCTTGACCTTGATATGTGCGATAAATGCTATATTGAAAATCTGCCGGACCTCGTTAAAAAAGGCGAGGTGACCGAGCAGGAAATAGATACCGCAGTCACCCGCGTACTTTGTGTAAAGCTTGCTATGGGGCTTTTTGAAAACCCTTACGGTAAATGCGCAAATTATGATAAAAACGTCCATTTGAGCAACGCGAAGCTCCTCTCGGACGAAAGCATGGTATTGCTTAAAAACAACGGTGTACTGCCGCTTAAAAAAGATACGAAAATACTGCTTTCGGGTCCGTTCGCCGAAGAGCGCAGAACGCTTCTCGGAACGTGGACGCTTGACGGCAGTGCCGAAGAAACGCCGAATTTAAGGGAGGCACTCAGCCAAAAGGCGGCTGGAGTATTCAGGTATACAGAGGAGCTTAAAGACGCCGAAGACTGCGACGTAATAGTTCTCGCCGTAGGCGAAGATTATCGTAAAACCGGTGAAAACCACTCTGTTTCGGATATCTCACTTGACGGGGCGCAGGTAGAGCTTGTCAAAAAGGCGCACGCCACCGGCAAGCGTGTGGTAGGCGTGTTCTTCTGCGGCAGACAGATGGCGCTCGGAAACGCAGCCGGCTTTTTCGACGCAATACTTTACGCATGGCACTGCGGCAGTAAAACGGCTTGCTCCGTCGCCGATATACTGTTTGGCGACGTTGTTCCGAGTGGACGAACGCCTGTGACTTTCCCGCAAAAGCCCACGCATATTCCGCTTTATTATAATGTTACTTCAAGCGGCAGACCCGCTAACGGATATTACGGCGAACTGAGTCAGGGAACTTATGACGACGGCGATTACGCGCCGCTTTACCCGTTCGGTTACGGACTTTCCTATACAGTGTTTGAGTACGGCAAAGCAGAGTGTGCGGACGGCGAGGTTTCGCTTGAAGAGCTTAAATCGGGTAAAAAAGTCACTTTCTCGGTTGAGGTGACGAATAAGGGAGATTACGACGGAAAGGAGACCGTTCAGCTTTACATAAGCGATACGGTAGCGTCGGTAATCAGACCGATAAGAGAACTTAAAGATTATAAAAAGGTCTTTATAAAGAAAGGCGAAACCAAAAAAGTTGAGTTTCATCTCGGCTTCGGCGACCTCGGATTTTACAGTGAAAACGGAGATTATCTGGTTGAAAAAGGTAAATTTAACATATATATCGGGAAAGACTGTCTTACGGACAATTCTGCTGTTTTGTATGTGATATAGCTTTTCGGATAACATAACCGGCGCGGTTCTGAAATTCAGAACCGCGCCGGTTTTTGTGTTATTCCTTAAAACCCTTCGGCGAAACGCCGGTGGATTTTTTGAAGAGCCTGCTGAAGTAATTGATGTCGGTATAGCCGACTATTTCGGCTGTTTCCTTAACCGAGAGATTCTCGTCGCTTAAAAGCTGTTTTGCACGGTCGATTCTTATTTTTATAAGGTACTGATTTGGCGAGTATCCCGTTATATCCTTAAAAACGTGATTGAACCTGTCGCGGCACATATAGCACATTTCTGCCGCGGTGTTGAAATCCACATCGGAAAAAGCGTTGATGTGGATGTAGTTCAGCGCCTCGCTTATTCTGTGACCGGTTTGCCGTTCGGATTCTATCGTGTCGTTTTCAATGAGCAGGGCGATTATTACGGTCAGATATCCGCGGATAAGGAGGTGTTTTTGTTTGCTTACGCAGTTGTACGCGTCGATGAGTTTGTTCAGCGCGCTCTCGAATTCTTTGCGCTTTTTTATCGTTATTTTACGACCTGTTTTAGCGTAAAGCGGATTTGCGAGGGTGCCTGCAAAATGCACCCACTTATTCACTCCTCCGCCCGGCAGGTAGCAGTAATCCTGATGCGTGTCGGGCGGGTAGAACATGGCTTCACCTTCCGACAGGGTGATTTTTTTTCCTTTTATGCGCATTACCGCGCTTCCCGCGGCGACATACATAAGGGAGTAATCTATCCTTTTTCTTTCTGTCGCATAGATGCGGTTTGAGAGTATCTGGACGCCGCAGCTGTTGAGTTCGATGTCGGCGTTTGTGGTACGTTCTGAAGTCAGTATTTTCGGCATAACAGGGCACTCCTTTGTTTCTTTGTTGATATTTTAACACAGTTTTGTAAAAAAAGCAAGTTTGTGCTAACAAATAGCAGAAAAAACATTGAATACAGCAAAAACGTTATTTATTATAATAATATAAATAACACTTTGGAGGAGTGCGCCTTATGGACATTACTTTGATCAAACCCGAGGAACTCGGAAACGGCTCTGAAATTAAACTTGAAAAGTGCAATACGGAGCACGATATTTACTGGAAAATGGCACTTGAAATGCTTGACGTCATAAAGGAGAATAACGCAAAAGGCAAAACTACCTTTATGATAGTTCCCTACGGACCTTTGGGCGGTTACAGCGTACTGGTTTATCTCATCAACAAGTACCGCATCAGTCTTAAAAACTGCGTTTTTATGAATATGGATGAGTACATCGGTAAAGACGGCAAATACATACCGAAAACCGACCCGCTTTCTTTCAGGGGCGGTATGGAAAGAATATTTTACAGTCTTATCGACGATGAGTTAAACGTATTGCCCGAAAACAGATATTTCCCCGACCCCGACGATACGGGTATGTGTATGCGCCTTATTGAAAAGTACGGCGTTCCGGATATGACGTGGGGCGGCATAGGCATTAACGGCCATTTTGCCTTTAATGAACCGCCCGAGCCGGGCGAGGCGTGCACCGATGAGGAATTTCTCGCACGTCCGACGCGTGTGCTTTCAATAACCCGCGAGACACGCACCATCAACGCGTATATGAACTGCGGCGCAAATCTCGACGCGATACCCGAAAAGTGCATAACCGTAGGTATGAAAGAGATATTCATGTCCGACAGGATACGGATACTTATGCCCCGTGACTGGCTTGCCGCTATGCTTCGCAAGGTTCTTCACGGCGAGATAAGCTGTCACGTTCCCTGCTCGCTTTTCAGGAATCATAAAGACTGCATGGTTTATGCCTGCGGCGACGCAATTTACGGCGACGTTGTTCCGAAAATCAGGGTATACAACAAAAAATGAAAATCATAACCGGTTGTAAAATTATTACTCCGCGGGGAATACTTGAAAATAAATCGCTGATTTTTGACGGCAGGATAGTCGCCGTCGAGGACGCCGGTTCCGCTGAACAGTCCGGTGCGCAGGTGATAAGCGCGGAAGGCGGATACGTGCTTCCGGGATTTGTTGATATCCACGTTCACGGCGGCGGCGGATACGATTTTCTCGATTCCGCGCCGGAGGCGATAGATACGGTGCTTAAAACCCATGCCCGCCACGGCACCACATCGCTGCTCGCGACTACGCTTACTTGTCCGGATGAAATACTCTGCCGCGGCATAAAAATGCTCGGCGAGGCCATGAAAAACGGCACAGAAGGCGGCAGTGAGCTGCTCGGCTTGCATCTTGAAGGTCCGTATTTTTCTTCCGCGGCGAAGGGCGCTCAGGCGATAACCGAACAAAAGCTGCCGAATATCAGTGAACTTGAAAACTGGCGTAAGCTCTCCAATAACAGTATCGTGCGCATCGATGCGGCGCCCGAGCTTCCCGATATGGATATTTTAGCGCGGTGGGTAAAGGATAACGGCGTGCTGGCCTCTATCGGACACAGCGGCGCCAATGCCGAAACCGCAATAGAATATCTCGGCAAGGGCTTTACGCATATAACCCATCTTTACTGCAGTACGACTACCGAGCATAAAGAGGGTCAGGTGGTACACGGCGGAATAGTTGAAGCGGCTTACCTTTGCGATGATTTCACGGTCGAGCTTATCGCGGACGGTAAGCATATTCCGAAAGAAACGATGCTTCTTTGCTTTAAGATAAAGGGCGCGGATAAAACCGCTCTTATAACCGACGCAATGCGCGCCGCCGGGACTGATGCGGAGCGTTCGGTGCTCGGTGAAATCAAAACGGGGACGCCCGTTATAATAGAGGACGGCGTCGCGAAGCTTGCCGACCGCTCGTCATTTGCGGGCTCGGTAGCAACGATGGACGTTTGTTTTCATACCGCTCTTAGTTACGGCGTTCCGCTTTGCGACGCGGTAAAGAGTTGCTCGCTTACCCCGGCGAGGATAATTGGTGTTGATGACCGCAAGGGCTCATTGGAGCCCGGTAAGGACGCGGATATACTGATATATGACCGCGATTTCAATTTGAAAAAAGTATTTGTAAGAGGTAATGAGATTGTTTGAGAAGAAAGTGACTGAAAGTGAAGCGTTTATAAGCGGTATTTATTCCTCGGTGGCGGATATTCTGCCCGAATGTATTACCGGTGAAAAGTTGTTAAAAGCGGCGATGCTTAACCGTGACACGTATTCTTTCAAGGTTTCGTACAGATTTGAAGGTAACGGTGAGAGGACCGTCGTGCCCGTGTATTTCAGCATTGAGGGTGATTTTCCGTCGGAGGCGATAAACGTTTATAAAATCGGCAACGTCCCGATAATAAACCCCGTGCCGAACTGTGTAGACAAGGCGCATCTTTTGTCTGACAGTCCTTCGCTTTATCCCGACCCGCTTTACATTTTATCGAAAAACACGGTGGTAGAGCAGGATGGTTGCAGTCGGCGCTGGTTTGAGGAAGGGCAGCGAGTGCCGCTTAACGCCGGGCGCGCTTACCAGGCGCTCTGGGTGGAGCTTAATCCCGATTCAAAACAACTGGTTCCGGGAGACTATACGCTCCAATGCGTTTTCCGCTCGCTTACCGATAACGCAGAGCTTTCACGCGAGGTAATATCCGTAAGCGTTAAGGAGACCGCGATAAAGGAGCAGGCGGTAACCTGCACCAACTGGTTTTATTGCGATTCAATAGCCGACGTTTACGGTGTGGAAATGTTTTCCGATCGTCACTTTGAAATAATTGAAAGCTTTATAGAAACCGCGGCAAAAAACGGCAACAACATGATACTGACGCCCGCTTTTACGCCGCCGCTCGATACCCGCTTCGGCAAGCGCAGAAAAACAGTTCAGCTTGTGGGTGTAAAACGCGTCGGCGGCAAATATGAATTTGATTTTTCTCTCTTTGAAAGATTTGTCGGAATATGCCTTGAAAAAGGAATACGCTATTTTGAACATTCGCATTTCTTTACTCAGTGGGGCGCGGCGCACTGTCCGGATATTGTTGCCGAGGTTGACGGCAACTTAACGCACATTTTCGGTTGGGAGTGCGACGCCGGAAGCGATGAGTACACCGCTTTTTTGGAAGCGTATATAGCGGCGCTTCTGCCGGTTCTTGAAAAGCTCGGTATTAAAGAGCGCGTATATTTTCATATATCGGATGAGCCGGGTGAAAGGGCGCTTGAAAACTATCGCGCCGCCAGGCAGACGCTGAAAAAAATATACCCCGGCATCAAGACTATCGACGCTATGAGCAGTTTTAAGTTCTGCGAGCAAAAAATTGTTGATATTCCGGTAGTCCGTGAGATATCCGGAGATATGAAACTGTTTTCAAAGAGCGGCTGTGATTTCTGGATATATTACACCGGCGGCGTCATAGAAGACGGAAACTCAAACCGCCTTATAACCCTGCCGCAGGCGAGAAACCGTATGATAGGCGTTCATATGTACGTTGCGGGCGCCTCGGGTTTTCTGCACTGGGGTTACAATTACTATTACGACGTGCTCTCTCACGGCGTGGTCAACCCGTTAAGCGAGCCCTGTTCTTATCTGCTTTCTCCCGGCACGTGTTTTCTCGTGTATCCGTCGCTTGACGGAAAAGCCGTTCCGAGTCAGCGCCTTAAAGTTATGCGCGACGGCTTCGGCGATTACACCGCCCTTAAAATGCTTGAAGAGAAGATAGGCAGAGAAGAAGTCCTCGCGTTGATAAATAAGACTCTCGGAAAAGAAGTTTTTGTCGATACCCTGATTACCGGGAATGAGTTACTGCGCCTTAAAGATACGGTGCTTTCAATGCTTTAATGCAAACAAAAAAGCAAAATCCGTAAAACGAATTTTGCTTTTGCCGGTTTGTTCATTTCTTCTTGCGGTACTGCACGGGTGATATTCCCTCGCTCTTTTTGAAAATCCGCGAGAAATAGTTGTAATCGGTATATCCGCAGATTTCGCCTATTTTTGATACCGGCATATCGGTGAACAGCAGCATTTCCTTTGCGTATCTCATCCTGATATGCGTTAAATACTGATGAGGCGACATGCCTGTTGTTTTCTTGAATACCTGTATAAAATACGAGCGCGTGAAGCCGCATTCCTCTGCCCACTTTTCTATGCTGTAATTTGCGGCGGGACTGCTTCTTATCTGACCTATGATATTGCTTATGGTTTTTGAATACGGCGCGTTGCCGCCGCGGTTTCGCTTATCGGTGGGCGCCAGGAGACTTAAGACAGCAAGCAGTAATCCCTGGCAGTAAACGGATTCTTTTGAATCGTTACCGCTGAACGCTTCGCACAGCTTGAACAGATAGTTTTCAATTTCACTGTTTTTTGCGTAATTGAGCACGCCGGATTCCGGCAGATTAAGCTTCTTGAATATGTCGCCGCAGCCCGTGCCGGAGAAGTGAATATAAACGTGCGATGAGGCGTCCTTCGGCAAAAAGCAGTAGTCCTGCGGTTTTTTCGGACCGTAAATGATTACGTTTCCTTTCCTCACGGTTTTCGGTGAGTCGGAATCAATATCGATATAGCAGCACCCGTTTGTTATGAAGAAAAGCGAATAGTCCTCACGTCCGTTCGGGCGCACCGTCCTTGCGGGAAATGATTTGTAAGTGATCAGGGCGCAGTTGTTTATTTTCAGATAATCGTTTACTATCCAGTCGGTCTTTACGGAATTGATATTATTTGAGTTTTTTGCCATTTTGTTTCCTTTCGTTGCCAAAAATCTAACTTTTGTGCTAAAATCGCACAATTATATCTATATTATTTTTGTTTGCCCGGTGTTATAATATTATTGAAAATGAGGGCAAATGTCAAGTTTATTATCGAATCGATTAAAAATATTTGTGAATGATTTACAAAATGTCCGTCTTCTTCAACAATTTTTTTGAGTGAGTTCAGTGAGGCAAAATAACCTCTTTTTTTCAAAAGTATGTGCTAATCTGTTGGTTGGAGCGTAAATATGCGTAAAGAAATTGCTTTTAATGATGACTGGGTTTTTCACCTCGGCGATATAAAAAACGAAACGCCGAAGTGCAAAGGCCCCGTATATGCTCAAAGTAAAACCGAGCGTAAAAAGAGCGGTCCCGCATCCGTTTTATTCTGCGATAAACCCGATCCGTACAGTGTGGCGGGGCAGATGAACGACGGCTGGGTGGACGTCACGCTTCCGCACGATTACATAATTGCACAGGATAACGATAAAAACGGAAACAGCGCTTTGGGATATTTCCGTTATGATAACGCGTGGTACCGCAAGCATTTCGAGCTTCCCGGCGAATATGAGGGCAAGCGGATCACACTGCGGTTTGAGGGTGTGGCTACCGCCTGCGTCGTTTATCTTAACGGCTGTTTGATTAAGAGAAATTTTTCCGCTTATAACTCTTTTGAGGCGGACATTACATCTTACGTCCGGTTTGACGGCGATAACGTTCTCGCCGTTTACGTCAGTACCGATGAGTTTGAGGGCTGGTGGTATCAGGGCGGCGGAATTTACCGCGATGTTTATCTTACCGTTACCGAGCCGGTTGCGATAGACCTTTACGGCGTTTACGCTCCGGCAAAAAAGGTCGGCGACGGACTGTGGCGAATTGACTTTGAAACCGAGGTGCTGAACACCTCTTACGAAGCCGCCGCGGTCGAGGTGTCAAGCACCGTGACCGACGCTGACGGCAACGAGGCGGCGCACGCCGCAGGCAGGGCTGAGATAGCGCCGCGTTCCGGGGCAAAGGTCAGGTATTCGGCGGAGGTTTCCTCGCCGAAGCTTTGGAGCATCGAAAGCCCGAATCTGTATATGGTAAAAACGGTTCTCGTTTCAGGCGGCGGGGAAATCGACGAGTATTACACCCGCATAGGATTCAGAACGGTTGAAATAACAAAAGACGGGCTGTTCCTTAACGGTAAAAGGACGGTTATCAAAGGCGTATGCGCCCACCAGGATTTCGGACTTACCGGATTAGCCGTAAGTGAGAATATCGCAAAATACAAGATGTCCCTTATAAAAGATATGGGCGCCAACGCTTACAGGGCGGTGCATTACGAGCAAACGAAGTATTATCTTGACGCCTGCGATGAGCTCGGACTTATCGTAATGGATGAAACAAGATGGTTTGAGGATACGCCTGAGGCGACGGCACAGCTCGATTCTCTTGTAAAACGCGACCGCAACCGACCGAGCGTCGTGTTCTGGTCTACGGGTAACGAAGAGCCGTATCACATTACCGCAAACGGGCGCTTGATACATAAAGCGATGGCGCACCGCATACGCGAGCTTGATTCTACGCGTTTTATAACCGCGGCGGTTTCGGAATCGCCCGATAAGTCGACGGTGTACGGCGATTGCGACGTAATCGGCATAAACTACAACCTCGATATTTTCGATGATGTGCATAACGCTTATCCCGATAAAATGATATTCTCTTCCGAAAACTGCGCCACCGGCACAACCCGCGGCTGGTATTATCCTTCGGATACGTCCGGCAGGATAAAAGACGCCGATACGGATACCACGAAGTGGTTTTTGGCGCGTGAAAGAACATGGAAGTTCCTTATGAGCAAGCCGTACGTTTTAGGCGGCTTCCAGTGGGCGGCGGTTGAGCACCGCGGCGAGGCGGCGTGGCCTGCCGTTTGTTCAAAGTCCGGCGCTATCGATCTGTTCTGTCAGAAAAAAGGCGGGTATTATCTCAACAAGTCCTTCTGGTCGGAAAGCCCGATGGTACATATAGTTCCGCATTGGAATTTCGCCGGTATGGAGGATGAACCTGTCGACGTCGCGGTATATACCAACTGCGGCGAGGTTGAACTCTTTATTGATGAAGAGAGTCTCGGAAAAAAGACCGTTTCGGAATTTTCTTACGTCTCCTGGCAGGTGCCTTATAAACCCGGCACGCTTATTGCCAAAGGTTATAGGGACGGCGAAGTGGCGGCGGAGGATGTGCGCATAACCTCGGGCGCGCCGAAGCGTCTGCGGCTTAAAAAATTAAACGAGGTCAAGCCGAACGGCAGGGATATAGCTCTGTTTCTGTGCGAATGTGAGGATGAATACGGCATAACCGTACCCGACGCACAGGAGTTTGTGGAGTTTTCGGTATCCGCGCCGGCGCGGATAATAGGGACCGGCTCGGATAACTGCGACCATAACAGCGTGGCGAATACCGCCAGAAAAATGTATATGGGCAAAATACTTATCGCGGTTAAACCCGAAAAAGGGCAGAATGAATTTCAGCTTTTTGCACGCAGTGAAAACTGCGGCAAGCGAGTGCTGAAAGTGAGCTTGTGATTTTTATGATACAAGGCAGGTGTGTTAAATGAAGGTATCGACGCTTCGCGTAAAGAAGTATACGCCGACGGTTCTGGCGTATGCGGCGCGTTATGTTATGCTGCTGTGCTTCTCTTATGCGCTCTTATACCCGTTCGTATATATCGGTGTCAATTCCCTCAAAACTCCCATGGACTGGTTGGACCCCACGGTCACCTGGGTGCCGAAAAGTCTTAACTTTGATAATTTTACGGTTGCGTTCAAGTATCTTGATTACTGGAAAACGCTCGGGTATACGGCGCTTAACTGCATTATTCCGGCGCTTATCTCTTTCTTTACCTGCGCGGTAGCCGGGTACGGACTCGCCCGGTTCAAATTCAAGGGCAGAGGTATTCTCAACGCCATAATGATAATCTGCATTATGATACCCGACCCGCTTATCATGATACCGAGCTACAATAATTTCCGTCATCTTGATTTTCTCGGAATTTTCGGACTCATCTACCGCCTTACGGGGACCGACCTTCGTATCAGCATAATAAATACGCCGCTTGTATTTATAATACCGGCGATTCTGGCGGTCGGAATCAAAAACGGACTCTTCATATATATATACTCCCAGTTTTTCAAGGGACTGCCCAAGGAGCTTGAAGAGGCGGCGTGGATAGACGGCGCGGGACCGTACAAAACCTTTATGAATATAGTTTTACCGTCCTCGGGCGCGTCAAACATAACGGTTCTTGTGTTTGCGATAGTTTGGTACTGGAACGATTACTATCAGGCGCAGATATATCTTTCGGATAAACAGCCGATGAGCGTCGTGCTTTCAAACTTCAATACCAATCTTACGCTTCTCGGCGATATACGCAACCAGTACGCTTTCGCGAACGGTACATTGCTTCTTACCTGTTGCCTTATAGCGATACTGCCCGTTTTGATCTTCTTCCTTTTCATGCAAAGAAAATTCGTTCAAAGTATAGCCACCTGCGGAATAGTAGGTTGATATAAAAACTTATAAAGGAGAATTATTATGAAAACAACACTTTTGAAAATTATGTGTCTGGCGCTTGCCCTTGTTATGGTCTTGGGCGTTGCCGGCTGTAAGAGTACCGCCAAAACTAACGGCGACGACTCTTTCAGCGAAGACGCCGGCGATTTCGATATCGGCGGCGGCACCGATAACTCCGGCGGCGATACTTCGCTTAACGATGATGTGTCGGACGCTTCAAGCGGTACAACCACAAAGGCGGCGATACCCAACGCGGATTCACTTAGTTTCAACCAGTTAGTCGCGCAGATGCCGTCGTCTCTTCGCGGCACCACCGTTTATATGTACAACTGGAACCCCGTAAAAGATTACGGCGCCGATTCGGTTGTTACAAACTTTGAAAAACTGACCGGCATAAAGGTTAAATGGGAAGCGGGCGGTTATGACGATTACGATCAGAAGATCGCCGCTATGATAAACGCGGGCAACTCGCCCGATATTATCCGTTTCAGAGATTGCAACATCCACAGGATGTATCTCTGCCAGGATATCAAGGCGGCTACCGGTTTTGATTTCGCCGGCAATATCTGGGATCAGAAGGTCAATTCCCAGTACGTTGTAAAGAAAAAGCTTTACGCCGTAAACCGCAAGGATACCCTCTTTAATCAGCCCTATGTAATGATTTACAGAAAATCGATGATAGAGAAATATAAATTTGAGGATCCGTACGCGCTCTGGAAATCAGGCAAGTGGACCTGGGATGCGTTTATAAACATTCTTAAATCCACTAAGGACAGCACTTTCACCGGTGATCCCTGGCGTACGAGCATGGGTATAGATTATTACTATTTCCTCGGTAAAAACCTCATTAGGTTTGACGGCAGCAAGTATGTAAACGACCTTATGAGCAAGGATCTGAGCGCTGCGGTTAAGAAGATCTGCGATTACCGCAAATCCGGTTACACAAGCTCTGCAATGCGTATGCCTAAGGACTTTGAAAACGGATCGGTCCTCTTCCAGACGTATAGTGCGATAGCCACCCGCAGAACGAATACCTCTGCAAACATCGTTCAGTCAAAGGCGGATGACGATCTCTACTGCGTTCCTATCCCGACTATAAAGGGCGCGGAGAACATTCAGCTCTTCTCGGAGCTTGAAGCATACGGCATACCCAAGGGCGCCAAGAATCCGGCGGCGGTTTACTACTTCCTGCGTTACTTCCTCGATGCGGCGAATTATGACGCCAACACCTTCTTCTGCAACAAGCAGGCATACGAGGTTTACAAGGCGAGCATGGCAAAACAGACCTATTTCGTGGCGGGAGACAACGCGTTGATCGACGTAGTCGGCACCGGCGGCAACCTTGAAGGTATATCCGATTTCGTAAGACAGGGTAACGATTTTTCTCAGTTTGATTCGGAACGCCAGAAGGTTAATCCCAAATACGATCTTGCCGTTAAGAAAGCAAATGAAGTTCTCGCAAAAATGAAATAAGAGTTTTCCGGTTTGCTTTATAAGAAAGGGGAAACTATGAAAAAACTGATAGCATTACTGTGCGCCGCTTTACTGCTTTTGCTCACAGGCTGCGGCGGTGCTAAAACCACTAAGGCGGTAAAACCTTATTCGTCTACCGTTGATACCGGCACCGACGACCCGATAGACGATCCGGCGGGGGATGAAACCGAAAGACCCTACGAGTTATCCGGCGGCGACGATATTATGTACAGCTTTTCGGATGAGGATGACAGCTCCGCCACCACCGTGCTTGTGGAAAAGGGCACCGCGCCCGCCACTCTCGATACCCCGTGGCGCAATATGACCTATGCTCCCGTTGCGTTAGGCGGCGCTGAGGAAACCGCGCAGAAAATGCGCCTTGATGTCATCAACAGTGAAAATACCGATAAGTATTATACCTGGACGGGTAAGACGTATTACGTTTCGCCGGACGGCGACGATGAAAAGAACGACGGTCTTTCACCCGAACGTCCGATAAAAACGCTTGACGCGGATATTTTTCTTACTAATCCCACCAAGCCGGGCGACGCGATACTCTTTGAGCGTGACGGCGTGTGGCGTATGACTAACGGTATCCGCCCGCGCGAGGGCGTTATATACGGCTCTTACGGCACCGGTCAGAAGCCCACATTCTACGGCTCGGCGGCAAATTACGCCGATGAAAAGTACTGGTTGGCTACCAAAAAGGCGAACATCTGGAAGATTACCGTAATGGACCCCGATATCGGCCTTGTGGTTTTCAACCACGGTGAGCTTGTAGGGTGCAAAAAGTTTAACGGTCTTACCGTACTTGAAAAGAACGGCGATTATTATTTCAGTCCGAAGAACGATACCCTTTATCTGTATTTTGATAAAGGCAATCCCGGCAAATACTTTAAGGATATAGAAATAGGTCTGACGAAAGTAGCTTTCACTGTTGGCAAAAACGGTGTTATTGTCGATAACCTTCGTATAAAGTATTTTGCCAAGGGCGGCATCTATTCGGGCAGCTGTATCGAAGATTTCACAGTCACAAACTGCGAACTCGGCTTTATCGGCGGCGCCGTGCATCACGACGTCGTAAGGCTGGGCAACTGTATTCAGAACTGGAACACCACTTTCAGAGTGCTGGTTCGTAATAACTGGATGTACCAGGCGTTCGATACCGGCTATACCTTCCAGGGTGACGATAGAAACGGTCCCGGCTTCGATGATGAGGGCAACCCCCGTATCGGCGATAACGTGTACTACCAGGATATAACGGTCAGGGATAATATTATCGAGTACTGCGAATATGCTATCGAGTTTTGGCACAGTGAACAGTCGGATAGCATACCCATTCTTGCAAACATTATAAACTTTGACCTTTCGGACAACGCTTTCCGTTACAGCGGATACAGTTGGAGCTGCGTACAGCGTCACGATAACGCCGGCTATAATATATATGTGGGCAACCGTTACTTTAAAAACGCCCGAGACAGCAAAATATCGAATAATATATTCGACCTTTCGAGCCGTTCCGAGGTTTACTGGGGATTTCAGAATCCGCAGGGGGGCTTCGATATATACGGCAACACCTTCTATCAGGCGAAAAACCAGCGTAACGAAGGTATGTGGTTCGGCAAATCAAGGAATTCCTATGACCAGAGCACCCTTGAAACCGCGGTCAGTGTTTTTGATAGTAACCCGCGCAAAGTTTTGTGGCTTCAGTAGCAAATCCGTATAACCGCGGCGAAAGCCGCACGGTATACATAATATTTGTTTTAGGAGGAAAGTAAAATGGCAAAACTCTCAAAAAGATTACTTGGCGTTTTTGTGGCGATGTGTATGCTGGCGTCACTGTTTACCTGCATGATAGGTATACAGGTAAGCGCTGACGGTACAACACCCGACCTTGTTGAATTCAAAGGTACCGACTGGACCTGTATGAAGTACACCAAGGGCTGGGCGACGATACAGGAGGGTAATTACCGTTTCGAGATGGATTGTAAAATCGAAAGCGGCGTACCCTGTATTCAGGTCGGCGCGGATGAAACGGGCGCAGCTCTTGCCGCACAGTCAAATTATGTTGAAACTTATGACAGTGCAAATTACAAATACATAATTACCTTCACAATGACTGAAAACTGGGGCGGCAACTTAGGCGCAATGATAGGTAACTACGGTACGGGTAACAGAAACAGCACCACCGGTGACGCGGTATTTGCCTGCGCCAATCCTACGCTTTATCTCTTAGACGGCGAGGGCAACCCCACCGGTTCCTCGCTTATAAACACCTTTGCGAGCGATTATTACAGCACTTCGCGTGCCGGCAACAAGTGGAACAGAAGAAACTTTTCTTCCACTACCGCAACCTGCACTTCACCGATACCGGATGGCTTCTTCAGCCCTGCACCGGCTGCGGTTGTTTCCGATTTGGTAACCTTTGATCATACGCAAAACAATTATTCCCGCTTCCTTTACAGAGCACCGTATAAGACTCAGGCGGCGGGCAACTACCGCTTTACAATGAAGTGCAAGATATCAAGCGGTACGCCTACAATAAATGTTGGTTCCGCTGACTACGGCGGCAACAGCTTTACGCATACAGACGCGTTCAAAAACTACACCGCGACTTATGACGAAGATAACTATCAGTATATAATCACATTTACCTTTGACGAGCCTTTTACCGGGAGTGACAGAATAGGCGTTTGCATAGGCAACTATGGTACTGACGGCGATTTTGCCTGCGCATACCCGGAACTCTATCTTTTAGACGGCGAGGGCAACCCCACCGGTGATAATCTTATCAATACATTTGCTTCAGATTATTATAGTTCATCTGCCGCTATGCTTAAATGGGAAAGGCGCGGCAATTACACCTGCTCGGAAATTCCCGAAGGCTTTTTTGATCCCTCGGTCGCTTGCACCCATGAATCCAAGCATCTTGTCGAAGCCGTAGATTCAACCTGCACCACTCCCGGTCACGATGATTACTATGCTTGCGACAATTGCGACGCTATATTTGATTCTGAAGGTAACGAAATCACTTTAGCCGACGTTGAATGGGAGCTTGATCCCGATGTTCATGAGGATGAAGAGGTTATACCTGAGCTTCCCTCGACCTGCAAGACTCACGGTCATACCGCTTACGTCGTGTGCAGCGGCTGCGGCACGATACTGCAGGGCTCAAATGACGAACTTCCGCTTGACCCCGATAACCACGCGGGAGAGGGCACCGAGATAAGAGACGCCATTAAAGCCACCGACCATTCTACCGGCTATACCGGTGATACCTATTGCCTCGGCTGCGGCGTTAAACTGAAAAGCGGTGAAGAAACCCCCGTTATTATTAAAAGGATGTATCATTTCCTTCCCGGTGAGGACGGCTATCAGGTAATCTGCTATAAGATGAGCGGAACCTTCCCCGCGGGCAAATACCGTTTCACCATTGATGAACTTGCGGTAACGGGCGTAAAATCTTACGTATCGCTCCGCGTAAAAGGTCCCGATTATGGCACCGGCGTTGAGAAAGTAACCGATTCCGACGTACTTGATACGGAAAATAATAAGCGTACGATTGTATTCCAGCTTTGGAACGCGAAGGACGACGGCGCACTCATTATGATAGGTAACTACGGAAACGGTACGAATATGGAAACATATTACGCAAACCCCGAGCTCTATCTTTTAGACGCGGAAGACAACCCGACCGGCGAAAACCGCCTGGGTGAGTTTACCGAGGATAACTCCGTTTTGAAGTACAACACCAGCAGAGCAAACGCCGAAGTCGGCAAGTGGACGGGACTTAACTGGACTTCTGCAAGAATTCAGCTTGAAAACTACAACCCCGTAACCTTCGGCAGCGAGTGCGCTCACTTTGTTAAAACTCCGGTTGAGGCAAAAGCTTCCACCTGCAAAACGCAGGGCAATATAGCGTATGTTGCCTGCGAGGCATGCGGCGCTTACTTTGACGCGGAAGGCAACGAGCTTACAGCCGACCAGGTTCTCTTGCCGCTTGATCCCGAAAATCACGAGGGCGAGGGCACAGAAACCCGCGATAAGGTTGCCGCTACCCGCACTACTGACGGCTACTCCGGCGATATCTACTGCCTCGGCTGCAACGCCAAACTTGAGGACGGCGCGGTTATTTACGCGGGTTCATGGCTTCATAGAATGTTAGGTTGGTCCGGCGAGACCGTAAAGTCTTACACAAGGTTATTATACCGTCCGGATTCCGGCGCGTTAGAGCCCGGCGCCACCTACACCTTCTCTATGGACTTAGACCTTCAGAATCCTGAGGATGAGGCATACTTCTGGCGCATTTATTACAGAACGAATTCTAATTCCGACGGCTTTACGCGTATACCTCACGCTAACTTTGATATCAAGAAAACTCAACTTACTCACGGCTACCATTATGAAGTAACCTTTACCGTTCCGGATGATTGTCTCGATTACGATAACATACTTTTCAGATTCGGCGATTGCGGACTTAACGGTTATGCTCCGCAGATGCTTTTTGCCAATCTTGACCTTTGGAAGCTTGACGGCGAGGGCGCGAAATCCGAGCAGATAGCGCTTGATTTACCGACGGTTCAGTCTGATATTATCCCTACGGAAGACGGCAACTTAAAACTTTACGGTGCTCCCGGTGAATGGTATACAGTTCGTTTCTATACCGACGGTATCGTATACGAAGAGCAGAACGGCTACTTCGCACCGGTTGAGGAATGTGCGCATGAGCATACATTTGCTGAAGGCGCTGTTGCCGCCACCTGCACATCCACGGGCCGCACCGGCACCGTTTACTGTGCCGATTGCTATGCGATTATCGCGGAGGATGCTGAAACTCCCGTTGCCGCGCACAACACAGGCGAGTGGATAACCGACGCCAACGGACATCATCGCCACTGCGCGGACTGTGACCAGGACGTTGACGCGGGCGAGCACACCTACGAATGGGTAATAACCAAAGAAGCGACAGCCGAAGAAAACGGACTGCGCGAGGAGGTTTGCTCGGTTTGCGGCTATAAGTCGGGCAACAGCGAGGAAATAATCTATTCTGCGCACATCGCCGGCGATATCAACGGCGACGGCTCACTTAACAATAAAGACTTAACACGTCTGTTCCAGTACCTCTCCGACTGGGACGTTGAAGTAGACGAGAGCGCGCTCGATATCAACGGCGACGGCTCCGTCAACAACAAAGACCTCACACGCCTCTTCCAGTATCTCTCCGATTGGGATGTTGAGATTTTCTGAATAAACTTCCGCTTTGCCTCCCCTTAACCGGGGAGGCGGGCAGAGCGGTTTTTCGTACGGTGATTTGTATCTTTCACCACACAGTTGACCCGCGGACGCGGTCCGCAGTATATATTTGCCGCCTCGGCGGCAAGGAGGCAATATAATGAAAACAAAAACCATTAAAAAAGCATTGAGCATGATACTGTCACTCGCCATGCTTGTTTCGCTCTTTACCTGCCTTTGCGGGCTGACTGCGAGCGCGGCCGGTACTACGCCGGATCTTGTTCAATTCAAGGGAACGGATTGGGCCGTTTTGAAGTATACCAAAGGTTGGTCTACCATACAGGCGGGTAACTATAAGTTTACTATGGACTGTAAAATAGTAAGCGGTGTGCCGCGCATTCAGGTAGGTGCCGATCAAACGGGCGGCGCTCTTGACGCGCAGTCGAATTATACGGCGACATATGATGATGTTAACTTCAAATACATCATCACATTTACCATGACTTCAAATTGGGAAGGTAACTTAGGCGCCATGGTAGGTAACTACGGCACAGGCGGCAGGGTAGGTAACTGCACCGGTGACGCGGTATTTTACTGCGCGAATCCCGCACTGTATCGTTTAGACGGTGACGGTAACCCCACCGGCTCTTCGCTTATAAATACATTTGCAAGCGATTATTACAGCACTTCCCGTACCGGAAACAAGTGGCTAAAAGCAGGCATTAGTAATACTAGCGCTACCTTCACATCACCCGTGCCGAGCGGTTTCTTTGACCCTGTAGCAGAGCCGGAGCCGGTAGTTCCCGATTACGTTCATTTTGAAGAGGTAAGGAACAATTATTCGCGCTGGCTTTACAGGGCGCCTTATAAAACCCAGGCGGCAGGTAACTACCGCTTTACTATGGACTGCAAGATATTCAGCGGTACGCCCACAATAAACGTTGGTTCCGCGGATAACGGCGGTAACACATTCACCCCTACCGCGGCGTTTACAAACTATACCGCTACTTATGACGCGGAAAACTATAAATACATAATCACCTTTACGTTTGAGTCGGCATTTACGGGGAGCGACAGAATAGGCGTTTGCGTGGGCAACTACGGCACAAGCGGCAATTTTGTTTGCGCCAACCCGGAGCTTTATTTGCTTGACGGCTCGGGTGATCCTACCGGCGATAATCTTATAAATACGTTTGCTTCGGATTACTATTGGTCTTCCGGTTCAAAAAGTCAATTGTGGGAAAGAACCGGTTACTACACCGTAAAAACCTTACCCGACCATTACTTCGATACCGAGAGCACCAATAATTACGCGGCGCATTTCCCCTCCGGTAGCGATAACTATCAGGTTTTAGCTTACAAGGATAACTGCGTTTACGTAAACGCAAACACGGTATACCGCCTTAAAATTGATATAAACAATTTCGGCTCGGCAGAGCCTTCGGTTCAGGTTCGCACGGGCAGCGATATCGGCACATCCTATAACGGAACGCTTATTTCCACCGACGGCTTCGAGCGTATTTACGAATTTACCGTAACGAGTGCCGGCAGCGGTATAGGTATGTTTATCGGTAACTACGGCAAAGGCACCGACCTTGACTTTGCTTTCAGGAATCCGAGACTTTATATCTATAAAAACGACACCTACGGCACAACTAATATTTTAACACCCTTTGGTGCCAATAACTATGAGCAAAGAGACTGGAAAGGTAGCAGATCCAATGCAAACAACGGTAAATGGACGCCTATTAACTGCAGCTCCTCGCTCTTCAGCACCGGTGTGGATGACGGCGGTTATTTCCCCGACGCTATCGAAGATACCGGCACACCGAAAATGGCTAACGTCTATCACGGCTTCAATTACAGAGTATTTATTTATAACGATACCTCTGTTGCGCTTACAAAGGGGCAGACCTATACCTTCACGATCGACCAGAGAGTCGCGAGCGGCTCGCCCACGGTTAATATTTACGACTCTACGGGCGGAAGCAACAGCGATATAAACAATTCCACGTATACGTCTTCTTATAACGACGCCGTGAGCGGCAATAAGAGAACAATTACATTTACAATGGCAAAAACCGTTACCACGCTCCGCATACGCGTTGGTAACTATTCGGACGCTACCGACGTTGCGGCTTCATTTGCCAATCCTATGCTTGTAAAAGCGGGGACAACAAATAATCTTATCGCCGGTTTTACAAGCGAGAACTTTACAACATCCGGTAATACCAACAGAAAGTGGTATATTGCAAACCAGCAGAGCGGTAACAACGTTATCACTCACGACACCCAGAATATTCCGGACGGCTACTTTAATGACGCTGCTCAAAAGAATATGTATTATATCTCCGAGGTTACCACAGCGTATCAGGGCCTTGAATACAACGCGAAGCTTCAGCCGAGTACCACATATAACCTTGAGTTTGACTGGCGCACATATTCGGGCGCTTATCCGAAGGTAAGTATTACTACATATAACGGCTCGAATTGGCCGAGCGCGACTCAGACCGCACTGTCTAACAACACAATGGACGGCACATATACCGCGCTTTCAAGTAACCTGTTGCCGGCAACCGTTGTTTACAAGTCCTACGGTCATTACGCCGTATCCTTTACAACGCCTTCCGACCTTTCAGACAGCGGATACCGTAACGTAAATATAATGTTTGCGAATTACCTTACAGGCGACGACTATTTCCATTACGGCAGAGGCGGTATGTATTTAGGCAACTTCTCGCTTAAAAAGGCGGGCGATACCGGCAATACAATACTCAACGGCGGACTCGAAATTGCCAAGACAGGCGATGTAAACCAGTCCGACACCGGCAAGTTTGCGGGCTTTGTTATGGCAATAGCCAAGAATAACGGTTCGCGCGATCTTTACGCCAACAGGCGCGTTCTGCCGCAACCGGATGATTTCTTCACCGAAGCTGGCTCCGATGCGCAGAAGCTTGTTAAGATAAACGGCGGTAATTTCGATTATTTCCGCCAGAATGTTCTGCTTGAACCCGGCAAACAGTATTGCCTTTTCTATAAATACACATTTGTAAATGCCGAAAGCGGTATTTATGTGCAACATCTTACTGAAGACGGTGATGACGCTGATTCTGACGCTGATGTTATCAACGCAACTTATACGATAACCAACGATCTTAATTCCACCAAGTATTTAGTGTTTACCGTGCCGAGCAATGCTCTTACAGAGGTTAAAGCCAATACATATATCAGCTTCTTCATCGGCAGAAACGCGCCTGACGCCGGTTTCTATTTTACCGATGTTAATTTAAGACCCTGGACCGGAACTTATTACACCGGACCGAACCTTATTAACAACGGCGGATTCTATTTCGGCGAGGAGCGTAAAGCTGACAATAACACAGCGATAACCGGTCTTGCTTCCTCTGAGAGAGACCAACGCGATACCGGCGCGATAGAGCTTAACGGTTGGAAGGTATACGGATACTATACTTCAAATCAGAATATCGAAGTTATAAATCTTACCGACGGCTTCTTCTCGGAATATATCGAGCTTGCCTTCAGACTTCCGCTTCTCCGCAAGATCCTTATAGGTTTTGAGGCGCGTACATATCATCCTTATGAGGATATCAACAATGATGAAAGCTTCAACCTTAAAGACTACGTTCATACCAAGATTGCATGGCTTGAAGCGGGCGGCACGGCAACGACCACCGCGGCGGAAGAATTTAAGAACACCTACGTATACGGCGGTAACACCACTGATCTTGCAGGTATGGATATAAACCTTTTCGGTAATAAGACAAGACCTACAGGCACGGTTTACTACGTAGACGCCGATAACGGTAACGACTCTAACAGCGGTACTTCGCCGTCCTCGGCCTGGAAAACCCTTAATAAGGTAAACACCGCTTCGATTTCGAGCGGCTCGGCGGTCCTCTTTAAGTGCGGTTGCGTTTGGCGCGCAAAAACAAACGAATGCACTTCGACCGACCCGAACAAGGGCGTTTTACGCTGTAAGAACGGCGTTACCTACGGCTCTTACGGTTCAGGCGCCAAGCCGGTAATCATAGGTTCGTATTATAACTACGCGTCGCGCACATGGACCAGCGCCGGCACAAACATCTGGAAGACCAATATCAATCTTTCGGGTAACTATCACGGTAACGACGTTGGTATCATAGTTTATAACTACGGTTCGTTAATCGGCAAAATGACCCTTAAGAAAGCCGACCTCGCTAACGAAGGCGATTTCTGGTGCAGGGAGCCGAACGGTACTGACGGCGGCGACGGCAGTGTTTACGTCTACTGCACCGAAAACCCGGCAAATCACTGGAGGAGCATTGAAATCGGTCAGAAGCGCCATCTGTGCGACCTTGCCGACAACGTTACAATAAACAACATCTGCTTTAAGTACGGCGGTCTTCACGGTCTTACCGGTTCTAATCTTTCGGCGGTATGCATTTCAAACTGTGAGATAGCATACATAGGCGGCGCTTATAACAGTTCAAGACTCGGCAACGGTGTTGAGCTCGCTCTGACCGCGGCAAACTGCAGAGTTAAGAACTGCTACGTCCGCGAGTGCTATGACGCGGGTCTTACCTTCCAGTGCTGGACGGGAACAGGTTCGTTCCAGAGCATTAACTTCTCTAATAACCTGATTGAAAACTGTAACTACAGTATCGAGTATTTCGTAAACAACGCGAGCGATAAGATGCAGGATATCTATATTATGAATAATATCTGCCGCGGCGCGGGTTACGGCTGGAGTTACGATGAACGTGAGGGGTACAGCAAAGAAGAGGGCGATATCGGCTGCTACAGAACAGCGCATATCCGCTGCACGGCGAGAGGAGACCTCCGCTATACCAATCTTTCGGAATTCTATATTCAGAACAACATATTCGATTGCTCTAAGGGCGCTCTTATCCATTGGTGGTGGAACGCCAGCGACTCCGCGTCTCCCTTTGATTATGACGGGCTTCATATTAGCGGCAACACCTTCTATCAGTCGGCAAACAGCGACGACAGGATTCTCCAGTTCAAGGATGAATCCGCTATCTACGGCTGCAGTACCTACAGCGTCCGCGAAGCGCTTAAGAAATTTGAGGGCACCGATACGCCTGCAAAACTTAACGATTCTAAATTCCTCGTCAGCGAAAGGGTTATTTCAACCTATTGATTTATAAGTAAAAAGATATGTGCTAAACTTTTTACTTCTTTATCTTTCAAACCTTCTTTGTCAGCGGTCGCCTCCGGGCGACCGGCTGACGGGAGCCGACACATATTCCGTGCCGGTTGCCGTCAGTCGGGAGTATGATAAAGGCGGATATAAACGACAATGAAAAGCAGCACCGTGAAAATTTCCGGAAAACTGATATGTATTATTCTCGCCGTTTGTGTTATAACCGCGGTTTCGTTTTGTTGCCGCGTTTGCGTATCGGCGGAAGGCGCCGTCCCTGATTTGGTAGAGATATTTGAAAAAGGGAACTGGACCTGCCTTAAATATACAAAGAGCTGGTCTGTGATACCCGCCGGTAATTATCGCTTCGAGATGGACTGCGTTATATACTCGGGTAAACCCGTTATCCGGGTGGGAAACGATGAGATCGGCGCCCGCATTACCGGGTATCAGACAGATTATTCGTCAAGATACGACAGCGAGGATAATCGCTACATCATTACTTTTACACTGAATGAGGATTGGGAAGGCAATCTCGGCGTTCTTGTAGGTAACTATGACGGGAACTACGGCGGCGTCAATTCGCATTTTGCCTGTGCAAATCCGGCTCTTTACCTTTTAAGCGCAGACGGCGAAAAGACGGGCGGCTCGCTTATAAACACATTTGCCGCTGATTATTACAGTACATCAAGAGCGGGCAACCGTTGGAACAGGCGCAATTTCGGCGCGGGCGCGGGGGTTTGCACTTCGCCGGTGCCGCGCGGATATTTCAGGAGCGTTGATTATATCGCGGGCGATATCAACGGCGACGGTCTGCTTAATAACAAGGATTTAACACGGCTTTTCCAGTTTCTGTCCGATTGGAACGTTACGGTCGATGAATACGCTCTTGATATCAACGGTGACGGCAACGTAAATAACAAGGATTTAATACGGCTATTTCAGTTCCTGTCGGGATGGGATGTAAAGGTATATCATTCCGGAGGAAATTCCCAGGAGGAGAATATGATAAATCTTCGCAACAGTTCAGGTTATGACGCGTCAAAGGTTTTTACGGGCGGAGCGTGGAGTGAAGCCGGTGCGCTTAAAAACAGTATACTGACTTCCGGTAATACCGAGGATATTTATACTGTTACCGGCAACAAGTATTACATTTCTTCAGATATGCCGCTTAGCAGTATACCGGCAAACTTAAAAGCGGGCGACGCGGTATTGTTTGAACGCGGCGGCGTCTGGCGGGTAAACGGTACTACTCTTACAGTTCCGGAAGGCGTAATATTCGGTGCGTACGGCTCCGGCGATAAACCGCTTTTTTCCGGTTCCGCTAAAAATTATGCTAAATCCGCGGCGTGGACCAAAGCCGGAGAGAATATCTGGAAAACATCGCTCGTCGGCGGAAACGCGGGCATTATAGTGTTTAATGACAAATATGCGCTCGGTGTGAAAAAATGGTCTTTAGATGAAGTCAGCGAAGATTACGATTTTTATTCCGATGATTCAGAAGGTGTTTTGTACCTTCGTTACAGCGGAAATCCGAAATTGGATTTTGACAGTATCGAAATCGGTCAACGCAATGATGTTATCAGGGTTAAAAGCGGCGCGGTAGCCGATAATCTCTGTGTTAAATACACCGGCGCGCACGGCATAATTCTTTCGGGCAACACCGAAAACGTAAAAATCACGAACTGCGAAATAGGTATGCTGGGCGGTTCTCAGCAGCTTAGAGAAACGCGGTACGGCAACGGTATTGAAATGCAGCTCGGCGTAAGGCATATCAAGGTAAGCGGAAACTACGTATATCAGTGCTACGACGCCGGAATAACTTTCCAGTCATGGAACAGCGCCGATATGGATACCTATTATGACGATATTGATATAAGCAAAAATCTTGTTGAAGCCTGCTATTACAATATTGAATTTTTCTCTACTCAACCCGACCGCGGCGGTCGCTACACCGAACTGCATAATATAAGTATGAGTAACAACATTTTGAGGTTTGCGGGCTACGTTTGGTCTTATGAACAGCGCCCCGACCACTGGATGACCGCGAATATAAGGAGCTCACAGCGCGGTTGGTATGAGGAGACCGAAAACTTTGTTATAGCCGATAATATTTTTGATTGTTCCCGCGCCTGCCTTGTTTACTGGTGGTGGCATTCTACGGATGACAGTTATGTTCATGATGCGCCGCATCCGGGAGTAACTGTATCGGGTAACAGTTTTTACGAAACGAAAACTATAGACGGCAGGGTTATGGGTTACAGATATGAATTGGCAAAAAAAGCTTATGACCTGAAAACGCTGAAAAATGCCGTGGCGGTATTTGACGGTTCGCCAAAAAAAGTGGTTTGGTTAGATACGATATAAGAGGGGATATACTCGATGAAAAGGTTGCTTAAAAGAGTGTCTGCTTTAATGCTGTCGCTTATGATAACGGCGGTATGCCTTTCTGCGCCCGCAAAAGCGGATGAGGTGACAGATGCAACGTCAACCGCGGTAACGGGCAGTTATGAGGATGTTTCGGCGGCTTTTGAATATCCCGCCGCGCAGGAGAATATTGAGGTTGACGTCGGTAAAGTGCTCGGCGAGCAGAACGTATCGCTGTCAGTACAGATACCTAAGGACGCCGTATATACTCTCGGTATCGAATATAAAGGTATGGGCGAGGAAAACAGCGATTTTACCTTCCGCGTCAAAATTGACGGGAAGTATCCTTTTTCCGAGGCTGAGGACCTTAAATTATACAGAATATTCCGCGATAAAGAGGGCGGCAACCGTAAAGACGCGCAGGGAAACGAGTTTTCCCCCCGTCAGGTTCATTATGAGGGCTATTTTTACGATGAAGTGACCGACGTTACCCGTTGGACCGACGATTGCTATATGTTCGAGCTTAAAGCCGGTGAACACGAGGTTGTTTTTGAGTCGGTTGAGGGAACGTTTGAAATAAGAAAAGTTACTTTCGCCGCGCCCGATGTTTACAAAAAATACAGCGCGCCCGACTCGAAAAGCGAATATTATAAGGGCGACCGCGTTATAATCGAAGGCGAGAGCGCAAAGCTTAAAACGGGTTACTGGCTGCAGTCAAAGTCGGATAATTCAACGCTTGACGTTTCGCCTAACGACGTACATAAGGTTTTGGCAAACTACATAGGCGGCGGCACGTGGAAAACCGCGGGACAGACGCTTACATGGGAAACCCCCGAAATGAAGGCGGGTTATTACCGCCTCGGTTTTTCATACCGCCAGAGCACGATTATAGGTGCAAAGGTTTACAGAAAACTGCGCATAGACGGCGAAGTCCCGTTCGGCGAGGCGTCGCAGGTCGGCTTCCCGTACTCTTATAAGTGGGAACAGGATTTCTTTACCGATAAAAACGGCGACCCGTATCTTATTTATCTCAGTGAAGGCAAGCATACGGTTTCGCTCGAAGTTACCTCGGGCGAAATCACCGAAGTAAGGAATCTTTTGAAAGAAGCGGTTGCAAAACTCGGCGAGCTTTACGTTGAAATAACAATGATAACCGGCGAAACTGTCGATGTTTACCGCGATTACGATTTATTCGCGCAGATACCGAATATGCAGGAACGCCTTAAAAACATTTCAGAGGTTCTCGGTAAGGCAAGCAGGGAATTACAGGATATTACCGGTGAAAAAAGCGGCTCTTACATTTCCATAATCAATAACACGCAAAAGATCGTTGATCTTATGGAGGAAAACAAGTATACCGCTCACCGCTATAAAGATGAGTATTATTCAAAATACACTTCACTTGCTTCGGTTCTCTACGAAATAAGCGATATGCCGCTCGATATAGATAAAATGTCGTTCGTATCGCCCGCGGATAAAAAGCCGTTTGAAAAAGCAAATATTTTCCGCAAATTTGTGTTCTCGGTCAAAAAGTTTGCGGTATCGTTCACGCAAGATTACAATAATCTGTCGGCGGGAAGTGAAGGCAAAAGAAGTATAACCATCTGGGTCAACTGGGGCCGTGACCAGGCGCAGGTGCTTGACTCGATGATACAGAGCGATTTCACCGAGCAAACGGGGATTTCCGTAAACGTTCAGCTTGTAAACGCTACGGTTGTACAGGCGGTGCTGTCCGGCAAGGGACCGGACTGTCTGTTGCAGCACTCGCGTTCCGAGCCGGTAAATCTCGCCATGCGCGGTATGCTGTACGACTTAAAGAATTTCCCGGATTTGGAGCAGGTTCTTGAAGAAAACTTCCAGAAAGGCGCGGAGATACCGTATTACTATAAAGACGGACTTTACGCTTTGCCGGATACCCAGTCCTTCTACCTGATGTTCTACCGTACCGATATATTCAAGCAGATGGGGCTGACCGTTCCCGAAACATGGGATGATTTCAAGGAAACGGTAAAGCTGCTCACAAGAAATAATCTTACGGCGTGGTTGCCCAACAATACGGCTACAAGTACCGCGCAGGCAAATATAGGTATAGGCAGTATCAACCTTTTCCCGACTCTGCTCGTTCAGCAGGGACTTGAAATCTATTCAAAGGACGGAAGGTCAACAAACCTTACCGATTCCGACGTTATCGTTTCGTTCGGCAAGTGGACCGATTTCTATACGAAACTTAAACTCCCGCGCACTATGGATTTTTATAACCGATTCAGAACCGGCACCTGCCCGATAGGTATCAGTCCATATACGCTTTATACAACGCTTAAAGCGGCGGCGCCCGAAATAAGCGGACTTTGGGACGTTGCGCTGGTGCCCGGCACAAAACGTGCGGACGGTACCGTAAGTCACTCAACGACCGGCGGCGGCACCGCGTGCTCGATACTTAATCTCACAAAAGACCCCGAAGCGGCGTGGGAGTTCCTTAAATGGTGGACAAAGAAAGAAACACAGCTTACCTATTCAAGCGAAGTTGAATCCATCTTAGGACCTACCGGTCGTGTGGCTCTTTCGAATGTCGATGCGTTCTCCTCGCTCGAATGGGACGCTGATATGAAGGATACGGTAGTTACCGCGATGGGTCAGATAAAAGAAATACGCGAATATCCCGGCAGTTACTATGTTTCGCGTTCGGTATATCAGGCGTTCTGGAATGTCGTTGAAAACCACCAGAGCACAAAGCGTACGCTTCTGAAATTTGCGGAAGAAGCGGACGAGGAGATCGCCAGAAAGTGGCGTCAGTATGAAAACAGGTAAGAAAGGGGGAGCCGAATTGAAAAGGGATCTTAAAGCGAAGCGAAAAGGCATAACGCGTGAGGATATTTCTTATTATGCCGTTATGGCTCCTTTCCTTATATTCTTTTTCGTTTTCAATATTTTACCGGTTTTAGCTTCCATGGTATTAAGCTTTTTCGATTACGACATGGTGTCAAAGCCGATTTTTACCGGTCTTGAAAACTACTCGCGTATGTTCTCGAGCGACAGCGTTTTCCTGACGGTTCTGGGCAATACGTTGCGGTTTTCCATAGTGGCGGGACCGATAAGCTTTTTGCTTGCTTTCCTGCTTGCGTGGATGATAAACGAGTTTTCGCGCACGGTCAGAGTAATTCTCACCTTCATTTTCTACGCTCCCGCGCTTGTCGGTAACGCGTACTTTATATGGCAGGTGTTCTTCTCCGGCGATTCGTACGGATATCTCAACAATTTCCTTATAAGCTTCGGTTTCATTACCGAGCCGATAAACTGGTTTCAGAACACCAGTTATAATATGACAATTATCATAATCGTTCAGTTGTGGATGAGTATGGGCGTTTCCTTCCTCGCAAACATCGCTGGTCTGCAGAACGTAAGCACCGAGCTTTACGAGGCGGCGGCTATTGACGGCGTGCGTACCCGCTGGCATGAGCTCTGGTACGTGACGCTTCCTTCGATGAAGAGCATTCTGCTTTTCAGTTCTGTTATGCAGATACAGGCGGTGTTCTCCGTGAGCGCGGTCATCACGACGCTTGCGGGTTACCCGAGTGTCAACAACTCTGTTGACGTGCTGGTGTCCTATATATCGGATATCGGTACGGCAAGGTATGAAATGGGCTATGCCTCGGCGCTCTCGATTTTCCTGTTCTTTATGGTGCTCGCTTTCAGATTCGGCATAGGTGCTCTTTTGAACCTTGTCGGCAAGAGTGACAGGTAAGGGGGTACTATTATGGCAAAATTCAAAAAAGCAGTACCCCAGTATCGCAGATACACGAGGTCCAAAGCCGGCAACGTTATGTACTTCGCAATACTGTTTCTGGCGGGTGCGTTTACCATTCTTCCGCTCATATACTGCATTATCACATCTTTTAAGCCGCTTGACGAGCTGCTTATTTTCCCGCCGCGGTTTTTCGTGCAGAGACCTACGCTCAATAACTATCTGGCGCTTCCGTCACTGCTGAGTAAAATCAAAATACCGATTTCAAGGTATTTCTTCAACAGTCTGTTTGTGGCGATTGCTGGAACGGTACTGCATATTATTGTGGCGTCGCTCGCGGCGTTCGGCTTCTCAAAATCAAAGGTAAAGGGCAGAACCGCGCTTTTCTGGGTGGTTCAGATAATGCTGCTTTACAATTCCATTACGCTGGCAATACCTCGCTATTTTATCTATACAAAGCTTCATATGATAGACACCTATTGGGTATATATCCTGCCGGCGATACCCTCGGCAACCGGCTGTTTCCTTATGAAACAGTATATGGATGTGTCGGTTCCGGACGTACTTATGGAGGCCGCCAAAATCGACGGCGCCAGCGTCAGAAAAATATATGCGAGCGTAATAATGCCGATACTCAAACCCGCGTGGATGACAATGCTTTTGCTTTCCTTCCAGGAAATGTGGACTATCATCCCGCAGGGTACGATATTCAGCGAGCAGTTAAAGACACTGCCGCAGGTAATGTCCTCGATTTCCGCGGGCGGAATTGCGAGGTCGGGCAGCGCGATGGCGGTTACGGTGCTCTTAATGATACCGCCGATAATAGTTTTCCTGTTTTCTCAAAGTAACGTTATGGAAACGATGAGCACATCAGGTATTAAGGAGTAAATCGAAAGGACGGGGTAAATATGAAAAGAATTGCAGCAATTATTTTGACTGTACTCTTTTTCTGTGCGTCATTTTCTTTCTCCGTCTGTGCGGAACCTACTGATGCGTTCACACACGTTGAAAAGGAAAACGGCCAGTATAAGTCAATTACGGCGCGTGAGATGTACCGTTCCACAAAGGTTTTAAGAGCGAGTACATACGGGCTTAAAGAGTCCTTTATGGGCATAAGTGATATTGCCGTTGATGAAAATGAAAACGTATATCTGCTTTTGGGTGAGCGTTCATCTATTGTTGTTCTTAACCCGGATTACTCCTATAACAGGACGGTAACCATAAAAGATGAAGAGGATTACGGAGTCGATTTCAATATGGCGCAGGGTCTGTTCGTTGAAAAGGGAACGGGCGACCTGTATATCTGCGATACCGATAACTCGCAGATAATAGTCGCCGATAAAGACGGCAACCTGAAAACCACGATACAGTGTCCCGATACTCCGCTTATTGATGAAACAAGCTTCATGCCTTACCGCCTTGTCAAGGATAACGACGGCTATATGTACGTTATAAGTCAGGGTTGTGTTTACGGCGCTCTTTCATATGACCCGGAGGGTAATTTCCTCGGATTTTACGGTGCGAATACCGTTAAGGCGTCCGCGCTTGACACGCTTTCGTTTTTATGGGATAAGCTGACCAAGACCGACGCTAAAAAATCGTACAGCGCAAAAACCGTACCGTCGGCGTTCGTTGACCTCGCGCTTGACAGCGAGGGTTATATGGTCACCTGCACGAGTATGCTTATGGACGAAGACCTCGGCACCGGGCAGATAAGAAAACTGTCGCCGGGCGGCGGCGATATTCTTTACAAGCGCGCTACCGACGGTACAAGTCAGGCTTCAAATTCTTTCAATTTCCTTGAATCAAAGGTTGTCAAGCAGGGCAAGGATACGCGCAAACAGGATTTAGGCGCTATTGATACGGATGAAAGCGATTTTATATACGCGTTAGACAGAACGTTCGGTCTGATTTATGTTTATGACAGTGAGTGTAATCTTTTAGGCGGCTTCGGCGGACTTTCCAAAAACCCGATGAGAATGGGAATGTTCTATAAGCCGGTTTCGCTCGCCGTAAAGGGCGACGCTATACTGGTCGCGGACGTCGAAGAAATGTCGGTCACGGTTTTTGAAGCCACCGATTACGGCAAGTGCCTTAAAGCGGCGCAGTCGGCATATATCAAAGGCGATTACGAGGGCTCAAAGGACCTTTGGAACAAGGTGCTCGCCTACGACGCCGGCAATCAGTTGGCTTTCAGAGGTCTCGCCATGGTTGCGCTGACCGAAGAAAACTATGAGCTCGCACTCGATTACGCGAAGAAGGGTCTTGACTATTCAGTTTACGACCTTGCGTGGCAAAAGGTTCTCGCTAAAAGAGTGTCCGATAATTTCGCCTTTATATTTATCGGCTTCATACTGGTCGTAGGCGGACTTATTACTCTGTTTGTCGTTCTGAAAAAGAAAAACAAGGTTCTTATAAGCAATATAAAAGTGAAAACCGCGTTGCGGTGTTCTACCCACCCCTTCGATTCGTTTAATGACGTTAAGTATAAAGGGTACGGTTCGGTCTGGATAGCCGTTGTGCTTTCGGTGCTTTTATACATAGGCAAAATGCTGCAGAAAACGGCGGCGGGTTTCCTGTTTATGAAGAGCGCGCCTCGGGATTACAACATGTTCGTGACGGTTTTGACATCCGCGGGCATAGTTCTCATATGGTCGGTATCCAACTGGCTCGTTGCGTGCCTTTCCGACGGAAAAGGCAGATTCAAGGAAATTTACATCGCTACCAATTACGCTTTGATACCTTACATAATTTATACCTATATAAGCGTGATAGCGTCGCACTTTGTCTCACTTACGGGCATAGCGATTCTGAACGGTATTTCGACCGCGGTACTGCTCTTTACCTTCTTCTTGCTTGCCATCGCGATAATGACGGTCAACGAATACGACTTCTTCAAATTCCTCGGAACCGCGATAGTCAGTATTCTGTTTATAGTGCTGATGGCGTTCGTTGTGGTGCTTGTTGTGACTTTGTCGCAGCAGATAATCAAATTCTTTACTACGATTTTTACCGAAATGTTCTACAGATAAGCATTGAAAGGGTGATGCGGGATGAAAAAGATTATAAGTGTGTTTTTAGCCGTGCTTATTCCGGTATTATGCCTTTCTGGTTGCTTCGGAAAGAAAAAGGGCTCGGTTTACGATAAAAATTCCAAGTGTCCGGTTTTGGAATCCGGAACGGTGGCTGAAAACGATTCTTTTGAGCTATCGTTCAATTCGGAAGTAAATTCCGTTTCGCTCCTTTGCAAAGAAGACGAAAGCGTTTGGTCAACCTATCCGGACGACGCGACCGACCCGGAGGAAACCTCGACAATATGGGTTCGCGTTCAGGACAATAATGAAAAAAGAGAGAACAAGATAGGCGTTGATTCGGCACAGCGCGTCGGCTCACAGAAAATCGAAAACGGCGTTAAAATCACATATTATTTTGATGAACACGAGATATCGATCCCCGTGTGCTACACTTTAAGGGAAGATTCAATGCTTGTATCGATAGACGGCTCCGAAATATGTCAGAGCCAAAAGCGCTACTGCATTATAGCGGTGCAGCCGTCGCCCATGCTTTGCCGCGTTTCGGTTGAGGCGCCGGATTCGTATCTCTTCCTTACTCACGGCATTGGCGGAATAGTCGATAACAGGTACAGCACAGAGCGCGCGATGTCTTACAGCGAGTTCGGTAATTCCAACATTGCCAGTATGACCATTGAATCTCAAAGCAATTCGCCCGAGTCCTGCAGATGCAAGTGCTTCGGCGTAAAGAACGGTAAAAGCGCGGCGTTCTGCATCGGCGAGTCTACTCCCGGCGCGTTTTCCATAAATATGCTCGCGGGCGATAAATCAAAACTGTATTCTATCGCTTATCCGAGCTTCTTCTTTACGGATTTTGACTATTATTACGGCGTTTCAAGGGCTGACGGCCAACTCAAACAGGTTTCAGACCTTTATACCGGCACCGTATCCATGGGCTTTTATCCGCTTTCGGGTGAAGACGCGGACTATAACGGTATGGCAAAATGCTACCGTAATTACCTTATAAAGGCAGGTTATATAAGCGAGGGTAAGACGGCGGGCAACTCTTCGCCGTACAGCGTTACGTATCTTGGCGGAGTAGAGGTTAAGGAGAATGTACTGGGCGCCTCTACTACCGAACTTAAAGTTATGACGAGTATTGACGACGCCAGAAGCTTTACCGAAAAACTCTGTAAAGAAACCGGTTATACGCCTGTTGTACGCCTTGCCGGATACGGTAACACGGGTATCAATATAGGTGAAATTGCCGGCGGTTATACGCTCGCTTCAAAACTCGGAAAAGATTCCGCGCGCAAGGACTTTGAAGAATATATCAAATCAAAAAAATCGCTTCTCTTTACGGATTTCGGTGTGATATTTTACAGAAAATCCGGCTCCGGATTCTCGTATTCCGCCTCCGCCGCGAAAACGGCTATTCACCATGTGGCGGAACAATCGCCTGTAAATACTCCGATGCGCGACTTTAACGCGGAACTGAAATACCGCCTTCTTTCAAGAGATAATCTTATTAAAGCGGTCGAAAAGCTTACGAAATTCGCGGATAAGCACGATATTTCCGGTGTTTCGTTTAACGACCTCGGCAGCGTATTTTATTCCGATTACAGCAACGGCACAAAGTACGGCGTATGCGCGAAAATCGATACCGATACCGTGGATTGTCTTACAAGTTTAAGTGAAGCGGGACACAGCGTTGCAGTGTCCGGCGGCGCCTTTTTCTCCACCGGCGTTTCGGATGTTGTGTTTGACGCGCCGACAGAGCCCTCCGGCAGGCTGATGTATAAAAAAGAGATACCGTTTTATCAGATGGTATTCCACGGCGTAACGCCGATTTACAGCACTTCGGTAAACACCGCCGCGGATATTAAATACAATACAATGCTCGCGGCGTCATCCGGCTCCGGCATCGGATTTTCGTTTATCAACAACTATGATTCCTCTTTTGAAAATACCGAGGGTTACAAGCTTTACGCCATGAAGTTTGACAGTAATTACGAAATTGTCAAATCAATCCTCGATAAGTACGCCGGTATTTATAACAGCGTTTCAAATTCAAAAATTCTGCGTTATGATATTCTTGAAAACGAAATAACAAAAACGACTTTTGAGAACGGCGTTTGCATTTATGCCAATCATTCTGCATATCCGCAAGAGTCACCTGTGGGTATAATTGAAGGATACGACTATGTTACGGGCGGTGAATCGGATCGATGAAACAAAAAAAGAAAAGCAGGGGACTTGAATCTTTACGCGCGCGTCACGGATATCTGTTCGTGTCGCATTGGATGCTCGGGTTGCTGTTATTTTTCGTTATCCCGACGATAAGTTCAATAGTGTACGCGTTCAGCAATATTTCGATAGTCGCAACGGGATTCAAGCTTAAATTCGTGGCGCTGGCGAATTTTAAGGAGATACTTTTTGAAAATCCGGATTATGTTGACAGTATCAGGGATTCTTTGAGTTCCATGTTCTATTCTTTGCCGATGGTCGTGGCTTTAAGTCTTATACTTGCGGTTCTTCTCAACCAGCGGTACCCCGGCAGAACGTTTTTCAGAATAGTGTTCTTCCTGCCCGTGATAATTTCGTCTTCGGTCATAGTAAAACTGCTTGAAGATCCGAGCGTAAACGCCTCGGTATTCAGTATCAGCAGTGACGGCGAAAGCTTCCTTAATTTTGAGGAGATACTTACCGAAATGGCGTTGCCGGAGCAGTTGAACGGCATTCTCTCCTTCTTCCTTACCAATGCCGTCAATCTTACCTGGAACTGCGGTGTACAGACCATTCTGTTCTTGGCGGGACTTCAAAGCATCCCCGGCTCACTCTACGAGGTTTCTAAAATCGAGGGAGCAAACAAATGGGAAGAGTTCTGGAAGATAACCGTACCGATGTTAAGGCACGTTCTCTCTCTGGTAATTATTTATACGATGATATCGCTGTTTACCGCGGCTACCAACCCGATAATGGTGAGCGCCATTAAATTCATGGGCGGTATGGATTACGGCGTGGCTTCCGCGATGCTTTGGTTCTACTTTGTAATCGTACTTGTTGTCATCGGTATCGCGTTGGCGCTCTATAACCGCTACTGTGTTAAGAAATGGGATTAAATACCCATATAATATAAACCCGCATATTAAACGTATAGGGATGTCCGGATTTTTTTATACCGAGTTAAAAGGAGATCATTATGAAAGCAAAATTTTTCAAAGGTGCAGTAAGTCTTTTGATGTCAGCATGTCTGATTTGCTCGCTGCTGTTCTGTCTTGTTTCGTTACCTATAAGCGCAGAGTCATCAAAAATGCTTGTGTGGGATGAGGTGCCGATGTATTCGCGTCTGCACTACCGCCCGAACACAGGTGACTTTGTCGCGGGTGCGAAGTATATGTATTCGTTTGATTTTGACAATCTGACGAAAACGGATGAAGCAAATCTTTGGGGAATCTTTTACAGGACGACCGAGGTTGAAGACCAAAACACCTTCCGGCGTATTCCGCACGCGAATCTTGATATAAAGAAGAGCGAAATTGCTAACGGTAATCACTATGATATAACTTTTACCGTGCCGGACGATTGCTATGAAAAGGAAAATATTCTCTTTAAGTACGGCGATATAACGAGTAACGGTTATATACAGACCATGAGAATAGGTAATCTCGATCTCTGGAAGTTAGACGATAAAGGCGAGAAGACCACCCAAATCCCCTTGAGTTTGCCTGATTCGACAGGCGCCATCAGTATAGTTAAAACCGATAACAATCTTAAATATTACGGTCCCTACGGCAAATGGATGGGTATATACGCGTATATGACGGGCATCAGCCTTGCCGATCAGGACGGTTATTTTGACCCGGAAATCGTAAACCCGTTTTCGGTGCCCGAAAATACCCTGCGCTTTTATAAGGGCGCGGAAAACACATACGCGGAATATCTCGACAATTCGGTGAATCTTGCCGCCGGCGAATATATTTTCGGTTGTAAGTATAAGACGTTCGGCACATCTCCGGATTTTGAAATCTACTATTCAAGCGATAACGGCGCCACATATGAGAAAGCCGAAACAAGCATATACGACAGCAAAAAGTTTAACCGTTCGGTAAGGTTTACACTTGATAAAAGCGCAAACGCCGTAAAAATAGTCGCGGGTAATACCGGCGACAGGACCGATGTCAGTCTCGCCATGGCCGGGGTATTTCTCACAAGAAGCGATGAGGAAAAACAGCTCATATCCGATCTTAACGCGAGTACGGTAAATATCATCGGATTAAGCGACGCGGGCGCCGAAAAGAAATGGAATGTCCATACCGATGCGCAAAATTTGGCGGCAGTAGAGGTGCTTGAGTATGATGCGGCATACTTTGCGGCGGAGCCGAAGGCAAAAACCTATCAGAACGTTCTCGGAAAGAATTTTTCACGTATTGTATATAAGGACAGTTCGTTTGTATCCGAAAAGAACGTAGAATATATGTTAACGGCGGATTTTAAGGTTATAAGCGGAAAATTTGATGCCGACGACGTATCAAACGGCAGTTATCTTGATCCCGCGTTCCGCGTTAAAGTCGGAAACTATTATCTTGAAAACTCCAAGGCAAGTTATTTCACTGTTCTCAATTCGCATTTTGACGAATTGACGGGTAAACTCTATATCCGTTTTGCCTCGAAAACAAAAAGAACAAAACTTGAAATAACAGCGGGCAATTACAGCACGGATTCAGCCGAGGGCGTTTGCGCTATCGGCAACGTCAGCGTCAGTGAATGCTTCACAAAGGAGAACGGTGTTACCGTTTGTAAGGATAATCTCATCAGTGATATCAACGAGAACTCTTTGTGTACGGTTAAAAACGGTGACGATATCGCGGAAAACAAGTGGAACGTTGTTTATGTATCCTCATCTAAGGAATATAAAATAACCGATTATTCCGCGGATTATTTCAAAGCGTCACCCGCGATGATTGAAATCAAAGAGAGCGCTAAGGGCGCCCGGATTTCCTATACCGATAATTCTCTTGTTTTATCGGCAGGCAAATTATATAAGTTTACGGTGAATATGCGGACCTTCTCTGGCAATCCCGGGTTCTCGCTTGCCGCCAAAAACATCGGCGGTACAGTCGGCGATTATTCAGAAATAGAAGACGGCGTGAAGTTTACTTCGTACTTTAACGAGGAGTTTGACAATAATACTTATCTTAAAACCGTCGCTTTCATTCCCACTGTGGATATTTCGGATATTCGCATTATTATAGGCAATATTGCCGCTGACAGCAGCTGCGGAGTAGCTGTTGCCAACGCGCAGCTTTACAGCGTCGACGATAACGGTATTCCTATCGGCGCCTCGCTTCTGAGCGAGATGATAAAGCCCAATATCAAAAGAAATTCCACCGAACAAAAGGTATGGAACCTTAACGCCGCCGATGGAGGCGTTGAGATTACCGTACCTGTGAAAGAAAATACGTTCAAGCTTGAAAAGATGGTAAAGATTGAACCTCAGTATTCTTATAACCGCGTGGAATACTACGATGAGGATTTTGAACTGCTGCCCAACACCACATACAGATTTACTACGGACTTTATGTTATACAGCGGCAGTCCTACCTTCTCGCTGGCGTTTTACGATACCGCGGCTAAAGCATACACGAATGTTCAAAATTTTTCAAATTCTTACGACAATTATTTTGATAAAGAAAACAATGTACGCGGTATAGTCTTTAAGACAAAGTCGTTTACCGCTGAAGAGTTGTCTAAAATAGGCGATCTTCGCATAATGATCGGCAACTCCGGCGAATCAAAGGATATAAGCATTGTTTTTGCCAAGCCTCAGATGTATGTTATTGAGGACGGCAAGCCTGTCGGTGAAAACCTTGTCAGACCGATAACCGACGATACCGTTTTGTATATGACGACGGAGAGAAGTTATAAAGGCTTTTGGGACCTTCGTTATCAGGGCGCCAAGGGTGTTGCGGTCAAATTGCTTGAAATACCTGAAAACTTTTTCAGGTCGCCGGTTTTGGCGGTTAAAAACGGAAGCGGCGTTATAAGCCAGACCGTTACGGTCAAACCTGATACCAATTACAGATTAAGCTATTACATAAAGGCGAACGCGGGCAAAGCTGACCCGTATATCAAAGCTGTTTTAAGCGATGGTAAGCTTGCGGACGTTACGGTTTCGAACGAAATTATTGACGGAAACGGCTATTACGGTTACAGCTGCGAGTTTTTGACTCCCGGTTCACTTAAAGAAAGCGATAATCTCCGCGTAGGTATTACATTTACAAACGCTTTCGACGGAGCGGCGGGCAACTTCCGGCTTTATGAACTCAACAGCGGCTTTGATACAGTCGGCGGCAACATTATATCCAACGGCGACTTTACGGATAGCGCGGATATTACGGAGTATGCCGGCGACGTGACGAAGGTCTGGACGTATGAGGGTACCTTAGGCGACAGCGGCGTCTCCGAGCGCGCGAGCGGATACTTCCGTATTCCGGTATCCCAGATGTTTATATTTGTGGGCGGTTCACCTGATAATTATATCTCGCATAACGCCACGCTTGTACCCGGCAATTCATACGAGCTTTCTTTCAATCTCAAATATGCAAACCCGGGTTACGAGGGCGAAACCGGCGTGGAGCTCGTATACAAGAAGGGCAGCGTGTGGAGAGCGTTTACCGCTGAAGAAAACAGTCCCGCAAACGAGTATAAGAAGTGCTATTCGTTTACCCTTCCGGCTGACGCGGACGATTCGGATAACTTCAGCCTGAAGATTTTCGCGGCTTCGGAATATGTATCCGGCTATCTTGCGAACGCGGTGCTTACCGATACAGCCGATAAGGATATAAATCTCTTCTCGAACGGCGACTTTTCCGAAGGAATTGTCGGCTGGGCTGTGAAAAGCGGATTCAGAAATACGTATTTTGCCAATATACCGGACGGTTATTTCACCAACCCTCAAAGCAATAAACCGGGTATGGTGGTTTACCGCAACGCGGGTTCATGGGAAAACTTCGAACAGATATATTTGAGTCTTAAACCTGATGCGTACTATATACTTGTAGCTAAATCGGTACATCCCTGGCAGCCGAACGATACCTCTGTATATTCCATTCAGATGTCCGGTAAGGATGATGAGGGCAAAGGCATTGCGCCGTTTATGGGCAGTAGCGCTATTAAAAAGTGTGCAAAGTGCGGCAAGTTTATTTCCTTTACACAGTATCAGAGCCAAAAGAACCAAGAAGGCGTTCATGTTATAACTTATGAATGTAATTCCTGCAATCATACATATTCGGAGGAGGAATATAAAAAGCTTGAGGCAAAACCGCTTCCCCAAAATACCGTCAATAAGATTTATCATACGATAAAAAATGTAGACAGCGGTAAAAATGCTCATTTCCGTATCGTTATGCAGGGCGGCGGCAACGCCGGTTACTGGGGCGAAATGGCACTTTACGAGTGCACCGTTGAAGGTGAAATAATAAGCGATAACATTCTTATCAACAGCGATTTCAGTCTCGGTATTACGGGATGGAGCATTTCGCCGACGGAAAAATTCAATTACAGAGTTGTTGAACAGCCGAAGAATTTCTTTGAAAATTATAAGAAGAACAGCGGCAAGATGGTGGTTTCAAACGGAACAGCCAAAAACGCGACTATCGGACAGAGCATAGAGGTTGAGCGCGGCAAGACCTATTATTTCTCCGGTTTCTACGTAAATATGAATTCTGCCGGAGTTACACCGAAGGTGGTCTACACCGCTACCGACGGTACAACAGCGGTCGCTCCCGTAGAGTTTTTATACGACCCCGACAGATTCTTCTTTGAAGGCGCATTCACTCTTCCCGACGACGCTGAAAGCATGCGCGGCAAGGCAACGGTACAGTTCCTGCTTGATAACGGTGATAAGGGCAAGGCGTATATTTCCGATATCGGCGTATACGAAGAGGGCAAATACGAAAACCTCTTCAAGAACGCGGATTTCAAAAACAACTTCAGCCAGTGGCAGAGCAATTCAAACTATACGCTTTCAAAATACGACGAATCGGTATTTGTCTTCTATTATGACGACAGCGCGTTTGACGACGGCGACTGGTCGGGAACCGCTACCGCACCGGAAATCGCAGGCGAGATAATCGGGCAGATACTTGACGGCGACGGGTCGGGCTTTGCCAATATAAGGGTTATACTTCTTCCGGGCAGAATTACCGCAAGAACCGATTCCGACGGGTATTACAGATTTAAGAATCTGGCTCCCGGTGAGTATTCGCTTTACGTGAGAACACCTAAGGGTGAGGAATTATTCGTAAGAACGGTAACCGTTGAATCGGGTATGGCTACCGGCGTTTCTGCAATCACCCTATCTCTTGCGGAGGATGATGAGCTCGACGATATTGAATACAATACCGATTCGCTTGAGTACGGCATTGTATGCGGTTATCTGTTCGACAGCAACGGCAAACCGCTTAAAGGACAGAAACTGTATCTCGGCGACGTAGGCACAGTTACCACCAAGGCAAAGGGCGTATTCCAGTTTAACGACGTTCCTCCCGGTGAGTACGATATTTACACCAAGCTTGACGACGGCTCAATTCACATCTTCAAGCGAGTAAAGGTTGTTGCCGGAAAGGGCAAGATTTATAAGATAAAAATGCCCGCAAAGGCGGAAGGCGGCTTCCTTGCAGACCTCGGTTGGGTTTGGATAGTAATTATAGCCGCGGGCGGCTTGCTTGTCCTCGGCGGCGGTGCGCTGACCGTAATACTTATTTTGAAGAAAAAGAAGAAAAATAAGTCTTGATTTAATTAGGTTAGGCGGTATAATATTACTGCCTGACCTGATTTTTGGCAAAAAACTACTGAAAAAAGCCTTTTTGAGCAAAAAGCGGGAGAAAACTATGAAGTATTTGACGTTGGTTTTTGATGACGGACCCTCTTATCCAATCCGTGAAATCGCGGATAAAATCAAGAGTTACGGCTGGAGCGCGGCGTTTGCCGTAATCGGCAGAAAAATTACCGGCGAAACGGTGGAAATGATAAAATACGTTATAGATAACGGCTTTCAGGTGGTGACGCACGCGCAGAACCATGTGCATATTGAGAAACTGGCGACCCGTGAGGAAATGATAGAGGAGCTGATGACTCCGATAGAAACGGTACGCCAGATGATAGGGTATGAGATAACGATGGCACGCCTGCCGTTTTTAAGCGAAAGCGATGAGGTGCTTTCTGTCACTAAGGAATTAAAACTGCCGCTTATGGGGCAGGGCATTGACGGCGGCAGAGATTGGGACGCGACCACACCGCCCGAAAATATCGCCAACGCCGTTCTCGGCTCGGTATGCGACGGCGCGGTAGGATGCCTCCACGTATTGGAGGGCACCTGCAAGGCGCTTGATACGATACTTCCGAAGCTTAAAGAAGAAGGATACTGCCTTGTAACGCCCGAGGAGCTTTTCAAAAAGAAAGGTATAACTCCGCCGCTCGGCGTGCAGATACACAACGTAAACGATTTTTTGAGGTGAGAAAAATGTCAAATCAGTGGCAAGGTAAGCTTTGGTACGCCTACGGTACTTCCATGACAAGCGTTCAACAGGGCAAATTTGTACCGGTGGTCGAGAAGCTTTCCGGTATGACGGTCGTAAACAAAGGCATTCCCGGCGGTTGCCTTACGCCTGACGGCTACGGCAAGGGCAACGTTAAAGCGGCGGTGCTCGATAAAAACGACGGCAAAGAAAAAGCCGACCTGATAACGCTCGAGGTTTTACCGAACGAGGGTGCGAAGGTCGGGAATATTTACGATACCGACGACGAATCCTTCTGCGGCTGTTTTAATCAGTGCCTGAGATTTTTGCAGGAAAACACGAAAGCGACAATAGTTGTAATAATAATGATAGGCAGCAACGATAACCCGCCCGACAAGAAGCACGATTCGCGAAAGATAACGCAGTTTGAGTTTTCCGAAACGATAAAAAAGGTCGCGCGCCTTAACAGTGTTCCGGTAATAGATGTTTTCGGCGAAAGCGGCTTCGGGTACGCCCGTGTTAAAAACAGAGATTATCAGCTCGATAATATTCATCTGAACGATTTAGGCGGTATCAATATCGGCAAATTCGTTTGGAGCAAGTTAAAGGATATTCCCGTATGGGAAACTAACATAGACAGTAAAGAGGGTTAATTATGAGTGAATTTATTCCTTATCCGTTTTTCCATGACGACGTACCGCTCGACATCTCGTTTGTCTTTGCGGATGAAAAGCCGGCGGGGAAGCACGGCTTTTTGAAAGTTGACGGAAAAGACCTCGCTTTCAGCGACGGAACAAAAGTAAAGCTCTGGGGCACTAATTTCAACGGCTGGGGCTGTTTCCCGGAGCACGATTACGCCGAAAAACTTGCGCGCAGACTCGCTAAAATGGGCATAAATCTCGTGCGCTTTCATCAGCTTGATTCGGAGTGGCACACTCCGAATATCTTTGCGTTTACCAAGGGCAAGCGCCGTACCGACGCGAAACTTGACCCCGAGAGTATGGACAGACTTGACTATCTCATATACTGCCTTAAAAAAGAGGGCGTTTACTGCTATATGGATATGTTCACATACAGAAAGTTCAAGTCCGACGAGGGTGTGGAAAACGCTATCGCTCTTAAAGACGCGGCAAAATGCAGCAGTGTTTTTGACGACCGGCTTATAGAGCTTCAAAAGGAGCACTGCAAGGCGCTTTGGCAGCATTTTAACCCTTATACAAAACTTTCCTACGCCGACGACCCGGTATTCGTAATGGCGGAAATAACCAATGAGTGCGAACCGTTTTCGCGTAACCAGTGGCCGCTGCCCGAGCCGTACTTTACCGAGTTTAAGGAAAAGTTCAATAAATGGCTCGTTCAGAACAAAATCGATAAAAAAGCGGACGATTTCGACTACGGCGATTTTGAAAACGAAACGCTCATAGATTTCAAGATTTACTTGCAGGAATCGTACTACAAAGAAATGTACTCCTTTATGCGCGAATGCGGCGTAAAGATACCGATAACAGGCACTAACTGGAGCTCATGCCCCGCAAACATTAAAACCCAGTTTGTAACCGATTTCAACGATAATCACTGCTATTTCTACGACTGGCGCTGGGGCGAGTTTGAAAAGAGATTTACCCATAAGAGCATAACGAGGGCAAACCCGGGCGCGGTCATAAGCGAAGGGAAAGACTTAAACCCCGCCTATCCCTTCCTTTTTGAGTGTGCCGTATCGGGAGTAAAGGACAGACCGACGTTTATATCCGAATGGGATATGCCGTGGCCGGCGCCCTATCGCGCGGAATCCGCGCTTTACGCGGCGGCTTACGGACTCTTGCAGGGCTGGTCCGGCTTTGCCATACATACCTATTCATATTCGTCCCGGCTTGAGCGGATGAACACCTTAGGACAGGAGATTTTCTCCGAAAAAATCGGCGGCGTACCGTACAGGCAGGGTATATTCAGCGCGTGGAACGACCCGGCGAAATTCGGGCTTTTCTACCACGCCGCGCTTATGACGCGCAGGGGCGATGTATCAAGAGCAAAGAATACCGTTACGGTCGACCCGGTATCAAAATGGGATTTTAATAACAGCGAGATTTATGCGAACCTGGAAAAATCCGAGGTCGTGTGCGATTACTCATTTGATAGATTTGCCGAGAAAAAAGAAATCGAAATGGAGCCGGTCATAAAATCGGATACAGGCGAGCTGCTTATAGACCGCGCCAATAACTACGGCACTATAAATACCGATATGACCAAATGCGCTTACGGTTTTATAGGCAAGAACGGCAAGTTAGACCTTTCGGGAGTCAGCGTTACCTGCGAGACCGACTTTGCGACAATAGCGCTCAGTTCGCTTGACGATAAAAAGATAACCGAATCGGATAATATACTTCTTACAACCGTCGGCAGGGCAGAGAATACTGATATGAAAACAAAGGGCGACGCTATGCTCGATATAGGCAAGCCGCCCGTGCAGGTAGAGGTTATAAAGGCGCAAATCGAAATAGAAACCGAAAATAAGGGCTTCAATATCTGGGCGATAAGCCCCGAGGGCTTTTATATCGGCACCGTGCCTGCCTCTTACGAAAACGGAAAGCTTAAATTCACTGTGGGCAACACCTCGCAGTCTATGTATTATCTCATCGTTAAGGAGTAATCATTATGCTAAAAATCGGTTGGTCAAAAAAAGATATTTCTACGGATGAGCATTTAATTCTCGCGGGTCAGGGTTATGTTCGCTTTTCCAAATTTGTTTTAGACCCGATATACGCTACCGCGCTTACGGTTGACGATGGAAAAGATTATGTTATATTCCTTTCTGTAGATATCGTTAGTATCAGAAAACAAATTCTTAAAGACATCAGAGATAAAGTAAAGGAAATCAATCCCGAAATAGACCCCGAGAAAATCCTTATGAACGCCACACATACGCACAGCGGACCTGTTGTTTGTCCGGGCGATGATATGGCTTCTTACGGCAAGTTTTCAGAACTGCCGCACGATGGCGTCGACCTCGTAGAACCGGCCGAGTATTATAAATTCTTTATCAAAAAGTGTGTAGAAGCCGTTTGCGAGTCATTTGCCGCGCGCAGTGAGGGATATGTTTCGTACGGTTACGGCTTTGCAACCACCTCACACAACCGCCGCGCCGTTTACTTTAAGGATATGACCGAGGGTAGCGACGATCCTACGCTTAAGTTTATAGAGGGTACTACGAAGATGTACGGTACTACTGCCATTCCGGAGTTCTCCGGTCTTGAATCGGGCGCCGATCCTTATGTAAACTTCCTGTTCACTTTTGATAAAGACGAAAAACTTACCGGCGCTGTTTTAAACGTTCCGTGTCCCTCGCAGAATATGGAACTTGAATATAGTATAAGCGCCGATTTCTGGGCGGACGTTCGTGAGGAAATTGCCAAGCGTTACGGTGATATTTATATCCTGCCGCAGTGCGCCGCCGCCGGCGACTTAGCGCCGAGAGCCCGCTATTACGATAAAGCCGAGGAGCGCAGGTTCCGCCTTAAATATGCAGACGTAAAACTGCACGACGGTCTTATAAACCCGCCGGAGATATTCCGCCGCAAGGATATTTGCGAGCAGATAGTCAACGCTTTTGAGGACGTATACTCCTGGGCGCAAAAAGAAAAGTTTGACGATATTCCGATAGTGCACAGTGTTAAGACTATTCAACTTAACAAAAGATTTATCACCGATGAGGAATATGAGGCGTTTAAAAATAAACCTAAATATGTAGAAAAGCCGCTCGTATGCACGGATGATAAGGTGGATGACCTTAAATGGAACTCACGCGAGATCGGTCGCAGAAACGACCGTAACGTTGTGGTGGAGCGCTACGAATCCCAAAAAGCAAATCCCACTATTTCTATGGAATTGCACGTTATACGAATAGGGAATATCGCGTTTGCTTCAAATATGTTTGAGCTTTTTATGGACTTTGCTCACCGCATCCAGGGGCGCTCACCTTTTGAACAGACATTTATAGTTCAGCTTTGCGGTCAACCCCACGTTGGCGCGTACGGTTATCTTGCGACCGAGCGCGCGGCAAAAGGCAGGGGATACAGCGCAAATCTGTTCTCAAATCTTGTTTCGCCCGAGGGCGGTCAGCAGTTAGTCGAGGCGACCCTCGAAGAATTAAACAAATTGTATGATTAAACTACTGCAAGGAGCATTTGCGGTTTAATGTAAAGGAGTAATTTTAATGTTAAAAATCGGTTGGTCAAAAAGGGATGTTTCAACGGATAAACCCGTCATTATTCCGGGGCAGTATTATATCCGCTTTTCAAAGGGTGTTTTAGACCCGGTTATGGTTACGGCGCTTACCGTTGACGACGGCAACGATTCGGTCATATTTCTTCAGGCGGATCTTGTAAACGTAAACGCCGGCGTATTTGATACCATAAAAGAAAAAGTATCCGCGGCGGACCCGACAATTAACACTGACAAAATAATAATGAACATTACTCATACCCACGCGGGGCCTTTGGTTAATAAGGGCACCATTGCGGGCGGCTGGGGCGAGTTTTCCGAGATTCCGCACGACGGTGTGGAGCTTATGCCGCCGGAAGAATACTTTGAGTTTTTCACTGATAAAGCTGCCGAAGCGATTTGCGAGGCCTGCAATTCTAAAAAAGACGGGTATATCTCCTACGGTTATGGCTATGCCGTTACCTCACAAAACCGCCGCGCCGTTTACTTTAAGGATATGAGTAACGAGAATAATAAGTTTATTGAGGGCACCGCAAAAATGTATGGCTCAACAAATATACCCGAGTTTTCGCATCTTGAAACGGGCGCTGATCATTACGCAAACTTTATGTTTACCTTCGATGCGGATAAAAAGCTTACAGGCGCGGTTGTAAATGTTGCGTGTCCTTCGCAGAATATGGAGCTTGAGTATTATTTAAGCTCTGATTACTGGGCGGACGTGCGCAGAGAGCTTACTGCGCGTTACGGTGATATTTACGTTCTTCCGCAGTGTGCAGCCGCCGGTGATTTAGCGCCGAGACCGCGTTATTACGATAAAGCCGAATCGCGCAGATTCCGCCTTAAGTATTCCGACCTTAAGATTGAAAAAGAGCTTATCAACCCATCCGAAGTATACAGAAGGCGTGATATATGCGAGCAGATTTGTAATGCGTTTGACGACGTTTATTCCTGGGCTAAAAAGGAACTTTACTGCGACGTTCCCGTAATGCATAGCGTTAGGCAGTTGCAACTTGATAAAAGGCGCATTACCGAAGAAGAATACGAGTATTATAAAAAGCAGCCGAAGTATAAGCCCAAAGATCTTATTTGCACGGACGATAAGGTTTATGACCTTAAATGGAACTCAATTGAAATAATGCACCGCAGCGATAATAACGAAGTTGTTGACCGGTACGAGTCTCAAGATGCAGAGCCGAACTTCCCGATGGAAATGCACGTTGTAAGGATAGGAAATATTGCCTTTGCAACAAATCAGTTTGAACTGTATATGGACTTCCAGCACAGAATACAGGGTCGCTCACCGTTTGAGCAAACCTTTATTGTTCAGCTTTGCGCACAACCGGGCAGAAGGTCGGGCACATATCTTGCAACCGAGCGTGCCGCAAAGTGCAGGGGATACAGCGCCAACCTTTTCTCAAACAAGGTTTCACCCAAGGGCGGTCAGCAACTTGTTGAGGCGACGCTTGAAGAACTAAACGAACTTTACAATAAATAATAAATGATCAAACGGGACGTCGGTTATCCGACGCCCCGTTTTTGCCTTACGCGTATTATGTTTTTGTGTTTTTCCGATACTGCAGCGGAGACAGTTTGATCATTCCTTTGAACACCCTGCAAAAATCTGTGCAGGACTGAAAGCCGGTCTTTAACGCAATTTCGGTAATACTTATGTCCGTTTCATTGAGCAGTCTGCATGCCTCTTTTATCCTGAGCGTGCGCAGGTATTCCGAAAAAGAAATATTCAGCTCGCGCTTGAACGATCTGCTTATATAAGACGGGTTTAGATAAAACATATCGGATAAAAGCTTAAGCGTGATATCGGTTTGCAGATTATCTCTGATATAGTTTGAAATGCGGATCATTTTTTGCGCGGAAACGTTTGACGGCTGGTCGGTTTCCTTTTGATTCTTCGCGGCGCGGGAAAGAGTTACGAGCAATTCACCGAGCAAAGATTTTATCATCACCTCATCGGGCGTTTTGCTGTTGTATTCAGCAAGCAGTTTTTTGAAAAGCTCCGTAATTTCTATTCTTTTAAGTCCCGAAAAAACGATAGGGTAGGTGCTTAGGTCCGAAAGCAAATTCGGCCGGATATTAAGCAACGGCTGCACATAACTTTCGGGCAAATTGATAAGATACCTTTTACGTGTTTGCTCACTTATGCTGTTGGTGGTGTGTACGGTGTTGGGCGGTATTATCAGAATAGTGCCCGGCGTAACATGATATATCCTGTTATCTATAAAATAACTGATGTCGTTTTCAACGAGAAAGTATATCTCGTACGAATGGTGAAAATGAATTCTGTTTGACGATTTTTTCCAGTAATCGTTGTCATCGTATTCAACGTAGAACGATCTGTCCCAGAGTTCAAAATTCGGCATACCGCACACCTACCTTTGCGCTTTATATACAATATTATACATTTTGTCCGGCAAATTTTCAATACAATAGCGCGTGTATTATGAAAAAAACGCATATTATTCCGGCAAAAAGTAAACATATGTATATTTTTGACTTAAATGGTATACTGAATAACTTGTAAATTATTTTTTAAGTTATATAATATAGTTATACAACTATACAGTAGGCGATTACTGTGTGCCGGTAGAATAAACATTAAAAGCGGAGGTACCATTTATGAAAAACCATGAAATCCACAATTACAGAGCGAAGCCGATATGCGATATGCATATGCACCCGCATGTAGAAGCGCCGCTCGATGAATCGGTAGCCATATACAACGATGTGATGGAGCACTTCAATTACGAAAAAATAGTATTACAGGCTCTGCCTTATTATGAGCCCATAAACAACTATAAAACCCTCTATTTCAAGGCGCAGGATAAGCGCATTTACGCCAACCTCGGCCGTTTTCATCACTATGACGAGCGCGATACCAAGGAGTTTTACGAAGAGCAGATCAAAACCTTTTACGCCATGGGGTGCGACGGTATAAAGCTTTACGAAGGAAAGCCGGAATGCCGCAAGGTGTTCGGTCGCTCACTTTGCGACCCCGTGCTTGATAAGTTTTATGAGTTTGTTGAGGAAAAGCAGCTGCCGATGGTTATCCATTTCGGCGACCCCCGCGAATTCTGGGATATCAATAAAATACCGAAGTGGGCGCTTGAACGCGGCTGGCTTTATGACGAGAGCTTCGTTCATTTTGACGCGTTGCAGAAAGAGGTTGAGGGAATACTTGAAAAGTTCCCGAAGACTCAGTTTGTTATGGCGCATTTCTTCTTTGTGTCTGACGATATAGATTATGCCGCCAATTTTATGGATAAATGGGAGAACGTTACCTTTGACCTTACCCCCGGCACCGAAATGTTCTTTAATTTCAACGATAAAGCGGACGAATGGAAGCAGTTTTTCATAAAGTATGCCGATAGGATTCTTTACGGCTCCGATATCTATAACTGGCACAGAGAAGGTAAGACGATAGAGGAAAAATACAGTCACGCCGTAAACCTCGTACGCAGCTTCCTTGAGTATAAGGAGCCGTTTACCGATAAGTGGACCACACGTACCTTTGACCATCCTTTCGGTTTTTCGGACGATATACTTGATAAGATTTATCACGATAATATGGTTCGCCTGTTCGGCGAGAATTCGCGCCCGCTTGACGGCGACCGCATAGTTTATGAGTTAAAGCGCGATTTGCCGAACTTGAAGCTTAATGAGGTAACAAAACAAAATGCCGATGAAATAATCGCGTTTTTCTCAAAATAAGATTTTGAAACCGCGTAAAAGATAACAGTAGAGGAGCAAAACTTATGAAAAGGAAATTAACCTGTATTGCCATTACAGTATGTATGCTCGTGTCCCTCTTTACCTGCCTTTGCGGGCTGACGGCGAGCGCGGCGGGTACGACGCCTGATCTTGTGGAGTACAAGGGTACCGACTGGACATGTATGAAGTATACAAAGGGTTGGTCTACCATTCAGGCGGGCAACTATAAGTTTACTATGGACTGCAAAATAGTAAGCGGTGTGCCCTGGATTCAGGTAGGCGCCGATGAAACGGGCGGCACTCTCAGTGCGCAGTCTAATTATACGGCGACATATGATGATGTTAACTTCAAATACATCATCACATTTACTATGACTTCAAATTGGTCCGGTAACTTAGGCGCCATGGTAGGTAACTACGGCACCGGCGGCAGGGTAGGCAACTGCACCGGTGACGCGGTATTCTACTGTGCCAATCCCGCACTGTATCTTTTAGACGGTGACGGTAACCCCACCGGTTCATCCCTTATAAACACCTTTGCGAGCGATTATTACAGCACTTCCCGTACCGGCAATAAGTGGAACAGAAGAAACTTTGCGTCAAGCACCGCCACCTGCACTTCTCCGGTACCTTCGGGCTTCTTTGATCCGGTAACAGAGCCGGAGCCGGTAGTACCGGATTATGTTCATTTTGAGGAAAACAGAAATAATTATTCCCGCTGGCTTTACAGATGCGCTTATACCACCCGTCCCGCGGGCAACTACCGCTTTACTATGGACTGTAAAATATTCAGCGGCACGCCTACGATAAATGTAGGCTCCGCGGATAACGGCGGCAATACATTCGCTCCTACAGCGGCGTTTACAAACTATACCGCTACCTATGACGCGGAAAACTATAAGTATATAATTACATTTACATTTGAGTCGCCCTTTACCGGAAGTGACAGAATCGGCGTTTGCGTAGGTAACTACGGCACAAGCGGCAATTTTGTTTGCGCCAACCCTGAGCTTTATCTGCTTGACGGCTCAGGCGATCCTACCGGCGATAATCTTATAAATACGTTTGCTTCGGATTACTATTGGTCTTCCGGTTCAAAAAGTCAATTGTGGGAAAGGGCGGGTAACTATACCGTAAAAACCTTACCCGATCATTACTTTGATAAGGAGAGCACCAATAATTATATGGCGTATTTCCCCGCGGGCACCGATAACTATCAGGTGTTGGCTTATAAAGACACCTGCGTTTATTCCGCGGCGGGAACGGTTTACCGGCTCTCCCTTGATGTAAACAGTTTAGGCGGAAGCGAGCCTTCGGTTCAGCTTCGCACGGGCAGCGATATCGGCAACACCGTATCCGGTACATTGATTTCGACCGACGGAGTTTCAAGGGTTTATGAGTATACCGTCGAAAACGCGGCTACCGGAATCGGTTTAATGCTGGGCAACTACGGCGAGGGTACGGACGTTGAAGCTTATTTTGCAAACATAAAGCTTTACATATACTCCGGCGGCGCTTACGGCGGCGTAAACATACTGGCGCCGTTTAATTCAAATAACTATGAGCAGCGCCAATGGGGCGGCACGAGAGCAAACGCAAACAACGGCAAATGGACGCCTATTAACTGCAGTGCCGCGATCTTCAGCGCAGGCGCTTACGATTCGGATTGCTTTTTGCCGTCAAGCGGCGAACAGGAGGCGACCGGCAGTATGATTCACTTCCCGGCGGGATATGACAACTATCACGTACTGGCTTATAAAGGTGGCGCAATAAGCGCCGGAACATACCGCTTTACCGTGGACGAATACGCCGTTACGGGAATAACCTCCTATGTAAACCTCTTTGTAAACTCGGATTACCAGACCGCGGTCACAAAGGGTACCGATACGCTTTCAGGCAACAAGCGCACCGTTGAGTTTACGCTTTACAACGCCAAAGACAGCTTCTTACTGATGATAGGCAACTACGGCAAGGGCTTGGATATGGATACATATTATGAAAATCCCGTCTTAAAGAAACTTGACGGCGATACGCCCACGGGAAGCAGTCTTATTGATGATTTTGAAAGCAATGTGGTGTTCAATGTAGGCGGCACAAGAGCCAACGCCGAAGCGGGAAAATGGACTACCATAAACTGGGCGAAAGGATATATTTTGTTTGATGATATAAATGCGACACCAAAAATGCTGAAACTCGGCGGCTTTGGTGACAGTATGAACGCAATGAGTTACGAAACCGCCCTGACGCCCGGGGAGACCTATCAGTTTGATATGGACTATCGCGCAAACGGCGGCGTTAGTGCCAGAAAAGCGGTCAGTGCCAAGGTTTCGGGCAATGATACCGAGAGCCTGAACAGCTCGAATACAATATCGAGGACCGATACGGGAACACATCTTTCAGTCCGTTTTACCGTATCTTCAAGCGCAACGGAAGGAGCAAAGAATTTTCAAATCTACTTAGGGCAAAACTGGCCGCAAAAGAGAAACGGCACGGTTTACTTTGCAAATCTGACGCTCAGAAAGGTGACTGGCGGCAACCTCGGCACTGCTAACTATTTCTTTAACGGCGATTTCCATATGGGTAACGTCGGAGAGGTTAAGAGTGTAGACGCGACAAAAGCCTTTACCGGTTGGAATTTATCAAAAGTAATGACCTATTCATCGGTTGAGCTTTTGGATATTCCGGAGAACTTCTTTACGGACGACCCGGATATGAACCTTGACAAGGTGTACGAATTCAAAGGCGGCGATATGTATAAACCGCAGTTTAACTTCCAGTTCTCATCTAACAGAAAATACCGCCTTATGTACGATTATTCCTGCGCCGCAGGTGATACCGTAAACGCCTACATAATTTCCAAGGATAATTCGGTTACCGCTCAGAAGGTATCAAGCAAGAGTTTAAGTAGGTTTGAGGCGGTTTACGATATAACCGTTGGCGCAAACGCCGACCCGTATAACGATTCCAACGCCGCAAACGGCAGTGTACGCTTTGCGCTCAACGGCAACTCCTACGATGAGGCGTTTTCCATAGGTAATATACGGATGTATTATTTGGACGAAAACGATAATATCACCGGCGCAAACCTCGTTTATAACCTGAATCCGGTTTTGCAGGACGGTTATTACGGCTTTGATGAGACAGGCGATACGCTTGACTTTACACTTGCAAAAGATGATTCAAACGTAGAATCGCAAAAAAAGAACATCGGCATTTCCTGGGTAGGTAATCTTAACTACGTAAACGAAAACGTAGGCTGTTATTCAAGAATCGTTAAAACGGGCGGACACCTGTTTGATAACTACAGCAAGACGCAGGCAATGGAGTATATGCGCAAAGCATTATTGGGCTTGGGTAAAGAATACAATCCCTGTACGGATACTTCGAGCCGTTTTTATGATATTAACCGTGATAACGGCAGCAATATAGCGGACCTTGTCCGTTTCAAAAAGAACGCCGCTTACAATATTGATGCGTTCTCAGTAGAAAATGAGCAGACAAACGGCGGTATTTATCCCACCTTTAACAGGATCACCTGCTATGGGGACAGTATCACTCAGGGTATGGGTTATGACGAACATCCCGAGAAGACCTACCCGGGCAGCCTTGCTTCAATGTTAGGCAGCGGGTATACCGTTATAAACTCGGGCGATGCGGGTGAAACATCCCAGACCATTATGGCGCGTCAGGGTGCCTTTACGCTTTACACATCAAAGGCGTTTAATTTCCCGGCGGGTACGGCAACAATAGAAATAGGCAACCAGGATGATAACGGATTTGTATCAATAAACGGCGATACAATAGGTCTTACCGGCAGGCTTGGATATGAAAACCCGCTCAATAATATAGTCATTGACGGAAGTGAGTATACAATAAGCCTTCACAACTTCGTATGGAGCCCGCGCTCATATACCGTGAAACTCACCCGCGTAGGCAGTACGGCGAACGCAAAGACAGTACCGAGCGGCACAAAAGCGACATTCCAGAACACAACGCGGCAAACCGACTGTGAGATATACCTCGTCGGTGCTAACGGCAACTCCGATTCGGGCGACGACCTTGTGGCACAGTATAAGGCGATGATAGATAATCACGGCTCAAATAACTATTTTGTTATCATTCCGTATTTCAAGTGGTATACTGCCGAATTCAAAGCCGCATTCGGCGACCATTGTATCGACTTCAGGACCTTTGCAAAATCCGACGAAGGCTTTAGTTATGTAGGACTTACGAAGACGGCTGAGGATATCGAGTATATTAACAACGATAAATTACCGCCCTCATACAGGATGAATAACGACGGCACCGATGTTCACTTAAACCAATACGGATATAAACTCCTCGCGTATCTTATATACGAGCAGGGCAAGGCGCTCGGCTATTTTGACGCCCCCGCTTTAAGGACGGTTAATCAAACCTATAAGTACGAAATACACATGCACGATAAGGAAGTCAGCAAGTGCGGTCAGTCGGCAGGTTCAAGTTACATTGACAAGGCAAAAAGAGAAGGCTTTGCAGGATTTGTAATAACAAACCATTTCTATCGCGGCAATACCGCTATTGACCGCTCGCTCGCCTGGGCGGACTTTGTGGACGCTTACAGGCAGGATTACGAGGCGCTTAAAGCGGAAGCCGCATCGCAGGATATGGATGTTTTATTCGGCATAGAGGATACTTATGACGATGAGCATCACATGTTGATTTACGGAATAAGTCCCGATTTATGGGCGGCCACACCGGAGTATCCGAGTATGACGCTTGCCGAAATATATAATTTCGTGCACTCAAACGGCGGTATTATGGTGTATGCTCATCCGTTTGAAAACACTTCCGACGCGGGCCGTGCCGGCTACCCCGATATGCGTTATGCCGATGCAATCGAAGTGTATAACGCCGGCGTATCGGATGAGAGCAACCGTTTGGCGCGTGAGTACGCCGAAGCCAATAACCTGCGTATGACCGCCGGCAGCGACGCGCACACTATCTCTTCCTTCGGCAACGGCGCTATGGAATTTACCCGTCGGCTTTACACAATGGATAACTTTATTACAGATTTACTTGCGGGACAGTATACGCTTATTACCGGTAAATAAGCGCGGTGGTAATTCTTGAAGTTTTACACGGTTTTCAGGGGTAACAAAAATGGAACAGACCTTTAAGTATGAAATGCATCTGCACACAGCCGCTTGCAGCGGCTGTGCGCGGTCGACCGGCGAAAGCTTTGTTATAAGGGCTAAAAAGCTCGGCTTTTCGGGTTTTGTGATGACAAATCATTTTTACCACGGCAACAGTACCGTTGACCGGTCGCTTCCCTGGAAAGATTTTGTCGGCGCGTATGCAGAGGATTACGAGAACACTAAAAGAATCGCGCAAGATTACGATTTAGATGTATTCTTCGGATTTGAAGAGGGCTACGGCGAAAAGGGATATCACTATCTCGTTTACGGGCTTTCGCCCGATACCGTGGCGTCTGCTCCGGAATTCCCCCAAATGTCACTTGCCGAAATTTATGACTTTGTGCATAAAAACGGCGGCTTTGCGGCTTTCGCGCATCCCTATCGCGACTTATCGGCGTTAAACGAACCCGAGCCCTATCCCGATATGCGTTATGCCGACGCGATTGAGGTTTATAACGCCGGCAATTCAGAGGAGAGCAATCGCCTAGCAAGCGAGTATGCCGCAAGAACCGGCGTTAAGACGATATCCGGCAGCGATACGCATAATATTCACTCTTTCGGGCAGGGCGGACTTGCCTTCGAAAAACGCCTTTATACTCCTGAAAAAATGGTTGAAAATTTATTTTTGGGGCGTTATAATATTATTGTTGCAGGTCAGGAGAAAGGGTGAGTATTATGAATATAAAAGATGTGGCAAAAAAAAATGAATATCCGGTTAAAGTAGTGCAGTTCGGTGAAGGTAATTTCCTTCGCGCGTTTGTAGACTATATGATAGATATCGCCAACGAAAAAGGAGTTTTCGATGGCGATATTGTTATAGTTAAGCCGATTTCCTTCGGCAGTCTTGACGCTTTCAAAGAGCAAAACAATCTTTATACCGTGGTGCTTCGTGGTAAGCAAAACGGCGAGGTTATAAACAAAAGCAGAGTTATTACTTCGGTATCAGAAGCGCTTGACTGTAAGGATGATTATGAAGAATATATGGCGCTCGCGCGTCTTGATACGCTTCGTTTTGTGGTTTCAAACACCACGGAGGCGGGCATTGTGCTTGATGAAAGCGACGGATTTGACGGTTTGCCGCGCACATATCCCGGTAAGCTGACAAAGTTTCTTTTTGAAAGGTATACCGCGTTTTCGGGCGCAAAGGATAAAGGACTTATAATTCTGCCCGTGGAGTTAATTGAAAACAATGGCGGCAAGCTTAAAGAATGCGTGCTGGCGCTTGCGAAAATATGGAAGCTTCCGGATGCCTTTGCCGACTGGATAGAGAGCTCCAACGTATTCTGCTCCACGCTTGTGGACAGGATAGTTACCGGTTATCCGAGAGGTTACGCGGATGAAGTCTGCAAAGAACTCGGCTATGAGGATAAACTCGTCGACATCGGCGAACCCTTCGCACTTTGGGTGATAGAGAGCAAAAAGGATATAAGCGGCGAACTTCCGCTTAATAAAATCGGTCTTCCGGTAGTGTTTACGGATAATCAGAAGCCATACCGCGAAAGAAAAGTGCGTGTGCTTAACGGCGCGCACACGTCGTCTGTCCTTGCCGGGTATCTTTACGGAATTGATATTGTGCGCGACTGTATGAGCGATAAAGTTATGGGTAAGTTCATACGCCGCGTTGTAAATGAGGAAATCGTGCCGCAGGTAAATCTGCCGCTTGACGAAGTGAGGGCGTTTGCAAGCAGCGTGTTCGAGCGCTTTGAAAATCCTTTTATAGACCACGCTTTGCTTTCAATATCGCTTAATTCGGTTTCCAAATGGAAAGCGCGGGTTTTACCGTCGTTTAAGGATTATTATAAAAACAACGGCAAACTGCCGCGGCTTATAACCTTTTCGTTTGCGGCGCTTCTCGCGTTCTATTCGTCGAACGATTTGCGCGAGGACGGACTTTACGCCAAAAGAGCAAACGGCGACGAATACGCGGTTCACGATGACCGCGCGGTGCTTGAATTCTTTGCGCAAAACGCCGGTAACGACGACTTTGTAGAAAAAGCGTGCGGGAACGCGGATTTCTGGGGCGAGGATCTGACGCGGTATAATGATTTTTGTAAGACGGTTTCGTACTGGTATAAAAAGATAAGAGAAAATATAGACTTGGCGCTTGCAGAGGTGCTTGAATGAAATGTATAAAAATACGCCCGCTTGACAGCGTGGCGGTGGCGACATGTAAGCTTTGCGCGGGCGATACCGTTTCGGCGGACGGCGTAAACGTAACGCTTAAAGAAGATATACCCGCCGGACATAAATTTGCAGTAAAGCCGATAAAAGAAAATGAGAATATCATAAAATACGCCTATCCGATAGGTCACGCGAAAACGGATATCGGTACAGGCGAGCATGTGCATACGCATAATACGAAATCAAACCTTTCGGATATAAAGGAATATACCTATTCGCCGGACTTTACCGACCTTAACCCGATTCCGCCGGAAACCTTTATGGGTTATAATCGGCCTGACGGAAAGGTGGGTATCAGAAACGGAATCTGGATAATACCAACCGTCGGCTGCGTAAATTCCGTAGTGCGTGAAATTGAAAAAGAAGCGCAAAAGTATAAAACCGGTAATATAGACGGCATATATTCTTTTAATCACCCCTACGGCTGTTCACAACTCGGCGGTGATATGGAAAACACGCTTAAATTCCTCGCAGGACTTATAAAACATCCCAATGCCGCGGGCGTTCTGGTTGTAGGCCTCGGCTGTGAAAACGGCAATATCGGGGAACTTAAGCGGGTGCTCGGCGGTTACGATGAAAACCGCGTTAAATTCCTTGTCGCGCAGGAGAGCGCCGACGAAATAGCCGAAGGCGTAAAAGCCGTTAAGGAACTCGCGGAGGCGGCGGATAAATGCAGAAGGGAAGAGTGTCCGTCAAGCAAATTGGTAATAGGGCTTAAATGCGGCGGATCGGACGGTTTTTCGGGTATTACCGCAAATCCTCTGGTAGGCGCTTTTTCTGATAGAATAATAGCGCAAGGCGGTAGTACGGTACTGACCGAAGTGCCCGAAATGTTCGGCGCGGAAACAATACTTATGAACCGTTGCCGCACAAAAGAAGTGTTTGATAAAACCGTTGATCTCATAAACAACTTCAAAAAATATTTTATGCGCTACGGCGAGAAGATAGACGAAAACCCGTCGCCCGGCAACAAAGCGGGCGGCATAACCACACTTGAAGATAAATCGCTTGGTTGTGTTGGGAAGGGCGGCACCGCGCCGGTAGAAGACGTGCTCTTATACGGCGAATGTGTGAAGTGTAAAGGACTTTCGCTCTTGCAGGCGCCGGGTAACGACCTTGTCGCCTCAAACGCGCTTGCGGCTTCCGGCGCGCAGATGATACTCTTTACAACGGGCAGAGGCACGCCGTTCGGCTGTCCCGTGCCGACGGTTAAGGTTTCAAGCAATACCGCGCTTTATGAAAACAAAAATCAATGGATAGATTTTAACGCGGGAGCGTTGCTCGAAAATAAAACGATGTCAGAATTGGTAAGTGAATTTGAAGATTATATACTTAAACTCGCTTCCGGCGAGATAAAGGCAAAAGCCGAAAAACTTGAAAATTGCGAGCTCGCGATTTTTAAGGACGGAGTAACATTGTAATCATTTAACGGTAATCAGGAGGTTACTATTATGAATTGTGTAAAAGTTGTTTTAGTAGGCGCGGGGGACAGAGCGAGAACCTACGCGGAGTATGCTTTGAAGAATCCCGATAAAATGCAGGTAGTCGGGCTTGTAGACCCGAGACCCGAAGCAATATCGATAGGGCAGAAGCTTTACGGCGTGCCGGACGAACACTGCTTTTCCGGCGTCGGGGAGTTTCTTGAATATCCGCGTTTCGCCGATGCGGTTATAAACGGAACGATGGATAATCTGCATGTGCAGACCACACTTCCTCTGCTTGACGCGGGCTATGACGTACTGCTTGAAAAGCCGTTCGCCATAAGCGATGATGAAGTAAACGCGCTCTGCGAAGCGGCAAAAAGGAATAAGCGCTTCGTTATGATTTGTCACGTTCTTCGTTACGCGCCCTTCTATAATCTTATCAAACAGCAGATTATAAAGGGTAAAATCGGTGAAATCATAAATATTCAGATGTCGGAAGAGGTTTCGTACCACCACATGGCGGCGTCCTACATTCGCGGCAAATGGAGCAGCGAAAAACTCTGCTTTGCGCCGATGCTTCTTGCAAAGTGCTGCCACGACGTTGACCTTATGATATGGTTTAACAGTGATACGGTGGCTGACAGCGTCGCGTCGTTCGGCTCAAATTACCAGTTTACCCCGGAGAGAAAACCCGCGGGAAGCGCGGACCGCTGCGCCGACTGTAAGCTTGAAAAGGATTGCATTTATTCCGCGTTCAAGCACTATATAGAGCGGGGGACGTGGGGACAGTACGTATGGACCTGCTTTGACGGTAAGGAAAATCCCACGCGCGAGGATAAAATCAATTCGCTTAAAGGCGACAATCAGTACGGCAGGTGCGTATGGGCGTGCAAGGAGCACGATGTTGTCGATCACCAAAGCGTTATCGTTAATTTCAAAAACGGCTCAACGGGTACTCTCAACATGGTCGGCGGCGCCTCAGAGGGCGTACGGGATATCCGCATAGTCGGCACAAAAGGCGAGATAATCGGAAACTTCAAGAAACAGAAATTCGTTGTGCAGATAATTGACCCCGATATTCCGGAAATGTTCAGAAAAGAGGAGTTTGACGCTAACGAAACTACGGATATTGACGGTATGACCGGCGGACACGGCGGGGGCGACCTGCGTCTTGCCGCGGATTTCATAGATTATCTGCAAACCGGAAAAAGTTCAATAGCGTGTACCGAAGTAAACGTTTCGGCAATAGGTCATAAGATAGTTTTTGCGGCTGAGCGTTCAAGAAAGACCGGAGAAGTCGTTAAAATCTGATAACAGGGGAGACGTAAATGGGTATTATAAACGATACGTTTATGCTTAAAAACAAAACTGCGCAGAAGCTCTTTTCCGAGTACGCAAAGGATATGCCGATAATAGATTATCACTGTCACATAAACCCGAAAGAGATTTATGAGGACAGAAAGTTTGATAATATCACCCAGGTCTGGCTCGGCGGCGATCACTACAAGTGGCGCCTTATGCGCTCGAACGGCGTAAGTGAAGACGAAATAACCGGGGACGCCGACGATTACACAAAGTTTCTGCGCTTTGCCGAAATGCTTCCGAAGGCGATAGGAAACCCCATGTACCACTGGTGTCACCTTGAACTGAAAAGATATTTCGGATATGACGGAATACTAAACGCAGATACCGCAAAAGATGTTTACGAACTTTGCAACAGTAAGCTTAAAGGCGGCGATATGAGCGTTCGAAGCATCATAAAAAAGTCAAACGTAAAAATGATAGGCACTACCGACGACCCGACAGACGATTTGTGCTGGCATAAGAAAATAAAGGAAGACGGTTTCGATGTTCTCGTTGCGCCGACTTTCAGACCGGATAAGGCGGTCAATATAGATAAACCCGGTTTTGCCGACTATATCAGGAAGCTGTCGGAGGTCTGCAAAACGGAAATAACCAACCTTGACGGCGTAAAAAAAGCCCTTTCAAAACGGCTTGATTATTTTTGCGAACTCGGCTGCCGCGCCACCGACCACGGTCTTGATTATGTGGTTTACGAGCCGGCGACCGGCTTCGCGGTAGACGGAATTTTCCAAAAGGCGCTCGGCGGCGGGCATATAACAAAGCATGAAGCCGATATGTATAAAACCGAAATCATGCTCTTTTTGGGCGAAATAATAGCCGAAAAGGGAATAGTTATGCAGCTTCATTACGGCGCGCAGAGAAATACAAACACAAAAATGTTTGAAAAGCTCGGCGCCGATACCGGCTTTGACTGTGTTTCGGTCAGAAATTGCGGCGAGGCGCTGACCGGTTTTCTTAACGCGCTCGAAGTAAAAGGCAAACTGCCGAAAACCATCATTTATTCGCTTAACGCCGGCGACGACCGGATGATAGATACCGTTCTCGGCTGTTTCCAGGGCACCGAAGCGGCGGGTAAAATTCAGCACGGCTCGGCGTGGTGGTTCAACGATACAAAATCCGGTATGGAGGCGCAGATAAAATCGCTTGCCGATCTTTCGCTTCTCGGTAATTTTGTGGGTATGCTTACCGATTCGCGCAGTTTTCTCTCTTATACGAGGCACGAGTATTTCAGAAGAATACTTTGCGGCATCATCGGCGAGTGGGTGGAAAACGGCGAATACCCCGCGGACTTTGCCGCGCTTAAAGAAATAATCGAGGGTATTAGCTACAATAACGCAAAAAAATATTTTGGTTTATAAAAGAGGTAATAAAAAATGGATAAACTTATTCCCGTAGTCGTTATTAAAGAACTCGGCGAAACAGATAAAATATTAACCGCGTTAAAGAACAGCGGCATAAACTGTGCGGAGATAACCTTCCGCACCGCCTGCGCGAAAGAGGCGATAGAATACGCCGTAAAAAATTTTCCCGATATGAATATCGGCGCAGGTACGGTAATAAACGCCGAACAGTGCAACGCGGCGCTCGCCGCGGGAGCGCGTTTTATAGTATCGCCGGGACTTTCGGTGGATGTCGCAAAAATCTGCAAAGAAAAAAATATACCGTATTATCCGGGTTGCGTAACACCTACCGAGATTATGCAGGCGCTTGACCTCGGCATTACAACGGTTAAGTTTTTCCCTGCCAATGTATACGGCGGCTTAAAGGCGTTAAAAGCGCTTTCGGCACCTTTTCCGCAGGTTAAGTTTATACCGACAGGCGGCGTAGACAGAAGCAATATAGACGAGTTTTTGGCATTTGATAAAATAGCGGCGATAGGCGGCAGTTTTTTTGTTAAGGAAGCGCTTGAAAAGGAGAATTTGAGATGACGGAATTCTTTATGCGTTTTCCCGGCTTTAAGACAAAGGCGGTTACTTTAAGCTATGACGACGGCACGGTGTTCGACCGTGAAATGGTCGCTATACTTAATAAGTACGGTATAAAATGCACTTTTAACCTCAATTCGAATCTGCTTGGCAGAAGCCGTTATGTTTCAAGGGAAGAAATAAACACTTTGTATAAAGGTCACGAGATAGCCGTTCATACCTTTACGCACCCGCATCTTCCAAATATCGGCGCGGGCGGAATCGCCTTGCAGATCGTTAAGGACAGAGAGCTTTTGGAAAGCCTGACTGACACTATAATAAAGGGTATGGCGTATCCGTTCGGCTTATCCGACGAAAGCATTATAGATACCGTAAGAGCGTGCGGCATAAACTATTCGCGCACCACTTCAAGCACCCTTGATTTTTCCCTGCCCAAAGATTTTTTAAGGTGGAACCCTACCTGCTATCACGCTCACGAAAAGACGGATGAGCTGATCGAAAAATTCTTTGAAAAAGAAGATACCGATCATCCGTGGCGCATAAAACCCAAGCTTTTCTATATGTACGGTCATTCGTATGAGTTTGAAAACAAGTTCGACCGTTTAGAGGATCTATGTAAAAAGCTTGGCGGTAACGATACGGTGTGGTATGCTACAAACGGTGAAATTTTTAACTATTTGACCGCCTATAAAATGCTTGATTTTTCACTTAAGGGCAGAGTTGTCCACAACCCCACCGCAACGGATATTTATACTCTTGCCAACAATAAAGATTTGATTGTTCCGGCAGGAAAAACAATTATTATTGAGGAGTAAGATTATGAGCAAAGTAGTAACTTTCGGAGAAATAATGTTGAGACTCGCCCCAAACGGCTATTACAGATTTTTTCAGGACGACCAAATGCAGGCGACCTTCGGCGGCGGCGAAGCCAACGTCGCGGTATCGCTCGCAAACTTCGGACTTGACAGCGTATATGTAACAAAACTGCCCGACCACGCGATAGGTCAGGCGGCGGTAAACAGTCTTCGTTATTTCGGCGTTGATACATCCAAAATCACAAGAGGCGGCGAAAGGGTAGGTATATACTATCTTGAAAAAGGCGCTTCACAGCGCGGCAGCGTTTGTATATATGACCGTAAGTATTCCGCAATACAGCAGGCGACGACCGCCGATTTTGATTGGGACAGTATATTCGACGGCGCCGATTGGTTCCACTTTACCGGTATTACTCCGGCACTCGGAGAGAATGTGGTAGAAATCTGTAAAGAAGCTTGTATAAAGGCAAAGGAAAAAGGCGTAAAGATTTCCTGCGACTTAAATTACAGAGGCAAACTCTGGACAAGAGAAGAAGCAAGAAAAGCAATGACCGAGCTTTGCAAATACGTTGATGTTTGTATCTCAAATGAAGAGGACGCAAAGGATGTTTTCGGTATAGAAGCCGAGAATACCGATATAACAGGCGGCAAACTCAACAAAGAGGGATATAAGAGCGTGGCAAAGCAGCTTGCCGATAAGTTCGGCTTCGAGAAGGTAGCGATAACACTGCGCACTTCCATATCCGCCAGCGATAACAACTGGGCGGCAATGCTTTATGACGGTAACGATTATTATTTCTCAAAAGAGTATAAGTTACATATCGTAGACCGCGTAGGCGGAGGTGACTCTTTCGGCGCAGGGCTTATTTATGCAATTCTTTCGGGTAAGTCAAGCAAGGATACAATAGAATTTGCCGTAGCCGCGTCAGCCTTAAAGCATTCTATTGAAGGCGACTTTAACCGCGTTACCGTCAAAGAGGCGGAAAAACTCGCCGGCGGCGACGGCTCGGGCCGAGTGCAGAGGTGATAATCAGCCTGCCGGGCGTTTTGTCGGTCAGGTTATAACCTGACAATGCTCAGTATTATTGTTTTGAGGTGATTTTATGCGATTTACCGCAGTGGGTGACGCGCTTATTCAATGCAGAATTCCGGATTGTTTTCCGGGGCTTTCTGAACTCGCACCGTATATATCACAGGGTGACGTACGTTTTTTTAATCTTGAAACCACTCTCTGCCGCGAGGGAGAGTGTTTTGCTTCACAGTTTTCCGGCGGCACGTATTTGCGTGCAAATCCCGAAACACTCGGTGACCTTAAAAAATTCGGTTTCAATATGACGACCTTTAATAACAATCACGCTATGGATTTTTCATACGGCGGCTTGATTTCAACACTCGATTGTCTGCAAAACAGCGGTCTTGTACATACAGGCGTAGCCTTGGATCTTGATACGGCAAGTGCTCCGGTTTATCTTACGACAAAAAACGGCGTGGCGGCGCTTATCTCGGTTAATTTTTCTTTTGAGCCGTCTATGATGGCGGGAAAAAAATCGAGGGTATACCCGGGCAGACCCGGAGTAAACGGTATTCGTACTGAGCGTACGGTTCAGTTGACACAGAGCGGTGTTGATTACATAAAAACTCTCGAGGCGGAAATCAATCTTAATGCAGAAGAGAAACTTGACAGAAAAAGCGGGTATCTTCCGGAACTTCCGGACAACGAGGCGGAATTGGGTGAACTCCGGTTTGTCGCGGGCGATAATAACCGTAAGATCGAAAGAATATGCCCGGAAGATATGAAACGTGTTGAAAATTCTATAATTGAAGCCGGCAAAAAAGCGGATTATATAATAATTTCAATGCATACTCATCAGGTCGATTCAATGCATTCGGAATATCCGACCGCGCTTTCGGTTGAATTTGCGCGCAGATGTATCGATATGGGGGCAAATGCAGTTATCGGGCACGGACCGCATTTGCTCAGACCTATTGAAATATATAAAGACTCGCCGATATTTTATTCGCTGGGCGATTTTATACTTCAGCTTTACAGTGTGGAATCTGCTCCGGAGGATTTTTACGCAAGATACGGTCTCACATCTGAAAATTCCATGTATGATCTGCTTAAAAAACGTTCAAAGAACTTTACTATCGGTCTTATGGAAGACAAAAGAATGCTGCAATCCGTTATTCCGATTTGGGAAACAGAGAATAAAAAACTGAAGCGATTGACTCTTTTGCCGATTTCACTGGCAGGCGGCGAAAACAAAAAAGATCTCGGACTGCCGCGAGTTGCAAAAGACGCTTCTTTTGTTGATCATCTTGCAAAGATTTCCAAACCGTACGGTGTTACAATCAGACCTGACGGCACAGGATGCTATGTATGTGAGTGGTAGGTGAAAAGTATTATGCAAATAATTGACGTAGAAAAAAACAAATCTCTTATTCTTGAAGTAGAGCGGCATATCTGGGAAAATCCGGAAACCGGTTTTCGCGAGTGGAAAACACACGAATATCTGATGGGAGTTTTTAAGTCGCTCGGTTTAGAAACAAAGACTTTTGAAAGAATACCCGCGTCGGTTGCAATTAAAAGCGCGAAGGACGGTAAAGACCGCGTGTTTGATAAAATTCCCGGTTTTTACGTGGACTTCGATACGGGCAGATCGGGACCGCGGCTTGCGATTTTTGCCGAAATGGACGGGCTGCTTATCCCTACGCATCCGGAGTGTGACAGTCAGACCGGAGCAGTGCATGCCTGCGGTCATCACGCGCAATGCGCCGCGCTTGTTGGAGTTGCCGCGGGGCTTTCGGCACCGCACGCGCTCGACGGTCTTTCCGGCTCTATCCGTCTTATCGTTGTTCCGGCTGAAGAGGGCATCGAAAACGATTTCCGTCAAGAACTGGTAAAAAGAGGCGTTATACGCTATACACACGGCAAAAAGGAACTCCTTTTTCGCGGACTGTTGGACGACGTCGATATGGCTTTTATGATACATGCCGAAACGGGAAAGAAATTCACTTGCGAAATGGGCTCTAACGGCAATATTGTCAAGAAATTTACTTTTATAGGTAAGAGCTCGCACGCCGCCGAACCTCAGGAAGGTATAAACGCGCTTTACGCCGCGAACGTTGCGTTAAGCGCCGCAAACGCCTTGCGTGAAACGTTTGCCGAAAAGGATACCATCCGTTTTCATCCCATAATAACTCACGGCGGAAGCGCGGTAAACGCCATACCTGACCGCGTTACGGTTGAGGCGTATATACGCGGCGCCGATCTTGCGGCGTATTCCGAAATGAATAAAAAAATCAACCGCGCCTTTGCAGCGTCCGCCGCGGCAATAGGATGCAGACTCGAAATAAAGGACGTTTGCGGTTCCTCTCCGAGAATAAACAACAAAATGCTTATGGACGTTTTCGGTGAGGCAGGTGCGGAGTTTATGGACGCGGCGGATATAGAAATGGGAAGTCCGTGGAATACCGGTTGCAGTGATTTCGGCGATGTTTCACAGGTAATGCCGGCAATTCATCCGCATATAGGCGGCGCGGCAGGCACCAATCACGGTTCCGATTATAGAATTGCCGATCCGGTTCTTGCCTGCGTTACTTCCGCAAAAATTCAGGTTGCCGCCGCGGCAAAACTGCTCGAAAACGGCGCGGCGCGCGCAAAGATGATTCTCGCAAACACCGTGCCGGTATATCCGTCAATAAAAGAATTCCTCGCGGCTACCGACAGAGTTGATTTTAATCGCGAAGTCGTGTATTATTCCGACAATGGCAACGTATCTTTGACTTTTTGAAGAATATATATTATTTCAGGTGATTGGTGTATGGCAGAAAGTATTGAAAAACCTACCGTAAACGTTGTCGCACCCAGACAAAAAAAAGGTGCGTTTGGTATTCTTATTGATTACTTGATTATAATCGCAGTTGCCGTAGTAATGGCGCTTAACTATCATTTGTTTATAGTCGAAAACCATTACGCGCCCGCGGGGCTTAACGGAATAGCCACTATGATACAGTACAAAACGGGCTTCAGTATCGGATATTTCTCGCTTATCATAAATGTACCGCTTTGTCTGATTGCTTTCTTTTCGTATAACCGTAAATACGCTTTGCGTACGTTTTGTTTTACGTTCTGTTATTCGATGTCATACATACTGATAGGGAAATTCGATATATCGGCTTTCCAGTATAACGCTCACGAGCAAAACGTCGTTTTTCCCGTTCTTATAAGCGGCGTTATAAGCGGCATATGCTACGGTATACTGTTCGCGCTTTATTCCTCTACCGGCGGTACGGATGTTATCTCAAAATATATGAGCGTAAAAAAGCCGGAGCTTAACTTTTTCTGGGTGCTGTTTTCGCTTAATTTCTGCGTTGCCGTCGCATCCTTCTTCGTGTACGTTGATAAAGACGCAAACGGGGCGGCGAAGTATAATTATCTGCCCGTATGCCTTTGCGTTTTATATTGTTTCGTTTCAAGCTTTGTGGGTGACTATTTCCTTAAAGGCACCAAAAAAGCCTGTGAGTTTACCGTAATCACTTCACATCCCGAAGAAATAACAAGGCGTATACACGAGGAACTGAAACACAGTTGCACTATAATATCGGCCACCGGCGGTTACACGCAAGCAGAGAAAACAATTCTGCTTTGCGTTATAAACAAGCACCAGATATACGACTTCAAAAACATTTTGGCCGATTATGACAACACCTTCGGTTTCTCCGAAATAGTTACCGAAACCTACGGTAATTTCAAAAAAATCAAGTAATTTATTATCCTTCGGACGGTGATTATGTGAAAAATAGAGGTGCGCTGTCGGTGCTTGCGGCGGCTGTTCTTTGGGGCGGTATAGGCATATTTGTAAGCAATCTTGAAAGACTCGGCGTCAGTTCGCTCAATATTGTTTTTTTGAGGTGCTTTTTCACCGTTATCATACTCGGCGTTGTTCTTGCGGTTAAGAGTCCCCGGGATTTCAAGATTCCGCTTCGTGACCTGCCGCTCCTCATATCAAACGGCATTTTAAGCGTTGTTATGTTCACCTACTGCTATTATAAGACAATAGTGCTTTCGACCTTCTCGGTAGCGGCGGTGCTTATGTATACCGCGCCGATTTTCGTTATGATTATGTCGGTGCTCTTTTTTCACGAGAAGATAACCGTTAAAAAGATTATTGCGCTTGCCGTGGCGTTTGTCGGATGCGCTTTCGTATCCGGCGTCGTCGGCACCGCGGTCAGAATATCCGCGGAGGCGCTCGGCTTCGGTCTGCTTACGGGTTTCGGGTATTCGCTTTATACGATATTCGGCAGTCGCCTTATTCTTCGCGGCTGTAAAACGCTTCAGATAATGTTTTACACCTTTTTGTTCGCGCTTGCCGGCTCGGGCGTACTGCTCTGTGTGACCGGGGAGACAAATCCGCTTACGTATTCGCACGAAGCATGGCTGTGGGCGTTTCTGATGGCGATTTTCAATACGGTATTACCGTATCTGTTCTATACTTACGGACTTAAACTTACCGATACCACCACGGCGCCGATCATCGCGACGGTCGAGCCGGTCGCCGCCACTTTGGTAGGGCTTTTTTACGGTCAGTGGCCTACCGTTTTCGGCGTGCTCGGTATAATTCTCGTTTTAAGTTCGGTGATTATAGTAAACAGTAAGGATAGAAAAAAAGCGGCGTAAGAACGCTTGCCGGGGGGATAATTATGAGCTTTGAGAATAAAAAAATACTTTTTCTGGGCGACAGTATAACCGCGCTCGGTACAGGCGAACGCGGCTGGGTAGGGTATTTTAACCAAGCGGTCAAACCGTCATTTTTTGTGAATCTCGCGGTTTCCGGCGCGCGCCTTTCAAACGGTCAACCTGTTGAGTTTGACGGCAACCCCGTCTTCGCGGGCGATAATACCGACTATAATCAAGACGTTCTGCTGAATCAGGTGGAAAAGCTCTCACGCGGCAAGGATACCGCCAATAAGCACTATTCACATAACCCTGACTACGATGATTTCGATTTGATCATAATCGCCGCCGGTACCAACGACTGGTTCTGTAAGGAAAAATGCGATATTGAAGCGGTTGAGGCGCAGTTTACAAAAGACGGTAAGGTTTTGCCGCTCTCTGCCGCCGACCCTTTTACATGGCCGGGCGCCATGCGTATAATTTACGATAAATTACGGCGTTTTTATCCAAATGCCGTAATCTGCTTCTGCTCACCTGTGCAGTCCGCCGAGGAAAAACGTACTTACACTTCGATTCTGTATAAACGAAATCTTATGAAGAGTATTTGCGAAAGAATTTCCGACGTTACGTTTATCGACGCTTTTTGTTGCGGCATTTGCGGCGCTTATGAGTTTGATGAGAAGAACGGCAGAGATTTGATAGACGGTCTTCACCCGAACGCGTCGGGCGCAAAAAAGCTCGGGCGTTTTATTGCCCGCGCCGTGGAGTTGATATAATTATGTAAAAAAACCGTGAGTTCGAATCGGACCCGCGGTTTTGTTTTAACGACCGGCTGTTTTCTTGCTTTTGAGCGCCGTTTCTGTATTGTAAATCGCGTTTATCGACGCCTTGTCGGCGTGAAGAACGATGTAGGTGTATATCGCGTCGAAAATCGCAAGCTGGGCTATTCTTGAGGACATCGCGAGTATCGAGTGGCTCGTTTCGTCCGATTTTGTAAACAGGCATATATCGGAATTGCTTACAATAGGCGAATTGGCATAGTTTGTAATGCATACGGTAGTGGCGTTGCCGATTTTAGATAGTTGTAAAGCGTCGATTATGTCGGTAGACTCGCCCGAGTGCGAAATGCCTATCGCCACACTGTTTCTGTCAAGATGCGAAGCGATTATCGCCTGCAAATGATTATCGGTACACGCCTGTGCGTTAAGTCCGAGCCGCAGAAATTTGTGGGCGGCGTCCTGCGCTATCGCGGCGGAGTTGCCAAGCCCGAATATCACTATGCGGTTTGCTTTCATAATAGATTTGGTCGCAAGCTCCAGCTGTTTCGGATCAAGCACCGATTCGGTGTTCCAAAGCGATACCGAAATATCGTTTATGCGCTTGTTGAATATTTCAAAGCAACTGTCGTTTTTTGTGATTTTAGAGTTTATTGAAGAGGTTGATATTATTTCTCCGGCGAGACCGATGCGCAGATCGGTAAAGCCCTTAAACCCGAGCCGCCGGGAAAAACGCACTATGGTTGCCGCCGTAGAGCCGCTGAGCACTGCCAGTTCGTTTATCGGCAGGGAAGTTACCTGTTGTTCATTTTTGAGAATATAGTCGGCTATTTTCTTTTCACTCGGACCGAGCTTGCCGTAATTTGCCCGTATTCTGTGGAGTGTTGATTCCATAGATGACCTCCTGGTGAAAATTATTTTCATTATTTTATCATATTTCAAAAAAATAGTCAATAAACCGGAAAAAAATTTTATTATTATATTGAATTTGAATTGCGGATTTGGTATTCTTAAAACAGAAAAAATCAAAAGGAGACGAGAAGCATGCAATATCAGATGAATGAGTTTTTGTTTGCTATGATACTTACCGAGCTTGAAGACGCGGTAGGTAAAGAGAACTGCTCAACGCGGGCGATAGATAAGGTGACGCACAGCGTCGATTACTATTGGCTCTCCCGTATGTGGGCGGACAGGGGCTGCCGTATGCCGGAGGCGGATTTTGTTGTCTGCCCGAAGGACGCGACCGAGGTTTCAAAGGTGGTTAAAATTGCCAACTACTACAAAATCCCGGTGACCACATGGGGCGCGGGCGGCGGTACGCAGGGCGGCGCCATACCCGTTTGCGGCGGTATTATTCTCGATACCAAGCGTATGAACAAAATATACGAGGTAAACACCGAGGGTATGTACATAGAGTGCGGTACCGGCGCTATCTATAAGCATATCGAGTGGGCGGCAAACGAGGTCGGCAAGGCGACTATGCACTATCCGTCAAGTCTTACCTGCTCGACTGTCGGCGGCTTCCTCGCACACAGAGGTATCGGCGTTTGCTCCACCAAGTACGGCAAGATAGACGATATGGTGCTTCAAATGGAGGTCGTGCTTCCGAACGGCGATATCATTTATACTTCGCCCGCTCCCAAGCACGCGGCGGGACCTGACCTGAACCAGATATTCATCGGTTCAGAAGGGACGCTCGGCATTATAACAAAAGCGCAGATGAGAATATTCGACCAGCCTGAGGAGCGCCGCTTCCGCGGTTTCCTTTTCCAGGATATGACCGGCGCGTTCAAAGCGAGCCGCGAGCTGCTTCAAAAATTCAAGCCTTCGGTAATGCGCCTTTACGACGAGGCGGAAACCGCTTCGCTTATAAAGAAAATCGTTGGCGTTGAGCGAAAGGGCGCGTTTATGAACATTGCTTACGAGGGCGTAAAGGAAATGGTTGAAGTTGAAGAAAAAATACTTCTTGATACCTTCAAAAAGTACGGCGCCGAGGATCTCGGCAGCGAGTACGGCGAAAAATGGTGGAAAGAAAAGATAACCTTCTTCTATCCCGGTCACATGATGGATATACCGCAGATGTTCGGCACCATGGATACGATAGCTCCTTACGGAAAAATCGAGGAAATTTACTGGGCTATGAAAGAGGCGATAGAGACCAATTTCCCGCAGGCAAAATTTATAGCGCACTTTTCTCACTGGTACGAGTGGGGCGCAATGGTTTACGACCGCTTTATAATAGAAGGCAAGGATGTTCCCGAGGACCCGGTTGAGGCGCTCAGACTTCACCAGGCGGTTTGGACCTGCGGCGTACGCGCGGCGCTCGCCCACGGCGGCGTTGTAAACGACCACCACGGCGTAGGCATAAAGCTCGGCAGACTTATGAAAGAACAGTACGGACCGGCTATGCAGGTATTTGAGGGACTTAAAAAGACGCTTGACCCGAACGGTATTATGAATCCGTTCAAGCTCGGTCTGTAAATTATAGGGAGGAAAATAACTATGATAATGTCTGAAAAATGTAAACAGCATGTTGATTCCTGCCGTTTTTGCTGGATGTGCCACCACATCTGCCCGATAGGAAACGCGACCGGTCACGAGAGGTCTACCGCGAGAGCGAGAGCGCTCGGCATTTCGCTTGTAAACCGCGGCGCCATCGAGCTTGAAGAAATAATGGATAACATTTACGAATGCTGCACCTGCGGTGCTTGCGTTCATGATTGCACTACCGGTTGGGACCCGGTTATGTTCACAAAGGAAACGCGGCTTCAGGCGGCTCTTGAAGGCAAGCTTCCCGGTTACATAAGCGCGCTTGTCGATAACTGCCTTAAAACCGGCAACGCCTACGGCAAAACCGAAATCTGCGCCGATTTATCAGCGGCGGCGAGCGCTCATCAGAGCAAAACGGATACCTTGCTCTTCCTCGGTGCCGACGCCCGCTTTATGGCGTGCGATCAGGCGGTTAAAGCCGTAAAGGTACTCGAAAAAGCCGGCGTGGAGTTTTCCGTGCTTGAAAATGAGGCGCCCTCCGGCTGGCAGCTTGATTTCCTCATCGGCGCCGCCAATGAAACGAAAGAGCAAATGTCGGCGTGCGCAAAAGCGCTTGATTGTTATAAAACCGTTGTGGTCTATGACCCGAATGACGCCAAGGCGATAAAACAGCTCTATAAGGAATACGGCGTTGAGGTAAAGGCAAACGTTATTACCTTTACGGCGTTTGTTGCTTCGCTCATAAAGGAAGGTAAATTAAAAGCGGAGAACACCGGTAAGAAGGTCGTTTTCCAGGATCCCTATCAGCTTTCCCGCGATCTTGAGGAAACTGAACCGGCGCGCGAGATAATAAGGGCGTATGCCGACCTTTCGGAAATGCTCTTAAACCGCGAAGAAACCGTTTGGGCGGGCAATATCCTTATGGCGCAGTATATGCCCGACGTGATAAAGCTCGTTGCCGAGCGCAGAATATTCAATGCAAAGAGCGTTGGCGCAAGCACTGTCGTTACCGCCTGCGTTTCCGAATACGTTTCGCTTAAAGCGGTTGCCGGCGACGTTGAGATTATTTCCATTGAAGACCTGATAGTCGGCTGACGGAGGAAAGAAAAATGCTTGTCAATTTAAGAAAAATCATATCAATGGCGGAAGAGGGCGGCTACTGTGTGCCGGCGTTTAACGTCTACAATACGGAAACGGTTATGGGAGTTATAAAGGCGGCGGAAGAGCAGCGCGCGCCGGTCATTATACAGGTATATCCCCGCCTTATTAACGAAGAAGTGGGTTATTATCTCGCCCCCGCTATCCTGGCGGCGGCGAAAAAAGCCACGGTTCCGGTTTGTTTTCATCTTGACCACGGACCTTCGGAAAATACCGCCGTGCGCGCTCTTTACTGGGGCGCTACCGGCATTATGTATGACGGTTCGGTACATCCGTTTGAAGAAAATGTCGCGACTACAAAGCATATAGTCGATATCTGCGACGCGATAGACGTAGGCGTTGAGGGTGAACTCGGTCATATAGGAAGCGTAAACGACGACGCTATGGATGAATTCACAAATCCCGACGAGGCGGCTGAATTTGTAAAACGCACCGGCGTTACCTGCCTTGCCGTACTCATCGGCAACGCCCACGGACATTATAAAAAACCGCCCAAGCTCGATATCGAAAGGGTAAAAGAGATAAGAAAGGCGACCGGCGGTATACCGCTTGTGCTTCACGGCGGTTCCGGCATACCCGATGAAGAGGTAAAGGCGGCGATAAAAGCCGGCGTTCGCAAAATGAATATCGGCACCGATGTGTGCTGTGCTTTTGCGGACGGCACGCTCGAATCGCTTAACGACCCGAACAGAAGTATAGCGGTAGACCTGTTTATGAAGAAACCTATCGACGCCGTAAAAGCGTTGGCGGTAAGCAAAATAAAACTGGTCGGCGCTGACGGAAAGGTATAAAGTATGATGAAAATAGTAGGCATCGGCGCCGACGTTTACGATACGCTTTACAGTATCCCGACCTATCCGGCGGAGGATACCAAAATGCGTGCCGCTTCCAGTAAATCCGCGGGCGGCGGTCCCGTAGCCACCGGTCTCGTGGCGGCAAGCAAACTCGGCGAAAGCGCCGCGTACATCGGCGTTTTGTCCGACGATACGGGCGGAGTATTCTTAAAAGCCGATTTTGAAAAGTACGGTGTGGCTACCGACCTTATCGATATAAAGTCGGGTTATCGCTCATTTTCGTCGGTTTTGTGGCTCTGCGCTGACAGCGCCACGCGCACCTGCGTATTCGATAAAGGCGATTTACCGCCGCTCAAACTAAACAAAAAAACGACTGCCGCGATTAAAGAAGCCGAAATACTTATGGTAGACGGAAACGAAATGTCGGCGGCACTCGAGGCGGCAAAAATTGCCAGAGCCGCCGGCACAAAGGTGCTCTACGACTGCGGCGGACTTTACGACGGCGTGAAAAAGCTTTTGGAGCTTACCGATATTATGATACCGTCCGAAGAGTTTGCTCTCGGTATCACCGGCTGTAATACGGCGCAGGCGGCGGCTGAAAAGCTTTATAAAACCTATAAGCCGGAGGTTGTCGTAATAACGCGGGGTAAGCGGGGCGGCTTGCTTTACCGTGGCGGGAAAAACGTTTATTATCCGGCTTATCCCGCAAAGGTAGTCGACTCGAACGGCTCGGGCGACGTGTTCCACGGCGCGTTCGCGGCGGGTGTTGTCAAGGGCTACGATTACGAAAAATGCTGTCATTTTGCAAGCGCGGTTTCGGCGATAAAGTGTACCGGTATCGGCGCCCGCGAGAGTGTTCCCGATTTTGAAACCGCAAAGAAATTTTTGAAGGAGAACGGTTATGAATTATAAAAAAGCATACAAAAGCGCAAACGGTTATACTCCGATTTGCAAAATAGGCGAGTGTTCGCTCAAAAAACTTGAATTCGGCATAATTGAACTCGAAGCGGGTCAGAAGCTCGACTTTTACACCGAAGATAAAGAAACCGCGTTTATCATGCTCGAAGGTCACTGCAACGTGGAAACAGACGGTGAAATCTTTGAAAATATAGGCAACAGGGCAAACGTGTTTGAAAACCGCAGGGCGGAGAGCTTTTATATGCCGCGTGAGCAAAAGCTCACCGTTTGCGCCATTGATCATATTAAAATCGCCGTTTGCGCGACTCCGGTCGCCGAAAAGACACAGCCGCAGGTCATAAGAGAAAAAGACGTTGTTCTTAAACTGCTCGGCGAGGTGCCGTACCAGAGGGAAACGAGCTTTATTATCGATCAGAACACAAACGCGAAAGTGCTGACTATCGGCGAGGCGTATTGCACCGAAGGCAACTGGGCGGGTTTCCCGCCGCACAAACACGATGAGGACAATATGCCCAAGGAGTGTATAGCGGAAGAAATCTATTACTTCCTGTTTGAACCGAAGCAGGGTTTTGCCGTGCAGTGCCTTTATACTTCGGACGGCACCACCGACGAAGCGTATCGCGTTAAAAACGATGAGCTCGTCGAGTTCCCGTTCGGATATCATACCACTGTGTCCACTCCGGGTTATCAAACATATTTTCTGTGGCTTATGGCGGGCGATTACCAGGGCTTCAACCGCAGCAGCGACCCTGAGCACGCATGGATAGAGAACAGATAAATTAAGGTGGAGGTATGTCGAGGCATACCTCTGCTTGTGTTAAGTGAGGTAAAAATGATTACACTTAAAAACGAATTTCTGACTGTCGCAATCAGCGAAAGAGGCGCTGAAATCAAAAGCATCGTATATGACGGAACGGAGTATATCTGGGAGGGCAGACCCGATGTGTGGGCGTCCTCGTGTCCTCTCCTGTTCCCGATTTGCGGCGGTCTTAAAGAGGATAAATACACGCTTGGCGGCAAGGAGTACGCGCTCGAAAAGCACGGCTTTATAAGGAGAAAAACCTTTGAGGTCGAAAGTATCAGCGACACTTCGGCGACTTTTTTAAGCTGTTCGGATGACGAAACAAAAAAGTGTTATCCTTTTGATTATGAATTAAGGGTAATATACACTCTTTCCGGAAAGAGCGTTAAAATCGATTATTCGGTAAAGAATACGGGCGGCAGTACGATGTACTTTAACATCGGTTCGCACGAAGGATACAGCACGCCTGAGGGTATCGAGGAGTACGATGTGATATTCTCCGAAAAAGAAACGCTCGAAAACGTGGTGACAAACGGTAATCTGTTGTCCGGGAAGAGAATCCCGATAATTAAAGACAGCAATGTTCTGCCGCTTGAAGATAAATACTTTGAGGTTGACGCGCTCGTGTTCGATAAACTCAATTCACGCTCGGCAACGCTTAAAAACCGTAAGACGGGCAGGGCGGTAAGGGTTGATTTTCCTGATGATAAGTATTTTCTCCTGTGGCATAAGTACGGCGCGCCGTATATGTGCTTAGAGCCGTGGAACGGTATTCCCGACAGGGAGGGCACGGATTTTGATATCGTCCGGAAAGAGGGCATAACCGCGCTTGACGCAAAAGACGAATACAGGCATACGCACACAGTGACAATAACAGGGTAGGAGTAATTATGAAGTATCTGTTAGGTATAGATTTCGGCGGCGGCGCCTCAAAGGCGACCCTTATTGATACCGCCGGAAACATAGTCGCCGATAATACGGTCGAATATCCGACTTTGCATCCCTTTGCCGCCGCCTGCGAACAGTCCCCGGCTGACTGGATAAACGCGCTGTGCGAAAACGTAGGCGCGTTGCTTAAAAAAAGCGGAATAAAAAGTGAGGATATACTTTCGCTTTGCATTGATTCCGCCACGCATACGTTTTTGCTGTGCGACAAGGATAAAAATCCGGTTTGCGACGCCGTTCACTGGACCGACACACGCTCAAGAGAGCAGGCGGACGCCCTGCGGGAGCGGTCGGGCGATATGATATTCGGCAAAACCTTTCATAAGCCGGATACCATATGGACGCTTCCGGGACTTTTGTGGTTTAAGGAAAAAAAGCCGGAGCTTTTTGAAAAAACGAAGTATGTATTTTTTGAAAAGGACTATATCCGTTATTTTCTTACCGGCGTTTACTGTACCGATTATATTGAGGCGCAGGGAAGTATGCTCTTTGACTGCAACAATATGACTTGGGATAAGGAACTCTGCGGTATTGCCGGAATAAATGAAGATATGCTTCCGCCGATAGTCGCTCCCGCCGACATAATAGGCGGCGTGACTGAGTTCGCGGCTGAAAAGACGGGACTTAAAGCGGGTACGCCCGTGATTTGCGGTACTACCGATACCGTTATGGAGGTGTTTGCCTCCGGCGCGGTCAAAAAGGGCGACGTGACCGTGAAACTGGCAACCGCCGGCAGAATTTGCGTTATAACCGATAAACCGTACCCCGACAGACATCTTGTAAACTATTCGCATATCGTTTCGGGACTCTGGTATCCCGGCACGGCGACAAAATCATGCGCCGCCTCATACCGCTGGTACAGAGATACCTTCGGCGGCGATTATAAGGAGCTTGACGCCTCCGCCGCAAATATACCGATAGGCGCCGAAGGACTTATTTTTCATCCCTACTTAAACGGTGAACTGACTCCGTATGCCGACCCCGCGCTTTGCGGCAGTTTTACGGGTATTCGCGCCACGCATACAAAGGCGCATTTTACCCGCGCGGTGCTTGAAGGCGTGGCTTATTCGCTTATGGATTCCAAAAAATACCTTGACTCGCTGAATATCCCGTATAATACCGTCGCTACCGCGATAGGCGGCGGCACCAAGGGCAAACTTTGGCGGCAGATGTTAAGCGACGCGCTCGGAATGGCTCTTAAAACAACAAAGAGCAGTGATTCCTCACTCGGTTCGGCTATGCTCGCGGGTATCGCGGCAGGTGTTTTCGGCGACGCCGAAGACGCGGTAAGCAAATGCGTAAAAGAGGTTGATATAACCTATCCCGATAATGAAAATACGTTGAAATATGAAGAGGTTTTTGCAACCTATAAAAAAATACACGATGCGTTAGCACCGGTTTACAGTGAAAGATGATATGAAAATAGTCGTATGTATAAGGCAGGGAGCGGACGGTGATATAAGTCCGTTTGACGCCTGCGCTTATGAAGAGGCGCTGAAAATAGAAGGCGCCGAAGTGATTTTGCTCAGTATGGGGCCGCCCGCTGTAAAGGATTTACTGCTGCGGCTTACGCGCCTCGGCGCAAAACGTGCCGTACTGCTTTGCGACAGCGCCTTCGCCGGCGCGGATACTCTCGCTACGGCGTATACGCTTTCGCTCGCCGTAAAAAAGCTTTCGCCCGACCTGATAATGTGCGGCAGGCAGACCCTTATAGGCGATACCGCTCAGGTCGGACCGATGCTTTCCGTATTCGCAAAAACCTCGCTGATAACGGGCGTTATGAGCATAGAGGGTATAGGCAAAAATATTACCTGTCTTACGCGAGACGAGGGCGAAAAAACGGTAAGCTTTCCCGCACTGCTCACACTTGAGCGCATAAACAACCTGCGTTTGCCGAGTATAACGTCAAAGCTCGGCAGTGTGGAAGTCCTATCCGCCGGCGATATCGGCGCCGATAGGGATAAATGCGGTCTTGCCGGCTCGCCGACAAGGGTCATGGCAACACGCGAAAATGAATCGGGCAGGCGCAAATGTAAATTTATCTCATTCGGCGAATTAAAGGCGGCCATAGACGAAAGCCTCAAAAAAAGCGCGCCGGTAACAGAGCAGTCGCCGCCCTCGGAAGAGAAGCTTAAAAAGGTGCTAATCGTGGGCGAATCTCCGCGCGGCTTCGCCCAAACGGTAAGTGATAATATTTCCGTTTGCAATGAATACAGCACGGAAAAAATTGCCGAAAAAATCGGGGAAGTGAAGCCGGACGCGGTGCTTTTCGGGAGCGACGCGGTTTCAAAGCGGCTTGCGGCTACGGTCGCGGCAAAGCTCAGGCTCGGGCTTTGCGCCGACTGTACCCGTCTTGCGACCAATTCAAAAAAGCTTGTTATGTACCGCCCGGCTATGTCCGGCAGTGTTATCGCTCAAATTGAGAGTCTGACCGTCCCCGCAATGGCGACCGTGAGAACAAAACAGAAAAGCTCCGATATTGTCGTCGCGGCGGGATTCGGCGCCAAAAACTGCCTTAAAGAGGTTGAGCGGTTTGCAAAAGAAATCGGCGCCGATATGGCGGCGTCAAGAAAAGCGGTGGATAACGATTTACTGCCGTACGCCTTGCAGGTGGGACTCACCGGCAAAACGGTTAGCCCGGCGGTTTACATAGCCATAGGTATATCGGGCGCCGTTCATCATATCGCGGGTATGGGCAAATCAGGTACGGTTATTGCCGTAAACCCCGATAAAAACGCTCAGATATTCGATTATGCCGATTACGGCATAATATCGGATTTTGAAAATTATCAAACACAGGAGGTAAACTTATGAGCTACATCAATTATTCTTACGACAGTCTTAAAACCTTTTGCCGCGACGCCTTTATGAAGTTCGGTTTTACGGAGGATGAGTCGCTTAAAATTACCGACGTATTGCTGCTCAGCGACCTTTACGGCATTGAGTCGCACGGCATGCAGCGTCTTGTTCGCTATCATAAGGGTATAGAAAACGGACTGATAAAGGTTGAAGCAAAGCCCGAAACGGTGTTTGAAACACCCGTCTCCGCGGTAATCGACGGGCACGACGGCATGGGTCAGCTCATATCAATACACGCCATGAATATCGCGATAGAAAAGGCGAAGAAAACAGGTATGGCTGTGGTATCGGTAAGAAATTCAAACCATTTCGGCATAGCCGGGTATTATGCGAAAATGGCGTGTGACGCGGGACTTGTAGGATTTGCGATGACCAACAGTGAGGCGATAATGGTGCCCACATATTCCCGCCTTGCCATGCTCGGCTCTAACCCGATAGCGATATCAATGCCGGCAGACCCTTATCCGTTTTTCTTTGACTCATCAACAACGGTAGTGACGCGCGGCAAGCTCGAAATATACAACAAACTTTCAAAGCCGCTTCCCGAGGGGTGGGCGCTCGATGAAAACGGCAACGCCTGTACCGACGCCGAAAGAGTGCTTAAAAACATCGTAGGAAAGGCGGGCGGCGGTATCATGCCGCTCGGCGGCAATACCGAAACGCTCGGCGGTCATAAGGGTTACGGCTACGGTATGCTCTGTGAGATATTCTGTTCGATATTCTCCGGCGGTCTCACCTCCAACCACACCCACACCGGCGGCAAGGGCGGCACCTGCCACGGCTTTATGGCGATAAACCCCGAGGTCTTCGGCGACGCAGACGCTATGAAGGAGCGCTTCTCAACCTTTTTGCAGGAACTGCGCGACGCGCCTAAGGCGGAGGGTCAGCCACGTATTTATACGCACGGCGAGAAGGAAATTTTTGCTTACGCCGACCGAATGAAGAACGGCATTGACGTAAACATAAACACCGTCGCCGAAATGAAAAATCTCTGCGATTATCTGGGACTTGACAGCGTGAAGTATTTAGGCAACGTTGATTTCTCGGAAGCAAAGCAGAGCTCGTACAAATAATCGACGGTTTTGTGTAATTCTTGACAGTAGTCCTGTTTTATTTTATAATAATTGAAGGTTCAAAAGAACTGACTATACTAAAAACAGAATTGGAGAGATTTTATGAAGTTTTGTCCTAAATGCGGTAATCAGCTCGGCGATAATGTGTCTTTCTGCAACCGTTGCGGTGCAGACGTAAAGGGCGCGGCTGCCGCCGGAAATCAGAACGGCGGGTTTAACGGTGCTGCTCCTCAACCACAGTACGCAACCCCTAAACCTCAGTTTAACGGACAGGTAAATATGCCGCAAGCCGGTAATATGAACGCTCCCGGTACGGCGATAGAAGTCATAAAAGCGATCGGCAAATCACCGCTCTTCCTTGCGGCGGTAGTTGCCATGACTTTATCGGTTCTTTTTAGTTTCTTATATCAGATTGGCGGTAGTAATGCCGCGTTTGATTCCTTGAGGGAAACGCTCGGCAGAATCGGTCTTGACAGAGAGGCAAGGGAAATAGTCAACAGTATGGAGAGCGTGTCGGTCGGATCTGTACTTATCAGTATGGTCCCCTCAATACTTATAATCATAGGACTGTGGCTTACATATGTTTCTTTAAGCAACCGGACGGGTCCGATAAGTACCGTGGGACTTACGATGATCAAAGTTATAAATATTATTGAACTTGTATTTATGTGTATAGCTTTTGCCATCGTTGAAATCGTGCTTATTGCCGGAATGGTGGGCGTTTCGATTGTTAAGAACGACACAAGCAGCGCGGACGGGAAAACGCTTGCCGGTCTTGCAGGCGGGTTGCTCGTCGTGGGCGCTATTGTTCTTGCTGCCGTATTCGTACTTATGGTTGTCTATCTTGCGCAGATCATATCTTCAATAAATACCGCTAAGCGTACCATAGCGACCGGGGTCGCAAGCGATAAAGTTTCGGGCTTTGTTGCCGTTATGGCATTTATAGGTGCTTTTGCCAACATCATTTCCTTATTTTCGGGTGACGGTGCGCTGCATGTGCTCGGCGCGCTTTGCGGCATCGCTTCGTCCATATGTTTCGGCGTGCTTATTTTCAAGTACAAAAACGCTATGCGGCCGATTATGTATCAGGGTTCTAACTTTGGTAACATTCAATAATCATCAAATTTTTGCCGGTCACCTTGCGTGACCGGTTTTTTTATGCCGCCGGGTTGATTTTAAGTCTGCTGACGACTTGACATATCGTCTTATTTGTATTATAATCTCATAGGTCGCGTTAGTATTGCTTTTGTGTTTTCATCTGACGGCCCGGTGTGTTTTTTTGAAACAAAAAACACAGTTATGTTCCTGAAATGGGGGAATTAAAATGAAGAAAACCGTTGGAGTTTTGCTATGCGTTTTAATTGCCGCTTTTGCTTTATGCGGATGTAAGGCGCGGGACCGCGAGCTTGCCAACAAACCGGTGGAGGATAAGGATAAAACCAGTGACGTTACCGGTGTGCAGGACGGCACCACCCACATAAATTCCGGTGAGGACGTTAAGGATAAAACCTCAAAGCCTGATGACGCGAATGCTCCGAATTACGATGACGAAGTCGACCTTACTTCCTATAAAAAGCCCGGGGATGTTATCGATATCGATATGTCGAAAAGCGACCCGTCTACCGAGAATATACATTTTGCTTTTAATGACGGCATGGTAAGCAGTTACGAGTATAAGTTCGGCGATAAAACCGTATCGGTTACATATACGTATTCGGACGGCGCCGCGGAGGTTTTCGCTTTTATGGACGGCGTGCTCGTTGCCGACGATACCGTTGAGCTTTCCGCTTACGATTCGCAGAAGGGCTTTACGGTTGTTGACGGGTATTTCTTCAAAGGTTTTACCGCAAAATAAGTTTAATAAAGTGCATTTTTTAAGCCGGTCGGGCATTAGCCCGACCGGCCGTTTTTTTGCTTGACATACCGTATCCGTAATGCTATAATAATTTGCGAAACATTCGCAAATTGAGGTGCAAAAATGCAAAAGTACGAAACCAGACAGAGAAAAGCGATTTTGAAATTTCTTTGTGATAACGTTCATAAGCCGCTTACCGTGAGCGAGATGGCTTCGGCTCTCAAAGCCGAGGGCGTCAGCGTCAGCGCGATTTACCGTAACCTTTCGGATTTGCAGGATGAGGGAAAAGTGCAGCGAATAACGCAAAGCGGCAGTAAAAAGGTTTATTACCGTTATACCTGCGCCAAGAACTGCGAAAAGCATTTGCATATGTCCTGCTCTAAATGCGGAAAAACTTTTCACCTCGACGTGCCGGATACCGATTCCGTGATCAGAGCGGTACTTAATGATTCCGATTTTAAGATAGACAGCGCGAATACCGTGCTTTACGGCACCTGCGCAAAGTGCAGAAAATAAACAGGTGATATTAACAGAAGGGAGGCGGCGGTATGTCTAAACGCAGTCGCTATACAGCCGTGATTTTGGCGGCGCTTATACTGACGGTATCATTTTCCGCCGCTTTTTTTGCCTTGCATGAGCACACGCACTCATGCGTCGGGGAAAATTGCCCGCTGTGCGCGGCAAGCGCGCTTTGCAGAACGTTTTTCAAGGCGCTTTATGTTGCTTTTACGGCACTGTCGGCGGTTCCGCTCTGTTTGATTGCCTTAAAACTTTCACTTAAATCAATACTTATTTCGGGCGACACACCCGTTATGCTTAAAGTGAAAATGACCGATTAAAGAATTTTTTAATGTATACAGCTAAATTTTAGATTCGGAGGATTACAATGAAAAGAATAACAGCGATTTTGTTTTGCGTGATTCTTATGTTCACGGCGACCGCATGCGGCGCAAAAAACAAATCGAAAATAAATATAGTTACCACTATTTTCCCGGTTTATGACTGGGTGCGCGAAATAGCCGGCGATAACGAAAACGTTGAAATCACGATGCTTATAAACAGCGGCGCGGATCTTCACAGTTTTCAGCCGACTACCGACGATATTATAAACCTTACGACCTGCGACGTGTTTGTATACGTGGGCGGCGAGTCGGATGAATGGGCAAAGGACGCTCTCAAAGAAAAGCAGAACGACGACATGGTGATAATAAACCTTATGGACGCTCTCGAAGACGGTAAAAAAGAAGAGGAAATAAAAGAGGGTATGGAGTCGGAAGAAGAGGGCGAAGAAGGCGATGACGAGCCGGAATATGACGAGCACATATGGCTTTCTCTTAAAAACGCAAAGCTTTTATGCGGCGCTATATGCGACGGATTATCAAAAGCGGATAAGAAGAACGCCGACAGTTACAGAAAAAACGCCGACGCTTACATCGAAAAGCTTGCCGGGCTTGACAGTGAGTACGAACAGGCGGTAAGCGCCGCCAAGAATAAAACTCTCGTTTTCGGCGACCGTTTTCCGTTCCGCTATTTGACCGACGATTACGGTATCGATTATTACGCCGCTTTTGCCGGCTGCTCCGCTGAAAGTGAGGCGAGCTTCAAGACGGTTATCTTTTTATCGGGCAAGTTAGATTCACTGCAGCTTAAATATATCATGAAAACCGAGGGCTCGATGAATGATATCGCAAGCTCGGTAATAGAAAACAGCAAATCTAAAAACGCCGGTATACTGACTCTTGATTCCATGCAGTCGGTGACGGCAGAGCAGGTGAAGGACGGCGCGACTTACCTTAGTATTTGCAAAAAGAATCTTGAAGTTCTTAAAAAAGCATTGAATTAAAGAAGGAAAAAGTATGGCTCTTATTGCTTGTAAAAACTTAACGCTCGGCTACGGCGGGCGTGTGATAGTCAAAGACCTGAATTTTGCGGTAAACACCGGAAATTATCTTTGCATAGTAGGCGAAAACGGCTCCGGTAAAACAACCCTGATGAAAACGCTTTTAGGGCTTACTCCCGCAATTTCCGGCGGTATAGTTTTGGGGGACGGACTTAAAAGAAACGAAATCGGATATCTGCCGCAGCAAACGGCGGTTCAGCGCGATTTTCCGGCGAGCGTGTACGAGATAGTGCTTTCCGGCTTTTGCGGCAAATCCGGTATAGCTCCGTTCTATACTGCGGCGCAGAAAAAGGAAGCCCTCGAAAACATCCGGAAAATGGGTATCTTCGACCTTAAAGGCCGCTGTTACCGCGAGCTTTCCGGCGGTCAGCAGCAAAGGGTGCTTCTCGCCCGTGCGCTTTGCGCCACAAGCAAACTTATATTGCTTGACGAGCCGGTCTCCGGGCTTGACGCAAGGGCGACCGAGGGTATGTATTCCATAATCGAAAAACTGAATAAAGAGGAAAAAATCACCGTGATAATGATTTCGCACGACATATCTGCCGCGCTTAAATATGCCACGCATATTCTTCATATAGGCGCGGACTGCTTTTTCGGCAGGCGCGAGGAGTACATCTCGCTTAAAAAAGCGGAGGTGACGGATAATGAGTGAAATAATGGAAAAGCTTTATTTTTACATTCAGTTTCCCATGGTAAGAAAAGCGCTGATAGTTGGCGTGCTTATTGCCCTTTGCTCGTCACTTCTCGGCGTTACGCTGGTACTTAAAAGGTTTTCTTTTATAGGCGACGGGCTTTCTCACGTCGCTTTCGGCGCCATGGCGGTCGCGGCGGTCGTCGGACTTACGAATAATATGCCTTTGGTGCTCGCCGTCACGGCGATAAGCGCCATACTCCTGCTTCGCACCGGCACCAATACCAGAATCAAAGGAGACGCGGCGGTCGCCATGATTTCGGTCGGCGCGCTCGCGGTCGGATATCTGCTTATGAACGTGTTTCCGAAATCGGGAAACGTTTCGGGCGACGTCTGCACAACGCTTTTCGGCTCAACCTCAATACTTACGCTTTCAAAAAAAGAAGTATTGCTTTGCATTATACTTTCCGCGGTTGTGATGGCGGTCTTTGTTCTGTTTTATAACAAGGTTTTTGCGCTTACCTTTGATGAGGACTTTGCCCGTGCGACCGGAACGCGGACTTCGGCATATAACCTTTTAATAGCCATGATAGTGGCGGCGGTTATAGTGCTCGCTATGAATCTTGTGGGTTCGCTTCTTATCTCCGCGCTTGTGATATTCCCGGCGCTCTCCTCAATGCGGGTGTTCAAGACCTTCAGATCGGTAACGGTTTGTTCAGCCGTGCTTTCGGTTATTTGCGCACTGCTCGGTATGCTTGTTTCGATAGTAACGGGTACGCCGGTCGGCTCCACAATAGTAGTTGTTGATATCTTTTCATTTTTAATATTCTATCTTATCGGATTACTGAAAGAAGGTGTTAAAAAATGAAAAGAATACTGTGCTTATCGGCAGCGGCGGCGCTGGTTGTCGCTTTGTGTTCATGCTCTGCCGTCGATAACGGAAAAGCGTCGCGAAGCGGGGCGAAAACCGTAAACGACGTGCTAAACGAAGCCCAAAGCGGCGATTCGGGAAAGACCGACAACTCTGAGGGAGAATTTGTGGGGGACGGAGAAAAGAGCATTGCGGATATAAAGTGCGATATCGATCTTACCAAAATGGAATCAAATATGGTAACTGCAACGGTCAACGATTTTTATATCAATCCCGAAAACTACATTGGTAAAATAATAAAAGCGCATGGAACCTTCGGCGTTTACGAAATGCCCGGGCGCAATTACTACCTGTGCGTCATGACCGACCCCACCGGATGTTGCTCGCCGTCGGTTGAGTTTTTGCTTAAAAACGAGCGCAAATATCCCGGCGAGTATCCCGCCATGGATACCGAAATCACCGTGATAGGTGAATTTGAAACCTATTTTGAAGATGGCAAAAAATACTGCCAGTTAAAGGACGCGCTTATTAACTGAACTCCGGTAAAACCGGGAATAAAAAAAGACCTCTTGAAAATTCAAGAGGTCTTTGTCTGTCTTATTCGGCGAACAGCTCGGTTGAAAGATATCTGTCGCCCGTATCGGGCAAGAGAACCACTATGTTTTTGCCCGCGTTTTCATTTCGTTTTGCAAGCTCCGTCGCCGCGAACAGCGCCGCCCCGGAGGAAATGCCCGCAAGCACGCCTTCGGTTCTGCCCAGAAGTCTGCCGCTCATCATCGCGTCCTCATCGGACACGGGGAATACTTCATCGTAAATCCCGGTGTTGAGGACATCCGGCACAAAGCCCGCGCCTATGCCCTGGAGTGCGTGCCGGCCAGCCTTACCGCCCGAAAGTACAGGTGAGCCCTTCGGCTCTACCGCCACTATCTTTATGTTCGGGTTTTTTGATTTGAGATATTCGCCGGTACCCGTAATTGTGCCGCCGGTACCCACTCCCGCGACGAAAATATCAACCTTACCGTCGGTATCCGCAAATATTTCGGGACCTGTTGTATCAAAATGGGCTTTTGGATTTGCCGGGTTTGTAAACTGACCCGCTATTACGGAGCCGGGTATTTCTTTCAGCAACTGCTCCGCTTTTTCCATGGCGCCCGTCATGCCGAGCGCGCCGTCGGTCAGTACAAGTCTTGCTCCGTATGCCTTCATTATTTTCTGCCGTTCTACCGACATACTGTCCGGCATTACGATAACAGTTTCATAACCTCTTGCCGCGGCTACAAGCGCGAGTCCTATACCGGTATTACCCGAGGTCGGCTCAATGATGACCGAACCCTTTTTGAGTTTCCCGCTTTTCTCGGCTTCATCTATCATTGCTTTCGCTACGCGGTCTTTTACCGAGCCCGCCGGATTGAGGTATTCAAGCTTTGCGAGAACTTTCGCTTTAAGCGAAAGCTCTTTTTCGATGTTTGTAAGCTCGAGCAGGGGAGTGTTACCGATAAGCTCATCCGCCGATTTATATATTTTTGACATTCTTTCGCCTCCCGGTACAGCTTAGTAAAGCTTAAGGTCTATCCAGAGGTTTTCGTAGTATTTCCTGATTTTCGGGTCAATATCGTGATAATACTGAGCCCTTTCTATTTCATATTCGTCGCCGGGATAAAGTATTTCATCCTCGTAAAAACTGTATTCTTCATTTTCAACGACCGCTTTATTCGGCGAGGCATAGCAGATATATTCGGCGTTTGCGAGGGCTATCGGCGGGTCAAGGAGAAAATCGATATAGAGCATTGCCGCGTCGTAGTTTTTAACGCCCTTCGGTATGCATACGGCGTCAACAAAAATGTTTGTGCCCTCTTCGGGATAGAAGAATTCGAGATTTTCATTGTTTTCGACCATTGTGTAATAATCGCCCGCGTAATACGGACCTATCGACGCTTCGCCGGTCTCCAGTTTGCCGTATATTTCATCCATAACGTAGGACTGCAAAACGCCTTTTCCCTCTTTGAGCTTTTGAGCCGCGTCGTCCCAGTCTTTCTTGCTTGTGGAGTTCAGGTCCTGCCCCAGAATCATCTGCGCCGTCATAAACGCGTCGCGCGGGTTGCTGAAATTAAGCGACATATCGCGGTATTTTTCATCCCAGAGAGCTTTCCATGAATGCTCCGGCTCGTCTATAAGCGCGGAATTGTAAATGATGCCGACCATGCCCACGCTGTACGGTACCGAGTATTCGTTGTTTTTGTCGTAGAAAAGGTTTTTGTACTTGTCGTAAATAAGGTCGTAGTTTTTAAGCCGGCTGACGTCGATTTTTTCGAGCATATCTTCGTTTTTGAGGCGTTCTATCATATAATCGGAGGGAATGACTATGTCGTACGATACACCGCCGCTTTTCAGCTGGGAATAAAGACTTTCATTGCTCTCAAAGGTTGTGTAGTTGACGTGTATTCCGGTCAGCTTTTCAAATTCGCGGTTCACGTCTATTGATTCATCCGAGCCGTCGGATATATACTCGCCCCAGTTATAAACGTTAAGCACCGTGCCCGAAAGCTCTTTTGTATACGTGCCGCGAAGCTCTCCGTCGAGGTCTTCCGCGTACTTATAACCGCACCCTGATAAAAGAGTAAGCATGAGGACCGCCGAAAGCGTTAAGGCGATAAACTTTTTAGCCACGCGAATTCCTCCTTTGCTCACTTTTCGTTTGTACGATATTATAAAGTATGAGAAGAACGAATATCGTTAAGAAAACAATGGTGGAAAGGGCGTAAACGTCCGGCTTTACGGTTTTCTTTGTCATGTTGTATATGACAACCGGCAAAGTCTGGTAATGACCGCAGGTGAAATAGCTTATCACGAAATCGTCGAGTGAAAGCGTGAACGACATAATAAAGCCCGTAAAAATACCCGTCTGTATAGAAGGTATTACCACCTTGAAAAACGCCTGTACCGGCGTACAGCCGAGGTCGAGCGCCGCTTCGTGCAGGTTCTTGTCAGTCTGGCGAAGCTTCGGTATGACCGAAAGAATAACGTAGGGAAGATTAAAGGTTATATGCGCTATAAGCACGGTTATAAAACCGAGCGATTCGGAAAGTCCTAACATTCTGCCGAAGAATACAAACAGAAGCATAAGAGATATGCCGGTTACGATATCGGCGTTCATCATCGGCACATTGGTGACTGTCGTGACAAAACTGCGGGTCACCTTTTTGCGAAGCGCCGTGATGCCGACCGCCGCCGCGGTGCCGAGCACCGTCGCGATGCTTGCGGAGAGAATTGCCACCGTAAGGGTGTGCTTGAGTCCGTCCATCATAGCGGTATCAAAAAGAATGTTTTTGTACCAGTCTACCGAAAACTTATCAAATATCCATACGCTTGAGCCGGAGTTGAAAGAGAAAAACACCATGACCGCTACGGGCGCGTAAAGGAAAAGGATAATGAGGGCAACGTAAATCCTTGAAAACGTTTTCATACGATAACGCCTCCTTCATCATCGTCGGTAAATCTGCTCATAACGGCAAGGCAGAGCAGTATCATTACCATCAGCACAAGCGAAAGCGCCGAGGCGACGTTGTAGTAATCGGGACCCATACCGAAGAGATATTCGATGGCGTCGCCGATAAGCCAGTTTTTGTTGCCGCCGAGCTTCTGAGAGATGTAAAAAGTGCTGACCGAGGGAACGAAAACCATTGTGATTCCCGATATCACACCCGGCATTGAAAGCGGGATAATAACTCTGCGAAGACGCGACGGACCGTTTGAGCCGAGGTCCTGCGCCGCTTCGAGCAGGGAATTATCGATTTTAGACATTACCGAGTAAATCGGCAGTATCATATAGGGTATAAAATCGTAAACCATACCGAGTATAACCGCGCCGGGCGTGTTGATAAGCTTCAATTTCGGAAGCCCTACCGACTGTAAAAACGTGTTTATAAGACCGGTATTGGCAAGTATCGATATCCACGAATAAGTGCGGATAAGAAAGTTCATCCACATCGGGAGCATTACGATTATCATTATCATGCGCTGAGAGCTTACCTTCATTTTGGTCATGAAATAAGCCATAGGGTAGGAAATAACGAGCGTAATGGCGGTTGCTATGATCGCGTAAAGAATCGATACGCCGAAAGCTTTTTTGTATCTGCCGATTTCGGAAATGTTGGCGAGCGTAAACGCGCCCGACTCGTTCGTAAAGGCAAAATAAGCCATCATAAGAAGCGGAACGATAACAAATATCGCCGCCCAAACAAGGTATGGCGCCGCTACAAGGCGACTGCCGAAGCTTTTCTTGTTCACGGCGTTATTCCTCCTCTTCGCTGTTTTCGGAGAGGTGGTCCATCTCTTCACTGTAAGAACTGTAATCGCCGTAAAGTCCGGAGTATTCCGATTTCTTCATTATGTGAATGGCGTCCGGCTCGATGTAAAGACCCACCCGGTCGCCTACGGCGCACTCATCGGTGGTTTGTATCATCCACTTAAAGCCGCCGATATCCACTATTATTTCATAATGAACGCCGAGGAAGGCGACCGAAGTAACGGTGCCCGTCAGCATACCTTTTTCCTTTGAAACGATATCAACGTCCTCGGGACGAACGACAACGTCTACCGCTTCGCCCGGTTCAAAGCCCTTGTCAAGACACTCGAACGTATGCCCCGAAAAAGTTGCGGTGAAGTCTTTGTCCATAACACCGTCTACTATATTGGACTCGCCGATAAAATCGGCTACAAAGGCGTTCTTCGGCTCGTTGTATATATCCTTCGGAGTGCCTACCTGCTGAATCTTGCCTTTGTCCATAACAACGACCCTGTCGGACATGGTAAGCGCCTCTTCCTGGTCGTGCGTTACGAATACAAAAGTGATACCGAGCTGCTGTTGAATGTTGCGAAGCTCTTTTTGCATATCCTTGCGCAGTTTTAAGTCAAGCGCCGCGAGCGGCTCGTCAAGCAGCAGAACTCTCGGCTTGTTGGCGATGGCGCGCGCTATCGCGACGCGCTGCTGCTGACCGCCTGAAAGCGTGGTTATTCTGCGCTTTTCAAAGCCCTCGAGATTTACGAGCGAAAGCATATCCGAAACGGTCTTTTTGATTTCCGCTTCAGGCAGCTTTTTTACGCGCAGACCGAACGCCACGTTTTCAAAAACGTTCAGGTGTTCAAAAAGCGCGTAACGCTGAAAAATGGTGTTTACCTGCCTTTTGTAGGCGGGAACACCATTAAACTTTTTACCCTCGAAGATGACCTCGCCGCTGTCCGGATCCAAAAAGCCGGCTATAAGGCGCAGAGTTGTGGTCTTGCCGCAACCCGAGGCGCCGAGCAGCGTGATAAATTCCTTGTCCTTGATTTCGAGGTCGAGACCGTCTAAAACCTTTTCCCCGTCAAAAGACACGCAAACACCTTTGAGTTCCACAATATTTTCGTTTGCCATTTAAGCATCCCCCTTTGTCACATTTGAGTGTCGGCAGGATACGGCTTTTGCCGCTTACCCCGCACGATACCTGCGGCCGCCGGTTTGTATGCCCTGACAAAGGGTTTTTCACAGTTTGTTGTTAAACTGCGGCATACATTAGTATCGGACCGCATTTTCTAAAAAATGCCGAATATTAAACTGTCGCTATTCGATGTGTATGAATATACGCCAAAACGCCCGAAATGTCAAGTGAATTTTGCAAAAAAACCGATATTTTCCGCACATTTTTCAAGACGTTTTTTGAAATCTCGTTTTTTCTCGTGTTTACTCCTGTTTGCTCGTTTTTTCTCGGTTTTTTTAATATGCACAAAAAGTTGATTTTTTTGACGGAATGCTGTATAATATCGGTATTGACCTTTGGAGGTAAATTATGCCCGATGTAAAAAAAGTTATCGCCCAGAATATAACCGAACTGCGCTTGCTCGGCGGTATGACTCAGGCGGAGCTCGGCGAAAAACTCAATTATTCCGATAAGACGGTTTCCAAATGGGAGCGCGGCGAGTCCACGCCGGATATTGAGGTGCTAGTCATGCTTTCGGATTTGTTCGGCGTTACCCTCGATTCGCTTGTCCGTCAGGACGGTATAGCCGATAAGACCGATGTAAACCAAAAGAAACAGCGCAGCTACAATCACCGCGCCATAATGCTCATGATAGAAGCGTCAATTATGTTTGCGGCGCTGCTGGCGTTTGTCATTACTTCGCTTATAATCAGGCGTTCCGCGTTTCAGATGCTTTATTTCGTATATGCCGTGCCGCTCGTGTTTATTATAGAACTGATACTCAATTCCGTATGGATAAATCCGCGCCGCAACTACTACATAGTATCCGCGCTTATGTGGTCGATACTCGCGGCGATACATATTTCTTTTATGTATTTTAACATAAGCGTCGTTCCGATATACCTGCTCGGTATCGCGGGACAGATTATTATAATCGTATGCTCATTTTTGAGCCGGCCGTTCAAAAGAATACGGATACGAAAGAACGGCAAATGATTCGACTCTTTCCGAATACGCAAAAACAGGATGCTTTTTTTGCGGAAAACCGCGACTCTCCGAAACGGAGAGTCGTTCTCTTTTTGGTAGTTTGCACCTTTCGGGACTTTATTTTATAATAAAGGACAAAGGGAGAGTGAAGGGCTTGAACATTATGTTTTGCGGCGATAAGAATGCCGTGCAGGGCATTCTTTTTTGTATTGCGGCAATATGTCGACACGAAAAAGCGCCGATAAACTTTTTTGTGCTTACCGCAAGTATACCCGGTAAAACAGAGGGCATACCGGATGACTTTGTCGCTAAAATGAATGTAACCGCAAAAAAAGGAAACCCCGAAAACAGAGTGACTCTTCTTGACATAAGCGCCACATTCAATTCTTTTCTGCCCGAGGCGAATATGTCAACGCGCTTTACGCCCGCCTGTATGCTTCGCCTTTTTGCCGATTTGATACCCGGGATTCCGGATAAGATTTTATATCTTGATACCGACGTACTCTGCCGTAAAAGCTTCGGGGATTTTTATGATACCGATATTTCGGACATTGAAATCGCGGGCGTACCCGATAGGTACGGCAAGTGGTTTTTCGGCAACATTTTCGCGCATAACTATCTTAATTCCGGCGTACTGCTTATGAATATGGTAAATATCAGGGCGAGCGGACTCTTCCGGAAATGCCGCGTCATGTGCCGCGATAAGAAAATGCTTTTGCCGGATCAAAGCTCGCTTAACAAGCTGGCGGTAAAACGCAAACTGCCGAGGCGTTATAACGAGCAGGCAAACATCAGAGAGGATACCGTGTTCAAGCATTTTACGACCTTTTTCAAAATTTTTCCGAGAATTCACCCCGTAACGGTAAAGCCGTGGGACAGTGAACGGACTCACGAAATACTCGGAATTTACGAATTTGATTATTTATTTGAGGAGAAATATTATGAGTAAGGAAATACCTGTTTTTTTTGCCGCGGACGATTGCTACGCGCCGCTTTTGGCGGTGGCTCTCAATTCCGCCGTTAAGAATTCAAACCGCGGTCGCGCCTATCGCGCCGTAGTTTTGCAGGACGGTATAACAGAGGAAAACCGCCGCAAACTGCTGTCTCTTTCAAGCGATAATTTCAAAATAGATATTATGTCTATGAAGCAAAATTTCGATATGCTTGACGATAGAATGAGCAACCGGCTTCGCTGTGATTATTTCACGCTTACGATTTATTTCCGCCTCTTTATACCCGCGATGTTTCCGGAGTACGATAAGGCGATTTACATTGACAGCGACGTCGTTATAGCGGACGATATCGCGAAGCTTTTCGATATAGATATCGGCGATAATTTGATCGGCGCGTGCAACGATTTATCGATTGCCGACGTTCCTCCGCTGGTGGCGTACACCGAAAACGCGATAGGCGTAAAAGGAAACGAGTACATAAACTCAGGCGTATTGCTTATGAATCTTAAAAAGCTGCGTGAGGAGGGATTTGAGGAGCATTTTTTGCACCTGCTCAACACGTATCATTTTGACTCGGTGGCACCCGACCAGGATTACATAAACGCCATTTGCAACGGAAAGATACACTATCTTGACAAGGCGTTCGACGCTATGCCCAACAACGCCCGTCCGGTATGCGATAATCCGGTAATCATCCATTATAATCTTTTTGAAAAACCGTGGTGTTACGATAATATACAGTATGAAAAGGAGTTTTGGCGTTACGCCGAGGACTGCGGTTTTATTGATGAAATAAAGGCGCATAAGGAAAGCTATACCGATGAACAGCGCAAGGCGGACAAAGACTGCCTCGATTTGCTCGTAAGCAACGCTGTTAAGATTTGCAAAAAAAAGGTTACGTTCAAAAATCTTTATGAAAGCGGAGTAAAAATCAGATTATGATTTCAGAAGAGACACGATTGCAGGTAATTGAGAATATAAAGCATTCCGCCGAAAGCGGAGAATTTTATAACAAGGTAGAAGTAAACGACCCGGTGCTGACGCCCGAGGAGAGCCGCGCAATAACCGACGCATATATTGAAAACCGTCTTAAAATCGGTTTCAGGGTAAAGGCGCGGCTGGCGTGCGGCTTTGCCGACATCGCCATGCGCGCCATAAACAGGGATACCGAGATAACGGGCATTGAGAAAATACCGAAGAATTTAGGCGGCGCTATAATAACGAGCAATCATTTTTCCCCGCTTGAAAATACGATAATAAGATATCTTAACCGTAAAATCGGCAGAAAAAAACTGAATATAATCTGTCAGGATTCAAATTTTGCGATGAGCGGACCTATCGGCTTTCTTATGAACTACGCCGACACTATACCGATAAGCATACAGCCGAGGTATCTTGCGCGTGATTTTCTCTCTATACTAAAAGAAAAGCTTATTCTTAAAGGGGAGACCGTACTGCTTTATCCGGAGCAGGAAATGTGGTTCAATTACCGTAAACCGCGTCCGCCCAAGGCGGGTGCATACTTTTATGCCTCAAAGCTCGGCGTGCCGGTAATATCCTGCTTTGTCCAGATGATCGATACCGGGGTTTCCGACGGCAAAAGCGGAAAATTCAACAAGGTACGCTTTAAGCTTCACGTTCTCGGCGTGCTTTATCCCGACGCAAAAAAAACGCCGAAGGATAACACCGAGGCAATGGCAAACGAGGATTACCGCCTTAAAAAAGAATGTTACGAATCGGTTTACGGCAAAAAGCTTACTTATACGTTTACCCCCGACGATATAGCGGGCTTAAAGGCGGAATAAATGAAAAAGGTAAGATATTATAACGGATTTACCGATGATTTTTCGGTCAGTAAAAAGCAGGATTTCACACTGCCGGATTCATATAAGTATATTAAAACCGGCTTTTTGTTCAGAATCTGGTCCGCAGTTGTTTACGGTACCCTTGTAACGGCGGCGGGGATATATCTCCGATTGTTTCTGCATTTGCGCTTTCGCGGCAGGAGCAAATTCAAAAGTGTAAAAGGCGGCTTTTTTATTTACGGCAACCATACGCAAAGCTTCGGCGATGTCTTCGCCCCGGCGCTTGCCGCGTCGCCGCGCCGTATTTATACGATAGCGTCCACGGCTAATTACGGAATACCCGTGATAGGCAGGATTTTAAGACCGCTGGGCGCGCTTCCGATAATACCTTCGCTTTCGGGTATGAAAAATCTTGAAGCGGCGATAAAGACGCGGGCGCAAGCAAACCATCCGATAGTTATTTTTCCCGAGGCGCACGTCTGGGACTATTATACGGGTATCAGACCGTTTCCCGATACCTCGTTCAAATTTCCCGCAAAGCTCAATATGCCGGTTTTTTCGATGACGACGACCTATAAAAAATCAAAGTTTTTCAAAAGACCGGTCATGGAAGCGGTGATAGACGGGCCGTTTTATCCCGAGGGTGAAACGGTTAGGCAAAAAGCGGGTTATCTCCACGAAAAGGTATATAACGCCATGCTTGCCGCCGCAAAGACGAGCAATTACGATTATATTGAATATAAAAAAGCCGGAGGCTCCTGAAAGTCTCCGGCTTTTTTGTGCCGTCTTATGTATCATTTCCTGTGGCATTCGCCCTTCATCGCGCAGTGTTCACAACCGCAGCCGCAGCCTGATTTGCCGCTTTTTTTGTCGGATACCATTTTGAATATTACGGCGGCTATGACCGCTGCAAGCAGGATGATGATAAGGATAGAACCTATATTGTTTATCAGCCATTCAAACATATATATCGCCTCAACGGATTTTTTTGCTCAATCTTACGGATTCACTGTATTTTTTGAAGAAGAGCATATATATCATGCCCGCAAGCAGCGCTGCCGCAAAGATGAGTCCGACAGCGTTTGTCTTGCCTACGAATATATTGCCGAACTGATTTATCATAAGCGCGATTACATAGGCAAAACCGCATTGATATCCTATTGCGAACCAGGTCCACTTTGCGCTGTTCATCTCGCGCTTGATAGCGCCGATAGCCGCGAAGCAGGGGGCGCACAGCAGGTTGAACACAAGGAACGAGAATCCGGTTACGCCGGTAAACGCGTCGCCTAACGCCTGCCATACGGTGGAACCCTCGCTGCTGTAAAGTATACCCATGGTGCCGACGATGTTTTCCTTCGCCACAAGGCCGGTTATGGAAGCGACGGTCGCCTGCCAGTTGCCCCAGCCGAGAGGTGTAAATATCCAGGCGATACATGAGCCGATTTTTGCAAGTATTGAATATTCCAGCTCATCCTCGCCGAGCATACCGAAGCCGCCGTTTGCAAAGCCGAAGTTTGATGTGAACCATACAACTATTGTCGAGAGAAGTATTATTGTGCCCGCCTTTTTAATAAATGACCAGCCGCGCTCCCACATTGAGCGTAAAACGTTGCCGAGAGTCGGCATATGATACGCGGGAAGCTCCATAACAAACGGTGCGGGGTCGCCGGAGAACATCTTTGTCTTTTTAAGCATAACGCCAGAAACTATAATTGCCGCCATGCCTATGAAGTACGCGCTTGTCGCCACCAGTGCCGAGCCGCCGAATATAGCGCCCGCTATCATTGAAATAAACGGAACCTTGGCGCCGCAGGGGATAAAGGTGGTAGTCATTATAGTCATACGCCGGTCACGCTCGTTTTCAATGGTGCGGCTCGCCATAATGCCGGGAACGCCGCAGCCTACTCCGACGAGCATGGGTATGAAGGATTTGCCCGAAAGTCCGAATTTCCTGAAAACGCGGTCAAGCACGAATGCGATTCTCGCCATATAGCCGCACGCTTCAAGGAAGGCGAGCAGTAAGAAAAGTACGAGCATTTGCGGAACAAAACCGAGTACGGCGCCTACTCCGGCGACAATGCCGTCGTTTATAAGACCGGAAAGCCAGTCTGCCGCGCCCGCTTTTTCAAGACCTTTTCCGACCAAATCGGGAATACTCGGTACAAAAACGCCGTGACTTGCGGGGTCGGGTTCTTCAAAGCCGTTTTCGGCGAAGTATTTTGCCGCGTCTTTGAAGGTCATGGCGTTGGTTTCTTCTTCATCCGCGTTGTCGGGTATCTTATCATAGTATACCGTTAACTCCGACACCTCGAGTGTTTCTTCGTCGGTAACTTCGACTTGTGCCGATGATTTATCGGTTTCGTAATTTTTTATCTCGGCGCTCAGCGCGTCGGCGTCAAAGTTTTCTTCCTCGGCGTCAAACTCAAAGCCGTAAGCAGACAGCGCGTTTGTCGCCGCCGCGTAATCGTCGGCGTCCTCTTGTGCCTGTGCCGAACCTATGCCGAAAAGGTGAAAACCGTCGCCGAAAAGATTATCGTTTGTCCAATCGGTCATCGGAGTACCTATCCATACCATAGCTATGAAGTAAACAAGGAATATGACCGCCGCAAATATCGGAAGCCCGAGCCAGCGGTTGGTTACCACCTTATCGATTTTATCAGACCGTGAAAGCTTGCCGGCGTTTTTCTTTTTATAGCACGCCTTGATGACCGTGGCTATGTACAGATATCTTTCGTTTGTGATAATGCTTTCGGAATCGTCGTCAAGCTCTTTTTCCGCCGCTTTGATGTCGTCCTCGATGTGCGCCAGTTTATCGGCGGGTACGTTCAGACTTTCAAGCACCTTTTCGTCGCGCTCGAAAATCTTTATTGAATACCAGCGCTGTTTTTGCTCCGGCATATCGTGTAAGAGCGCTTCTTCAATATGCGCGAGCGCGTGCTCAACGGTTCCGCAGAAGGTGTGCTGCAAAGTAGCAGCTCCGCCGTGTGCCGCCTCGACAGCCGCGTTTGCCGCTTCATTTACGCCGGTGCCCTTAAGCGCGGATATCTCAAGCACCTTGCACCCGAGTCTGTGCGATAATTCCGCGATATCGATTTTATCGCCGTTTTTACGCACGATATCTATCATATTAACGGCGACTACGACCGGTATCCCGAGCTCGGTCAGCTGTGTTGTAAGATAAAGGTTTCTTTCAAGATTGGTGCCGTCAACAATATTGAGTATTACGTCGGGGCATTCGTTTATCAGATAGTTTCTCGCAACGACTTCTTCAAGAGTATAGGGGGAGAGGGAGTATATGCCCGGCAAATCGGTTACCGTAACATCGCTTCGCTTTTTGAGCTTTCCTTCTTTTTTCTCGACCGTAACGCCCGGCCAGTTGCCCACAAACTGATTTGAGCCGGTAAGCGCGTTAAACAGAGTTGTTTTACCGCTGTTCGGGTTGCCCGCGAGGGCTATTTTGATTTTTTTGTCCATTTTTGATACCTCACTCGATTTCAATCATTTCGGCGTCGGCTTTTCTGATTGACAATTCATAGTTTCTTACCGTGATTTCCACGGGGTCGCCGAGCGGCGCCACCTTGCGGATATAGATATCAACGCCCTTGGTGATACCCATATCCATAATCCTGCGTTTAACCGCTCCTTCGCCGTGCAGTTTTTTAACCTTCACGGTCTGACCTATTTTCGCCTGTCTTAACGTGTTCACTTACTTCAACTCCTTTTATACAAAAATCTTCATTGCCATATCTTTGCCTATGGCAACTCTGGATTCTTTTACCTTTAAGATAATACTTCCGGCAAGCGTACTGATAATTGTTACTCTGCCGCCAACGGCAAATCCGAGACTTTCAAGGTGACGCTTCACCTCCTCGTTTCCTCTTATTTGCCGTATTATGATTTCAGTACCGATTGGGGCTAACGTAATGGGAATCATAATATCACCTCCATACGGTTACCCTGTGCTAACCGAAACTTCCGAATAATCGGTTAGCCGAAACTAACCTACCTGATGATATTATAGTTAGCGCGCGCTAACTTGTCAAGTATTTTTTTGAAAAAATTTTTTTATGTTGCAAAAAATCGCGGTATGTGATAATCTTAACTATATAGAGGTGAGAGTATGGCAGTAAAAGAATCAGGCGAAATGTATCTTGAAACAATTTATATTCTTTCAAAAAAAATGTCCGGCGTCAGAGCTATTGACGTAGGCGCTTATATGGGCTTTTCGAAGCCTTCTGTAAGCAGGGCGATGGGACTGCTTAAAGAGGAAGGGTTAATCACCATTGATCCGTCCGGCAATATTGAACTTACCGAAAAGGGCGCGAAGTCCGCAAAAAATATTTACGAGCGCCATACCACGCTTACGGCGGTGCTCATCAGCCTCGGCGTTGATGAAAAAACCGCCAGCGACGACGCTTGCAGGATAGAGCACTATATAAGTGAAAAAACCTTTCGTGCGATAAAGAAACATTTGAAGGAACACAGCAATTAGAAATAACCGGTGCAATTCATTACGAATTGCACCGGTCACTTTTTAGTCGCAGTCCATGTCTGATTTCTTGTTGCTGTTTTTATTCTGCTCGTTTGTTTCCTTTTTGTTTGAGGCATTATTCTTCTTGTTCTTATCTTCCACAAAAATCACCCCGCTTTCACAGGTATTATCTGTGAAAAGCGGGGTAATATTCTAAAAGGCAAATAATTTTTCGGCGTTTTGCGCGGTAAAAGTGAGCACGTCTTCAAGCGTTGTGTCGAGTATCTGCGCCGTCTTCTCCGCCGTAAGCTTTATAAAACCGGAATGGCAAAGCGCTCCTCTGTACGGCTCGGGCGCCAAATACGGACAGTCGGTTTCAAGCAGTAACCGGTCTTCCGGCACGGCTCTTATCACAGCAGGCATTTTTTTTGCGTTTTTGAAGGTGATAACGCCGCCCACACCTATATACATACTGTATTTAACGATTTGAGCCGCCATTTCGGCACTGCCCGAAAAGCAGTGGAGCACGCCCTTCGGTCTGTGTTTTTTTATTATTTCGAGCGTATCCGAATGTGCCTCGCGGTCATGCACTATCACCGGCAGACCGAGCTCGTTTGCCAAAATGATTTGACTCTCGAAGACCCTTTTCTGCTCATCTTTATTATCGGAGGTGTAGTAATAATCCAGACCGATTTCACCGATTGCCACGCATTTTTTGTGGGAGGCAAGTTTTCTTATTTCGTCAAGCGGTGTTTTGCTTTCGAGGTTTTCGGGGTGTATTCCCACCGCGGCGTAAATGAAATCAAACTTATCGGCGAGCGCGAGCGCGTCCTTTGCCGAGGCGCCGTCTACCGCGCAGGTGATTATTTTTTTAACTCCGTTTTCGTGAAGCGATAAGAGCAGTTCATCCCTTATACCGTCAAATTTCTTATCGTCATAATGCGCGTGAGTGTCGATTATAAGATTCTTTTCGAGCTTTAACTCTTTCGGGTATATCATCTTATTTTACTGCCCGGCTCTACGCCGTCAAGAAACACGACCTTTACCTCGTCGCCGCTGTCGGCGGCAAGTATCATACCGTTCGACTCCACGCCGCAAAGTGTGGCGGGTTTAAGATTCGCCACAACTATGACGGTTTTGCCTATAAGGTCCTCCGGTGAGTAGAATTTGGCAATTCCCGAAGCTACCACGCGCGGTTTTTCGCTTCCGTCGTCAAGGGTAAGTTTAAGCAGCTTTTTCGCTTTCGGTATCGGCTCACAGGCAACGACCTTCGCCGCGCGAAGCTCGACCTTTGCAAATTCGTCTATTGATATTTCTTCGAGTTTAACCGTGTTTTGGGCGGTCTCGCTCTGCGCTTTTTGCTTTTCGGCTATTTGGGCAAGCACTTTTTCGGTATCGATTCTTGCAAAGAGCGGTGTTGCCTCGCCCACGGTGTAGGTTTTTACCGCGCCGAATTCGAGCGACGTTTTATCGGTGCCGAGCAACGCTTTAATCTTATCCGAACACTCGGGCATGATCGGGTAAATCGCTGAGCCGAGTATACGGATACATTCGAGCAGATTATAAAGCACGGCTTTAAGTCTGTCACGGTCCGCGTCGTCTTTTGCAAGCACCCACGGCGCCGTCTCGTCAATATACTTATTTGAACGCCTGCCGAGCGACATCAGCGCCGCCACGGCGTCCGCGTTGTGGTAGGTTTCCATATTATCAGTGTATTTCTTTACCGTGTCGGCGGCAAAGGATATAAGCTCGCTGTCAAGCGCGTCGCTTTTGCCGAGAGAATCAACCGTACCGCCGAAATATTTTCCCGCCATGGCTACGGTGCGGTTTACGAGATTTCCGAGCGTATTTGCAAGGTCGGTGTTGTATTTGTTTATAAACGATTCGTAAGTGATAGTGCCGTCCTGCGCAAAGGGTATTTCGCTTAGCAGATAGTACCTTACCGAATCCGCGCCGAACATATCAGCCAATTCGTCGGCGTAAATCACGTTGCCTTTTGATTTGGACATCTTGTCTTCGCCTACGAGCACCCACGGATGACCGAGCACCTGTTTAGGCAGCGGCTCGCCGAGCGCAAGCAGGATAATAGGCCAGTAAATAGTATGGAAACGCACGATGTCCTTGCCGATAACGTGCAGGTCCGCCGGCCACAGTTTTTTGTACTGCTCTGTGGCGTTGCCGTCGGTATCGAAGCCGATACCGGTGATATAGTTTGAAAGCGCGTCTATCCATACGTATATAACGTGACCTTCGTCAAAGGTTACGGGGATACCCCACTTGAAGCTCGAACGTGAAACGCACAGATCCGCAAGACCGGGCTTTATAAAGTTGTTTATCATCTCGTTCTTGCGGGAATCCGGCTTGATAAAATCGGGGTTTTCCTCGTAGTATTTTACAAGGGCGTCCTGATACTTTGAAAGTCTGAGGAAGTACGCTTCTTCTTTCGCGTCTATAACCTCGCTGCCGCAGTCGGGACACTTGCCGTCAACAAGCTGTGAGGATGTAAAGAACGATTCGCAGGGAACACAGTATTTGCCCTCGTAAGCGCCCTTGTAAATATCGCCTTTGTCGTAAAGCTTTTTGAAAATGTGCTGAACGGCTTTTTCGTGATCGGCGTCGGTCGTACGGATAAACTTGTCGTAACTTGTGTTGAGGCTTTTCCATACCTTCTTGATTTCGCCTGATACGCCGTCTACGTATTCTTTTGGTGTCATACCGGCTTTATGCGCGTATTCTTCTATTTTCTGCCCGTGCTCATCCGAACCGGTCATGAAGAAAACGTCATATCCGTTACGGCGCTTGTATCTCGCTATCATATCCGCGAGCACCACGTCATAAGCGTTGCCTATGTGCGGCTTACGCGAGGTGTAGGCGATAGCGGTAGTGATGTAAAATTTTTTCTTTTCTGACATTTCCTGACCCTCTTTTTACGGTTTTCTGAATAAAAACGCGATATACGCGAAAACTGCGGCAAGCAGTTCAAACAAAAGAACCGACGTACCGGCAAGCAGTGCCTTTGACTGCGCAAACGACGTGAAGGCAAAATACCATACGCCGAGCACCGCCGAAAGTACGTAAAATACCGACAGTATATTGTTTGATATTCTCATATCCGAAGCACAGGCAATAATGCGTAATACGTTCAGTTTACTGCCTCTGAATGCCGCGGGCGCGGAGACAACGCTTGTTTCGGCGGTGGCGTTTTTGCACATGTACGCTCCCACATTTGTCATCACCTTGACCGAATCGTCATAAAGCCCGAAATAATCGCAGATCATGCTTTCGTTTATGTTCGGGTCGCTGTTGGCTACGAGCATGGTTACGCCGAGCCGCGATACCTTCCTCAAAATCTTGCGTACGTCGGGCTTGACTTCATAGCGCACGACAAGCAAAGCGCACGCCCTGTCTGCGACGGCGACGTACACCGGGAAGCAGCCGTTGCGCAGAATGTTTCTGTCAACCTCAATGCTCGGCACTTCAATTCCGTGTCCTTCAAGCAGACTGCGATTTCCGATAAACAGCAGCTCGTCGTCTACCCAGCCCGAAACACCGAGCGTTTCCTCGTACTTTATGGTATCGGAATCCGGCTTTTCGTATGAAGCGTTCGTACCGGCTATCTGGTTAAATACGGGGAAGAGGGGACTGTCTATCGCCTCGGTGAGCGCGGCGGCTTTTACGATGGTTTTGTCTATATCGTTGTCGGATAAAACCTTAAGACTTTGAAGCGTTATGGTTCCCTTCGGGAATATATCCGAAGAGTTTACAACGGCGGCGTTTGAAAGCTCAACGCTGTCCGCGCCGAAGGTTCCGGTTATCATTGCGCCTTTGCGGTTAAGCTTTTTCGCCGTATAAAAAACCGGAAGTACGTCAACGAAGAAAAGTGCCGGTGAGCAGGCGAGCATCGCGGTAACCGCCGCGCTGTAAAACGCGGCAAACGCGCTTTTATAGAGAAGAAGCGATATCACGCCGCCGAGCAGGCAAAGAATACAGGTGACCGCGAACACGACGGTTATTTTGCCCGAGAATTTCTTTTTGTAAGAGGAAAACTTCATATAGTCGCTCACAAATTCGGTTTTTCTCGGCGCGGCTATAAGGACCTCGCCGTCAATGGCGTCTTTTGCCATGGCGAGAGCCGTAGATTTATCCTTGATAAAAGACAGAGCGTATTTTTGAGATTTGCCCGAAATCTGCCGCAGATTTGAAAGCAGGGCGGAGGTTTCCATAAAGGTTATAACCGACCGCACGGTCATCAAAAACGCGGCAAGCAGGATAAGATGGTATATATTCTCGCCTGTCGCTATTGCGGATATGCAAAGCGGTAAACAGGTAAGCGCACAAAGACTTATTACCGAATCGTGTGAGGCGCGGCGTTTCATAAGGTTTGGAATGTCCGTGAACATATCGGCGTTTACGGCAACCGTTAAAAGCAGAAATATACTGCAAACCGTGACGGAGGATTTCGGAGAGCTTATAAGTGAGTTTGAAAGTGCGGGCGTAAGGAACAGCAAAAGCGCCAGCATACAGATTACGCAGGCGGCGCAGGACAAAAAGCTGCGGCGCTTTTTAAGCGCGAACCTTTTTGCCGTGCTTTTGGCGGATGAAATGTCCGTAACCTCGCTTTTCGGTACGAATAAATCAAAATCACCCATTTCAAGCGGTATATCGGCGTAGGTTTCTTCCGTTTCCTCCGCGTTTGTCAATTCCTGACGTATGTCGATGGGTTTTGTGGTACTGCTGATATTGATTCGCCCCGTGTTGCCTTTTTCATCGGTTACCGGGGTAAAGCGTATTGTCGCGGCGTTGGAAACTGGCGGCTCGGAAACCGCCTTTTCGCCGGAAACGTGTAAATTGTCGATGTCCGATATGTCCGGTACGCCTTCATCCTTTACGGGAGCTTTCGGCTTTGCATCGTCAAACAAATCGTCAAACAGATTCTTTTCAAAGCGTTTTTTTGACTCGGTCGCCATCTCTTCAAAAGCGGGAGTGGGGGTGTGCCTGCCGGGTTCCGGCTTTGCCGGTTCTTTCGGCTCATCGATACCGTCAAGCAGAAAATCGCTCTTTTGCGGTTTGCCGAGCGTATCTACCGTGACGTCGTATTTCTCCGAAAGCTTGCTGAGCAGCGCGTCGTTATCCTTTTTGATGATTTCCGCAACGCTTTGAAGCTTGTAAAGCGGTGCCTTGTCATCGGTTACGTTATGGCCGGTCTCGTCGGTAGTGTATCTTTTGAGTTTTTCGAGAAGCGACATTTCGCCTTCCCGACCGCTGCCGTCATCGGCGGGTGCCTCAACCTCCGGCTTGTGTGCCTCGGGTGCGTCGGCGGTAATATCCCGCTTTTCGGTTGATACGTCAGCTTTACCGACAGAAGTTTCACCCTGATTTGCGGCTTCTGTTTCGAACCTTTCAGGTTCCCCGGCGGTATTATCTGTATCGGTATTCGCGCTTTTTGCCGCTGAGTCCGCTTCTACACCCATGCGCTTTTTCAGCTGGTCAAGCGGCGAAGATTTCTTTTTTGCGGAAATCATTTCGAGTATGGGCGAATCTTCGCTCATTGCTCTGCGACCGAAGCGTGAAAGAACTTTTTTATTCTTTTCGGCAAGCAGATCCTGTCCCTGCTCCTGCTCATTTGAATCGCCGCTTTCAACATCGAGTATAAATTCGTCGGCGTCGTATTTTGCCTTTTTTGCCATAATAAAACGTACCTCTAATCTCTCTGTATAATCCTTGACTCCATAACCCTGTACATCAGAACGCCCGCCGCGACTGATGCGTTCAGCGAGTTTATCCTTCCCCTCATCGGAAGACTGATGATTTTATCGCATTTTTTTGCCACAAGCGGTCCTATGCCCTTGCCCTCGTTGCCGATAACCAGCGCGCAAGGTATCCGGTAATCGGTCAGCGAATAATTTTCGCCGTCCATATCGGCGCCGAATATCCACACGCCTTTATCTTTCAGCAAATCAAGGGTCGCGGCGATGTTTGTGACCCTCGCCACTCTCATGTATTCGAGTGCGCCGGCGCTTGTCTTTGCCACAGTCGCGTTAAGCGAAGCGGAGCGGCGTTTCGGAATTATCACACCGTGTACGCCGCAAACTTCCGCCGTGCGTATAATGGCGCCGAGGTTGTGCGGATCCTCTATTTCATCGCAAACCAGAATAAAAGGCTCCTCGCCGCTTTCTTTCGCAAAATCGAGTATATCGTCTACCGTGCAGTATTCCCTGAAAGCAAAAGTCACCGCGACGCCCTGGTGATTTGCGCCGCCGCAGTAGTAATCAAGTTTTTGCGGACTGACTTCCTTAATGAGGATGCCCCTTTTCGAGCATTTGGCGACAATTTCGCTGATACTGCCGCCGCTTACGCCGTGAGCAATAAGCAGACGGTCTATCTCCCGACCGGAGCGCAGCGCTTCAAGCACGGGATTTCTGCCGCATATTATGTTGTTTTGCGTTTCTTTGCTTTCAAGCATTTCCTTCACCCGATACACGATTATACAAAATTATAACACACCGCGCGCAAAAAATAAAGTACTATTTTATAAAAAAGATATAAGCGTTTCAGAAAAAACATTTATTGACAAAACCCGCGTCCGACACTATAATTATCCCTGTGCGGTATGTCGCGTTTTGCGCTTTGCCGGGCAAATCCGGAATTGCTGAAAGGGGGCTTTTTATGTCTGATTTGATTCATGACGGTCACCGTGAACGTATGCGCAGAGAAATTATGAATCACGGCATTGACGAAAGCACTCCGCCGCATAAAATTCTTGAATTTTTGCTCTTTTACTGCATAAGCCGTAAGGATACGAACCCCATTGCGCACGCGCTCATCAACCGCTTCGGTTCGCTTTCGGGCGTTTTTGAGGCGCCGATAGAGCAAATAGCCGAGGTGCCGGGTATGAGCGAGCGTTCGGCGTTGCTTATTAAATCGATTTTGCCCATCGCACGGGTCTGCAAGGCCTCCAAGACCAACGAGAAACCCACATTTACCTCTCTTGACGATATCGGAAAATTCGCCGAAGAACGGTATTTCGGTATACAAACCGAACGCGCGGGCGTTATCTCGCTTGACGGTAAGGGCAAACTTCTCGGTTTTGACTTCCTTTCGGACGGCGATATTTCTTCCGTGGGACTTTCAGTTCGTGACGTGATAGCCCTGCTTATAAAACGGAACGCGGTGGCGGCGATTCTGGTGCATAATCATCCGAGCGGCTTTGCGCTTCCGAGTCAGAACGACAGGGAGATTACCGAAAACCTTGCGGGCGCTCTTAACACCGTGGGTATTTATCTTGTCGACCACATCATAGTCGGCGCGGGAGATTTCGTTTCAATGGCGCAAAGCAAGGAATATGCGCACATTTTTACAAAATAATATGTTGTTTGCGCGGCTGACCGCGCATTTTTTTTGCCGTAAACACATCATCTTGTGGTTAAAACTCCTGTTGACAAAACAAATAGTATATATTATAATATTTTATTAAAGTATTACCGTATTCGGAGGCGTAAATGTTCAGAAAAACATACCTTGAAATCGACCTTGAAGCGTTAAGGCACAATATATCCGAGGTAAAAGAAAAATTCCCCGGTTACGGGTATTATTTCGGCGTGGTAAAAGCAAACGCCTACGGCGCGGGAATTTACTGTGTAAACGCAATGGCCGAGGCGGGCGTAAACTACTTCGCGGTATCCTCGCTTGAAGAGGCGCTCGGCGTGCGCAAAATCAATAAATCCGTGCCCGTTCTCGTTATGGAGCCGATATGCTTCGAGGGGCTTGATACCGCGGCGGAAAATGATATAACGGTAACAGTCGATAACGCCGGATACTTTGATAAAATGGTCGCCGCCGGTAAAAGAATAAAGTTTCATATCAAGATAGACTGCGGTATGAACCGCTTCGGTCTTACCGATAAAAACGACGTAAGGCATATATTTGAAACCGCCAACGAAAACCAGTATTTGGAGGGCGTGTTCACCCAGCTTTCGAGCGGCTCGGGCGAACGCTTTGAAAAGCAGATAAAGCTTTTTAAGGAGCGCACGTCGCTTATCGATTTATCGGCGGTCAGTATAGTCCATGTCGACAGGTCGCTCACCATGGAGCAGCACGAAAAGCTCAATTTTGCCAACGGCGTGCGGCTCGGAATAGTGATGTACGGTTTTCCGAAAACGGCGCCGGTACTTTCGTTAAAGCGCAAACTTCTGAATAAGCTTGCCGGCAAAAAGCCGCCCGAGCCGTCGGTGCTAAGCCTTAAAAACGTTTTTTCGTTTTACAGTGAGGTGCTCGAAATCAAAGATATAAAGCCCGGCGAGAGCGTGGGCTACGGCGGTATGTTCGACAGCGGCACAAAAACACGCGTGGCGGTAATACCTTACGGTTTTGCGGACTTTTCACTTATCGGTAAAACGTGCGTTTATATAGGCGGTAAAAAGCGTGATATTGTGGTAAACTATATGGATGTGACCTCCGCGACGGTCGACGGCACGGTAAAGCCGGGCGACAAGGTTGAAATATTCGGCGAAAATCTTACCGTCTACCGGGCGAGCAGACTTGCGGGCGTAAACGTGTATAAGCTGCTTACAAGCGTTACAAACCGCGTGCCGAGGGTTTATAGGGACGGCGGCAAAACAGTGGAAGTCAAATACTGAAAAGCAGGAGAAGAGTATGGAAAAATTCAAAGCGCTTATTATAGGCAGTGATATCAACGCATATTATCTTGCGAGGTGTTATCACGAGCTTACAGGCGAAAAAGCGGATATGCTGGCGCTTGCGGTGCATGATGAAAAGCCGTTTGCGTATACGAGGTATACCAAAATTCTCAACATCAAATATATTGAGAACTTTTGGGAGGAACAGACCTTTTTAGGCGAGATAAACGCTTATTATGAAGCGCATAAGGGTGAAAAAATACTGCTTGTCAGCAGCAACGAGACATACGGCGAGTATATCGCAAAAAACCAGGATGACCTTAAAGATAAATTTTACTTCAACTATCCGTCGGCAGAGCTTCAAAGAACGCTTGTTAACAAGGAAATTTTCTATAAAACCTATGCCGACAGCGTACTCGACCTGCCCAAAACGGTTTACTTCGATTGCAAAAACGATACCGAAGCACCCGAAGGCTTGACTTATCCGATAATCGTCAAGCCGGCGAACGTCATTTTGTTCAAACACATAACCTTTAAGGGCAAGCGTAAAATATACAGACTTAACAGTAAAGAACAGCTCGAAGAGGTCATAGGTTTTTTCAAAAACAGCGAGTATGACGACACCCTTATTATTCAGGAGTATATTCCCGGCGATGATTCGCATTTGTTTGACGCGGTCATTTATATGGGAAAGGATAAAAAGGCAAAGCTTTGCTCCTTTGCGCAGATAGGGCTCCAAGAGCACAGTCCCCGCATGATAGGCAACGCCGCGGTGCTTATAAACGGCTACTGCCAGTTTGAAGGCGTAGATGAGCAAATAGCAAAGATAGTCGAATTTATGGAGAATATCGGCTATCAGGGCTTTGCGGAATTTGATATGAAATACGACGCGCGCGAGCAAAAATACAAGGTTATGGAGATAAACGCGCGGCAGGGAAGGTGCTCGTACTATATAACGCCCTGCGGGTATAATCTTATAGAGGTGCTTTACCGCGACCTTATAGCAAACGAGGACATGACGTTTTGCAAGGTGGACAAGGTACAGCTTGAAGCCTTTGTTCCGAAGTCGGTTGCAAAAAAGTATATCGCGAACGAAGAATTCAGGGAAAAAGCGCTTTCGCTCTGGAGTGAACGCGTAGAGCCGCTGCGCTATAAAAAGGATAACGGTTTAATACGAAAACTGTTGCTTTTCAAAATAGGGCTTAACTATAAAAAAGCGTATAAAAACTTCACCTGGAACTGGGATTAAAATTAGTTGAGGAGAACCTGACGGTATGTGCGGATTTTGCGGATTTGCTGATAAACTTGATGAAAGCGAAAAAAAGAGAGTAATAAAGGGTATGGCGGACAGGATAATCCACCGCGGACCCGACAGCGAGGGTTATTATACCGACAGCGGCGTGGCAATGGGATTTCGCCGTCTTTCCATCATTGACCTTGCCGGCGGCGACCAGCCGATTATGAACGAGGACAAAAGCGTGGTGGTTATGTTTAACGGCGAAATATATAACTACCGCGAACTGCGTGAGGAATTAAAGGCGGCGGGACACACTTTCGCCACAAACAGCGATACCGAGGTGATAGTTCACGGCTACGAGCAGTACGGGACCGGCGTGTTTTCGCATTTGCGCGGTATGTTCGGTATACTTATTTACGATAAGAAAAGCGAAACGCTTGTCTGCGCCCGCGACTTTTTCGGTATAAAGCCGGTTTATTACTACTTTGACGGCGAAACCTTTATGGCGGGCAGTGAGATAAAGAGCTTTTTAAGCCATCCGAACTTCAAAAAAGCGCTTAATAAAAAGGTCCTCAGTATGTATCTGTGTTACGGCACCAACCATATGGAAGAGACTTTTTTTGAGAATACAAGGAAGCTTCTGCCGGGTCATTATCTGACCTTTAAGGGCGGCGAACTGAAAATAACGCGGTACAGTAAACTTGATTACGAAAAGCAGGAAAAACCGTACGAATATTATGAAAAGCTTGTGAAAGAAACGCTTGAATCATCGGTTGAATACCATAAGATAAGCGACGTTGAGGTCGGCTCGTATCTTTCGGGCGGCGTCGATTCTTCATACGTCGTCAGCGTGGCAAAGCCGAATAAAACCTTTACCGTCGGTTTTGAGGGCAAGGGATTCAGCGAAATAGAGTACGCAAAAGGACTTTCCGACCACTTCGGCGTAGAGCACTTCTCGAAGACCATTTCCGGCGACGAGTTTTTCGATATACTGCCCACCGTTCAGTATCATCTTGACGAGCCGAGCGCAAACGTCAGCGCCGTGCCGCTTTACTTTTTGAGCCGCCTTGCGCGCACAAAGGTAAAGGTCGTGCTTTCAGGCGAGGGCGCGGACGAAATGTTCGGCGGATATAACGAGTATAACGTTCAGGGCGCCGCAAAGCATTATCTGAGGCTGCCGCTGTTTTTGCGCAAGGGCGTCGCCGCTCTCGTACGTCCGCTTCCTTATTTTAAGGGTAAGCACTTTATAGAAAAGTACGGCAAGGAGCTTTCAAAGCGTTATTATAACAAAACCGAAATGTTCCTGCCAGGAGAGGCGGGTGATGTACTGAAAGACGCCTATAAGCCGACGGTAAGCCCGTTTGACCTCTGCACGCCATACTATAACGAGGTAAAGGGGAAGGACGATGTATTACGCAAGATGTATATCGACTTAAATTTCTGGCTTCCTCACGATATTTTGCTTAAAGCGGATAAAATGTCGATGGCAAACAGTGTTGAGCTTCGCGTTCCGTTCCTCGATAAAGAAGTTTTCTCGCTTGTAAGAAAAATACCTTCAAAGTATCTTGTCCGCGATAATCAGACCAAGTATATTTTCAGGCGCGTCGCCGAAAAATGCATACCGCAGGAGTGGGCGAAGCGCAGAAAACTCGGCTTCCCGGTGCCGTTCGGCAACTGGATAAAAGAGGATAAATATTACGGTATGGTAAAAGAAATGTTTACAAGTGATTTTGCCGCGGAGTTCTTTGATACGGCAAAAATAAACCGTATGCTTGACGAGCATCATAACGGCACGGCTAAAAACGGCAAAAAAATATATGTTATCTATTCTTTTCTGATTTGGTACAAAAGGTTTTTCATAACTGAAAATGAGGTGTAAATTATGTTGGAAATCAAACATTTGACAAAAACTTTCGGCGAAAAGAAAGCGGTGGACGATTTATCCATTGAAATCAAAAGCGGTGAGATTTACGGTTTTATCGGACATAACGGCGCCGGCAAAACAACCACGCTTAAATCGGTTTGCGGTATACAGAGCTTTGACAGCGGCGAAATAACGCTTGACGGCGTTTCGGTCACCGCCGACCCGCTGACCTTCAAAAAGCAAATCGCCTACATTCCCGATAACCCCGATTTATACGATTTTATGACCGGTATAAAGTACCTTAATTTTATAGCCGATATATTCGGCGTGGGAGAAAAAGAGCGTCGGGAACGTATCGAAAAATACGCCGATATCTTCGGACTTACCGCCGACCTCGCTCAGCCTGTCGGCGCGTATTCTCACGGTATGAAGCAGAAACTCGCGCTTATTTCGGCGTGGATACACGAGCCGCGAATGATAATAATGGATGAGCCGTTCGTCGGTCTCGACCCGGTGGCGTCCCATAAGCTGAAAGAGATGATGCGCGAGGTTTGCGACGCGGGCGGCGCGATATTCTTTTCCACCCACGTTCTCGACGTCGCCGAAAAGCTTTGCGATAAGGTCGCGATAATTAAAGAAGGCAAACTGATTAAATCGGGAACCATGGAAGAGGTCAAGGGCGACGCCAGCCTCGAAGCGGCGTTTTTGGAGTTGGAGGAGTAATATGGTTAAGACGCTTCTTAAAAAACAACTCGCCGAAATATTCAAGGGATACTTTTTCGATTTCAAAAAGAATAAGCCGCGCTCAAATGCGAAAACGGTTTCTCTTTTTGTGTTGTTTGTGCTGCTTATGGCATTTGTATCCGGCGCCGTGTTCGGCGCAATGGCTTATGCGCTCGGCGATATAGCGGCATATGAGGAGTTTCGGTGGATATATTATGCCATCTTTTCACTGATGGCGGTTTTGTTCGGCACTTTCGGCAGTGTGTTTACTACCTACTCGGGTCTCTACCTTTCAAGGGATAACGACCTGCTTTTATCAATGCCGATACCCGTGCGCGTAATAATTGCGGCGCGCCTGCTGGGTGTTTATCTTATGGGACTTATGTACTCGGCAACGGTAATGATACCGGCCGTGGTGGTTCACCTGATAAAAGCGCCGCTGACCTTCGGTGCCGTTGCCGGCGCGATTTTGCAGATAATCAACGTATCGGTGTTTGTAATGGTGCTTTCCTGTGTTTTGGGCTATTTAGTGGCGCGAATAAGCGTTAAGCTCAAAAACAAAAGCTACGTTACGGTCATCCTGTCGCTGGTATTTATCGCGCTCTACTATTATTTGTACTTCAACGCTTCTACGTTTATAAACAAGCTTCTCGCAAATATTGCGATTTACGGCGAAAAAATCAAAGACCGCGCTCACGTCATATATATCATAGGCAGAGCGGCTGAACCGGACGCGTTGCCGACGCTCGCGGTTACCGGCGCCTGCTTTGTATTGCTTGCCGTATCGATGCTTGTAATTTCAAGGAGTTTTATTAAAATTGCAACGAGTACGGCGAGCGTTAAAAAAGCGCAGTATAAGCAGAAAAATTCGCACTGCCGCTCGGCTTTCGGCGCGTTGCTCGCGAAAGAGGCAAAGCGGTTTACTTCAAGTCCCAATTATTTGCTTAACTGCGGCTTCGGCATACTGTTTTTAGTCGCGGCGGGCGTATTTTTGCTAATAAAAGGCAAAAACGCCGGGGAGATTATCTCCATGTTCCCGCCGGTGTTCAAGGACGCGATTTCGGTCATCGCCGCACCTGCGGTTTGCCTTATGGCTTCAACCAACGATGTGGCGGCGCCTTCTGTATCGCTTGAAGGCAGAACCCTTTGGCAGATACGGTCTTTGCCGGTACCGACCAAAACGGTGCTTAAAGCTAAATACACTCTGCAAATATGCGTAAATATTATTCCGACTCTGTTCTGCGGATGTTGTATAATCGCGGCGCTTCGTCCGGACTTTTTTACGGGCGTATTGCTGCTGCTGTTCTGTGCGGTTTTCGTGGTGTTCCACGCGCTCTTTTGCCTGTTTTGCGGGCTTATAAAGCCTAACCTCAACTGGACTAATGAAATATTTGCGATAAAGCAGGGAATAGACGTTATGCTCGCGCTGTTCGGCGGCTTCGGCTACTGCGTGGCTATAGGCGCGCTCTGGTTTTTGGCAAACAAAATAATGGGCGCGTATCTCTACCTTTCACTTGCACTCGCATTGACGGCGGCACTCGCTTACCTGCTTTACCGTTTTATAAACACAAAGGGAGTGAAGCTGTTTGAGCGGCTTTGATGATTATTCCTGTGTAAAAAAAGGATAAATCAGGTGCGGGCAGGCGGAATAAGCTTAACGGTGCAGTAAAATATAAAAAATCAGACGATTTGTGTATTTGTTTCCCGCATAAATATTCATTGTGATAGAAAGGGCAAAAATGCAATCACTCAAATATTTATATAAAATAGGCAGAGGACCGTCGTCTTCACACACTATGGGACCTCTTTCCGCGGCAAAGCGATTCCTGGCGGAAAATCCGAATCAAAAAGAGTATAAAGCGATTCTATACGGCTCTTTGGCAAAGACCGGCAGGGGACATATGACCGATACCGTTTTACGCGAGACGTTTAACGGTAAAAAGTTTTCGGTTGAATTCGACGAATCAACAATTACCGAATATCACCCGAATATGTTGGATTTAATTGCTTTGAACGACGGTAAAATCGTCACAAAAAAGCGATATTACAGCATCGGCGGGGGAGAGATAATCGCCGAAGGCGAAGCAAGGCATGAGCATCCGGAAATATATAATCTGAACTCCTTTTCACAAATCTCAAAGTATTGCAGAAACAATAATATCCGTATTTGGCAATATGTTGAAGAATGCGAAGGCAAAGATATCTGGGAATATCTTGAAACTATTTGGGAAACGATGCAAAAAGCGGTTGAAAGGGGCCTTGAGACCGAGGGTGTGCTGCATGGAGGAATAGGACTTCAAAGAAAGGCGAAATATCTGTTCAGACAAAGGCATATCGACGAAACCGAAGAAACGAAAACCAACCGTTTGATTTGCGCGTATGCTTATGCGGTAAGCGAAGAAAACGCTTCGGGCGGTGAGATAGTTACCGCGCCGACCTGCGGCTCCTGCGGTGTTGTTCCGGCAGTATTAAAATACCTTCAGCAAAAGCGTAAATTTTCGGACGAAGAAATAATACATTCTCTTGCCACCGCGGGCATAATAGGGAACTTAATAAAAACAAACGCGTCTATAAGCGGTGCGGAATGCGGCTGTCAGGCGGAGATAGGTACCGCCTGTGCAATGGCTGCCGCCGCGGCGGCGGAGCTTTTTGAACTCGACCTTGACCAAATAGAGTATGCGGCAGAAATGTCTGTTGAACATCATTTGGGACTGACTTGTGATCCGATTTTAGGTCTTGTTCAAATACCCTGCATAGAGCGAAACGCCATAGCCGCGATGAGGGCGTTAAACGCGGTTAACCTCGCTGATTTTTTGGCTGATTCAAGGAAAATCAGTTTTGATATGATAGTAGATACAATGTATGAAACCGGAAAAGACTTAAAGGTTATATACCGGGAAACCGCGGAAGGCGGAATGGCTAAAAAATATGTTAAAGAATAATTTGACGATAAATGATCGGGAGTGGTGATTATGAAGTGTATAACTTTGGTTTTTGACGACGGACCTCAAGACCCTATTTGTGAAATGGCGGATAAAATAAAAAAATTTGGCTGGAGGTCGGGCTTTGCGGTTATCGGGCAAAATATAAATGATGAGACTTTGCCAATGCTTCGATATGTTATCGACAATGGCTTTCAGCTCGTTTCTCACGGGCAGAAGCACCTTCATATGGAAAAAATCCCGACAAGGGAAGAGATAGAAGAAGAAATATATCTTCCGATAAAAACTATAAAAGAAAAACTGAATTATCAAATGACCATGACCCGACTGCCGTATTTGTCCGAAAACACCGGGGCTTTACAGGTTGCAAAGGATCTTGGTTTGCCCGTCTTGGGATGGGGAATGGAAAACGGAAAAGACTGGGATCCTTCCGTAACTCCCGAGATGATCACCGAAGCCGTGCTCGATACGGTATGCGACGGAGCCGTAGGTTGTCTTCATGTTCGTACAAATACCTGCAAAGCGCTTGATGTTATTCTGCCGGAACTTAAAGACAGAGGTTTTTGTGTTGTTACACCCGAAGAACTCTTTAAGCGGAAAGGCATTACGCCGCCCGTTGGAGTTCCGATACACAATATAAACGACTTTCTGACTTAACTGCGTAAGCCCGACAAAAAGCATAAATACAAAGGAACAGATAAAAAACTTCTGTTCCTTTGTTTACTTATTTGGATTTTTGTTGTATACTAACAGGGTAAAGAAGGTGTAAGTGTGGCGGACAAGTTTGTTTTACATTCCAATTACAAGCCCACCGGCGACCAGCCCGAGGCGATAGAAAAGTTAGTAGAGGGCTTAAACCGAGGCGATAAAGAGCAGGTTTTACTCGGAGTTACCGGTTCGGGAAAGACCTTTACAATGGCGAATATTATCGAGCGGGTAAACCGCCCGACGCTGGTGCTCGCCCATAACAAAACCCTCGCCGCGCAACTTTGCACCGAGTTTCGTGAATTCTTCCCCGAAAACGCGGTTGAGTATTTTGTTTCCTATTACGACTATTATCAGCCGGAGGCGTATATTCCCGGCACCGATACCTATATCGAAAAAGATTCCGCCATCAACGACGAAATCGATAAGCTTCGTCACAGCGCCACCTGTGCGCTGTCCGAGCGCAGAGACGTTATAATCGTCGCCTCGGTTTCCTGCATATACACTCTCGGTAACCCGATAGATTACCGCAATATGGTCATATCGCTTCGCACCGGTATGACAAAAAGTCGCGACGAGCTGATAAGAAAGCTGGTCGATTTACAGTATGAGCGAAACGATATCAACTTTGTGCGCAACAAGTTCCGCGTGCGCGGCGATACGGTCGAGATTTATCCCGCGTACGCTTACGAAAACGCGATTCGCGTTGAATTTTTCGGCGACGAGGTCGAGAGAATCAGCGAAATTAACGTTGTGACGGGTCAGGCAAAGCAGTTCCTGACCCATACCGCCATTTATCCCGCTTCGCACTATATTGTGCCGCGCGATAAGCTTGAAGAGGCGCTTGAAGATATAAGGCTGGAAATGGAAGAGCGCGTAAAGTTTTTTACCGACGGCGGCAAGCTTATAGAAGCGCAGCGGATACGTCAGCGCACAGAATACGATATCGAAATGCTGCGGGAAATCGGCGTATGCAAGGGAATAGAAAACTATTCCCGCGTGCTTTCGAGACGCGCGCCGGGATCTACGCCGTTTACGCTTCTCGATTATTTCCCCGATGATTTTCTGCTTTTTGTCGATGAGTCGCACGTGACTCTTCCGCAGGTGCGCGGTATGTACGGCGGCGACAGGGGCAGAAAGGATAATCTTATAGAATACGGCTTCCGTCTGCCCTCGGCTTACGATAACCGTCCGCTTAATTTCAGCGAGTTTTACAGTCACATAAATCAGGCGATATTCGTTTCAGCGACGCCCGGCGATTTTGAGCGCGAGCACGCGGCGCAGGTGGTTGAGCAGGTCATCCGTCCGACGGGACTTTTAGACCCGCTTATCACAGTAAAGCCGAGCGAGGGTCAGATAGACGATATCGTTTCCGAAATAAACATACGCGCCGAACGGCACGAGCGCGTTCTTATCACCACGCTCACCAAAAAAATGGCGGAAGACCTTACGGAATATCTTGAAAATCTCGGCATAAAAGTGCGCTATATGCACTATGATATAGACACGATAGAGCGTATGGAGATTATCCGTGACCTGCGGCTCGGCGAGTTCGACGTGCTTGTGGGTATCAACCTGCTTCGGGAGGGTCTCGATATACCGGAAGTGTCGCTCGTCGCGATTCTCGACGCCGATAAAGAGGGCTTCCTGCGCAGTGGCACCTCGCTTATCCAGACGGTGGGCAGAGCCGCCCGAAACGCCGGAGGCAGCGTGATTATGTACGCCGATACCGTAACGCCCTCTATGGAATACGCCATAACCGAAACCAACCGCCGCCGCGAAATACAGGAGCGTTACAATAAGGAACACGGCATTACGCCGAAGACGATCGTTAAAGATGTAAGAGATATAATCGAAATAGGGCAGAAGGCGGAAAACGATAAGCCCGACAGTAAATTATCCCGCGCCGAAAAGCAGGCGCTTATCAAGCGTCTGACGAGTGAAATGCAGCAGGCGGCGAAGATACTCGAATTTGAGCACGCCGCCTACCTGCGCGACCGCATAAACAAACTGCGTGGCTCAAAATGATTTTGCCGGACAGAAAGAAAAACCGTTTGGAGAATTTCGATTATTCATCGGGCGGCGCGTATTTTATCACAATATGCACCCGCGACCGCAAAAAAATATTATCCGAAATCGTAGGGGCGGATACCATCCGCCCGTATGAAATCATATTATCACAATACGGAAAAATTGTTGATAAGGCAATAAATAATATTGCGAATATTTACGAAAATATATCGGTCGATAAATACGTTATAATGCCTGACCATGTGCATATGATTTTGCGGATCACGAATAATGGCGGGCGGATGGTATCCGCCCCTACGGTTATAGCCGGTATGAAAAGATATGTTTCAAAGAAATGCGGTGTTTCAATTTGGCAAAAATCATATTACGACCATATCATCCGCAACCAGAAAGACTATAATGAAATATGGGAATATATTGAGCACAACCCGGAAAAGGAAAAATAAAAGCGCCGCAAGGCGCTTTTTTAATTGTTTACATTATATTCATTTACAAATTAAAACTTTTAGGGTAAAATAGAGAGTAAACTGAATTGTGGGGCAGATGTAATGTCAAAGGATAAAATAATCATAAAGGGCGCTAACGAACACAACCTTAAAAATATCAATGTGGAGATACCGCGGGATAAGCTCGTGGTATTTACCGGACTTTCGGGAAGCGGCAAATCGTCGCTTGCCTTTGATACCATTTACGCCGAGGGGCAAAGACGGTACGTTGAGTCGCTCTCCTCTTACGCCCGCCAGTTTTTAGGACAAATGGAAAAGCCGGACGTTGAAACGATAGAGGGACTTTCTCCCGCTATTTCAATAGACCAGAAAACCACATCCAAAAACCCGCGTTCAACCGTAGGCACAGTAACCGAGATATACGATTATCTGCGCCTGCTTTACGCGCGCGTCGGCGTGCCGCACTGTCCCGTTTGCGGCAAGGAGATATCAAGTCAGACTACCGACCAGATAGTCGATACCGTAATGCGCCTTGACGAGGGCGCCAGAATTCAGGTGCTGTCTCCTGTTGTTAAAAACCGCAAGGGCGAGCATACAAAGGAACTTGATAACGCGAGAAAATCGGGTTATGTGCGCGTCCGTATCGACGGAAGTATTTACGACCTTTCGGAAGAAATCAAGCTCGATAAAAACAAAAAACATATGATAGAGGTGGTGGTCGACCGCCTTGTTATAAAGCCCGAAATTCATTCCCGCCTTACCGACAGTATCGAGACCGCCGTTTCTCTTTCGGGCGGGCTTGTCGCAATAGATGTGATAGGCGGTGAGGAGCTGCAGTTTTCCGAGAGCTACGCCTGCGACGAACACGGTATCAGCATACCGAAGCTCACCCCCACAATGTTTTCCTTCAACAGCCCGATGGGCGCCTGCCCGACCTGTACGGGTATCGGCGTGTTTATGAAGGTCGACCCGCGGCTGATAATCAACGATGAGGATAAATCACTGCTTGACGGCTGCATACGCGCCTCGGGCTGGGGCGTGAACTCGTGGTTTAACCCCGATTCGGGCGCTATTGCCGAGATGTATTACAGAGCGATAGCGGATAAGTTCGGCGTTGATATAAACACCCCCTGGAAAAGTCTGCCCGAGGAAATGAAGAATACCGTTCTTTACGGTACCGGCGACGAAAAACTCGAACTGCACCGCAACAGCTCGGTGTTTGGCAAGGGCACCTATTTCGCGCCGTTCGAGGGCGTCGTCAACAACCTGCAAAGGCGTTACGAAAACACAAAAAGTGATTATTCGCGTGCCGAAATAGAAAGCTATATGACCGAAAGCGACTGCCCGGACTGTCACGGCGCGCGCCTTAAGCCGGAGTTTCTCGCGGTCACGGTAGGCGGCAAAAGCATTAAAGATTTTTCCGATATGTCCATAACCGAGGCGCTTGAATTTATCGGGGGACTGACTTTCTCGAAAATGGAAGAAATGATAGCAAAGCCGATAATCAAGGAACTGAACGCGCGGCTTAGTTTCCTCTCCAGCGTGGGGCTCGAATATCTTTCGCTTTCGCGCTCCGCCGGTACGCTTTCGGGCGGCGAGGCGCAGAGAATACGCCTTGCCACGCAGATCGGCTCGGCGCTTTGCGGCGTTCTTTATATTCTCGATGAGCCGAGTATCGGTCTTCATCAGCGTGATAACGAACGTCTGCTTTCCACCCTTAAAGGACTTCGCGATCTCGGCAATACTCTGATAGTCGTCGAACACGATGAGGATACTATGCGTGCGGCTGACCATATTATCGACATAGGCCCCGGCGCGGGTATTCACGGCGGTGAGGTGGTGTTCAGCGGAACGCCCGATGAGCTCTATAAGTGTGAAAACTCCATAACCGCCGATTATCTCACCGGCAGAAAAAAGATTCCCGTGCCGGCGGTGCGGCGTAAGGGCAACGGCAAAACGCTCACGGTTACCGGCGCGGCTGAAAACAACCTTAAAGACCTTACCGTTACGCTTCCGCTCGGCAAGTTTATCTGCGTTACGGGCGTTTCCGGAAGCGGTAAGTCTTCGCTTGTAAACGATATTATTTATAAGGTGCTCGCAAACAGACTTAACCGTGCTAAAACCATACCCGGCAAATATAAATCGGTTGAGGGTATGGAAAACCTCGATAAAGTCATAAACATCGATCAGTCGCCGATAGGCAGAACACCCCGCAGCAACCCCGCAACCTATACCGGTGTTTTCGGCGATATCCGCGACCTTTTCGCAAGCACGAAGGACGCCAAAGCCAAGGGCTACGGCGCCGGCAGGTTTTCCTTTAACGTAAAAGGCGGTCGCTGTGAGGCGTGCCAGGGCGACGGCATTATAAAAATTGAAATGCACTTTCTGCCCGATATTTACGTACCCTGCGAGGTCTGCGGCGGCAGTCGCTATAACCGCGAGACTCTTGCCGTACAGTATAAGGGCAAAAACATTTACGATGTCCTTGAAATGACAGTGGAAGAGGGAATGTACTTCTTTGAAAGCCACCCGAAGATACACCGCAAGCTTAAAACGCTTTTTGAGGTGGGACTCGGTTATATAAAAATCGGTCAGCCGGCGACAACTCTTTCGGGCGGCGAGGCACAGCGTGTAAAGCTTGCCACCGAGCTTTCAAAGAGACCGACCGGCAGGACTGTTTATATACTCGATGAACCTACGACGGGGCTTCACACCGCCGATGTTCACCGCCTTGTGGAGGTGCTTGAACGCCTTGTTGACGCCGGAAATACCGTGCTTGTGATAGAGCACAACCTCGACGTCATAAAGGTCGCCGACCATATCATAGATTTAGGACCCGAGGGCGGTAATCGCGGCGGTGAAATAGTATGCGAGGGTACGCCCGAGCAGGTCGCAAAGTGCGCTTCGTCCTATACCGGCAAATTTCTCAAAAAAATACTCTGATTTTTATAATTTACACATTATTCACCATTTTATTTGCCTTTGGTATTAAAATGCAATAAACAAAGAAAGGGTGGACGCTGTGTTTGGTTATATCCGCGCCGATAAGGCAGAGCTTAAAATGCGCGAATATGAAGTATACCGCGGCGTTTACTGTTCGCTTTGCCGCCGTCTCGGTAAAAGCTACGGCGTGCTTTCCCGGCTGACGTTAAGCTACGATTTCACCTTTCTCGCTTTGCTTGATATGTCGCTTAAAGACGGTTGCACCGAGTTCAAGCCGGGCAGATGTCCGTTTAACCCGGCAAAAAAGTGTAATTATCTTAAAGACGGCGATTCGCTCTCTCTTTCATCAGCCGCGGCAATGATAATGCTGTATTATAAAATCGTTGACGATATAAAGGATGAAAAAGGCGTAAAAAAGCTTTCGGCTGTGCTCTTAAAACCGCTTTTTTCACGTGCTCATAAAAAAGCGGCGAAAGCTTTCCCCGAAATAGAAAACTACGTCAGTGAGTATATTAAAAGCCAGAACGCTCTTGAAGCGGATGACTGTAAAAGCATTGATATGGCGGCGGAGCCGACCGCAAAGGTCATGGCGAATACTTTTGCGCTGCTTGGTGAAAGTGAAAACGCGAAAAGAGCGCTTTCGCGCCTCGGCTACTGCCTCGGGCGGTATATATATCTGCTTGACGCCGCCTGCGATTATGAGGGCGACATAAAAAGCGGCTCGTACAATGTTTTGAAGTACGCAGAGGGCGACAGAAAAGAATACGTTGTATCACAGCTCTATATTTCAATAAACGAAGCGGCAAAGGCGTTTGAGGTTTTGGACGTCAAAAAATTCAAACCGATTATTTCGAATATCATATACATGGGACTTGAACAGACCTTCAAAAAGGAGTTAAGCAAATGAACGATCCGTATGCAGTCTTAGGCGTGTCACGCGACGCAAGCGATGAACAGATAAAGGCGGCGTATAAAGAGCTTGCGCGTAAATATCACCCCGATAACTACGCCGATAACCCGCTTTCCGACCTGGCGGCGGATAAGATGAAAGAGATAAACGAAGCGTATGACAGTATCATGAACAGCCGCCGCGGCTCATCCTCGGGCGCTAAGGGCTCCGGCTATAATAAGAACGCGCCTTCGGATTTTCCGGAAATACGCAGTCTTATAAATTCCGGTCGTCTTGAACAGGCGCAGGAACTGCTTGACGGCGTACCGCCTTCCGGCAGAAACGCCGAATGGTATTTTCTTAACGGTACGGTGCTTTACCGGCGCGGCTGGTTTGACGAGGCGTTTACAAGCTTTGTTCGCGCTGCGCAAATGGACCCGTCGAACGCGGAGTATCAGTCTGCCGTAAACAGTGCAAGGCGGCAGGCAGGCAAGGTAAACAACCCCTACGGATATTACGGCGGAGGCGGCAGGGAGTGCAGCGCATGCGACGTCTGCCAGGGACTTATATGCGCCGATTGCTGCTGTGAATGTATGGGCGGCGATCTGATAGGCTGTTGCTGAGATGAAAAAGAGTTTAAAAATAGCGTTTTGCGGCATTGTGTCGGCGCTTGTGTGCGTCATTATGACGGCGAGTCTTTTTCCGGACCTCACGTTCGCGGTGCCCGCGGTGGCAGGGCTTATGTTCATTCCGGTATTCGCAAGCGCGGGCGCGCCCGCGGCGTTTGCCTGTTTTGTTTCAAGTTCGGTACTTTCGTTTTTTATCGGCGATAAAACGTCGTGGCTTTTGTTTCTTGCCTTTTTCGGTTACTATCCGGTATTGAAGCCGCTTATCGAAAAAGTTAAAAGAACAGCGGTCAGATGGGCGCTTAAATTTCTTGTCTTTAACGCGGCGGCGATCGTGCTTTACTTTGTTGAATTGCTTGTCTTTAACATTTCGGTAGGCAAGTGGTGGCTCGCGTTGATATTCGCGGCGGGCAACGCGGTGTTTGTGCTCTACGATATCGCGGTATCAAGGGTGGCGGCGTTCTACTACCTTCGTCTTCATAAAAAAATATCTGCTGTTTTGAATAAAAACGTTTGAATATGTGCGGTTAAAGCCGGGCGGTAATAAAAGCCGCCCGGCTTTTTTGCACCCTGTGGGACAAAACTTAAAACCGCAAAAATTTGATAAAAATGGACAAAATTTTGATATACTTTTGCTTGTGCATGTTATATAATGTATCTGTACAACTGTACATAGCAGTTAAACAAATCCATTAAATGAGGTGTCAAGAATGAAAACAAAGAGACTTTTGTCAGGCGTGATGTCCATAGTGATGATATTCACTATGTTCTTCGCGATGACGTTGGTGGTAAACACTACCGCGCCCATTACGGCGAGCGCGGATGGCACCGCCACGGCGACTACGAAAGCTATCTATGTAGGACCTTCTACAAGATATCCGAACAGCGTTCCGTCGGGTATATTTTTACCTATTCCGAGGACCGGTAAATACGGTGACGGTACGAAAGCTACAATTACCGCAAAGGTAAAGATGCTAAGCGGTACCAGTAACAAACCGTTTGTTCAGATGATGAGAACAGCTACCTCGAGCAGTACCGGTACTGTTTCTTCCAGCGCAGGCTCGGTAGTTTTCTATCAGGGAGACGGTGTCAGCAGTAACTGGCATGATAACAGCACTTCCGGTATTGACAGTAACGGTATTTTCCATTGTGATATTAACTTAAAAGATATTCCGGGAGAAAGCAACTGCTTCTATTCGAGCGTTTGGGACGGCGGCACAGAATACCGTAAAACCAACATTGACGGCAGAGGCACACCTATCGGTTGCGGCGTGTATATCGGCAACGCTGTTCTTAACGATGATATAAGTGTTTATGCCGCACATAACGATTTGTCAATGGAGTTCATTATTTCGGACATCCATATAACGCTTACGTCCGTTACCGGCGGCGACGGTACGGCGCAGGTAGGCGACGATCTTGCTCCGTCCGAGACCACGCTTAATACAGGCGCAAGGTATTTCTTTGTCGGCGATTCGAAAATGGGCAACAGACCCGACGCTAAAAACCACCCGCTTAACGGCAGGCTCGATCAGTGGAACATCTGCACTCCCGATGAAGATACCGTAAGGCAGGTAACGGTAGCCGACGATATATTTGACGGCGGCACTCATACCTATACAGCTCACGCGGAGACAGATAACGAGTTTGAATATTACACCTGCGCTGATTTCGGCGACGATGTTAAATTCGAAAGAATCGGCAACTGCTATAGCCGTTATCTTGATGATGATGTAGCTAAAAAGGCGTTTATAATCAAGTCCCACGCGGGTGACAGTAAAGAGCTCACCAGCAACCAGGGATCATCTACGGTTGCAAATATCTTTATACCTATAAACAACCATAAATTCTATTCCGCTTACAGCGCTGACACCTGCGGCGAGGCAGACCTCAGAGAAGACGGTACGGCAGTCAGATTCGGCGTTTCGTTTAAGGCAAGGCGCGTTTCAGGCACGGGTCAGCCGGTAGTAGGTGTTGCTTATGCCGACGGTAACGCCAACGGTGCGAGCGGCAGCAGTTATAAGGACGCTGAATTCGGCGCTCCGCGTGAATACGGTAAGGATAGGTCTTATAACAACGGTCTTGAAAAGAGCGGCTCCCGCACAAAACAGTCGGATTGGGTTTCGTCATCATATGACCCCGCGACAGGCGAATTCACAGCCCTTCTTTCAACCGAATCGGGTTATTATAAGCAGATGTCGCGCGACGGTAAAGCGGCATATATTTCGATAGGTCTCGCGGAGCATCTTAACAGCTCTCTTGAATCTCTTAATACCGATTCCACCTTTGTTATCAGCGATATCAAGTTTACGGCTTACGCGTTAAACAACAGCGACACTCCGTTGTTCGGCGGCGCGAATCAGGCGCCCAAGATGTGCAAGGCAAACTGTGACACAGAGACGCCCTATCAGTATACACAGCTTTGGGACTACAACGAAAAGGTTAACGGCACTATAAATGTCGGCGTGCGTCACGCCCCGTTAAATAAGTATTCGGTTGACGGCGCTATCCAAAATGTTTTCCTTATAAACAATAATGTTTGTAACAGCAGCGGTTGTGAGCTTACACATCACGCGGCTACCGATACAACGTGTGAATACTGGTCCTGCGACACCCACAACAAAAACTACAGCGATGAATTTGCTTCAAAAGAAATTGACAGTATTTCCGCAGCAAAGAAGATGATCACTGTAGGCGTTTCGGACGGCACAATTGCCGGCGCGTTTATCCCGATGGATAACGATGGCTGGACAGGCGACAAATACTTCATTTTCAAATGTAAATTAAAGCTGACAGAGGGCAGCGACATTCCGTTTATTATCGGCTACCGCGCAGGTTACTGGGGCGGCATAGGCACCTTCTATCCGGGCGACAGAACGAGTCAGGACGCAAAAGACGGAGTAAAAACAAAATGGGTAGACTACGACCCCACGACCTGCACCTATACCGCGGCGTTCTATATGTTCCGCGCGGATCCGAAATCGTATAATCAGTTTAAGTATTACAATTCAACCAACGGCGCCCACACCGCCATTATGATAGGCAACTACATCCCGACCTCCGGACAGAATCCGGGCGTTACCTCGAACTGCTATACAACCGGGTTTGCCTTTACCGACCCTGAAATTTATGAGGCGGTAGACGCGGCGGCGGGAACATACACCGGCGATAACCTTTGCGCTCCGATCACCGATAAAACGGTTGATTTTTCGCACAATTACAAGTATTCCGGTTGTACACAGCTAAACGGTGCCGGTGAGTGGACCGACCGCGCTAACGGCACTATTATGAACGCACCCGTTAAAACTTGGAGCAAGAACGATCCCTCTTCAGTAGTTTCACTTTCAGATATACCGAACGGCTTCTTCGACGGCGAAACACCTCCCGAGCCTCCGACGCAAACCGAGCCCAAGATGCTTAAAATCGCGGGTTTCAACTCCTCCTCGTCCGCTCAGGCGATAATCAACGACACCGTGCTTGATTCTTCAACAACGTATCAGTTCGATATGGACTGCCGCGCTTTCGGCGGAACGTATATCCCGCGCATTATCGTTCAGGATAAGGTAGAAGGCGGCAGTTATACTACCGTTTCGGGCGGCGACCTTGACGAAAGCTTTAACGGCTACCACTACACATTGCAGTTTACCACCCGCGCAAATCTTGCGAGCGGCAACAATTTCAGACTGCAGATAGGTCTTGCGTGGAACGCGCGCAATATGTCCTCAATGTATATTGCAAACGTTCAGGTTCGCAAGGTTATCGATTCCACAACCTTTGGCGAAAACGTCCTGCAAAACGGCGACTTCTCTTACAGCACCGTAGGCGCGGTAACGGCGGATAACGTGGCTTCACAGATGCTCTACTGGAACGGTTTGAGCAATCTTACGAAGCATTACGACGTTAAGATCATGGCTATCCCGACCGGCTTCTTTGACAGCGCCGACGCCGCCATAACAGGCAGAGACGATATAGCCATAAGGATTGACAACACCGACTGGACCGAGCTTCAGTTCAAAACCGAGCTTGAGGCCGATACCTATTACCGTTTGTCTTTCAATTACAGAGAGATGCACAGTATGCCCGACCTTGAACTCAGCAATTCAAACGTTACCGCTACAAAGATTTCAAGCAACGAGAACGGCGAATATAAAATGACCTATGAGATTTACGCCAACTCCTCGGTTACCAGAAACAGCGATAAGGATCCCAACACAAGAGTCAGATTCAGGTTCAAAGAAAAGACAAATACGCGCACTCTTTATATCAACCACGTAGAGTTTTATAAGCTTGACGGCACCGGCGGCAACATTGTAGGCGTAAACCTTATGGGTAACCTCAACGCGGTTTATGACGACAGCGTTTACAGCGAGCTTGTAAACGACAGAGACGAAATAGATGTAACCATTAATCAGGACGGCGAAGACGCTATATCCCGCGATCTGTTAAACGGCTGGTTTGGTTCAAAGTACACAAAAGCAGGCGATCCCGTTTTTGAAAACGTAAAACTCGTAAAGGTTCCGGCAGGATTCTTCAACTATATGTCGCGCAGTCAGCTTCTTGACCTCATGCAGAAGGTCATCCTCGGAACCGAAGCGACAGACGATTTTGACCCGCATTACAACCCGAACGGCGACGACGTCTGGGGCGACGTAAAAGACTATGTGCACGCAAAACAGGCTTGGGTAGCCAATCCGGCGGAATAAATCATGCAAAAGATACCGCGGTGTTTTCACCGCGGTATCTTGTCACAAAGGTAAATGTATGCCGCAAACCGGCAAAAGAAATGACCCGATGGTTTTCCATCGGGTCATAAGTTTTACATAAGTTTACTTTTTGAAGTTTCTGCGGTGACCGCCGTGGGGTTTTCTTTGCGGTTCTTCATCCGCGCCTTCCTCAACGACCGCGCCGTTTACCTCAACCAGCGCGTCGCGGCGGGAAAGATTTATCCTGCCCTGATCGTCTATCTCGGTCACTTTTACGAGCACCTGATCGCCTACGTTTACAACATCCTCAACCTTTTCAACGCGCTTAACGTCGAGCTTGGAAATGTGAACGAGTCCCTCTTTGCCGGGGGCTATCTCAACGAATGCGCCGAACGTCATAAGGCGTGTTACCTTGCCGCTGTATATAGCGCCTATTTCGGGATCGTTGGCGATAAGCTCAACTATGCCGATAGCCTGCTTCGCTTTTTCAATATCAAGCGCGGAAACGTAAACGTGACCGTCTTCCTCGATGTTGATAGTGCATTCGCACTGCTCCTGTATCGACTGGATAACCTTGCCCTGCTTGCCGATAACGTCGCCGATCTTATCGGTCGGGATAGTGGTGGTGAGCATCTTGGGAGCGTATTTTGAAAGTTCCTTGCGCGGCTCGGCGATACATTTGAGCATTACCTCGTCAAGTATATAATCTCTCGCCTTGTGAGTCTTGGCAAACGCCTCTTTGATTATTTCGGGTGTAAGGCCGTGAACCTTCAGGTCCATCTGTATTGCGGTGATACCCTTATGAGTACCCGCAACCTTAAAGTCCATATCACCGTAAAAATCCTCCAGGCCTTGGATATCGACCATCGTCATAAAGTCGCCGTAAACGCCTTCGTCACCGGTTATAAGTCCGCAGGAGATGCCGGCAACCGGCGCCTTGATCGGTACGCCCGCCGCCATAAGCGCGAGGGTGGAACCGCATATTGAGCCCTGTGAGGTTGAACCGTTAGAGGAAAGGACCTCGGATACCACACGGATGGCGTAGGGGAACTCGTCAACGCTCGGAATTACCGGGATGAGCGCGCGCTCCGCGAGAGCGCCGTGACCTATTTCACGTCTGCCGGGGCCTCTTGACGGCTTGGTTTCACCAACCGAGAAAGAGGGGAAGTTGTAGTGGTGGATATATCTCTTCTGTGTTTCTTCGTCAAGTCCGTCGAGTTTCTGCGCTTCGCTTACGGGAGCCAGAGTGGCAACCGATAAAACCTGCGTCTGACCGCGGGTGAACATACCGGAGCCGTGAGCGCGTGCAAGAAGATCTATCTGCGCGTTCAGGGGGCGGATTTCATCTATGCCTCTGCCGTCTACGCGTTTGTGCTCGTCTTTAAGCCATGCGCGTACAACGTGTTTCTGTACAAGATACATTATCTCGTCAAGCTTTGCCTCACAGCCTTCAAAGCGCTCGTCAAACTTTTCGTGTACCGCGTTGTATATCGGTAAGAGCGCGGCGTCGCGCACGTTTTTATCATCGGTATCAAGGGCGCGCTTAACGTCCTCGATGCAGAACGCCTCGATTTCCGCCATTATTTCGGGATCGGGGTTGCTCGATTCAAAGGTGAACTTTTCTTTGCCTATTTCGGCAACGATACCGTTAATGAATTTAACGATTTCTTTGTTTACTTCGTGACCCGCCATAATGCACTCGAACATCTTTTCATCCGAGATTTCATTCGCACCGGCTTCTATCATTGCGACAAGGTCGGCGGTTGATGAAACGGTGAGGTTAAGATCGGACTTCTCGCGCTGTTCAAGGGTCGGGTTGATGATTATTTCGTCATCTATAAGACCTACGCTTGTGCTCGAAATCGGGCCGTCCCACGGAATGTCCGATACCGCTATCGCCGCCGAAACGCCTATTGCCGCGGCGATTTCGGGTGAGCAGTCGGGGTCAACCGACATAACCGTAGCCACTACCGAGCAATCGTTGCGCATATCCTTCGGGAAAAGCGGACGAATCGGTCTGTCAATGCAGCGTGAAGCGAGAATCGCTTTTTCGGTAGCTCTGCCCTCGCGGCGCTGGAAAGAGCCGGGGAAGCGGCCTACCGAGTACATCTTCTCTTCATAGTCAACTGAAAGCGGGAAGAAATCAACACCCTCGCGCGGCTTATCCGAAGCGGTTACCGTGCAAAGTACGTTGGTTTCGCCGTACGTCGCCATAAACGCGGCGTTTGCAAGACCTGCCATTTTGCCTGTTTCAAGCTTGAAAGGGCGGCCTGCTATTGTGGTTTCGTAAACCTTGTAGTTTTCAAACATAATGAAAACCTCCTTTTTTGTTTTTTCGGAGATTTTCCGTTAGCAATAAATCCAATACCCGACTTTTCGGATACTCGATTTACCGCTAAACGCGAAAACCTCCTATAAGAATAAAGCCGACCGGGCAAAATGCCCGGCAGGCTGAATTCACGGTTACTTACGCAGACCGAGTTTCTTAACGATAGCACGGTATCTTTCAATATCCTTCTTCTGAAGATAGGCGAGAAGATTTCTTCTGTGACCTACCATTTTAAGAAGACCGCGGCGTGAGTGGTGGTCCTTCTTATGCACGTCAAGGTGAGCGTTAAGCTCGTTAATACGCGCCGTAAGAACCGCTATCTGCACTTCCGGAGAACCGGTATCGCCCTCGTGAATAGCATTTTCAGCCATTATCTGCTGTTTCTCTTCGTTGGTCATTTTTTTACACTCCTTTACAAAATATTGTCCGCCGCAAACCGAGCGCAAGGTCAAAGTGTTTCCGCAATAAACGCGGCAGTCGCCATACGCACAGTATACGGTAGCCAAAGTATTATAGCATAAACAATTCAAAAAGTAAAGTTTTTTATTTTTCAAATTTAATAATAAGTTAACATTTTCGGCAAAAATCGGTAACAAAGCCGAGGTAATATGTTATTAAAGGAGATTTGGATATGAATGAATATTACAATAACAACAACGATAACAACAATCAGTACAATACGCCCGGCTACGGCAGTTATTCCTATACCCCGCAACCGCAGGTTAAACGCCGCTACGGCGCGGGGGTAGTGATATTATCGGTGATACTTGCGGCAATAATAGGCGCTTCGGCAGGCGTCACGGGAGTTCTTTCCTATTTGAAAATCAAAGACGGCTCCGGCTCGTCGGCCGCTGAAAAAGAAAGCACCTCCGCCGTCGAGAATAAAAACGTCAATATAACCGTAAATGAAACGGCGGACAGTATCGCCGAGGCGGTATCGGAAAAAGCGAGTCAAAGCGTTGTGGGTATTCGCACCACCACTTCGGTCATAAACTTTTTCGGCGGCAGTCAGGAGGCTACCGGCGAGGGTTCGGGCGTGGTTTACAGCGAGGACGGATATATAATCACCAACTATCACGTTATCGAGAGCGCGGTGAAATCCGCCAACGGCTCGAAGATAGAAGTGTTTATCGGAAATATCAATTCAAAGTCTTATGAGGCGAGCGTCGTCGGTTACAGCATTTCCTCCGACCTTGCCGTATTGAAAATAAGCGCAAAAAATCTTAAGCCCATTGAAATCGCCGATTCTTCCAAGCTTAAAGTCGGTCAGTCGGCTGTGACTATCGGCGCGCCGGGCGGACTTGAGTTTATGGGCAGTGTTACCTACGGCGTTATCAGCGGACTTGACCGCGTTGTATCGGCAAGCTCCAAGGTATCCCTTATTCAGACCGACGCCGCGATAAATCCCGGTAATTCGGGTGGCGCGCTCCTTGATACAACGGGCAAGCTTATAGGAATAAACAGCTCGAAAATCGTTGCCGAAGAGTTTGAGGGAATGGGCTTTGCGATACCTTCAAACAAGGTGGTAGAGGTTGTAAAGAGGATTATTTCAAAGGAAAACGAACCCGACCCGTATATCGGCGTTTCGATAAGTGAAAAGTATACGGCGCAGGTGCTTAAATACTACGGATATCCCGCGGGCGCGGTGGTCTTAAGCGTATATGACGACAGCCCCGCACAGGAGGCAGGCATACGCCGCGGCGATATTATAACCGAGTTTAACGGCAAAGAAATAAGCGAATATGATCTTTACTATGATTACCTTAAGGAATGCAGTCCCGGCGATAAGGTCAAGGCAAAGATTTACCGCAGCGGCAAGACTTATGAGGTTACCATAACCGTTGCGGCGGATAGCTCAAGCAGATAAACAAGCAAGTTTTATATTCTCCAAAAGTAAATCCCGGCAGTTTTTACTGCCGGGATTTACGCGTTTATTTTAAGAATCCGTTTATAATTTCTTCTTCCGCCTGTTGCTCCGTAAGACCGAGTGTCATAAGCTTTGTCAGCTGGTCGCCGGCTATTTTGCCTATCGCCGCCTCGTGGATAAGCGCGGCGTCGATGTGATTAGCGCCGAGCGTCGGACTCGCCTTGACGTTTGCCTCGTCCATTATTATCGCGTCGCATTCGGTGTGACCGTTGCATACGTTGTTTCCGTTTATGTTCGATAAAAATCTCTGGTGCGATTTATCCCTTGCCACCGACCGCGAAATAACGTTTGCCGAGGAGTTTTTGCCGTTTAAGTCGACCGAGAAATCAGTGTCGGCGGTTTGTGTGCCGTGGGTCATTATCTTTTCGTGGATAATGAGCGTGCCGCCGTCCGATACCGTGGCGCGGGTCTTTCGGTAGGTGCTGTCAATTCCCTTTATCTGTGAAGTTTCCATTTCCATATAACCGTCATCGCTGATGTTTACGACGGTGGTCGGATTCATATTTCTGCCGCCGGTGCCGTCGCCCTCGCCGTAGTGCCGTTCAACGTATTTGACGTGCGCGCCCTTACCTACATAAAAGGTATGCACGCCGTCGTGCCTTGACTCGCTTTCGCCGCAGTTGTGTATTCCGCACCCCGCCATAATTGTAACGTCGGCGTTGTCGCCGATATAAAAATCATTGTACACAAGGTCGTTTAGCCCCGAAGCGTCGATTATTACCGGAATATGCACCGTTTCGCCCTTGGTGCCCGGCTTAATGATTATGTCGATGCCCGGCTTGTCCGTTTTAGTGCGGATGTCGATATTCTCGGTAGTTGCCCTGCCGGCAAGCGAGCCGTTTGCGCGGATATTGTAGGCGCCCGCGGGCGTACCGTCCATATCGGCTATGATTTTAAGAAGTTCTTTTTCGGTATCGTTCATACTGACGCCTCCTTCATACTGTCTTTAAGCACTTTGCAGGCGTCAAACGAATCGTCGAGCAGTCCGGGAAGTACAGCTTCTTTTTCACCGTAGGCGGTAAGCTCGCCCGCGGCGAGGACCGCCACTTTATCCGCGATATTAAGAATTCTTTCCTGGTGGGAAATAATGATAATTGTACCGCCCAGACGCTCCCTCATGCGTTCAAAGACGTTTATGAGATTTGAAAAACTCCAAAGGTCGATGCCCGCCTCCGGTTCGTCAAAAATCGAAACAGCGGTACCGCGTGCTAAAACGGTGGCTATTTCTATACGCTTTAATTCGCCGCCCGAAAGCGAAGCGTTTACTTCGCGGTTTATATAGTCTCTTGCGCAAAGACCGACCTGCGAAAGATAATCGCACGCCTCGGAAACGGTTATATCTCTGCCGGCGGCAAGGCGTATAAGGTCGTTTACCGTAATGCCTTTGAAGCGTACCGGCTGTTGAAACGCAAAACTGATGCCGCGCCTTGCGCGTTCGGTTACCGACAGCCCGGTTATATCCTCACCGTCAAGATATATTTTGCCGCAAGTCGGCTTTTCAATACCCGCGATAATCTTCGCAAGCGTGGATTTGCCACCGCCGTTAGGACCGGTAATAGCTATAAAACCTCCGTCGAATTTTATCGAAATATCCTTGATTATCTCTTTTTTTCCGTCGTCTGTTAAGGCGCCGAATGATATGTTTTTAAGTTCAAGCATGAAATACCTTTTCCTTTTTTGTTATCAAATTGATTATACATACAAAGCGTGAAAAAATCAACCAATAAATTATTTGCAAAAACCGGATATTTATGATATACTTTCACCTATATCAGTTTTGCGGTGATAATATGGTTAAGAACAATTTGAAAGGCAGTTTGATTTTATCGCTGGGCGCGCTTATATGGGGGTTCGCCTTTGTAGCGCAGTCGGCGGCGCGGTCGGTATCGCCGATGACGCTCAATTTCCTCCGCTTTGCAGTAAGCGCCGTTGTGCTTGCCGCGGTGCTTAAAATCTTCGGCGTCAAAACACATGAGCCGATATTTCCGAAGCAAAAGGAGAAGTTGAAAACCGCCCTTGTCGCCGGCGCGGTGTGCGGCTTCATGCTCGCGCTTTCGGCAAATTTACAGCAGGCGGGCATCGCCCTCTATCCGGAAGGCGTCTCGCGCGAGGCACGCGCCGGATTTTTAACCGCGCTTTACGTTATACTCGTGCCTATAATATCATCAATATTCGGGAAACGGATACATATTTTTGTGTGGTTTGCGGTGCTTCTCGCCACGGCGGGCGTGTATATGCTTTGTACCCGGGGCGGATTTGAAGGAATATACATAAGCGACGCGCTTCTCTTTGCCTGTGCGCTCGGATTCAGCGTGCAGATACTTTGTGTTGAAAAATACTGTGACGCCGTGGGCGGACTTCGCCTTTCTTTCCTTGAATTCGCGTTCTGTTCGCTCTTTTCACTCATAGCGGCGCTGATATTTGAGTCGGGAAAAACAAATATCGCCGACGTAAAATCGGCGATATGGAGTATACTTTTCTTAGGCGTTATGTCCGGCGGAGTAGGGTATACGCTTCAAATAGTGGGGCAGAAGTACGCCGAAGCATCGGTCGCCTCGATAGCAATGAGTCTTGAAAGCGTGTTTGCCGCGATAGGCGGCTGGCTGATACTTTCACACTCGCTTTCTTTGCATGAGATAATCGGCTGTCTTCTTGTCTTTGCCGCGATAATTCTGGCACAGCTGCCACAGTTCAAAAAATCAGGCAAGTAACTGCGCAATATAGATTATCAGCGGCATTGTAAGAATGCTTATGATATGGCTCGTACTGACCATGGTTGCGGCAAGCGGGGTATCATTGCCGAATTTTGCGGAGAACATCGCCGTCATGGCGGCGATGGGTGACGATAAAGCGATAGTAAGCGATATTAAAATATTGCCGCGTATTCCGCAGATATACATTACCGCAAGCGCCAGTGCCGGGTATGCAACGAGCTTCAAAAACGAGGCGAATACGGCGCCTTTATCACGAAGACCTTTAAGGATATCACTTTTAGCGAGGTGGTATCCTATTACTATCATCGGAAGCGGCGTATTAAGCCCCGCCATAAAGTTTGCCGGGCTTTTAATTATTTCGGGTACGGGGAGCGAAAGCAGGAAAATGACTATACCGAGCAAGATCGCTATAATGCTCGGACTCAGCGCAAGAGCTTTCGGTTTGACGTAGGATTTATCACCGCTCATAAGATAAATACCGAAGCTCCATACAAATATGTTGAATACCGCGACAACCGAAGAACCGTAAAAAACGCCCTCGCTGCCGAGAAGCGCCTGCTGGAGAGGCAGCGCCATAAATCCGCAGTTGCCGAAAATCGCCGCAAATCGCAGCACCCTCTCCCGCTTAACATTACCGCTTTTTATAATAAGCAGACTTAAAACAATAAACGCCGCGTGCGCGAGTACCGCGGCGACGGTGGCAATAAGCAACCCTCTTGCGGCGCTTTTTTCAAACGGGCGCATAAAGGATGTTATTATGACGCACGGCGTGGCGGCGTACAAAACAAGGTCTGTAAGCACCTTCGCTCCCGCCGCGTTTATCATATTAAGCTTTGTGAATGTAAATCCGAGCGCTATTAAAATAAGCAGAACGGCAACCTGTGAAAGTACGTTTAAGAACATATTGTTAAACCTGCGAAATAAACCGCATAAGCGCCTCTTCGCCCTCTTTTGTGCGCTTATATACGCCCGCGTCGGAAAGCACCTTGCAGAACACCGCGCCGATTTCTTTTTTAAGAATACCGTCGGTGTTTTCTTCTGTAAAGGTGTATTTTTCTTTCAGTTCGTCCGCCCAATCGGCGTGCTTGGCGAGCGCTTCGTCGGCTCTTATATCCGCGCCGGATAAGAGCGCCGCTTTAAGCGCCGCCATTTCATCCTTGAGTCTTGCGGGCAAAACCGCAAGCCCCATTACCTCGATAAGACCGATGTTCTCCTTTTTTATGTGGTGGAGATTTGCGTGCGGATGATAAACGCCGAGGGGGTGCTCTTCGGTTGTTATGTTGTTGCGAAGCACCAGATCAAGCTCAAAGTTTTCGCCGCGTTTTCTCGCTATCGGCGTAATCGTGTTGTGCGGTACGCCGTCGGTCTCGGCAAAAATGAAAGCTTCTTTATCGGTGTATTTCCGCCACGAAAGCAGTATTTTATCCGCGAGGTCTACTATCCTTTCCGTACTCTTGCCCGAAAGGCGTATTACCGACATAGGCCAGTTTACTATGCCTGCGGATACGTCTTCAAATCCGGCGAAGGAAACCTCCTTTATAACCTTTGCGCGCTCCATCGGGAAGGTGTAATGACCGCCTTGAAAATGGTCGTGTGAAAGTATCGAACCGCCCACAATAGGCAGGTCGGCGTTTGAACCCACAAAATAATGCGGGAAAAGCTTTACAAAATCGAAGAGCTTAACAAACGCGTCGCGGTTTATCGCCATGGGCGTATGCCTGCCGTTGAACACTATGCAGTGTTCGTTATAGTAAACGTACGGCGAATACTGGAAAAACCAGTCGCTGTCGTTTATCCTTACCGGAATTACTCGATGATTCTGCCTCGCCGGGAAGTTTATGCGTCCCGCGTACCCCTCGCACTCACGGCACAAGAGGCATTTCGGATACCCCGACTGCGGCGCGTTCTTCGCCGCGGCTATCGCTTTCGGGTCCTTTTCCGGCTTTGAAAGATTTATCGTGATATCAAGCTCGCCGAAGTCGGTTTGCGCTTTCCATTTAAGGTCGCGCTTTATGCGGTCGCGGCGGATATAGTTGCTGTCGCAGCTGAGCTTATAAAAGTAATCGGTCGCCTCTTTTTCGGAGCTTTCGTAAAGCTCATAAAACCTGTCTGTTACCTCCGAGGGCCGCGGCATCATAAGTCCCATAAGCTTTGTGTCGAATAAATCGCGCGCGGTGATACCGTCATCGATAATACCGCGCTCGACCGCGTAATCAAGTATTTCGTCAAGCGTTTCTTTAAGATCGACGCCGGCAAACTCTTCGTCGCACTCTATACCGTCAAGGCAGAGTGCTTCAAGCAGAAGATTTGTGACGAACACCTCGTCGCGGACGGGAAAGAGTCCAGCCTCCTTGCCGTAGCAAATTAGTTTTCTGATACTTTTTTCAATCATAACTTTCTCCGTATTGTATTTATAAATGTATTTGAGAAATGCCGCGGTGACGCGGCATTTCGGTTTAATTAGACTGTGCGGTTGTAGGCGTTTCCGCTTCAAATACCGGGTGGCAGGTGCGCGAATTGGGTATGCAAACCCAGGATCTGCCCGCGCTTACCTTAACGGCGTTGCCGTTTAAGTCGGTGATTTTTACAGGCGCCCTTTCGCCGCCCTTTTGCCATTTTATCTGCTGATAAGTACCGTTTGTGATATAATAACCGTTGCCGCCTTCAAGCGCCACCTTGCGGTGTACACCGTCGGGATAGGTGGTGATTGTTGTAAACAGGATAAATATGTTCTTTACATTTACGGTATTTTTGGTGACATAGTCTTTTAATGGGGCGCCGGATGAATACCTGGTATAAAGCCCGGTGGTTTTATTGTAGTTGAAAACCGTTTTCATTACGGGGAAGGGTATTTCGACCCGGTCGGCGCCGCCGTCGGTAAGCGTTACGGTTTCATCCTCCGCGGCAAAATTCTGCCAGGGGGAAGAAGTAAGCTCGCTTTTGAATTTGCCCGCAAGCGTGCTCCAAAGCTCGTTGCCGAAAACGTAGAGAGTGTGCTCTCTCGGAAGCCCGTTGCTTATGCGTTTTGTGCCGGGGCTTCCCGTATCTACGTTTATATCGTCAATGGCTTTAAGGTGAGCCGCGCAGTAGTTGGGATCCTGACCGCAATGAACGTATATCGCGTCATGACCGAGCGCCAGATCAACATAAGGATATCTCGCCGAACGTACGGAACCTATCTGACCTACGCTCTCAAAATCACTGAATACCGCCATAAGACGGGTAACGCCGCCCTCGACCTCTGTTTCATAGATGATATCGGCGTCGTTAAGCCCGGTCTGCACCGGCTGAGCCACCGATATATTGTTTACCATCACCGCCACGGGACGCCGCGTTGTGACCTCTTTTTTGGGACCGGACGTGCCGGTCAGCGGGTTTATATATGTAATCTCTTTTACTGGCTCGGGCTCCGGCCGGCTTTCGGCGTCGGAGATGGATTCCGATTCGGGTTCGGCTTCAACCGTACCCGGTCTCTTGAATAAATCACAGCCCGAAAGGGCGAGAATCAAACTTAAACATAAAACCGTTGATAAAACTTTTTTGAACATGTAAAGGACCTCCGTAACTGTCTTGAAACATTATAGTATTTTTTCTCCGCGACTTCAAGAGGAAAAAGCAATATTTGTGAAAAAAACAGTAACCGTATAGAAATGCTCAGTAATTTCGCTGTCAACTTGTCAAGATTTTTTCTTGACATCCGGCGCCGGCGGTGTTATAATGCGTGATGTAAAGAAAAAAACTTGACAGGCTGGAGGGCGCGCTATGGCAAAAGATTTATACGTCGGCGCTCTTCTGGATGTATACGGCGCATTTTTAAGCGAAAAACAGCGTGAGTTGATGTCGCATTATTATAATGACGATCTTTCGCTTGCCGAAATTGCCGAAAACGAGGGTACTACGCGCCAGGCGGTAAGCGATATTATCCGCCGCGGCGAGGCGCAGCTTAAAAGGTTTGAAGCGGAGTGCGGCTACGAGAAGAAAATATCCGCGCTTAAAAGCATTTGCGCTTCGGACATTGCGGACGGCGAAAAAATCAGGCGCATATCCGCTGTTTTAGAGGAAATCTGATTGTTTTTAACTGACGACGGGAGGTGGGAAGTATGGCGTTTTCAAGTCTTTCCGATAAGCTTACGGGTGTTTTCAAAAAACTGCGCAACAAAGGCAGACTTACCGAAAGCGACGTAAGAGAGGCGATGCGCGAAGTGCGTCTCAGCCTTCTCGAAGCCGACGTAAACTATAAGGTCGCAAAGGATTTTACCAATACTCTCACCGAAAAATGTATAGGCGAAAACGTTTTTGAAAGTCTTACCGCCGCGCAGAGCGTCGTTCGTATAGTGCGCGATGAGCTGACCGCTCTTATGGGCGGCGAAAACGCGCGGCTTAAAGTAGCGCCGAGGATACCCACCGTCATTATGATGTGCGGTCTTCAGGGCTCGGGTAAAACCACTCACAGCGCGAAGCTTGCAAAATATCTGAAATCGAAGGGCAACCGGCCTATGCTCGTTGCCTGCGATATATACCGTCCGGCGGCCATCGAGCAGTTAAAGGTGGTAGGCGCCGCGGTTGACGCTTACGTTTTTGAACGCGGCACGCAGCCGCCCGAGAAAACCGCGAAAGAGGCGGTGGCGTACGCGAGGGATTACGGTTACGATTACGTTATCCTCGATACCGCGGGACGTCTTCATATAGATACCGAGCTTATGGAGGAACTCGTCCGCATAACCAAAGCGGTCGAGGTTACCGACATACTGCTTGTGGTCGACGCAATGATAGGTCAGGACGCGGTAAACGTAGCAAAGGAATTTAACGACCTGCTTGAAATCGACGGCGTTATCCTCACCAAGCTTGACGGTGACACTCGCGGTGGCGCGGCGCTTTCGGTACGCGCGGTAACGGGCAAACCCATTATGTTCGCCGGCGTCGGTGAAAAGCTTGACGGACTTGAGGAGTTCCATCCCGACCGTATGGCGTCGCGTATACTCGGTATGGGCGATATGCTCTCGCTCATTGAAAAAGCGGAAACCCAGCTTGATGAAAAGAAGGCTGAGGAAGCGGCAAGGCGTATTCAGGAGAACAAGTTTGACCTGAACGACCTGCTCGATCAGTTTGCCCAGCTTAAAAAAATGGGCAGTATCAAAAATATTCTTTCAATGCTTCCGGGTATGGATAAGCAGCTTCGCAACGCCGATATAGATGAACGCCAGATGGACAGGGTAGAGGCGATAATCAAGTCGATGACGCAGAAGGAGCGTACGCACCCGGATATAATAAACGCTTCTCGCCGCAGGCGTATCGCGGCGGGCTGCGGGCAGACCGTGGAAGACGTAAACCGGCTTATGCGGCAGTACGATCAGATGAAGAAAATGTTTAAGCAGATGAGAAGCAAGGGCGGCAAGCGCCGTATGCTTCGCGGCTTTGACCCGAGCAGTTTAGGTTTTTAGGGTAACATTTTACCTTGAACATATAAATTTTAATTGGAGGTGCAAGAGTATGGCGGTTAAAATCAGACTTCGCAGAATTGGTGCAAAAAAAGCGCCCTTCTATCGCGTTGTCGTTGCCGATTCGAGATATCCGCGTGACGGACGTTTCATTGAAGAAATCGGTTACTATGACCCGACCAAAGAGCCGGCGCAGGTGAAAATCGACGCCGAAAAAGCTCAGCAGTGGATCAAAAACGGCGCTCAGCCTACCGATACGGTAAAAGCGCTTCTCAAAAAGAACGGCGTTCTTTGATAACGCGGTTCCTGATTCAGATGCACTTCCGCGCTTGCGCGGAAAAACGCGGCTGTTGCCGCAAGAATTAAAAGTTTTAAGTTTGGAGAAAATCTATTATGAGCGAACTTCTTATTGCGATCGCGTCCGGTCTTGTTGAGAATCCGGAAGCGGTAAACGTTACTGTTGACGAGCCCAACGAAGAGGGTATTATAGTATATCACCTTCGCGTGGCGCAGGACGATATGGGCAGAGTTATCGGCAAGCAGGGCAGAATAGCCAAGGCTATCCGCACGGTTATGCGTGCCGCCGCTAACCGCAACGACCAGAAAATCGCGGTTGACATTGACGAATAAAATAAGATTTCCCGGCGGAAATTCCCGCCGGAAGACCCCCTCCGCATACGAGGGGGTATTTTTTCCATTCAGGTGTTAGGCGGTGTGTTATGAAAAAAGAGTTTATAGAAGTCGGTAAAGCTGTAGGCACTCACGGTGTGCGCGGTATGGTGCGAATAATGCCGTGGGCGGATGACGGCGCGTTTTTATGCGGCTTTGATACGCTTTACACCGGCACCGAAAAGAAGCCGTTAAAAATTGAAAAAATACAGCCGCACGGCAATGTCGTTATTGCGAAGATAGAGGGCGTTGATACGATAGAGCAGGCGGAAAAGCTGCGAAACCGGGTGCTTTATATAAAGCGTGAAGACGCAGGTTTACCCGTTGACCGCTATTTTGTAAGCGAACTTATTGGGTGTGCGGTTAAGGACTTCGCCACCGGCGCCGCATACGGCGTGTTAAGCGATGTTTCAAAAACCGGCGCGAACGACGTGTGGCACATCAAAAACGGCGAAAAAGAATATCTTTTACCCGCGATAGACGAAGTGGTAAAGAACGTTGATATAGAAAAAGAGATAATCGAAATATGTCCGATGAAAGGTATATTTGACGATGAGGATTGATATAATGACGCTTTTCCCCGATATGTGCGAACGGGTCGTTTCCGAAAGCATAATCGGCAGGGCGCGCAAGGCGGGCAAGGTCAGTATAGTGATTACCGATATCCGCGATTTCGCCGGCAACAAGCATAACAAGGTCGATGATATGCCCTACGGCGGCGGAATGGGTATGATAATGGCGGCGGCGCCTATATATAACTGCTATAAAAGTCTTTACGGTGAGGATGAGCCGAAGCCGCACCTTATATATATGTCGCCCAAAGGCAAAACACTCACCCAAAAGCGGGTGGTCGAGCTTTCAAAGCTTGACAGAATCGTTATTCTCTGCGGACATTATGAAGGCGTTGACCAGCGCGTTATAGACGAAATAGTCGATGAAGAGATTTCGGTGGGCGATTACGTGCTTACCGGCGGGGAATTGCCTGCGCTGACACTCACCGACGCCGTTTGCAGAATGCTTGAAGGCGTGCTGGCGGATGATATTTGCTTCGAGGAGGAAAGCCATTTTGCCGGACTTCTCGAATACCCGCAGTACACAAGACCGGCGCAGTGGCTCGGCAGGGAAGTGCCCGAGGTTCTGCTTTCCGGCAATCATGCTGAAATAGAAAAATGGCGAAGGCTTCAGTCGCTTCTTGAAACCGGACGTCGCCGTAAGGATATGTTCCGTAAGCTTAAACTGTCCGAAGACGATCGAAAACTGCTGGACGGCGCGGAAAAGCGGTAACCTGCCAGATTTTTCCTTATCATTTTGACCAAAAGCGACAGTGTTTTTGCTCAAAAAATTGGATTAAATTTAGAACTTATTAACAAATCGTTGACAATCGCATTTAATATAGTATAATAAACGCAGAAGTTGAATATGTAGTATTTTTGCATTCGGTATGTTAAAGGAGTATGCTATATGTGCGTTAGAGATGTTGTTATACATAATCAGGTTGGACTGCATGCCCGCCCCGCGACTTTCTTCATCCAGAAGGCTAACGAATATAAATCTTCAATATGGGTGGAAAAGGATGAACGCAAGGTAAACGCCAAGAGCTTACTGGGTGTTTTATCACTCGGTATCGTCGGCGGAACGACGATAAGGATCATTGCCGACGGTATCGATGCCGAACAGGCGATCAACGGACTTGTCGCGTTGGTTGAATCCGGCTTTGCCGAGTAATTGATAGGAATAAAAATAAACGCCGTGCTTTCACACGGCAAAATATCCGGGTGTGGCGCAGCTGGTAGCGCGCTTGACTGGGGGTCAAGAGGCCGCAAGTTCAAGTCTTGTCACTCGGACCATGCTGAGTGTTCATAACGCAAGTGAGTTATGAACACTCAGTTTTTTCTATATATTCAACTTATCTGATATTCGTATGTAAGGGAGCAGGCTCGGTGAGTCTGCTCGTTTTTTGTCAGGCGGTCACGGTGTTGGGAAGATACTCTACCGCGACGCCTCGACGGGTATCGAGTTTGAGACGTTCGTTTTTCGGCCCCGCCGGGATCTCCAGCGCACCGATGAATTTGTAGTGAATGGTGATCTGCTGAGTACGGTTTTTACCGGTTCCCTCGATCCTGTGGACTTCGATCTTGTCGATCAACTCCCGCAGAAGCACGGGCGTCAGCGTCTGCATACGCATAAAGGTACGGATCGCGGCAAGGAAATGCTCTTTTTCGTGGCGGATGTCCTCTAAACCGAGGAGCTCCACCCGGTATTTCCTGATCTTGTCCTGCAATTCTCCGCGTTCGAGCTCATACTTCTGCGACATGTGCATATACCACTGCTCCGTGACCTTGCCGTTAACCATATTCTCATACAGTCCTTCGTAGAGCCGATCCACGTCTTTGCTGCGGACGATGGCTTTCTGAAGCGCCTCCTGTGTGGCTTTCTGTTTTGCGGCGATGCTGCTGTTCGTCTTGGCTTCAAGAATGCCTGCAAACTCCTCTTCGTCGTCCCGCAGAAAGTTGGTGAGCTTTTTCAATTCCATCAGCACCACCGTCTCAAGCGAATCGGCGCGGATATAATGCGTTCCCTCACAAGTGCCGCGACCGCTTTTGTAGTTGGAGCATTTGAAATGCTTGATGCTCGTGTTCGGATGGCAAACGTTGAACCACATCTTATGCCCGCAGTCCGCGCAATAGAGAATATCGCAAAACATATTCTTTTCCGCCAGTTTTTTGTTCGGCGCGCGGCGCTTCGTTTTGGCGACAAGCGCCTGCACCTGCTCAAAGGTGTCGCGGCTGATGATCGGCTCGTGGACGTCCTTGAATATCTTCCACTGGGACGGGTCGTTCTGGATGCGCGTCTTGTTCTTGAAAGACTTGGAATAGGATTTGAAGTTGATCACGTCTCCGCAGTATTCCTGCTGGGCAAGGATCTTGGCGACCGAGGATTTGCACCACTTGTACGGATTTTCCTGCGTTTTCTTGCCTCCGCGCGGTAAACCCTTGCTCTGCCAGTACGCCATCGGGACAAGTACCTGACGCTCCTGCAAAAGCCGGGCGATGGTCTCGTTGCCTTTTCCTTCAAGACACATACGGAAGATGTCACGGACGATCCCTGCCGCTTCCGGATCGATCACCCACTTTTTCTTGTTCAGCGGGTCTTTCATATAGCCGTAAGGCGGCGGTGCGAGCGGTTCTCCCATATTGCCTCTCAGCCGGTGAGACGTCTTGATCTTCTGCGAAATATCCCTTGCGTACATTTCGTTCATAACGTTTTTGAACGGCGCGATCTCGTTTTCTCCCTCCGCACTGTCCACCATATCGTTTACGGCGATAAAGCGGACGCCGTGTTCTGGAAAATAGCTGTCGAGGAACGAGCCGACCGCAACGTAGTCACGACCGAGCCGGGACAGGTCTTTGACCATCACGACGCTGACGAAGCCCATATCGATATCGTCGAGCATCGACTGGAAGCCCGGACGGTTGATATTCGTTCCCGTATAACCGTCGTCAAGGTAATATTTCGTGTTGGTGAAGCCGTATTCCTTTGCCTTTTGAGCGAGGTATTTCTTCTGGTTGGCGATGGAATTGCTTTCGCATTCCGTGCCGTCGTCACGCGACAGACGGCAGTACAGCGCAGTGATCCCTGCATTGTTTTTCTTTTTGTTCGACTGCATTAGTCCTCCTTTCCGGCAGTCGATACACATTCCGTGATCATTATACCACCTTTTTCGTCATTTGTCCAGTCTGCGAGGTCGTTTTTGATATACTTTTCGACCACTTCCGCAAGCGTATTTTTGAAGTTTTTGAAATCGAAGGGTCTGAATACCGAATCAACGATATATTTCACTCCGTTGACGGTATATTCATGTTCTCCCTGTCCGATCCCGACGATAAATCTGTCTTCTTTCATCTTTCAATTTCCTCCTTTTTCTTTCTTTTCGGTTTGATTTGTATTTCGGGTTCCTGTTCTTTTACCTTTTCCTTTGGATTCAGCAGGTTCGTAAAGAATTCTTTTACCTTCTCCGGGAAACGCTTCATCGCTTCCAGATACGGACGGCAGAAATCTTCAAGCCGTTTGATATAGTCCTGCAGACGTTCGATCTGCTTTTCAAGGCTGAACACCTTTGTCCACAGACGCTTGTTTTCGTCTTTAAGCTCGCGTATCTTGCCACGGCTTGAAATGCCCTCTTTGGCAAGCGACGTCAGCGTGTCGTAATCCTCCTTAGCCACGGTGTACTTGCCGGTGATGCCTTTCTTGCCCATATCGTCGATCTCCATAAAGGTCTTGTTCTCCGGGTGAATGGTATCATATACGACCTGCTCTTTTTCGATCTTCGCCTTGATCTCGTTCAACCGTTCGGTGTCCTTTTTGATTTGATAGTCGAGAGAGGAAAGATGCTCCGTCGTACTGCCGCGCTCGCCCCGCACGAAATCCTCAAATCCGGCGCCGCTCATGTGTTCAAAGAATCTGTCCTGCAAAAGACTGTACGACGTGACGAGCACCGGAGTACCGTCGGGATTCTTGACGGGCTCGCCGCGCTCATCGAGCTTTGGTGCAGACTTCCATTTCTTTGAATGGCTGATCTGCCAAATCGTCTCCTTTACCGTTCCGACGAGCTTCGGATCCTTGCACCGCTTCGTCCACAGTACCTTTTTCTCCACGACTGGGATCGCCACGATGTGCATATGATAGTGATACACCGGATAGCCGTAGTGCGCGGTCATCGCCTTATTCAGTTCGTCCGAGTGCATAACGGCGGAGATGATATTCTCCTCACCGAACTCGGCTGCGGCGAAACGGTATGCCTCCTCATAGAAGCGAACGGCGTAATCGTAACCGCCGTGTTCCTCGAAATACTGCGTGTTGATATCCACCACCATTTCGTC
>JAEEWM010000016.1 GCA_016287385.1 Clostridiaceae bacterium | reverse complement strand
TATGAAGGAACGGATATTATATCATATTGCGATGAATGAGCAATATATCATGCCGTTCGCAAGCGCGGTATATCATGCGGCGAAGCCGTATATCATTGACTTTTTCCATATTATCAGGTATAATTTTATCAGTTAAACAGTAAGAGGTATGTATTATGTCCGATAATAAACTGCTTGATCTTTCTGTTGAATTTGCAATTTCTGTTATCAATCTTGCTGACAACATCAAGACGCCGAAAAGTTCATATTTGATCGATCAATTTGCCCGCGCGGGAACATCTGTCGGCGCGAATATTCACGAAGCTCAATATGCACACAGTAAAGCGGATTTTATCGCTAAACTCGAAATTGCATTAAAAGAGGCAAGCGAGACGACTTACTGGCTTAAACTGTTGCTTGACACAGGCAGAATCAGCCAAGAAGATTACAAAACTACCGATAAACTATGCGGCAATATTCGCAGACTTCTTATTGCTTCCTGCAAAACCGCCAAGGCAAAGTCAAAATAAATAATTAACCGCCGGGCTTCCGTGAAAACGGAAGCCCGGGTTATTTATACAATTACACCGTAATAATGCTTTGGTGTTGTGACGGCTATTGCGTTGACTTTTGAAAAATACGCAAGCAGTTTTGTATCGCTTTTCAAGTTTTCGATATCGTATATTATATCGTTAACCATACGGTTTGATTCTTGGAGTTCCTGATACAAGGTATACTGGTTTTGCCTTATTTGTTCAAGATCGTTTATAATATAGGACAACTGCCCGATTATGGTGTTTTGGCGCAGTTCGTTTTCGTAAATATTATATGCGCCGTCGGGACCTTCAAGTTTATCGCATCTGCCGCTTAACAGATACTCGTTTATGGAGGTTATTGCAATCAGGTTTCGATATTTAGAAAATATGATATTTTCCGCATAAAGGTTATCCAGCGCGGTTGTAAGTTCTTTATATGCTTTTTCATGTTTTACGGTCATTTCTTTACGTTTCGCATTATAATCTTTTAGAACTCTATTGTATTCGGCAAGGTCTTTTTCATATTGTTCCTCAACTTGCTTTTTCTCTTTGAGATAGTTATCGTAATCAGCATTATATTTTTCAATCTGTCTTTGGTGTTTTGCAATGTCTGCTTTGTATCTTATCAGACTATCATTATAGTCCTTTGGTTGCTTTATCGCCTCCCTAATAAACACTATGGACTGAACGATACAAACTATACCTATTAGCAAATTAATACCAAAAAGAGAAATAATGTGCAAGAACAGCATAGCCCCATTTTCACCTGAATAAATCGCCGCTATTATCCAAAGCCAAAAAGACAAAACTGCTAAACCCGCTAGACCGACCGAGCGAAGAATATAAAGTTTAACCGCCGGCTTTTCCGGTTCTTTGGGCGGATCAGGTTTTTGGGGTGCGACCAGGGCTTCTCGTTCAGGTTCGACCGGGGCTTGAGCATCCATTGTTTCGTTATAAGCATCCATCAGCCTCTTTTGCGTGTAAAGCGCTACTTCCAGTTCCTTTGCGCGGGTTGTATATGCCTTTAAGTCAATTTCCATTTTTTCATCCTCCACAAATTAAAAAAGTGCGCAGCCGAAGCCACGCACCGAAAAACGCACAACTCCGATTGCTGCGACACAAACTTAACGCCTACACAAGTACGCGAAGTGGAATATGCGTTTTTACCAAATGATAAAAACACATACTTGCGCTTGGCGTTAATATTCAGTTTGTGTCGCAAGACAATCATACTATAAAACAGCAAAAAAATCAAGGAGTTTAGCGAAATAGCCCTCCGGCGCGTATCATTTTGGCGCTCTTATACATAAAAGGAACCTCTTTTGTCTGCCAAAAAGGTTCCTTTGCTTATCTTATAAGAGTCTCCCTGCTGCAAAAAAATGCAACAGGGGGATATTTATTATGTCTTTTGCGCTTTATTTATCCGCATCATTTTATCATCTTGTTATTTCACAACTATATTAACAATTCTTCCCGGTACGTAAAGCTCTTTAATCACCGTTTTGCCGTTTATCGCCTCTGCCACGGCGGGTTGCGACTTGGCGAGTGCGAGCGCGTCGGCACTGCTTATATCGGGTGCGATTTCAATGCGGGCGCGTACCTTACCGTTTATCTGCACGGCGATTTCAATTTTTGAGTCAACGCATTTGCTCTCGTCGTATTCCGGCCACGAGGTTTGATTGAGCATACCTTCAAATCCGGCTGTTTGCCATATTTCCTCAGTGATATGCGGAGCAAACGGATTCAAGAGAATAATAAAGTCTTTAAGCTCGCGGCGGGTGATATTTCCTGTCGCGGTAATACTGTTCAGAAGCGACATAAGCGCCGCAATAGCGGTATTCATTTTGAGACTTTCGATATCCTCGGTCACCTTTTTGATCGTCTTGTGGAAATCGGTTTCTATTTCACTTCGGTACGAATCGCCTTCTTTAAGGCAATCGGTCAGCGCAAAAACCTTATCGAGAAAACGCTTACTGCCCTTTATTGAAGACTGGCTCCACGGCGCCGCTTTTTCAAAATCACCTATAAACATTTCATAAACGCGCATGGTATCGGCGCCGTAGTCGCGTACTATTTCATCCGGGTTTACAACGTTGCCGCGGGATTTTGACATTTTTTCACCGTTTTCACCGAGTATCATGCCGTGGCTTGTGCGTTTTGAATACGGCTCGGGATTCGGCACAACGCCGATATCATAAAGGAAATGATGCCAGAATCGGCTGTACAAAAGGTGAAGCGTTGTATGCTCCATACCGCCGTTATACCAATCAACCGGGCACCAGTATTCGAGCGCCTCTTTTGACGCCAGCGCTTTATCGTTATGCGGGTCGCAGTAACGAAGGAAATACCACGAGGAACCCGCCCACTGCGGCATGGTATCGGTTTCCCTTGTCGCTTTACCGCCGCAATGCGGACATGTGGTGTTTACCCAATCGGTCATTTTTGCAAGCGGCGATTCGCCGGTATCCGTCGGCTCGTAGGACTCTACGTTCGGAAGTGTCAGCGGAAGCTCGCTTTCGGGCAGCGGCACAAAGCCGCATTTTTCACAGTAAACCATGGGTATCGGCTCGCCCCAGTATCTCTGGCGGGAGAACACCCAGTCGCGCAGTTTATAATTGACCTTCTTCGCACCTATTCCCTTTTCGGTAAGCCACTCCTGCATTTTAAGCTTAGCGTCCTCAACCGAAAGTCCGTTAAGGAAGCCGGAATTGACCATAACGCCGGTTTCACAGTCGGTAAACGCCTCTTTGCTTATATCGCCGCCCGCTACTACCTCGATTATCGGAATATCAAACTTTTTGGCAAATTCATAGTCGCGCGTATCGTGCGCCGGAACCGCCATAATGGCGCCGGTACCGTAGGATATAAGAACATAATCAGAAATGTAAATCGGTATCTGCGTATCGTTTACCGGGTTTATCGCCATAACCCCTTCAAGCTTTACACCGGTTTTTTCCTTGTTTAGCTCGGTGCGCTCGAAATCGGACTTTTTCGCGGATTCGTCTACATACGCCTTTACTTCCGCGTAATTGGTTATTTTATCCGCCCATTTTGCAACCAGCGGATGCTCGGGCGAAATAACGGTATAGGTCGCGCCGAAGAGGGTGTCCGCACGGGTGGTAAACACCTCGAAATCATCGCCGAGTGTGGTTTTGAATTTCAGCTGTGTACCGTATGAACGTCCTATCCAGTTACGCTGCTGCGTCTTAACGCGTTCGATATAATCAACGTGGTCAAGGCCTTCAAGCAGTTTTTCGGCGTAATCGGTGATTTTAAGCATCCACTGACTCTTTTCACGGTGTACCGTTTCAGTGCCGCAGCGCTCACAGGCGCCGTTTACAACTTCTTCATTTGCAAGCACGCACTTACACGAGGGACACCAGTTAACCGACATTTTTTTCTTATAAGCAAGACCTTTTTTATAAAGCTGTAAGAATATCCACTGTGTCCACTTATAATACTCGGGGTCGGTGGTGTTTACTTCCCTATCCCAGTCGAAAGAAAAGCCGAGTGATTTAAGCTGACGCTTAAAATTGGCGATATTGTTTTCGGTAACGACAGAGGGGTGAATATGATTTTTAATTGCATAGTTTTCGGTGGGAAGACCGAAAGCGTCCCAACCCATGGGATACAGCACATTATACCCTTCAAGGCGCTTTTTACGGGCGACAATGTCAATAGCCGTATATGAACGCGGATGACCGACATGAAGCCCCTGCCCCGACGGATACGGAAACTCTACAAGACCGTAAAACTTCGGCTTGCTGAAATCGTCGCTTGCCGCGAAGGTTTTGTTTTCATCCCATATATCCTGCCATTTCTTTTCAATTTTAGCAAAATCGTATTTCATTTTATTTAACCTCGCTGTCTTCGATAATATCCTTCAAATCAACTGCCTCGCCGTCGCTCCAGATACGGTCGAGATCGTAGAATTCGCGCATCTCCGGCGTAAATATGTGAACTATAACAGAGCGGTAATCGAGCACTATCCAGCCCGATGATTTTCCCTCGATATGATGCGGCTTCTCCCCCGCTTCTTCAAGCGTTTCCTCGACCTCGTCGGTCAGGGCGCGAACGTGTGTATTTGAAGTCGCTGTGGCTATCAGGAAATACTCCGTAAGCGCCGTAAGATCTTCGACGCGCATTGCGGTAAGGTTTTCCGCCTTTTTGGTATCAAGAGCTTTTGCCGCCGTTTTCAAGATTTCTTCAGATTTCATAAGTCTTTCCTTTCAGAACGGTATAGTTATAAGCCGAAACGGTGTCCGGATGTACCGCCGCACCCTTTTCGAGCAATTCTTTTATTGTATATTCAAGCGCGTACAAAAGCGCCTTATCCTCAGATTCGTAAGCCAGCTTTCGCATTATGTCAACGTCGTCGTAATCGCGGTCCGCCGAAGTAAAATCGGCAAGATAAAGCACGCTTTGCAGTTTGGTCATATTCTCGCGGGCGGTGGTATGATAACGTATCGCCCCGATTATTTCTTCATCATCGATATCAAGAAAATGCCTTACGTACGCCGCGCCGGAAATGGCGTGCCAAAGCTTTTCGGCACTCCTTTCAACATCGGTTAGAATTATACCAAAAGCCTTAAAGATTTGCAAGTGTTCCGACTCGCTTGAATTCTTCGTTATATCGTGAAGCAGACCGGCGAGATATGCTTTGTTACGGTCCGCGCCGTAGAGATCCGCAAGGCGCTTTGCCTCGTCAGCCACACACAGCGAGTGGTAATATCGCTTTTCGTTCAGTTTCGATGAAAGCAAATTCTTATATTCATCAATTATTTTGCTGTTTATAAATTCCTCGTCTATTAACATATTCCCATACCTTTTCCGGTAAATATTTACGCTTGACGCCCTCGCGAAGTTCGGTTGAGGATATTTCGGTAACGGCGTTATCAAACACGGTGATTTGAGCACCCAAACCGCGCAAGCGCTCGACGTTTGCCAAAAAGCCCTCATCGTTCCCGCGGTTAAAAGCCACGAAAGAAGCGAGCGTTTTAAGCTCATCAAAGCGGTACCACGTATCAAGAGTTTTTATCATATCGCCGCCGCAAGCGATGAAAAAATCATCCGCGGGAAAAGCGCGTTTAAGCGCCTTGACGGTATCAACAGTATAGCTTTTACCTTCGCGTTCAAATTCTATAAGGCATAACTGCGCCTTATCGAAATCTTCGCACACTATTCTGCACATTTCTATTCGGTCGGCGTCCGGAACGCTTTGTACATGCTTTTTGTGCGGCGGAATTCTGTCGGGAACAAGCAATACTTTATCAAACTTTTCGCTGCCGCAAAGCGCGGAAAGTATCTCATAATGACCTATATGAAACGGGTTGAAGGTTCCGCCGAATACTGCTGTTTGAGACATATTATTTCACCAAAAAAATCTTTTTATCGTCCTTATTTTCACGGTAAACAATAAACTTTGAGCCGATGACCTGAACAACCTCGGAATGCGTTTTATCCGCTATCATATCCGCCGCCTGCCTTGAAGTCATACCGCTGGTTTCGAGAACGCACGCCTTTATCAGCTCGCGAGAGGTGAGCGCCTCTTGTGCCTGCTTAATCACGGTATCGGTAATACCGCCTTTTCCGATGTGCAAAATTGTATCGTATCCGTTCGCCATACCGCGAAGTTGAGCGCGCTGTCTTGAATTCAACATAATATCACCGTTATAAGTATTTCTTGATTTCTTCTTTAAACCGCCTGATCGCCTTACCGCGATGGCTTACCGCGTCCTTCTGGCGGGCGGTTATTTCGGAAAACTTGCCAACAGGGCTTATAAAGAGCGGGTCGTAACCGAACCCCTCGCTGCCGGACTCGCAAAAGTCAATAAGACCTTCGCATTTGTCCGACACGGTAAACTCCCTCCCGTCGGGAAAAACGCAGGCGATAGCGCAGGCATAGTGCGCGGTGCGCTCCGCCGCGGGCACACCCTCAAGTTCTTTCAGAAGTTTTGCGTTATTGGCGGCGTCGTCGCCGTGAAACCCGGCGTATCTCGCGGAATATATACCCGGCTTGCCGCCGAGCGCGTCGACGCAAAGCCCCGAATCGTCGGCAACGGCGGGAAGATGCGTGAACGCGGCGCCGGCACGCGCTTTGATCAGCGCGTTTTCGGCAAATGTCCTGCCGTCTTCAATCGGCTCCGGCATTTCGTCAACAAGGTCTTTTTCGGAAATCAAATCAATTCCGAGCGCAGAAAAAATGCGTTCAAATTCTCTGATTTTTCCGGCGTTTTTAGAGGCAAGAAAGAATTTCATCACGCGTCACCGCCGTCAAAAATTCCATCTGCAAATTCCTTTGCGTTGAACGGTTGCAGGTCGTCGATTCCCTCTCCCACGCCGATATATTTTACCGGTATTTGCAGTTCGTTATGAATGGCGATTACGATACCGCCTTTCGCCGTACCGTCAAGTTTCGTAAGAACGATACCGGTAATATCGGTTACGTTCTTGAACTCTCTCGCCTGATTTACGGCGTTTTGACCGGTCGCCGCGTCAAGCACTAAAAGCGACTCTTTTGAAGCGTCGGGCAATTCGCGCTCAATGACGCGGTTAATTTTCGCGAGTTCTTCCATAAGATCCTTTTTGTTATGAAGTCTGCCGGCGGTATCACAAATAATAACGTCCGCGCCTCTTGCTTTCGCAGAGGCAATGGTATCAAAGACAACAGAGGCTGGATCGGCGCCCTGCGTGCTCTTAATTACCGGTGCGCCCGCGCGGTCGCCCCATATCTGTAACTGTTCTATCGCCGCCGCGCGGAAGGTATCCGCCGCACCCAAAACCACCTTCTTCCCCGCCGCCGTAAGCAGTGAGGCAATTTTTCCTATCGAGGTGGTCTTGCCTACGCCGTTTACGCCGATAACAAGTATAACAGACGGTTTGGTTTCAAGATTAAGACCGGTGTCCTCGCCGAGCATTTCAAGAATGATATCGCGCATAAGCAGTTTTATCTCTGCCGGATCGGTGGCGCCGTTTTCTTTTATCTTACGGCGTAACCTCTCGCAAATATCCGTTGACGTTTTAACGCCGATATCCGACATTATAAGCAATTCTTCAAGCTCGTCGATAAGGTCTTCATCAATTCTCGTAAAGCTGTTGACAATGGAAGTGATGCCTGAAGATATGGAATTACGCGTCTTATTAAGACCGTTTTTAATTTTGCTGAATAAGCCCATTTTACGCTCCCCGGTTTTCAAGTAATAATTTCTTTTCAAGTTCAGCGACGTTCAGTTCAAGAAGCTTTGTAACGCCCTTTTCCTGCATGGTCACGCCGTAAAGCATATCCGCCGCCTCCATAGTGCCTCTGCGGTGAGTAACGCAGATAAACTGTGTATTGAATTCACTGCGCTTCATATAGTCGGCGAAGCGTTCAACATTGATATCGTCAAGCGCTGTATCAACCTCGTCAAGGAAGCAGAACGGCGGCGAATTGACCTGCATAATGGAGAAGTATATCGAAAGCGCGACAAGCGCTTTTTCACCGCCGGAAAGGCCGTCGAGACTCGGAACGTTTTTGCCCGGCAGGCGCGCTTCGATATCAATACCGCTTTCAAGTATGTTCTCCGGGTCGGTAAGGCGCAGATTAGCCGTACCGCCGCCGAAAAGCTCACTGAAAGTCTTTTTAAAGTTGGCGTTGATCTTATCAAAGCCGATAACGAAAAGCTCCTGCATCTGCGAAGTAAGCTGGTTGATGAGCTTATGCAGACTCGCGCGCGCGGACTCGACGTCGTCAATCTGTGCTTTTAAGAAATCGTAACGCTCCTTGACTTCCTTGTATTCCTCGACCGCCGATACGTTCACGTTGCCGAGAGCTCTTATCTTTGATTTAATGTCGGCAAGCTGACGCTTGGCCTCATTCGGCTTATCGATTTCAATACCCGTCTCCTCCGCCTCACTGCGGGTGAGTGAGTATTCGTCGTACAGGCGGCGGATTACGTCGTCGTATTCCGCTACCATAACCTCTTTACGCTCCGAAAGCCGTGCTATTTCACCGACGATTTTTTCGCGTTCCGAAATGCGTTCTTTTTCGCCCGAACGCAATTCAACTCCCATTTTTTCAATATTGTTGCGCTCACCCATCAGTTTTTCGATTTCGGAGTTCATATCCGAAATTTCGATTTTAAGATTATCAATACCGTCCTTTGAAGCGGATATTTCCTCGACGAAGCGCTCAATTTTATAGTTGAGCGCGGATATTTCCTCGTCAATTTCTTTAGTGCGAGACGCTCTGCCTGACACCGTGTTTTCAAGCTCCGCCGCGGCTGCAAGAAGCGCGGAAACATCCTTTTCTTTTTCAATTATCAGCAGTTTTGTCTGCGTAATGTTTTCAGAAAGCGACTCCCGCTTACCTGAAAGATCATCTCTGCCGCCGGACATTTCGGATATTTCAGACTGCAATTTTTGACGCTGCGCTTCAATCTCATCAATTTCGGCTATTGCCTTTTCGAGTGAAACGGTCAGTTCGATTATCTTCCTGTCCGCGTTATCGCGTTCAAAAATAAGCGAATCCCGCGCCGAATTATTTTCAGCGCGTAAATCGTCAATACGCTTTAATTCGGCAAGCGTTCTGATTTTATCCTCGTTGGCGGTTTTAAGGTCAGATTCTACCGCGACGATATCGGCGCCGACCTGTGCGGTCGCCGAAACGGCGGATTCATACTGCGCTTTTAAGTCCTTTTCTCTTTCGGTGAGCCTATCTATTTCGCCGCTTATGCGCTTTATATCGGCGCCGCGGCTGAGCAATCCCGCCTGCTTTACGAGCGAACCGCCCGTAATGGAACCGCCGGGGTTTATTACCTGACCGTCAAGCGAGACAACCTTAACACGGTGACCGAACTTTTTGGCAATAGTCACCGCGCTGTCAATGTCCTCCGAGACAAATGTGCCGGAAAGCAGATGCTTTATTATTTCAGAATACTGTTTATCCGTTTTTACAAGATCGCTTGCGATACCTACAAAACCGAACAGCCCGTCGGCTCCGTTTTCGCCCAAATCACGGGACTTTACCGTCTCGAGCGGTAAAAACGTCGCTCTGCCGAGGTTGTTTGTTTTAAGATAGTTAATCGCCCTTTTGGCTACCGCGTCGCTGTCAACGACAATATTCTGTATCGCGTTACCGAGCGCCGTTTCTATTGCAATACTATATTTTTTATCAACCGAAATAAGTGATGAAACCGTACCGTGTATGCCGCGAAGCAATCCTTTTTTTGACTCCGAAATAACCGATTTTACGGATTTCGAAAAGCCTTCCATGCTGTTTTCAAGTTCGGTAAGAATCTGTACACGGCGGCGTTTTGTTTCAATATCTATGCGCACCTCATCAAGCTCGGCTTTGAGCTTTTCCTCGGTTTCCTTCCTGCTTTGCAGGCGCATACGGTAACCGTTAAGCGAGTTGGTCGAAGAGGTAATCGTTTCCTCACATTTTTCGAGCAGTTTTTCCGTTTCGGCAAAATCGCCGTCAAGTCCTTTTGCTTTTTCGTTTGCGGCGGCTATAAGTTCGTCCACAACGCCGGCGCGCGACTTTATCTCTTCAATGGAAGTGCTCGCGGTAGTCATATTGACCCTCGCGTCGGAAACGCGGGCGGTAAGCAGGTTAAGCTCGTGCGCCTGTTCCTCCAATTTACGGGATATTTTTTCACTGTCAAGCAAAAGCTCCGACAGTTCGCTTTCAAGTTCGGAAAGTTTTTTTACAAGACTTTCTTTTTCAACCTTCAACTGTTCCGCGCTCTCGCGTTTAATATTCATCTGAGCGAGCGCCGAAGAATCATCAAGGCCGAGTTGCTGACGTTCGGCGGTAAGCGACGCGATTTTTTCGCCGCAGTGGTCTATTTCATTTTGAGTTACGGCTATCGCACCCTCGATTTTTACCGCCTCTTCGTTTTTAAGAACGATATTTGCGCGAATAGACTCAATATCGGTCGTAATCTCGGTAAATCTGGCGGTGTTTTGCTCATTCTGCGCGTCGTAATCGCTGAGTGCGTCTTCAATTTCTTTATATTTTAACTGTGCCGCGGCAATTTTGCTTTCCTGCGCACGCAAAGCGTCCTTTGAGTTGTTAAGTGTGTAAAGCCACAAACCTATTTCAAGTTGCTTTTTCTCTTCAGCGAGTCCTAAAAACTTTTCCGCCTTTTCACTCTGCTCCTTGAGCGGTCCTACGCGCGATTCAAGCTCACCCATAATATCTTTAAGCCGTATCAGGTTTTCTTCCGCGGCGGTAAGCTTACGCTCCGCGTCAATTTTGCGGTAGCGGTATTTGGATATGCCGGACGCCTCCTCGAAAATATCGCGGCGCTCGTTAGACTTTGAGCTGATGATATTATCGATTTTGCCCTGACCTATCATTGAGTATCCGTCCCGTCCGAGACCGGTATCCATAAACAACTCGTTTATATCTTTAAGCCGCACGGTAACGTTATTGAGCAGATATTCGCTTTCATGGGAGCGGTAATATCTGCGCGTTACGGCAATGGTATCATTATCAAAATTAAGCGAACGGTCGCTGTTATCGATATTAAGCGTTACTTCGCAAAAGCCGTGCGGACGCCGCTCGTCCGTGCCGTCAAAAATAACGTCCTCCATTGACTGACCGCGCAGGTTCTTGGTCGACTGTTCGCCGAGCACCCAGCGTACGGCGTCGGCAATATTACTCTTACCGCTGCCGTTCGGACCGACTACCGCGGTAATACCTTTACCGAATTTAAGCACCGTTTTATCGGCGAAAGACTTGAATCCCTGTATCTGTATCGAGGTAAGCAGCAAAACTATTCACTCCCCTTAACGTAAATTTCATCACCTTGCAGCCGACTGTCAGGCATAACGCTGCAAAGATAACCGAATTGCTCCAGCTTTTTTATATTTTCCCTGTTTTGCCCCGTCATTTTTGAAATCGCGGTCGGCGCGACAAACAGAGTGTATTTTCCTTTTTTATCCAGTAAACCGAGCGCATTTTCAAGAAACAGCCTGGAATAACAAAGCTCACTGAACGCCGGATGCCACGGACCGCTGACGTAAGCTTCTTTTTCTATCGAATGAAGACCTAATCGGATGACCTTAACACCGGCGGACTTAAACAAGACAAGCAGTTCAGCGCAGATTTTCACGGCTTCCTCAACGGTTTGCGGTTTATAATGACCGTCCGCGTAAAGCGCGGCAAGCGTAGTCCCTTTAAGCACTATCGTGGGATATATGCGTACCGTTTCGGGTTTCAGCGCGATTATCTTATTCGCCGTATCAACCGCCTTTTCATCGGTATCGCCGTAAAGTCCGGTCATCATTTGAAGTCCGAGCGAAAAACCGTGTGCTTTAATGAGTTTTGAGGCGATTATCACGTCTTGCGCGGTATGACCGCGATTGTTTTTAAGCAGTACGCCGTCATCCATACTCTGCGCGCCGAGCTCTATCGAGGTAACACCGTAAGATTTAAGCAAATCGAGTATATCGCGGTCTATGGCGTCAGGTCGCGTTGAAATCCTTATCCCCCTGACGTCGCCCGATTTTACAAAAATGTTCGCGGCGCTTAAAAGCGATAACATATAATTTCTGTTAATTGCCGTAAAACTGCCGCCGAAAAAGGCAATTTCGGTATTTTCCGGGTCGTAGCCGGGCGACTTCTTTGCGGTATTTACCGCGTTTATAACGTCATTTTCGCCGGGCAGAACCGTAACACCCGTAATATGCCGCTGGTCGCAGAAACTGCACATATTAGGACAACCGACGTGCGGCACGAAAAGGGATATGTTGGCGTGAGCGGAACTCATACGGGCTCACCCATAAGAGAAAGCGCCTGCTTTGCAGCCATCTCCTCGGCGTCCTTTTTGCTTTTTCCGGTACCAACGCCTATTGTGTTTGAATTAAGCCGCACCTCCACGGTAAAAAGTTTATCGTGGTCGGGACCCTTCTGGTCGGTCAGAACGTAGGTGACGCTCTCTTCCGGATTACGCTGTATAATCTCCTGAAGCAATGTTTTGTAATCTTTGAAATCCGCCTTTACGTCGTAGCCGTCAAGCTCGGCAAGAACAAAACGCATAACGAGCTTTCGCGCGGGTTCCATACCGCCGTCAAGATAAACCGCGGCAAGAACCGCCTCAAAAGCGTCGGCAAGTATAGAATCGCGCTCGGCGCCGCCGTTTTTGCGCTCTCCTTTACCGAGCAAAAGATACTCGCCCATATTGAGTTTTCTCGAAAACGAGCAAAGCGTTTTTTCACATACAAGTGACGAACGAAGGCGCGTAAGCTCGCCTTCCGGCATTTTTTTGAAGTTTTCGTAAATATAGCTTGAAACGATAAGCGATAAAACCGAGTCGCCCAGAAATTCAAGGCGCTCGTTTGAGGAAACACCGCCGCGCACCTCGTTTGCGTACGACGAATGCGTCAGCGCGTTTTCAAGCAGTTTTTTATCCCTAAAAGCGTATTCAAGGTGTTCTTCAAAAGTTTTCATATATACTCCGTTTAACGTATTTTCAGTTTCAGCTTAAGCCCTCGGATATTTTGCCGATAACGTCGTTTTCGGCAAAGCTTTTCGCCTGCCTTACAGCGTTTTTAATAGCTTTTGCGTTTGAACTGCCGTGCGCCTTGATAACCGGTTTATTGACGCCGAGAAGCAGTGCGCCGCCGACCTCTGTGCTGTCCATCATAGATTTAAGAGAATAGAGGTCTTTTTTCAGCACGAGCGCCGCAAGCTTGTTAGGCAGACTTTTATACATCACGTTCTTTATCATTTTGAAGAGTGTGCCCGCGGTGCCTTCAATAAGTTTAAGCGCGATATTGCCGGTAAACCCGTCGGTAATGACTGCGTCGCATACGCCCTTCGGCATTTCGCGTGATTCAATGTTGCCGATAAAGTTAACAGGGGCTTCACTTAAAAGCTTATATGCCTCAACACGCAGTTCGTCGCCTTTCGTATCTTCGGTACCGATATTGAGAAGTGCGATTTTCGGGTCCAATCTCGATTCAACAAGTGAAAGATACGCGCTCGCCATTACGCCGAACTGCCTTAACATTTCGGGACGGCATTCGCTGTTTGCGCCCATATCCATCAGCATATAAGAGCCTCCGGGAGCGGGTATCATAGAGGCGAGAGCAGGTCTTTTAACTCCTTTAATCCGCTTAATTATAAGCGTACCGCCTACGACGATCGCTCCGGTCGAACCGGCGGAAACGAACGCGTCGGCGTTGCCGTCCCGCAGTTCGTAAAACGCGTGCGCCATAGAGCATTCGCTGTGCGCTTTGAGAATTGAGGTAGGATCGTCATGCATAGTAATAACGTCCTTACAGTCAACTATTTTAAGTCCCTGACCGAAGTCGAGAGCGTTATCCGCGATTACTTTTTCAATAATTTCTTTATCTCCGGTAAGCGTAATATCCACGCCGCACTCGGCGTGCGCCAATGCCGCACCTTTTATTATTTCGACCGGCGCGTTATCGCCGCCGAAAGCGTCTACCGCTATTCGCATATATTCTCTCCCCCTTCAAAATATTTAAGCGCCCGGCTTGAAAGCGCCGCGTACCGTTCGCGCTTGTCCCTTATATGGCTTTCAAGCGGCGGTAATATACCGAAATTAGCACCCATGGGCTGAAAATCTTTAACGCTCTCATCGGTTATGTAATTCAAAAGCGCACCCGTCATAGTATATTCGGGCAGAATGAGCGCTTTTTTGCCCTGCACTTTTCTTGCCGCGTTGATTCCGGCTACAATGCCGCTTGCCGCGGATTCCATATATCCTTCAACACCGGACAGCTGACCCGCAAAAAAGACATTGCCGTTCTTTTTAAGTGACAGATCCCGCGCAAGCAGCACCGGTGAATTGATAAAAGAATTACGGTGCATAACGCCGTAACGCGCAAACTCCGCGTTCTGAAGCCCGGGTATCATGGAAAACACCCTCTTTTGCTCACCGAATTTAAGATTGGTCTGAAATCCGACGAGATTATAAAGCGTGCCCGCGCTGTTCTCGCGTCGCAGCTGAACCGCCGCCCAGGGGCGATGACCCGTACGCGGGTCACGAAGCCCGACAGGTTTAAGCGGACCGAAACGTATACTGTCCGTCCCGCGCTTTGCAAGCACCTCTACCGGCATACAACCCTCGTATACTTTAAGACCGCTGTCGACATCGTGTAAGGGCGCGGTCTCGGCGTTTATAAGCTCGCCATAAAACGCCTCATACTCCGCCTTATTCATCGGACAGTTTATGTAATCACCCTCGCCGTCAGAATACCTCGACGCCGCAAAAGCAATGTTCATATCAATACCGTCCGCCTCAACTATGGGCGCCGCCGCGTCATAAAAGTTGAGATTCTTTTCACCGCAGACTCTCTCTATATCGCGGGCGAGTAAATCATCCGTAAGCGGACCGGTAGCGATAACCGTAACGCCGGTCTCGGGAATCTTCGTAACCGTTTCGGATATAACGTTTATTCGGCTGTCGCCCTTTATAAGCGCGGTAACTCCGGACGAAAAAAGGTCGCGGTCAACCGCAAGCGCGCCGCCCGCGGCAACCGTACACTTATCCGCAACCGTGAGGCAAACCGAGCCGAGTCGTCGCATTTCCTCTTTTAAGAGTCCCGCGGCGGAATCAATCCTGTTTGCTTTTAAGGAGTTGGAGCATACAAGCTCGCAGAGATAATCACTTTTATGGGCAGGCGTGCGTTTTTGCGGCTTCATATCGATAAGGTCAACCTCTACGCCGAGGTTTGCCGCCGCTTTTGCCGCCTCACAGCCGGAAAGTCCGGCGCCGATAACGGTGATTTTATTCATTATTTGCTTTCCTTTTCTTTTTTGGTCTTGCGTGAAGGACATTCGGCGTTCATGCAGTATTTCCTGCCGCGCACGCCTTTGATAATATAACTGCCGCATTCACTGCACTTTTCACCGGTTGGTATTCCCGGAGAAGCAAAATTGCATTTCGGATAATTAGAGCATCCGTAAAACTTATTGCCCTTCTTTGAAACCTTTTTGATAAGCTTGCCGCCGCATACCGGGCACGGCTCCTTTATCTCGTTTTCGGGCATCGGTTTTGTGTTTTTGCATTCGGGATACCCGGGACAAGCCAGAAATTTGCCGAAGCGACCCGACCGTTCAACCATTTTTCTGCCGCATTTTTCGCAGATAACGTCACTTTCAACCACCGGTATTTTCACTCTCCTGCCGTCAAGCGCTTTTTCAGCTTTCTTGTAAAGTACATCAAAATCCTTATAAAAATCGGACACGGTATTCAGCCACTTTTCGTCGCCCATGCCGATTTTATCGAGACTTGTTTCCAGATTTGCCGTGAATTTTGTATCGATTATTTTTTTGAAGTATTCGTTTATGAGATCGCATACCAGAATACCGAGCGTAGTGGGTTTAAGCGCCTTCTTTTCACGCTTGATATACTCACGTTGTAAAATATTCGTGATTATCGGCGCATAGGTCGATGGTCTGCCGATACCATTCTCATCGAGCGTTTTAATAAGCGTAGGCTCGGTGTAGCGCGCCGGTGGCTGGGTAAAGTGCTGATCGGGAACTAAAGCTTTAAGTTTAAGAATATCACCCTTGTTCATCTCAGGCAGATTTACACCTTCGTCGGTTTCCTCATCTCTTCCCTCTTCATAAAGCGCCGTAAAGCCGTCAAACTTAACCTTGTAACCGTTTGCTTTGAAAAGATAATCTCCCGCCGTTATATCAACGGCAACCGTATTCTGTACACACGGCGTCATGAGCGAAGCGAGAAAACGCTCCCAGATAAGTTTATAAAGCTTATACTGTTCCGCCGTAAGAGATGACTTCGCCTTATCCGGTGTTATCTCAATATTAGTGGGACGTATCGCCTCGTGAGCGTCCTGAGCACCGCTTTTCGTCTTGAAATAACGCGGTTTTGCGGGCAAATAATCGTTGCCGTATACTTTTGAAATATAAGCGTTTGCGGCAAATCGCGCTTCTTCGGAAATACGCAGCGAATCGGTACGCATATAGGTGATAAGACCGGTTATGCCGTAACCCGCCACGTCAACGCCTTCATAAAGCTTCTGCGCAACGCTCATTGTACGCTGACCGGTAAAGTTTAACTTGCGGGACGCCTCCTGCTGAAGGGTTGAAGTTGTAAACGGCGGCGCCGGCTGACGCGTTCTCACGCCGCGCTTAACGTCACTTACCGTAAATTGACGGTCTTTGAGGTATTCAACAATTCCGAGAGCCGTTTTTTCATCACGCACTGTATCAAGCTTTTTGCCGTCAGCCGTGCCGAAAAGGCGCGCTAAAAACGCCTTACCCGCGCTTAAAAGCTTAGCGTCAACCGTCCAGAACTCCTCCGGAACAAACGCCTCTATCTCGCGTTCACGGTCAACTATAAGGCGAAGCGCAACGGTTTGAACTCTGCCGGCGGAAAGTCCGCTTTTGACTTTTTTCCACAAAAACGGACTGAGCTTATAGCCGACTATGCGGTCAACTATACGCCGTGCCTGCTGCGCGTCGACAAGGTTGATATCTATTTTGTGCGGATTCTTTATACCCTTCTCAACGCCGCTTTTTGTTATTTCGTTAAAAGAGATGCGGTTTTCATCATTGAGATCGAGTCCCAATATCTGCGACAAATGCCAGGAAATTGCCTCGCCCTCACGGTCCGGGTCGGTCGCGAGGTAAACGTAATCGCTGGCGGCGGCCGCCGCTTTGAGTGATTTTATGAGGTCTTTTTTCTCGGGCATATTTATATAATCCGGCTTAAAATTGTTATTGACGTCAATGCCGAACTTTGATTTCGGTAAGTCGCGTATATGACCCATTGACGCCATAACGTTATAGTCAGCGCCAAGGTATTTTTTGATGCTCTTGACTTTTGTCGGAGACTCAACAATTACCAGTTTTGACATTTCAAAACTCCCTTACTGATTCGAAATTTTATACTTGCCGCCGGGTAAAGACGTTATCAGGTGCTCGAACTCAAGCTCGGTAAGCGCAGAGAGGAGCATTGCGCCGTCTATATCCGAAACGGATAAATCGTCAACCGTAAATTCCGGCTTAACTAAATTATTATACACTAAAAGTGCCTCTTTGGAAAGACCGGAAAGTAACTTTTTTTGTGAACTTTTCTTTAATTTTTCTCTTTTTTCTTCTGTAAACGCCTTTTTAATATCAATTTTCTCCGGAAAAGCGGCTACGTACCGGGTAAAGATATCCGAGCTGTCAAGAAGCGGGATGGCGCCGTCACGAAGCAGCGCGTTTGAACCCTTGTATGCCGCATCCGCCGGATTACCGGGTATAACGAATACGTCTTTTCCCTGCTCTGCCGCGTGTGCCGCCGTAATGAGCGCACCGCTTTTATCAGGCGCCTCAATAACCGCCACACCGAGCGACAGTCCCGACATCATACGGTTTCGCACCGGAAAACTGAATTTATACGCCTTATCCCTCGGCGGATTTTCGCTTATAATACAGCCGTTCGCAATAACCTTTTTAACAAACGCGCGATTCTTGGATTCAAGCTGCGTAATGATGCCGTCCGCCGCAACCATTACCGATCTGCCCGAAGCGCTTATCGCACCCTCGTGCGCGGCGGTATCAGCGCCGACCGCCGTGCCGCTCACTATAACCATACCGGATTTGGCAAGACGGCGTGAAAGCGAATACGCCGCTTTGCGGCCGAATTCACTGACCTTTCGCGGGCCTACTATGCAAAAGGTCGGTTCGCTGTCAAAATCCGGAAACGCACCTTTTATGAATAACGCGAGCGGAGGAACGGAAATGTTACGCAGGCACTCGGGGTAACGCACGTCAAAAACGGGAATTATATCTATACCGGCACTTTCGCAGTCTTCAATAATTTTTTTGATCTCTTCCGCGGAAACCGCCGATATGCGCTCACGGCACTTTTCATCAGCGGCGGCGCACTTTTTCAGACCGTCAAGCGAAGCATCAAGCATATTTTCCCGGCAAAGCGCTTCGTATAACGCCGCCGAACGGCGGCTCCCCGCACCGAAAGCGCGCAAAAGCGCGATAACATTGTATAAACGGTTTTCTGCCATTGTCAACGTTTAATCAGCTCCCACATCACTATTGCCGCCGCGGCGGAAGCATTGAGTGACTCCGCCTTACCGCGCATATCCACGGTAACGGTTTTATACGCACCCCTGCGCGTCTCTTCAAGCAAACCGTTTGCCTCGTTTCCGATTATTACAACATCGCCGTCAGAAAACGCCGCTTCGCCGATTTTCAGGTCGGCGTCACGCTGAGCAATACAGGCGTAACCGCGAAGCGAATTATCGTTCAAAAAGGATATTATGTCCTTGCAAAAATAAAGCGGCAACCGTAAAAGCGTTCCCATTGAAGCGCGAAGCGCCTTCGGCGAGTATACGTCGCAGGAATCGCCTGAAATAATCATTCCGTCGATACCGAGCGCTTCCGCCGTTCTTGCGATAGCGCCAATATTCGCCGGGTCAGCGACACTTTCGAGCGCAACATACCTGCCGTTTGTGCTTATCGGTTTGCCTGTTTCAGGCATACCGCACAAAGCGATCACACCCTGCGGCGTCGCGGTATCGCTTATTCTGCCAAATAAATCATCGCTCATAATCACGCCGCTTTTTGCGTTATCGGATAAAACGGCGATATCGGAAGCAAACTTCAGGTAAGCCGTTTCCGATAAGACGAGCGTATCAAATGTTACACCGTTTTCTGCCGCGTCAAGACAAATCCGAAGACCTTCAAGCACAAAAAGTCGGTTTTCTTTGCGTGCTTTTGAGGACTTTTGAAGCAGTGAAATCAGCTTCACAAGGCGGTTATCTTTTGCGGTTATTTGCTTAAAATCAAGCATTTTAACTCCCTTATAAAAAGCAAAATGCGCCCGAGAACAAAAACTCTCGGGCGAAAACAATTATTTCTCAAGCGCCTTTTGGGCGGTCTTTGCAAGATTTGCAAAACCTTCCGCGTCATTGACCGCTATGTCGGCAAGCATCTTACGGTTTATCTGAACGCCGGACTTATTGAGGCCGTTCATAAATGTCGAATAATTCATGCCGTTTATTTTCGCGGCTGCGGAAATACGGGTTATCCAAAGACGGCGGAAATCACGTTTTTTCTGCCTGCGGCCGATGTAGGCGTAATTGCCGGATTTCATTACGGCTTCTTTGGCTGTTTTGAAAAGCTTTGATTTAGCGCCGAAATAACCTTTTGCAAGTTTTAATGTCTTTTTTCTTCTTTTGCGTGTTGCCAACGCACCTTTTACACGTGCCATTTAAGTTCCCTCCACTTCAAAGTCCCTATTACTTATAGGGAATCATTTTCTTTACTGCCGCAACGTTGGTTACGTCAGCGCATACGACCTTGCGCAGATTTCTTTTACGCTTTGTTGTCTTCTTATTAAGAATATGAGACTTAAAAGCGTGCGCACGTTTTACTTTGCCGTTTTTTGTGAGTTTGAAGCGCTTTTTCGCGCCACTGTGTGTTTTGATCTTAGGCATTTTGAACCCTCCAATATTCTTTATTTAGCCGCTTTCGGGGCTAAAAACATTAACATATTACGTCCTTCCATCTTTGCAGCCTTTTCAACGTTTGCAAATTCCTCGCAGTAGGCGGCGAACCTCGTCATAGTATCAAGTCCTATTTCAGGATGCCCGAGTTCCCTGCCGCGAAAACGTATGGAAACCTTGACTTTGTTACCGCTCTTCAAGAACTTTATCGCCTGATTACCTTTGGTTTCGAAATCGTGAACGTCTATACCGAGACCGAGTCTTATTTCTTTTATCTCGATAATCTTCTGATTCTTTCTGACTTCTTTTTCCTTTTTGGACTGCTCAAAACGATACTTTCCGTAATTCATGATTTTGCAAACCGGCGGCGTCGCGTTAGGTGAAATATTTACGAGATCGAGATCCCTGTCATAAGCCGCTTTAAGAGCGTCAGCGACCGGCATTATACCGAGCTGGGAGCCGTCCTCTCCGATAACGCGCACCTCTTTGAATTTTATCGCCTCGTTTATGGCTAATTCTTTACTGCTGATTGTGAAGCACCTCCGTAAAAAATAAATTAAGACACGAACATAATATGCCCGTGTCCTTCAAATCATAATCGCTTATTGACCCTGAAACTTAAATATCGCAGGGTGAGAAACACGGCATTTCTACTTCATTGTCAACGAATATTATACCACTGAAAATCAATTTGTCAAGTAAAACTTCACGAAATTTCAAGTTCCCGAATCGAACGCATCTGATAGCTTACGTTTTTAAGGGTATCGCTGTGGCGCAAAGCCGAAGCCGCACCTTTTACCACACTGTATTCGGGATCGTCAAGAGGTATTGCCTTCGCGCCGACAAATTCGGAAAGCAATACGTCCATGCCGAAAATCCTGGATCCGCCGCCGGCAAGATAAAAACCGTCATTTTTAATATCGGCAAGCAAATCGGGATCGGTTGCCGAAAGCACATCTCTCACCGCGTTACATATATTCGAGGCCGTTTCTTTAATCGCAAAAAATATTTCAGTCGTAGTGATTTCAAAGCTCTCAGGCAGACCGGTGAATACGTTTCTGCCCTTCGCCACAATGGCGATTTCCACCGGACGTTCAACCACCGTACCTATCTGCTTCTTGATAGACTCCGCGGTAAGCGGGCCGATTTCGATATTATACTCCGAACGCACGTACTTTATAATCTGACTGTCAAAATCAAAAGACGCTACAGGGAAAGAATCGCAAACAGCGATGCCGCCCATTGAGATAACGGCGATATCGGTCGTTCCGGCGCCAACGTCTATTATGAGATGCCCGTGCGGCTTTGAAAAATCAAGATCAAGTCCGTAAGCTATTGCCAGCGGAGATTCGATAACGAATACGTTTCTGCCGCCGCCCGCAACCACCACATTTGAAAGGGAGTGATGCTGAAGCTCGGTAAGTCCGGAAGGCAGCGTCGCCATTATACGCGGGCGCATTATGCGATTGCCGAACGCTTCTTCCATATAAGTTTTAAGCATGCTTTCGGCAATATCGTAATCGGAAATCTTGCCGCGCTCTATCGGGTTCAGGCAAACAAGACTTTCGGGAGTGCGCCCGAGCGTCTGCCGTGCCTTTTCGCCGTAATAAACCGGCTCCCAGGTCTCACTGTCTACCGTAACGAAACTCGGCGCTTCAAGAACTATTTTCGAGCTTGAAAAAATAACCGTTTTATATGAGCCCAAATCAATACCGATATCAGTTGCCATTATTAACCCCCGTTTGTTTCTTTTTGCGTGAAGTTGAAAGCACCGCCGCGCAGTAAATCTCGCCGACGCCCGCAAACATCAGTTCCTTCGCACACTCGTCAAGAGTAGCGCAGGTCGTATAAATATCATCGAAAAGTAATACGCGCTTAATGTTTAACCTCTTTACAGTATAATACTTGCCCCGCACATTTTCAAGTCTGTCGGCGAAACTGCTTTTATGCTGTTTGGACTTGAAGGGTTTTACCTTCAACACACCGCGCAGATACGGCAAACCGAGAATATCCGAAAGCCCGGCGGCAATTTTCCCGCCGTGGTCAAAACCGCGGCGCAAAAGACCGCTTTTAGAGTTCGGTACGCTTATAACAGCGTCAAAATGCAAATCGCCGAATACAGTTTTAACGGCGTTCGCCGCCTTTTTCGCAAAGAAAGGCGCAAGTTCTTCACGTCTGCCGATTTTATATGAATAATATGCTTTTTGCGCGGCGCCGCTGTTGATATAAGCGGCGACAATGCCTGAAAAACGGAATTCCCTGATTTTGCAGCGGCAAACATCCTTGGGCAATCCGCACTTTACGCACCAGTTTCTGTAATCTATGTTGTTAATAACTCTGCCGCAGTATTCACAGAATACGTTTCCTTCACGGATAATTTCATCGCATACGGCGCATTTGTTCGGATACAGGCAACTTATAACGCTGTTATTACTCATACCGCTCATCCAAAAACTCTTTCAGCAGAGTATACCTTAAAGTCTTTTTATCGTTTTGACACATTTTTACAAACGTTTGCCTGTCCCCCACCGCCACAAAAAGCTTTTTTGCTCTCGTGACCGCCGTATACAGCAAATTGCGGTAAGCAAGCGGTGCCGGTACGCCGAAAACCGGCATTACTACGCAGTCAAACTCACTGCCCTGGCTTTTATGAATAGTTATAGCATACGCGAGTTCGATTTCTCCGAGCGTTTCGGCGGTGTACATGACTTTTCTGTTATCGTCGAAAAGAACGCATAAACTGCCGGCGGCGGCGTTAACCTCGGTTATAAAACCGACGTCGCCGTTGAAAACGCCGAAACCGGTCTCTCCGTCCGGCTTTTCCCACTGCAAGTCGTAATTATTCTTTATCTGCATCACCTTGTCTCCGCGATAGTAATAAACGCCCTTGTAGCTCAGATGAACGCCTTTGACGTTCGCGTTAAGAAACTGTTGAAGCAGATTATTATTATTAAGACTGCCTGTTTCGTATTTTCTTGACGGGCAAAGCACCTGTATATCCCTTATCCCGTCGAAGCCGTATGCGTCCGGCAGGCGCTTTGAGCAAAGCTCAAGCACGGTATCGGTAACGCTTTGCGCGCTGTCCCGCGTAAGGAAGAAGAAGTCGCCCGAGTTGTTTGAAAGGTCGGGTATTTCCCCGCCGATTATCGCGTGTGCGTTGCTTACAATAAGGCTTTCGCTTGACTGACGGAATATCTTTTTCAGCGCGATATACGGGACCTTTCCGCTGTTTACCAGATCGCCGAGCACGTTACCCGCGGAAATGCTCGGGAGCTGATCGGCGTCACCAACAAGGATTATTTTGCACGAAAGGCGAACCGAGCGCATAATCGCCTCAAACAGAAGTGCATCGAGCATTGAGGACTCGTCCACAATCAAAACGTCACAGGTAAGCGGATTACGCTCGTTTCTCGCAAAACGGGTTTTGCCGTCTTCAACCCATTCGGCTTCAAGAAGACGGTGGATGGTTTTTGCCTCATAGCCGGTAAGCTCGGTAATACGCTTTGCCGCTCTGCCGGTCGGCGCCGCGAGAGTTATCTCGGCGTCACGCATTTCAAACAGCTTAATTATGCCGTTAAGCGCCGTCGTTTTGCCCGTCCCGGGACCGCCGGTAAGTATCATAATATTGTTTTCAAACGCCATGCGTATGGCGTCGCGCTGTTTATGCTCGAATTTAATCCCGAGCTTATTCTCCACATAATCTATTTCAAGCTCGTCTACCGGCAGACTTTCGTTTCTCGCCATCCCCGCTTTTATGCGCGCGGCTATATATTCCTCTGCAAAATAGTATTCGGGAAGCGCCAGAAAGACCTCGTCATCTATCCTTTCGGAAGATAACGCGAGCGACTGTACAAGAAAGTCGCATACACTTTCCAGACGATGATAATCGCTTCCAAGCAGCTTACACGCAACCGGAAGCAGTTTCGATTTCGGCAGGCAGGTATGTCCGTTGGCAAGATTACTTTTGAGGATGTATTCTATCCCGGCGCAAAGGCGCTGCTCGGAATCGGGAGATATACCGAAATCATACGCCATTCTCTCGGTCTGCTCAAAAGAAATATCAAAATCGTACTTGCAAAGCAGATAGGGGTTTTCTTTAACATCATTTGCACATTCGGCGCCGAGCGTTTTATAAATCCTGACGCACCTTTCGGGCGATACGCCGTAAGGCGAAAGCAAAAGCGTGATATCTTTAATGCCGTACCGGCGCTTGAACTCGGCGTTGATAGCGGCGGCTTTGCTCGCGGATATGCCGTTAATCGTCGCAAGCTCGGCATAATGATTTTCGATGATATTCAGAGAATCCGCCCCGAATCTTTCAACGATTTTTATCGCAGTGCTCGGACCGACGCCCTTTATCGCGCCGGATGAAAGATATTTAAGCACCGCGGAGGCGGTTTCCGGTGTTTTTCGCTCAAAGCTTTTTACGGAAAACTGTTTTCCGTAGACCGGATGCAGCACGTATTCTCCCTCAAACTCGGCGCTTTCGCCTTCGGAGAGAAACGGCATAACGCCAACCGCGGTCACGTTCTGTCTGCCAACACGAATAACGGCTACCGTATAGCCGTTACTGTCGTTGCGGTATGTAATTTTATGCACAGTTCCTTTTATGCGGTTCTCATCCGCCGTCATACTGTTTTTCATCCGTTTCTCCGATTCCAAAACCGTCTAATAGCGCGCTGATGTTTTCGGAAGTCATCAGCCGTATATCCGAGCCGTAACAATACCTTTCGCAGGTTGCGGTCTCTATGCTGTCAAGTTCATCCGTAATCGCCGCGATGCCGTCGCAGAATTCACCGCCGTACCAACGGAGTTTTTCCGAAAAACAGCGCAACTGGTCGGCGGCATGACCGCGTTTCAAAAACAGGACCGTAAAGCTTTTGGGCTTTACATCCGGCATAAGAAACGCCGCCCTGATAATATGAATGATATCGCAAAGCCCGAGAGCGGCAAATACTGTTATCGCGGTAAATAATACGGCTTCTATCACAAATACCACCTCATCACATAATATGCAAAAAGGCGGTATTTGTTAAAAAACACAGGATTCCGTTTATTTTATGGTAACGTCTATCGTAGACTTTCCGACCTGCCATATGCCACTGTACAAATCGGATGTAAACACTACTTCCAGAGTATATTTACCGGGTGTCTTATCGCTCAAATCAACCAACGTGTACAAGTCGGAAGAACTAAGATGTTCGATCACGTCTTTTTTACCGCAAATCGTAACGTTTTTAATACTCTTATCAAGCGAGGCGGCATACTTTGAATCAAGACCTTTGTATTTAACCTGATCTTTGCTGAGATTAAACGTTCTCTCGCTGTAATCGGACAAATCGACCGTAACGGTAAAGAATTCGATTTTTTCCGCAAGCTTCACTCCGTCTTTCAGCGCCGCGGAAACCTCAAATACGTTTGAAGAACGTGAAACACGGGTCAAATCTATCGGCGCGAGAATCACTTCCTCCATACTGTCGACAACGTCAGGCGTACCGATTACAGTAACCTCGCTTATATCAATAGAGTAATCGATATCATCCTCGTTCATGCCTTCCGGCATATTGGTAAACGCCGCGACTACCGGCAAGGTCGCCTTTTTGGATATCGGCTGTGTAACTTTAAGCGATTTGAAACTGAGCGTCAAATAACTGTCTGTAACCAGTCTGCCCTCGCCGTCAACAACGCTGCCTTCCGGCGTAAAGCGGTAGAGCACTTCGCCGTCTTTATCTTTGAGAATCACATAGGAATCAAACGTAGCCGTGGCAGAAAGCGTTTCGTTGACCTCGGCGTAAGACTCCGCGTAAAAAATCTTATCTATAGTGGCACGCGGACCCTTTACGGTAAGCGTACTCTGGTCGGTATTCGTAACCACAGGATCTTCCGCCACAAGACCGTCCGCCGCGCTTGCGCCGACAAGCTTCGGCTTAATCGTAAACTCTTTTGTATCCATATAATCAAATCTTACGTTAACGGTTGACGGTGTTATAGACTTGAAAGTGTACCCCGTGACGCTGCTGTTGCGGTTGCCGTGCACCTGAAGCGCGTATGTGCCCGCGGACGTAACGTCCGAAACATCTACCGAAAGGTAGAAATCGTTTTTTGAGAGGCTGCTGACAATATAGTTCGGCCCGCTGAGCGTAACGGTAAAATTCTTGGTTGAAACATCCGTGACAACACCGAGACCCAACTGGCTGACAACGGTGTTTTCTATAGAGATCGTCGCGGTAACGTCGGTAAATTTTTTATCACTGATCGGATTTTGGTTTACCATTACCGAAATCCATATTGCAAATGATAAAACAAGCGAAAAGACAATTACGAACTTTTTGTTTGAAAAAATTCTGCTGATTTTCAATTTGAAGGGCATCTTAATTCTCATTGTTTTCACCCTCCGAACCGTTTTTATTCGACTTGCCGAATTTCGGCAAAACCCGCTTGATTTGCGAGAATACCGGTATCTGGCTCTCTTTATCGCTTGAATTTATAAGTTTATCCTGAAGCTCAGCGTAGGCCGTAGCCGCGGTATAATTCCGCGCTATTTTTCCGTTACACGCGATAGATATATTGCCTGTTTCTTCGGAAACTACAAGCACGACCGCGTCTGAATTTTCCGTCATACCGATAGCCGCTCTGTGACGTGTGCCGAGATGAGAAGAAATATTATTATTCTGCGTAAGCGGCAATATACAGCCGGCGGCGTAAAGGCGACCGTCGCGCACAACGACCGCGCCGTCGTGCAAAGGCGATTTCGGATAAAAGACATTGCATACCATTGATACCGAAGGTTTAGCGTCAATAACGGTACCTGTATTGATTATTTCGCCCAACTGTGTTTCACGTTCAAAAACTATCAAAGCACCGATTTTGTTATCCTTCATATTGCCGGCGGCTTTGCAGATACTGTCAATGGCGATTTTCGTAAGTTCCTCTTCCGAATTGAGCAACTGCCCCGAGCCGACCTTGAACTGACCGATACGTTCGAGCATTCTGCGAAGTTCGGGCTGAAAAATTACCGCGAGGGCTATAATTGCGGAATTGAACACGACCGCCAGAACCCAACGCAACACCGTAAGCTTGAACCACCGGGCGACAAGATACAACCCCAGCAGGATAATTATACCCTTGGTAAGCTGACCGGCTCTGGTTTCACGCAAAAACTGTACGGCCTTGTAGATAAGAAACGCGATAATCAGGATATCGATAACGTCAAATACCGTTATATTCGAAACCGCGTAAACTATCTGATTCCAAAGACCGACTATAAAGTTAACAACCACACTCAAACGAACTTCCCTCGCTCTCGAATCTTATTCACAGTTATTTTAACATATTTTTTTTCGTCATTCAACTACTTTTTTAATATATTTATATATTTCACTGTCTTAATCAAGTATGAAACATCTGCGGGCGTTGTAAATACCGACGGCGCTATCCGTACGGTACCGCCGTTTACCGTTTGCAGCTTGCGGTGCGCGAGCGGCGCGCAATGCAAGCCCGCCCGTACTGCGATTCCATTTTTATTGAGATATGCCGCCACTTGCTGTGAATCGGCATTTTTCACGTTAAACGCCAGAACCGGCATATAAGCGTCATCGTTCATATACGGCGTATAAAGCTCTATATGCGGCATTTTTTCGAGATTTTCGTATATCCGTCGTATATGGTTCATTTCTCTCTTATACGCACCGATACCCGCCTCATTCAAAAAATCGATTCCGGCTGACGCGCCGATGATAGCCGGAACATTCAGCGTACCGCTTTCATACCGTTCGGGCATAATATCCGGCTGATAAACGCTCAGCGAATTTGTACCCGTACCGCCCTCGATAAGTGTGTTGCCGATGTCGCGTTCCGCGATAAGAATACCGAGTCCCATAGGCGCGTAAAGTCCCTTGTGCGGAGCAACGCACAAAAAATCGATGCCGCATTTTTTCATGTCTATCGGCGCTACGCCCGCCATCTGCGCGGCGTCTACGCCGAAGGCAATATCTCCGCGCCTGCATAACTTTCCGATTTCATATAGAGGCAATGTTTTGCCGCATACATTTGATGCGGCGGTACAGAAAATCAGTTTTGTGTCGTCGCGTATCAACGAAGCAAAACTTTCAACTGTTTTTTCATCGTCTTTCAAATCAACCGCCGCAATACTGAATTCCGCTCCGGTTTTTTTGAGCGGCCGCACAACCGCGTTGTGTTCAAGGTCCGAAATGATGACGTGGTCACCCGGTTTCAGAAATCCTTTGAGAACGTAGTTTATCGAAGCGGTGCAGTTAGCGGTGAATATTACCCTGTCGCCACCCGAAGCGCCGAAAAAGGCGGCGATTTTTTCGCGTGCGGAATATACCGCCGAAGCCGCCTCTACCGACAAATCGTGCCCTCCTCTGCCGGGGTTGGCGGAATACTTCAAAAGCGCGCGGTTGACTGCTGATATCACCCTTTCCGGCTTTCTTCCACTCGTGGCGGCGTTGTCGAAATTTATCATTTTTTCACTCCTTTCCGATGGTTTTTATTATTGCAAAAAGCTCAAAAACTGTCAGCGAAGGCGCCTCAAGGGCGCCTTCAAATTATAAATCCAGAATTTCAAGTACCTTTACGGAAGCGCCGTTCAATACGCTTTCAACCTTTTTTATATCCGCGCCCGTGATTATTCCGTAACCGCATCCGCCCGGGCGGGTTTTGCGTTCAATGCGTGCGGGAATTCCTATACGCCTTAACGCGTCCCGCCCTTTAAGTGCGTTTGTCACAGAAGGCGTAACTATCATATATTGTCGCATAATTTTCCTCCGTTCGGTGGGGACTATCCCCCTTTTCATCCTATGCAAAACGCGCCTTTTTAGATAATTGTATTTTTTAAGAAAAGTGCCTCTCCACACAAAAAAATAACTGCCCGAAGGCAGTTATTTTTTTAATTTGTTTTTGCTTATTTACCGTAAAGCTCAACGAGTTTTTCAAGGTGAGCTCTGCGCGCTTTTGCGGTTTCAGCCGCTTTCTCAAAGAGCACTTCGGCACGCTCGGGGAATGAGCGAGTAAGTGATGAGTAACGCGCTTCGCCGAGTATAAACTCTTTATAATCGGCAGTCGCGGGCTTGCTGTCAAGCGAGAACGGGTTCTTACCCTCCGCTTTAAGCGCCGGGTTATAACGGAAGAGATCCCAGTAACCGCAGTCAACCGCACGCTTCATTTCCTTCTGGCAGTTGACCATACCGCCCTTGATGGAGTGCATCTCGCACGGTGCATAACCGATTATAAGTGAAGGACCGTCATACGCTTCCGCCTCTTTGATAGCTTTAAGCGTCTGATTCTGGTCGGCGCCCATCGCTATCTGTGCTACGTAAATATATCCGTAAGACATCGCGATTTCCGCAAGACTCTTCTTTGCTATCGCCTTGCCGGCCGCCGCAAACTGCGCGACCTGACCGATATTTGAAGCCTTTGACGCCTGACCGCCGGTGTTGGAATAAACCTCGGTATCAAATACCATAATGTTTACGTTATTACCGGAAGCGAGAACGTGGTCAACACCGCCGAAGCCAATGTCATATGCCCAGCCGTCGCCGCCGAATATCCATACAGACTTCTTGGAGAGGTATTCGCTGTTTTCGAGAACGTCACGGCAAATATCGCAGTCGGCGCCGGCAGCTTTGAGCGCGGCAACGAGCGCCTTGGAAGCGTCGCCGTTCTTCGCGCTGTTGTTTACGGTATCAAGATACTCTTTTGCCGCAGCCTTAACATCAGCCGACGCGTCACCCTCAGCTATCGCTTTAACATCGTCAATAAGGCGGTTTCTTATCGCTTGCTGACCGAGATACATACCGTAGCCGTGCTCGGCGTTATCCTCAAAGAGCGAGTTAGCCCAGGCGGGACCGTGACCCTCGGCGTTTACGGTATACGGACTTGTAGCAGCCGGACCGCCCCAGATTGAAGAACAACCGGTAGCGTTTGAAATATACATTCTGTCGCCGAACAACTGAGTGATAAGACGTGCGTAAGAGGTTTCGGCACAGCCGGCGCAAGAGCCCGAGAATTCAAGAAGCGGCTTCTTGAACTGTGAAGTAATTACGTTTGCGTCGGAAGCAACGTCAGCTTTCTCCGCAACCTTTGCCACACAATAGTCAAACGCCTTCTGCTGTTCAAGCTGTGATTCCTGCGGTACCATTTTGATCGATTCTGTCGGGCAAACGCCTACGCAGACGCCGCATCCCATACAGTCAAGCGGAGAAATAGCCATTGTGTAGGCATATCCCTTATTGGTAACGAGTTTTTCTTTCTCGGCAACTTTAAGGCAATCGGGAGCCGCCGCTTTTTCGTCTGCCGACAAAGCGTACGGACGAATCGTAGCATGCGGACAAACGAACGCGCACTTGTTACAACCGATACATGTGGTATTGTTCCACTCGGGGACCATAACCGCCACGCCGCGCTTTTCAAACGCGGAAGCGCCCTGCTCAAAGGTACCGTCGGCATGGTCGCTGAAAGCGGAAACAGGAAGCTCATAACCGTTCATAAGACCGACCGGCTTCATGATGGTATCAACCATCTTTTCAAGCTTGGTGTTATCCTCGCCGGCCGCAACCTTTGCCTCATCCTCGGCGTCAGCCCAGGCGGCGGGGACATCGATTTTAACGTAAGCGGTAGCGCCGGCGTCGATCGCCTTCCAGTTCATGTCAACAATATCGCGGCCCTTCTTTAAGAATGAGGCCTCCGCCTTCTCTTTCATATACTTAATGGCGTCTTCGGGCGGAAGAACAGCCGCAAGCGCGAAGAAAGCAGACTGCAAAATCGTATTTGTACGTTTACCGAGACCTATCTGTGCGGCAAGGTCAATAGCGTTAACGGTGTAAAGCTTGATATTGTTTTTGGCAATATAGCGCTTTGCCTCCGCGGGCATATGCTTGTCAAGCTCCTCCGGCGTCCACTGGCAGTTGATGAGAAATACGCCGCCGGGCTTAACGTCGTTAACCATTTTATAGCCCTTTATTACATAGGAGGGATTATGGCAGGCAACAAAGTCCGCCTTATTTATATAGTAGGGACTCTTTATGGGTTTATCACCGAAACGAAGGTGCGATACGGTGATACCGCCGGTCTTCTTCGAATCATACTGGAAATACGCCTGAACGTATTTGTCGGTATGGTCGCCGATGATTTTGATCGAGTTCTTGTTCGCACCGACCGTGCCGTCACCGCCGAGGCCCCAGAATTTGCACTCGATAGTGCCCGCCGCGGCAGTGTTCGGAGCCTCCTCCTCAGGCAGCGAAAGACCGGTAAGGTCATCGACTATACCGATAGTAAACTGCGCCTTCGGAGCGTCTTTGGCAAGCTCTTTATAAACCGCAAATACGCTTGCGGGCGGAGTATCCTTCGAGCCGAGACCGTAACGTCCGCCGATAACGGTATCAACCTTGCGGCCGGTAGCGGCAAGAGCGCCTACAACGTCCATATAAAGCGGCTCGCCGAGTGCGCCGGGTTCCTTGGTTCTGTCAAGAACGGCTATTTTCTTCGCGGTAGCGGGAATTGCGGCTACCAGCTTTTCAGCCGAGAACGGACGGTAAAGGCGAACCTTTACAAGACCTACTTTTTCACCGGCGGCGGTGAGATAATCTATAACCTCTTCCGCAACGTCGCAGATAGAGCCCATGGCGATTATTACACGCTCCGCGTCGGGTGCGCCGTAGTAGTTAAAGAGCTTGTAATCAGTGCCGAGCTTTGCATTGACCTTGTCCATATACTCTTCAACAATAGCGGGAAGCGCGGTATAATACTTGTTGCACGCCTCTCTGTTCTGGAAGAATATATCGTCGTTTTCATGCGAACCGCGCATCGTGGGATGCTCAGGATTAAGCGCGCGCTTGCGGAAAGCGGCAACAGCGTCCATATCGCACATCTCTTTAAGGTCGGCGTAATCCCACACCTGAATTTTCTGGATTTCATGAGAAGTACGGAAACCGTCAAAGAAGTTGATAAACGGAACTCTGCCCTTTATGGAAGCGAGATGAGCAACCGCGCCGAGATCCATAACCTCCTGCGGATTTGTTTCCGCAAGCATGGCAAAGCCGGTCTGACGGCAGGCGTAAACATCGGAATGGTCGCCGAAAATGTTGAGAGCGTGGCTCGCAACGCAACGGGCGGATACATGGAACACGCACGGAAGCAGCTCGCCCGCTATCTTGTACATATTCGGAATCATCAGCAAAAGACCCTGAGAAGCGGTAAAGGTGGTTGTAAGAGCACCGGCGGCAAGAGAGCCGTGAACGGTACCCGCCGCACCTGCTTCGGATTGCATCTCAACAACGTTTACCTTAGTACCGAAGATGTTTTTAAGTCCCTGGGCTGACCACTGGTCAACATAATCAGCCATAGGACTGGACGGCGTTATCGGGTAAATACCGGCAACCTCAGTAAAGGCGTACGCCACATGAGCGGCGGCATTGTTACCGTCCATCGTTTTGAATTTTCTGGACACTTGAAATTCCTCCTAAAAATTTATCTTAGAATCGCTGAGGCGACCCCATACATAAATGATTATAACACTACATCTTGTATTTGTAAATAGAAATTTCATATAAATATCGCAGAAATTTTAATGCTTTTTGCTTGACAATTTTGTCTGTTAAGGTATAATTATAGGTAATCTGGTTTCTGGAGGGGTAATATGGCAATACTCGTAACGGGCGGCGCCGGATATATCGGCAGTCACACCTGCGTTGAAATGTTAAACGGCGGATATGATATTGTAGTTATTGATAATCTCGACAACAGCAACAAAAAGTCGCTTGAAAGAATTGAAAAAATCACCGGCAAAAATGTTAAGTTCTATCAAAACGATGTGCGTGACAAGTCGGCTCTCAAAAAGGTATTCAGCGAAAACAGCATTGAGGCGGTAATTCATTTTGCCGGGCTCAAGGCGGTCGGTGAATCAGTCAAAAAGCCGATAATGTATTATGATAACAACCTTGAAAGCACCATTTCTTTAATTGAAGTTATGAATGAGTTCGGCGCTAAAAAAATAGTGTTTTCCTCCTCTGCCACGGTTTACGGCGTAACGAAGGAAATGCCGCTTAAGGAAGGTATGCCCACCGGCGCGATAAATCCGTACGGCAGAACCAAGCTTTTTATAGAGCATATTTTGCGCGACCTTTATATATCGGACAATGAGTGGTCGGTCGCACTGCTTCGTTACTTTAACCCGATAGGCGCACACAAAAGCGGCACTATCGGCGAGGATCCGAAAGGCATACCGAACAACCTGATGCCGTACATAGCGCAGGTCGCGGTCGGCAGACTCGAAAAGCTTCACGTTTTCGGCAACGATTACAATACGCCGGACGGTACGGGTGTGCGCGATTATATTCACGTCGTCGATTTGGCGGTCGGTCATGTCAAGGCGGTCGCCTGGGCGCTTACAAACACCGGCTGTGAAGAAATAAACCTCGGCACCGGCAAGGGCACTACGGTGCTTGAGCTTCGCGCGGCGTTTGAAAAAGCTTCCGGCATAGAAATACCGTACGTAATAGACCCGAGAAGACCGGGCGACCCGGATGAGGTTTACGCCGACGCCTCCAAAGCGGCGGCGCTGCTCGGCTGGAAAGCGGAACGCGGTATAGAAGAAATGTGCGAAGACACCTGGCGCTGGCAGAAAAACAACCCCAACGGTTACGAAAACTGAATATAAACGCCCTCAAATTGAGGGCGATATCCGCCCGTGGCGCAGCTGGATAACGCAGCAGATTCCGATTCTGAAGACCGGGGGTTCGAATCCCTTCGGGCGGGCCAAAAAAAGCAGAGTGATACCATAGGTATTGCTCTGCTTTTTTAGTTTCGACAGAAACGAAGGGATTCGAAAAGGGCGGTCGCGAAGCGATGCCGAACTTTCAGTGAACGTTCGGCAAGCCCGTGGGCGTGTAGGCGCGACATTCGCGCCGTAGCGAATCCCTTCGGGCGGGCCAGAAAGAGAGCATTACACTTTTGGTGTGGTGCTCTCTTTTCGGTTTCGACAGAAACGAAGGGATTCACCTCTGCTGTTAAATAAGCACACCCACTACCTGATTCGCGCTTGTAAAAAACTCTTGACAAATTATATCGCGTGCGATATAATTACATCAGGGTGATGAACTGATGAACAATAAATATGAGCGGCTCCTGCTTAAAAACCAGATATGTTTTCCGCTATACGCCGTATCGAATATGATAACGCGCAAGTATAAACCTCTTCTTGACGAACTCGACCTTACGTATACGCAGTATATTGTAATGATGCTGTTGTGGGAACACGGGCAGACAAATGAAAAACTCCTTTGCGAGTCACTCTGCCTGAAATCAAACACGGTTACTCCCCTGCTCAAGAAATTACAGGACAAGGGATATATCGAAAAAACGCGCGACAAAGAAGACGGTCGAAACCTTGTTATTACGTTGACTAAAGCGGGTAAAGAATTGCAGGATAAGGCGCTCGGTGTACCGGAATGTATCGCAAAAGAATTCGATTTAACGCCGGACGAGGCGGCTGAGCTTTACAGGATCTTATATAAGCTGCTTGATCAGGATAAACAAAACGAAAACATATAAACGGAGGCTAACAAAATGAAAACGGTTTATGATTTCACGGTAAAGGACAGAAAAGGAAACGAAGTCAGTCTTTCGGACTATCGGGGGAAGGTTCTGCTCATCGTCAATACAGCGACGGGCTGCGGCTTCACACCGCATTACGATCCGCTTGAAGCCATGTATAAAGATCTGCGGAACAAGGATTTCGAAATCCTTGATTTCCCGTCCAATCAGTTTGCCGGGCAGGCACCGGGCAGCAACGACGAGATCCACGATTTCTGCACATTGAAATTCGGGACAGAGTTTCCGCAGTTTGCCAAAATCGACGTCAACGGCGAGACCGCCGATCCCCTTTTCGAGTTTCTCGCAACTGTAAAACCTTTTGAGGGCTTCGGAAAAGGGCTCAAGAACGCGGCGCTTAACAAGTTTGCGAAGATGAACAATAAAAAGTTCGGTCAAAAGACGTATATCGGCTGGAATTTCACTAAATTTCTCATTGACCGCGAAGGCAACGTTGTTGCGCGCTTTGAGCCGACCGTAGATATGAAAGAAGTAAGAGAAGCGGTTGAACAGTTGATCGGTTGATTTTATGAACATAATTGACATAATTAAAAAAAGAAGAAGCGTAAGGACCTTTGACGGAACAGCTCTTCGTACCGGGGACAGAGAACGTATCATAGAATATGCAAAGCTGGCGGATAATCCCTATCAGCTTCCGGTGGAATGGAAATTGCTTGACGGTAAGGCGCAGGGACTGTCAAGCCCGGTAATTGTCGGAACCGATCTTTTTATTGCCGGAAAAATGCCTTGCCGGACCCATGCGGAAGAAGCGTTCGGATATTCTTTTGAAAAAATCGTTTTGTATGCCGAATCCATCGGTGTCGGCACAACCTGGATAGCCGGTACCATGAACCGCTCCGCGTTTGAAAGAGCCATTGAGCTTAAAAGCGGCGAACTGATGCCTTGCGTCAGTCCGCTTGGATATCCGGCGCAAAAAATGTCATTGAGGGAAACCGTAATGCGCAACGGTATCAAGGCGGACAGACGACTTGATTTCGGCACTCTGTTTTTCGACAAGACGTTTGCAGCGCCGCTTTTGCCGGAAAAAGCCGGCGTCATAGAAAAAGCACTTGATGCGGTACGCCTTGCTCCGTCCGCCGTGAACAAACAGCCGTGGCGCGTCGTGATAAGCGGCGACAAAGCACATTTTTACGAAAAGCGCAGCGACAGATATACACAGAACGGCAGGGATATTCAGAAAATAGACATGGGAATCGCACTATGTCACTTTGAACTTGCGGCGGCGGAATGCGGATTAGATACGGTATTTGAAATCAAGGACCCGGGGATTGAGGTCCCTGACAAAACCGAATATATCGCTTCCTACGTTTTCAAAGCAAAAGAATAGGTCTGCAACAAGGAGAAAACAAAGTGAAATACGGTGAATCAACTTTCGACATTCTGTATCTGCTTTTTGCAATTATAAGCGGAACAGTCATTCTGATCAAAGCAAAAGACCGCGCGGGTCGGCTGATGGGTTTCGCCACGCTGTTTCTCGGATTCGGCGACGCTTTCCACCTCGTCCCGCGTGTCCTGAACTATTTTGTCAACGCGGATTTTACGGCAGCGCTCGGACTCGGAAAGCTTGTTACTTCCGTGACAATGACGCTCTTTTACGTTCTGATTTACCACGTTTGGCTTGAGTATTTTCGCATGCCGGAGAAAAAGAGCGTAACTGCCGCGGTGTGGTTGCTCGCGGCGATCCGCGTCGCTCTTTGCGCGTTTCCGCAGAACGGGTGGGTCGATAACGGCAGTGATACGGCATGGGCTATCATTCGCAACGTTCCGTTTGTCATGCTTGGAGCGCTCATCAGTTTTCTGTATTTCGGTAAGAGAAATGATGACCGCATTTTCAAGCCGGTGTGGCTTTATATCCTGCTTTCATTCGCTTTCTATATCCCCGTAGCCGTCGGTGCCGGGTTTGTCCCGATTCTCGGGATGCTGATGCTGCCTAAAACAGTCTGCTATATTCTCCTGATCATAGTGTTCCTGTCGGCTGTTTACAAAAAACGGCGGCGTCCCGCATGAAAAGCTGTCGGACAACTGAAATCGGAGCATGTACCGTTATAATACCCGCATTTGATTATCCCCTCTTGCATTTCAAAAGAATATATGTTATACTGTTTACAGTTTCCTGACATTAAGGTTTTCTGCGTGAAAGGTGACGGCACAAAAACTTTTGCCGCACCGTATGGTGCGGCTTTTATTTTAGGAGGAAAAAATTATGGAATCACGAGTTGCGGTTATCAGTATTATTGTTGAGGACAGAGGCGCCACCGAGAAGCTTAACGCCCTTTTGCACGAGTACGGCGATTACATAATCGGCAGAATGGGTATTCCCTACCGTGAGCGCAAAATCAACGTTATTTCCGTCGCGCTTGACGCTCCACAGGATGTTATTGCCGCGCTTTCAGGTAGAATCGGCGCCCTTGACGGCGTAACCGCCAAGGCGGCATATTCTAATGTCGGCTGACGTCATCGCGCTTATCGACCGCCTTGCGAAAACGCGGTCGCTGACTCTCGAAGAATGGACCGCGGCGGTGAGCGGCTTTTCACCCGCCGCCGCCGAATACGCCGCGCAAATCGCACTGAGCGAGCGCAGAAAAGTTTACGGAAACGACGTATATATCCGCGGTCTCATTGAAATAAGCAACATATGTAAAAACGACTGTCTTTACTGCGGAATAAGGCATAGCAATCGAAAATGCGAGCGCTACCGACTGCAAAAAGCCGAAATACTCGCCTGTTGTAAGGAGGGTTATGCGCTCGGCTTCCGCACATTCGTACTGCAAGGCGGCGAGGACCCTTACTATACCGACGATGTCCTGTGTGATATAATATCGGAAATTAAAGCAACTTTTTCCGATTGCGCGGTAACTCTCGGCATGGGCGAGCGCAGCTTTGAAAGCTACAAACGCCTGTTTGACGCCGGAGCCGACAGGTATCTGTTACGGCACGAAACCGCGGATGAAGCGCATTACAGGAAACTGCATCCCGCCGATATGTCTTTTAAGGCGAGGATGGAGTGTCTTGACTTTTTACGCGATATAGGTTATCAGGTGGGTTGCGGTATGATGGTAGGTTCTCCATATCAGACCGAAAAGCACCTTGCGCGCGACCTTAAATTTATTGAAACGTTTTCGCCCGATATGTGCGGGATAGGTCCGTTTATTCCGCACGCCGATACGCCGTTTCGCGATTTCCCTGCAGGAAGCGCCGCTCTTACCTGTTACCTTTTGTCACTTATACGCATACAAAAGCCGAATATACTTCTGCCATCTACAACGGCGCTCGGCACGGTTGACCCGAACGGGCGCGAAAAAGGTCTGCTTGCGGGCGCAAACGTTGTTATGCCGAACCTCTCACCCGCGGGTGTCCGTGGCAAATATCTGCTTTACGATAACAAAATATGCACGGGCGACGAGGCGGCGGAGTGTGTGCGATGTATGGCGCGCCGCGTCGAAAACGTCGGTTTTCAAATTGTGCAAAACCGTGGAGATATTAAAAATACAAAGGAGCAAAACTAATGGCAATCTATGACCCCAAATCCCTTATCGCCGATGAATTTATTAACGACGGTGAGATAAAGGCGACGCTTGAATACGCGGAAAACAACAAGCGAAACGTCGCCCTTATCGACCAAATACTTGAAAAAGCAAGGCCGAAGAAAAAGGATAACGGCTACGTCTGCACCGGGCTTACCCACCGCGAAGCGTCGGTTCTTCTCGCCTGCGATATACCCGAAAAGACGGAGGAGATTTTCAAAATCGCGGAAGAAATAAAACTCGCATATTACGGCAACAGAATAGTGCTTTTCGCACCGCTTTATCTTTCAAATTACTGCGTAAACGGTTGTCTTTACTGCCCGTACCATTATAAAAACAAGCATATACCCCGCAAGAAGCTCACGCAGGAGGAAGTGAAAAACGAGGTTATCGCGCTTCAGGATATGGGGCACAAGCGCCTGGCGATAGAGTCCGGCGAAGACCCGGTAAACAGTCCTATCGAATATATACTTGAATGTATAAAAACGATTTACAGCATCAAGCATAAAAACGGCGCTATCCGCCGCGTAAACGTAAATATCGCCGCGACGACGGTAGAGAATTACAGAAAGCTCAAAGAGGCGGGTATCGGCACATATATACTTTTTCAGGAGACTTACCATAAAGAGAGCTATCTGCGGCTTCATCCCACGGGGCCGAAGCATGATTACAATTATCATACCGAAGCTATGGACAGAGCTATGGAGGGCGGCATTGACGATGTGGGACTCGGCGTTCTTTTCGGACTTGAGCTCTACAAGTACGAGTTTGCGGGGCTTCTTATGCACGCGGAGCACCTTGAAGCCGTTCACGGCGTAGGTCCGCATACGATAAGCGTACCGCGCGTAAAACGCGCCGACGATATTGACCCGGAGCAGTTCGACAATTCAATATCCGACGAAATCTTTGAAAAAATCGCCGCCTGCATCCGCCTTGCCGTTCCCTACACCGGAATGATAGTTTCAACCCGTGAAAGCGAAGAAGTGCGCTCAAAAATGCTCAATATCGGCGTTTCACAGGTAAGCGGAGCTTCCCGCACATCTGTAGGCGGTTATGCCGAAGCCGAACGCCCGCACGATACCGAACAGTTTGACGTCTCCGACCAGCGCACGCTTGACGAGGTCGTCCGCTGGCTTATGGAAAACGGGCATATCCCGTCTTTCTGCACCGCCTGCTACCGCGAGGGGCGCACCGGCGACCGGTTTATGAGTCTTTGCAAAAACGGTCAGATACTTAACTGCTGTCATCCGAACGCCCTTATGACGCTTGCGGAATACCTTGTTGACTATGCGAGCGACGAAACCAGGGAACTCGGCTGGAGAGTTATCGAACGTGAGCTTGAAAAAATACCCAAAGAAAAGGTACGGCAAATCGCACGCGAAAATATTGAAGCGATAAAGGGTTCAAACCGCCGTGATTTCAGATTCTGAGGTGAAATATGTCTCTTAATGAAACACCCGCCGCCAACCGCGTTCACATAGGTTTTTTCGGCGCGAGAAACGCCGGAAAATCAAGTCTCGCAAACGCAGTTACGGGACAGTCGATGAGCGTGGTTTCGGAAATCAAGGGAACGACCACCGACGCGGTGCATAAAACCATGGAAATACTGCCGATAGGTCCGGTCGTAATTATCGACACCCCTGGTTTTGATGACGACGGCACGCTCGGCACACTGCGGGTCGAGCGCACACGGCAGGCGCTTGCCAAAACCGATATAGCGATACTTACGGTAGACGCCGCGACGGGTATTACCGATACCGACCGCGAGCTGATAAAGCTTTTCGGCGATACGCCGTACATAATAGCGTACAATAAATCCGACCTTGTCGGTGGCGATAAAGCGGAAACCGAAAACAGTATATTTGTCAGCGCGAAGACCGGCGAGAATATATACAGATTAAAAGAAAAAATTGCGAAGCTCGGCGCAGACCGCGAAGAAAAAACGGCGGTTGCCGATATTCTGACCGGCGGCGATACGGTCATCCTCGTAATACCGATAGACGAATCGGCGCCGAAAGGCAGAATAATTCTGCCGCAGCAGTTAATACTGCGCGAACTGCTTGACCGTGGCTGCCGTGCGCTCTGCTGTCAGCCACGGGAGCTTTCGGGAACGCTTGAAAACCTCAAAACTCCTCCGAAGCTCGTTATCACCGATTCGCAAGTTTTCGGCGCGGTTTCAGAAACCGTACCCGAAAGCGTAATGCTTACTTCATTTTCAATACTGCTCGCACGCTACAAAGGCGTTCTGCCGGAGCTGATAAAAGGCGCGGCGCGTCTTAAAACGCTCAAAAGCGGCGATACCGTTTTAATATCCGAGGGGTGCACCCACCACAGGCAGTGTAATGACATCGGTACGGTGAAGCTGCCCGGCTGGATAGAAAAGTATTCGGGCGCCGCACCGCGCTTTGAATTTACGTCCGGCGGCGAATTTCCGGAGGACCTCAAAAAATACGACCTCATTTTACACTGCGGCGGCTGTATGCTCAATGAAAAGGAAATGCAAAGCAGAATTAAACGGGCGGGCGACTCCGGAGTACCGGTTGTAAACTACGGTATAGCCATTGCCGCGATGCACGGCATACTTCCCCGCGCTCTCTCCCCTTTCCCCGATTTGCGGAAAATTATCTCAATTTGATTATTATACAGGGTATGTAAATGAGCACGGCGGTGAGATTTCCTCACCGCCGATTTTTTCAGTATTTAGTATTTGCCGTCCAAAGTCCGTATTCACGCGCTTTTGAGTTGCAAGCGCAGTTTATCGCTTATCATGGCTATAAATTCGCTGTTGGTCGGTTTGCCGCGGTCGTTTTGTATAGTGTAACCGAAATAGGAATTCAGCACGTCAATATCTCCCCTGTCCCACGCGACCTCTATTGCGTGGCGGATAGCTCGCTCAACACGGGAGGAGGTCGTGTTGTACTTCTTTGCAACCGTCGGATAAAGCAGTTTTGTAACAGAGTTTATTATATCGTTATTTTTGACCGAGAGTATAATAGATTCGCGCAGGTAGTGATAACCTTTTATATGTGCCGGCACGCCTATCTGATGAATAATCTCGGTCACCATGAGTTCAAGACCCGAATCGGTAAGTACGTTGTTTTTCACAATTACCGGCGAAACCTCGTTTTTCCAGCCGGAAAGCTTTATTATCCTTTCGGCGAGCATATTCATATCAAACGGTTTGAGAAAATAATATGAGGCGCCGCCGTCCAGCATTTCTTTTTCAAGGCGGCTGTTATCAAAGCTTGACATCGCCATTACGAGCGGTCTTTCCTTTTCGTCAATTTTTTTGATCTCGGAAAGAACGCTTAAAATATCGGCGTTCGGCATAAACACATCAGCGAGTATTACGTCCGGCTTTAACTTCTTTGTCGCCTCAATTACTTTTAATCCGTCTTTCTCACAGAGGGTTACATCCATACCGTAGCTTTTTAGCGAGCGTTCACAGTTTTGACCTAAATCTGCGGAATTATCCGCAATGATTACTTTTAATCTCTTTTCCATTTTTTTGCCTCCAAATATTTTTTGTATCCATATATTACCATACAATTCTGCAAATTTCAATACCGAAATCTATTTTTTTTAGATTATTTTTTGCGTATTTTGGATGTTTTTGGCTAAAATTTGACATTTTTTATCATTTATTGATTTCCCGGACAATTTTTTTGCCGAATTTTGAAAAAACTGTTTGAAATAGTAAAAAAACGTAGTATAATGTAAAAAAAACAGGAGGTACAATATGAAAAAGTTTTTCGCGGAATTCAAAAAATTTGCTCTTAAAGGCAACGTTATGGACCTTGCGGTAGGCGTTATCATAGGCGGTGCGTTCAGCGCTATCGTTACCGCGCTTACCGCCAACTTTATTCAGCCGCTTATTAACAGTATCGGCGGCGCAGAGGTCGGCGGTGCGATCAAACTGCCGTGGGTAGATTACAGTAATCTTTCCGCTGAAGAAGCCGCCGCGCTTTCGCTCAATTACGGCGCCTTCATTACGGCAATTATCAACTTTGTAATAATTGCCCTCGTTTTATTCCTTTTGGTAAAAGGTATGAACAAGCTTATGTCCATCGGCAAGAAGGAGGAGGAGCCGGCTGAGCCGACAACAAAGACCTGTCCTTTCTGCAAGAGCGAGATAGTCATAGACGCGGTCCGTTGCCCGAACTGCACTTCTGAGCTTCCACAGGAAGAAGAGGAAAAAGAATAATAACATCCACCGTATAATTAAAACGCCCGCCTAAAAGACGGGCGTTTTAATATTGCCGTGCGAAACATTACTTGTTAAGCAGGTATACTCCGATATTCAGGTACCCCGCCGCCGCAAGCCATATTATATAAGGTATCTGCAAAAGCGCCGCGGGGCGCGATATTTTATTGAATTTCAGTATCATGGCAATAACAGATGCGAAAAGTGCGAGTAATATTACGAATGCCGGCAAAAACTGCCGCGCCGAAAAGAACACCGGCGACCATATAAAATTCAAGAAGAGTTGAATGCCGAACAGCATAAAGGCGCCGTTTTTATCGGCATATATGTCGCCGCTGTTCCATATAAGATACAGCGATATTCCCATAAAGATATAGAGAACCGTCCATACTATCGGAAAAACCGCGCCCGGCGGCGACAGCGGCGGACGCTCAACCGTTTCGTAAATATCCATATCGCCTCTTGTGATAAACGCCGAAAGCCCACCGACCGCCAGCGGGATTATCAAACTGATTATAAGACGTTTCAAATTGAATTTCAAAATCATAAATATGCCTCCCACCGTTATATTCTATGTAATCGTAACCGTTTTAATACGCCCGTGGCGGAAATCACGCCGCGGGCAGAAACTTTTTTCTGTTTTCGGAAAAAAATATGTTGATTTTTTCGGGAAAGTGTAATATAATTGTGGACAGCGTTTTTGAGAGGAGGACACATATATGTCAAATGAGTTTTATATGCTCGTTAACTCAAAAGTGTTACCGGAAGTATTCAGGGGCGTTATAGCGGCGAAAGAACTTTTGGCAACCGGCAAAGCGTCCAACGTATCCAAGGCGGTCAAAAGCGCAGGTATTTCGCGCAGTGCGTTTTATAAATATAAGGATAATGTATTCAGATATGAGACCACTGACCGCCACGAGCTTACAATGAACGCGATACTCACGGACCGCTCCGGCGTACTTTCCGCTATGACGGCGGTACTTTCGGAATACGGCGCAAACATTTTAACGGTAAATCAAAGCAAACCGGTCGACGGCACGGCGGCGGTCAGTATCACCGTGCGTACCGATAACGCGAAAATTTCCGTTTCGGAACTACTCAGCCGCCTTAAAACGGTAGAGGGTATAATTTCAATCAAAGAGGTATAAGTGCGGATATTATGATATACACGGCAATTTTAGGTCACGGAACGGTCGGCTCCGGCGTGGCTGAGATACTGATAAACAGAAGCGATCACGTTTCAAAAAAGGTGCGCGATGAATTAGCTGTCAAATATATACTTGAACTGCGTGATTTCAGTCACCTTTCCTACGCCGGTAAATTCACAAAGGATTTTGAAAAAATAGTAAACGACGACGAAGTAAAAATCGTAGCGGAAGTCATGGGCGGATTAAATCCCGCTTACGATTTTGTTAAACGCTGTCTTTCGGCGGGTAAAAGCGTTGTTACATCAAACAAGGAACTCGTCGCGGCAAAAGGGGCGGAGCTTTTAAAGCTCGCTTCAAAAAACAACGTAAACTTTTTGTTTGAGGCGAGCGTCGGCGGCGGAATACCCATACTCCGCCCGATGGCGCAGTGCCTTGCCGCAAACGATATAAACCGCGTTACCGGCATACTTAACGGAACAACTAACTACATCTTAAATAAAATGATAGTGGACAGTATGGATTTTGATACCGCCCTGTCCCTTGCAAAAGAAAAAGGCTTTGCGGAAAAGGACCCGACCGCAGATATAGAAGGTCACGACGCATGCAGAAAAATCTGTATACTCGCTTCCCTCGCCTTCGGCAGACACGTATACCCCGACCAGGTCAAAACCGAGGGTATCAGCGGCGTAACGCTTGATGACGTCGCATACGCAAATAAATTCAACTGTGCAATTAAGCTTATCGCAACGGCGAAAAAGCTCCCCGGCGGTAAAATATCCGCCGACGTCTGCCCGCGTCTTGTCAGCCGCAATAACATTCTTTCAAACGTTGACGGCGTGTTCAACGCAATAGTAGTCCGCGGAGACGCAACCGGTGACGTTATGTTCTACGGCAAAGGCGCCGGTAAAATGCCGACCGCGAGCGCCGTTGTGGCGGACATTATTGACTGCGCCAAGCACCTGCACGCCAGAAAGTATTTCGACTGGCAGGACGGCGAAAAGGATTACGTTATTGAAGACGATCTTAAAAAACGTTTTTACGTGCGTATCAAATCGCATGATTTTGAAAGCATGCTCAAAAGCTTTAAGGAAGTATTCCCCGGGAATACCTGCAATATCGAAAACCGTTCTTCGGGTGAGATTGCTTTTATTACCGATGAAATATATGACGGCGAGTTAAAAGAAAAACTCGGCGCCCTAAATTGTGACAACACAAAAACTATGAATACACTGTTCTGACAGGAGGCAAAATGCAATGTCACTTATAGTAAAAAAATTCGGCGGTTCATCTGTTGCGAACAAGGAAAGGATATTCAACGTAGCGCAGATAATCGTTGACGATTACAGAAAAGGAAACGATGTGATAACCGTAGTTTCCGCGCAGGGCGACACTACGGATGACCTTATAGAAAAAGCGAAAGAAATCAACGACGGCAACATTTCAAAGCGTGAAATGGACGTTCTGCTTACCGCCGGCGAGCAGATTTCCGCGGCGCTCCTCGCGATGGCTATCGAAAAGCTCGGATGTCCGGTAATTTCACTGCTCGGCTGGCAGGCGGGTTTCAATACCGACTCAAACCACGGCATTGCCAGAATAAAGAACATTAACACCGAACGGATAAAGACCGAGGTTTCAAAGAAAAACATCGTAATTGTCGCCGGATTTCAGGGGATTAACAAGTACGAGGATATCACGACGCTCGGGCGCGGCGGTTCCGATACGAGCGCGGTCGCCATCGCCGCGGCAATGCACGCAAACCGCTGCCAGATTTATACTGATGTCGACGGCGTTTACACTGCCGACCCGCGCAAAGTCAAGGGCGCCAAAAAAATGAAGGAAATAACCTATGACGAAATGCTTGAACTTGCCACACTCGGCGCGCAGGTCTTAAATAACCGGTCGGTTGAAATGGCTAAAAAATACAACGTCGAGCTTGAAGTGCTTTCAAGTCTTGAAAGAATAGAAGGAACAATAGTAAGGGAGACTACGAAAATGGAAAAAATGTTGATAAGAGGCGTTACATGCGATAAGGATGTTGCCACAATTTCTGTAATCGGTCTTAAAGACCTGCCGGGCGTTGCTTTCAAGCTGTTTAATAAGCTGGCGCAGTACAAGATAAACGTGGATATGATATTGCAATCTGTCGGACGTGACGGAACGAAGGATATCACCTTTACCGTGTCGCGCGGCAACGCCGATACGGCTATTGAGTCGATAGAATCGCTTAAATCAGTATTCCAGTATTCAAAAATCACAAAGGACGCCACCGTGTCTAAACTGTCTATCGTAGGCGCCGGTATGGAAAGCCATCCGGGCGTTGCCGCGAAGATGTTTGAGGCGCTCTATGACGCCGACGTAAATATCAAAATGATAGACACGAGCGAAATCAAAATTTCCGTCCTGATAGACGAAAACTTAAGCGAAAAAGCAACTCAGGCGGTGCACGACGCGTTTATGGCGTAACAACAGTATACTCGAAACCGGGGTGTAAAAAATGCCCCGGTTTTTTTGTGTACTTTTTTAGGCAAAACATTGAAAATTGCCATTGACAGTATCATTTCTTTGCGGTATCATAAATGTGCTTGACATACAATTTATAGTGTTATGTCAAAACGCCGGATACTATATATTACTAAACGGAGATATTCAAGGTTATGGATGACGGATACTTAAAGCCCGAAGATTACGCGGAGCCGCGGTGTCTGCTCTGCGATGAACCGTACGGGGCGACGCCGGATGTAAGAAGCGTGCCGCAGGGTCGGATAATAGATAAAATGAACGATTATATGAGCAGAAACGATTACGCGGGTGCCGAACGTCATTTGCTTTACTGGCTTAACGAGGCGCTCCTCGGCAACGACAAGCGCGGCGAGCTTATGATAAGAAACGAGCTTATCGGTCATTTCAGAAAAACCGGCAACCGCGAAGGCGCTTATGAAAACGCGGCGCTTGCCCTAAAACTGCTTGACGAGTTAAATTTTTCCGGCGACAGAAGCGCCGGCGTCACCTATGTAAATATCGCGACCGCGTATAACGCATTCGGCGATAACGAGAAATCGTTTGAGATTTTCAAGATGGCGCAGGCCGCATTTGAACAGATGCGCGAGCCGGAAAACGACCTGCTCGGCGGTCTTTATAACAATATGGGACTGACTCTTTCCGCTCTGACCAGATACGATGAGGCGTTAGAATATTTCGACAAAGCGCTCAACTGTATGGAAAAAATAAAAAACGGTGAGCTTGAGCGCGCTATTACTTATCTTAATATGGCGGATACCTATACCGCAAGCATGGGCGCAGAAGCGGCGGAAAGCAAGGTTTTCGACCTTTTGGATAAAGCTTACGACCTGCTCAACACCGAAAGCGTACCGAAGGACGGATACTACGCTTTCGTCTGTGAAAAATGCGCGCCCTCATTTTCATTTTACGGCTATTTTGCCGCCGCAAGCGAGTTAAGCCGGAAAGCGAAGGAAATATATGAAAGGGATTGAGCTTGCCGAAAGATTTTTTGAGGAATACGGAAAGCCGATGCTCGAAAATGAATTTCCCGATGTTCTTCCGAAACTTGCCTGCGGCATTACCGGCAGCGGTTCGGAATGTTTCGGGTTTGACGATGAAATTTCGACCGACCATGACTTCGAGGCGGGATTTTGCATTTTTCTGCCGGATGAGGATACCGTTGACCGACGCACCGCGTTTTTGCTCGAACGCGCATATGCAAAACTTCCGGGAGAATTTATGGGAGTTAAGAAAGGTATCCTCTCCCCCGTCGGCGGTGCGCGCCGCGGCGTTATAAGGATAAGTGAGTTTTTTACGGAAAAAACAGGTTCGGCTGACGGCGTGCTCACCCTGCACGAATGGCTTACTTTGCCCGAGCAATCGCTCGCCGAGGCGACAAACGGCAAAATCTTTTTTGATAATTACGGTGAACTGACCAGGATACGCGAAAACCTCTCCTACTTTCCGGGTGATATACGGCTTAAAAAGCTTGCGGGTAATCTGCTCTTAATGGCACAGTCCGGTCAGTATAACTATAAACGTCTGATAGCCCGCGGTGAATTCGCGGGGGCTCAACTTGCGGTTTTCGAGTTTGTAAAGCACGCTATTTCGGCAATTTTCCTGCTCAACTGCGTTTATCAGCCGTATTACAAGTGGAGTTTCAAGGCGCTCCGTGCGCTTCCGAAGCTGTCTATTGAAGCGGAGATAATGGAATATCTTATAACCACCGATAATTCGCGGGAGCTCGCGGAAGAAAAGTATTACGCAATAGAGGGCGTTGCCGCCGATATCATTGACGAGCTTGTAAAACAGAGTCTTACCAAAGCGGGCTGCGGCGACCTCGAAAAGCACGCGTATTCCGTGAACGACGGAATCGACGACCCCAACATAAGAAATCTGCACGTGCTTTCGGCGGTATAGGAGGAAGTATGAAATTACACGGAATTCAAAAAATGACGCTGCTTGATTTCCCGGGTTGCGTTTCCTGCACAATATTTCTCGGCGGGTGCGACTTTCGGTGTCCCTTCTGCCATAACTTCGAGCTTATAGACGGCACGATGAAAGCCACTATGGATGAGGATGAGCTGATAGATTTTCTGAACAGCCGCAGGGGTTTGCTCGAGGGCGTGGCAATAACGGGCGGTGAACCGCTTATGCACAAAGACCTGCCCGCGCTGATAAAACGGATACACGATACCGGATATCGCGTAAAGCTTGATACCAACGGTTATCATCCGGACAGACTCAAAGAAATCCTCGATACCGGACTTGTTGAATACGTCGCAATGGATATAAAAAACTCACCCGAAAAATATCCTTTGACCTGCGGAGTGGAAAGCGTGGACTTAGACCTTATATACAAAAGCATTTCGATTTTGATGAACGGCGATACCGAATATGAGTTTCGCACCACAGTGGTGAATGAACTGCATGACGAAGAAGATTTTATTAAAATCGGCGAAATGATTAAGGGCGCAAAACGGTATTTCCTTCAAAGGTTCACCGACCGCGATTCAGTGCCCTACGGCAACCTGACGGCGCCGAGTTTCGATAAAATGTATAAATTTGCCGAAATAGCAAAAGAATTCATACCTGACACCCGGCTTCGCGGTGTCGAGTAAACAACTATATATTGTGGTTATTAAAAATTTTTTATAAACATATTGACAAAATATTGTGTTCGTGGTAGAATACAAAATGCACGGCTGAAAGTGTGTTTTCAGCAGAAATCATAATAAAAAAGGGGTATATTATGTATCAGGTAGTCAAGCGCGACGGCAGCATTACCGATTTTAACATCAGTAAAATCAGCGCCGCTATTTCCAAGGCCTTTGAAGCGCAAGGCAAACAATCTCATCCGAGCGTCATAGATTTGATTGCTCTTCACGTAACCGCTGATTTTGAATCGAAAATTAAGGACGGTAAGATTTCCGTTGAATCTATTCAGGACAGCGTCGAAAAGGTGCTTTCGGAATCGGGTTACGCCGACGTAGCGAAGGCGTACATCCTTTACCGCAAACAGCGTGAGAAGGTCCGCAATATCAACTCTACCCTCTTAAACTATAAGGATATAGTTGATAACTATCTTAAAATAAATGACTGGCGCGTTAAGGAAAACGCGACCGTCACTTATTCGGTAGGCGGTCTTATTCTTTCAAATTCAGGCGCAATTACGGCGAATTACTGGCTCAGCGAGGTTTATGACGAAGAGATCGCCAACGCGCACAGAAACGCGGATATTCATCTGCACGACCTTTCCATGCTCACCGGTTACTGCGCCGGTTGGAGTCTTAAACAGCTGATTCAGGAAGGCCTCGGCGGCGTTCCGGGCAAAATCACCTCCTCACCCGCCAACCACCTTTCCACCCTCTGCAACCAGATGGTCAACTTCCTCGGCATTATGCAGAACGAGTGGGCGGGCGCCCAGGCGTTCTCGTCGTTCGATACCTATCTCGCTCCCTTCGTGCGCGAAGATCACCTCACCTATCCCGAGGTCAAAAAGTGCATCGAGAGCTTCGTTTTCGGCGTCAACACGCCTTCCCGCTGGGGCACCCAGGCGCCCTTCAGC
>JAEEWM010000015.1 GCA_016287385.1 Clostridiaceae bacterium | reverse complement strand
TGATATCCAGAGGATGTCCTCTCGATATGTTATGCGGTATTAGCAGTCGTTTCCAACTGTTGTCCCCCTCTGTAAGGCAGGTTCCTCACGCGTTACTCACCCGTCCGCCACTAAGTATTACAAGAAATTTCCTGCAGCAAGCTGCTCTCGATTTCAGCGTAATACTCCGTTCGACTTGCATGTGTTAGGCACGCCGCCAGCGTTCGTCCTGAGCCAGGATCAAACTCTCTAAATATTGTATCTTAACACTTTCGTGCTAAAATCTTCTCAGAATCGTCTTTTGACTCATTCGTCACTTTTTGCTGACGCATTTTTTCATTCCAGATTTCTCAAAGAATCTCTTAGGGTCCTTATCTTGTCTGTCGTTGTTTAATTTTCAAGGTTCATTTTTGTGTCCGGTTCAGTCCGTACATACGGGAGTTTTCATCACGAGCAGTTTTGCATTCTACTCATAATTCATTCTCTCATACGTCCGGCAGATCCGGCGCTTAATGCGGGCTTTTTACAAGCATTTATGCCCGTATTTTTGCCGCACACTAAGCGTACACCCTTTTTTCGGGGCGCTCGATTATATTATCACATCCATATTCTGTTGTCAACACTTTTTTGACTCTTTTTCAAACTTTTTTTGCGGGTTTGTGTACACTCCGCAATTGCTCCTCAATATATAGTGTTAAGATGAAAACCGCCCTGCTTTTGCAGGGCGGAAAATACAATATTTTGCGAATCATTGCATATTGATTTCCTGTTCCACGGTGTAACGCGGGCGGTGCTTGGTTTCAAGATAGATCTTACCTATATATTCGCCTATAACGCCTATGCTCAAAATCTGTATTCCGCCGAGGAAGCATATAATCGCCACAGTTGAAGCCCAGCCGCTTACGGTATCGCCGGCAAGCCGCGCCACGACTGACCAGATAATACCTATAAAGCTGATTATCGCGATAACAAAGCCCACCGCCGTTATAATTCTTATCGGTTTTACCGTAAAGCTTGTTATACCGTCGAGCGCGAGCGATATCATTTTCCCGAATGTATACTTGCTTTCGCCCGCCAGTCGCTCGGTACGGTCATAATACACGCAGGTCGATTTGAAACCGACAAGCGACGTCATCCCGCGAAGGTACAGGTTAACCTCTTTATATTCGCCGAGAGCCGCCAGCGCCCTTTTTGAGAGAAGGCGGTAATCGGCGTGATTATAAACCGTCTCGGCGCCCATGGCGTTCAGCAGTTTATAAAACAGCTGCGCGCTCCCGCGCTTGAAAGCCGAATCGGTTTTGCGGTTTTTGCGGACGCCGTAAACAATATCACACCCGTCAAGATACTGCTTTATCATTTCATCGGCGGCGTTTATATCGTCCTGACCGTCACAGTCGAGCGAAATCGCTATATCGCACCTGTCCTTTGCCGCCATAAGACCGGCGAGCAGAGCGTTCTGATGGCCGCGGTTACGGCTGAGTTTAAGCGCGCAAACCAAACCGTTCTTCTCGGCAAATTCCTTAATTAAGGCGCAGGTGTTATCCCTGCTGCCGTCATCGACAAAAAGGACCCTGCTTTTATCGGAAATCACGCCGGAAGCGATAAGACTTGACAGCTTATCGGTAAACAAGCGGCAGCTTACGGGCAGTACCTCCTGCTCGTTATAGCACGGAACGACAAAATACAGAATGGGCTTCAACTCACGCACCCCCGTTCAATATACATAAAAGTATATACTCACGCGGCACGGTTTGTCAAGTAAGAGGTCCAATAATCGCGCGAAGCTTTGAGAGAATCTTCTTTTCGGCGCGCGAAACGCCAACCTGCGTAGTGCCGAGGCGTTTTGCCGTTTCGTTTTGAGTAAGCTGCTCGAAAAAACGCAGGCGCACGAGCAGCTGTTCTTTCGGTTCAAGGCGCAAAACCGCGCTTTGAAGCAACAGCTTATCATCGAGCGCCTGAACGCCGGACACCACCGGCACGTCGGTTTGATTTTCGCCGTCATCGAAAGCGGCGGTAAGCGACAGCGCGGGTCTTGCGGCGTCAAGCGCCTCGGCGACCTCCTCGGCGGAGACGCCGAGCTTTTCAGCTATCTGAAACACCGTGGGCTCGGTACCGAATTCGTTTTCAAACAAAATTTTTTCACGGTTTATTTTAAGTGAAAGCTCTTTAAGACTCCTCGAAACCTTTATGCTGCCGCCGTCGCGAAAAAGGCGGCGTATCTCGCCCAAAACGACCGGTACGGCGTAGGTCGAAAAGCGGAAGCCGAGCGAATCGTCAAAAGCGTCCGCCGCTTTTACAAGCCCAACGCAACCCGCCTGATATAAATCGTCATACTCGATACCGCGCCCGCAAAACCGCCTGCAAAGATGCCCTACAAGCCGCAGATTATCGCTTATAAACGCTTCCCTATTCTTATCCTTAACCATTTACGGTTATTCTCGGCGCTATTCTTTTTTTCATAAGGACCGTTGTGCCCTTGCCGACCTTCGACGTCACGCGCACACTGTCCATAAAGCTCTGCATAACGGCAAAGCCAAGCCCCGCGCGCTCACCGCCGACGGTGGTAAAAAGCGGTTCAAGGGCGAGCGGTACGTTTTCTATACCGCAGCCGGTATCCCTTATCCTTATTTTAAGAACGCCGCCCTCGACTATCTCCGCCGTTATGTAAATTTTACCGAGCTTTTCGCGGTAGGCGTGGACTATACAGTTTGTCACCGCCTCTGAAACGGCGGTTTTAATGTCATTAAGCTCTTCGAGCGTGGGGTCAAGCTGCGCGGCAAACGCCGATATGCACGAACGGGCAAAGCCCTCGTTTGCCGAGCGCGCAAAAAGACTCATATTGAACTTATTGATTATTTGCATTTTTATACTTCCTTTCAGTCAAGCTTTGCAAGCCGGTTCATCCCGGCAAGACGCAGCACCTTTGATATCTGCGGCGACGCTCCGGTTATATTCATTTTTGCGCCGATTTTTTGAAGATTCCGGTATCTGCCCATAATAAGACCTATACCCGAGCTATCCATAAAACTTACTCCGCCGAAATCGAGCACGAGAATAGACGGCATATTGCAGTCTATCGCCTCGTCGATTTTTTCTCTCATCCCGGCGGCGCTGTGGTGGTCTATCTCGCCCGAAAGACACGCCGTTACGACCTCGCCCTTTATCGTGATTTCAACTGCCATTTTTTTAACCTCCGAAAAAGAAAACGTACATATATAAAAATTATATATGCACGCGTATAAAAAAGCTGTCGATGTTAAAGTAAAAAATATCCGTTATTTTGTCGGTTCCATTATTTTACAGGTGTTTTACCGTTCAGTTTACCGATAATATTTTCAGGTCAATTAAAGCGCAGTCGGTTTTCGATTTTTTGCTTATTGGCCGTTTGATATAGCGGGGGCAAAACATAAAACTCTCCCCGCAAAAAAGAGGGCGGCAGATTTTCTGCCACCCTCTTTTGGTTTAAGCGTTATATTATTTTTTAAGCCGTTCGATACTGCTGTTTATAAGCGCAATTCTCTGAAGCACCTTTTCGAGTCCCTCTTTTTGCTTATTTATGACCGCTTCGGGCGCCTTTGAAATGAAGCCCTGATTATTGAGCTTGTTTTCAAAGAACCGCTTATCCTCGTTTGCTTTCAGGAGCTCTTTATTAAGGCGCTCAAGCTCCGCTTCAATATCGATAAGCTCGCTCATCGGCATATACGCCGTAGCCGAATCGGTAACCACGCAAACGGCGGTATCGTCATCGTAGGAAGCCACCACGCCGCTGTCCGACGCGTAAGCCAGACGGCATATATAAGCCGCGCCCGCCGTGAAGGTTTCAGGGTAATCGGTCTTTATGAAAACCTGCGCTTTCTTTGAGGGCGGAACGTTCATTTCCGCTCTGCGGTTTCTTATCGCCCTTATAACCTGCATTATGCGTTCAAACTCGGTTTCCTCGTCCGCAAAGTCATAAGCTTTATCAAACTTCGGGAAAGAACAGGTCATAATGACCTCTTCGCCCTCGCCTTTCGGCATACTCTGCCATATTTCCTCGGTTATAAACGGCATAAATGGATGAAGGAGTTTCAGCGTGCCTCCGAATACGAACACCAAAACGGCGCGAGCGGTATTCGCCGCCTTTTCATCCTCCCCGTTTAAGCGTGATTTGCATATTTCTATATACCAGTCGCAGAAAACATCCCAGATGAAATCATATAGCTTCTGCACCGCCATACCGAGCTCAAAGCGGTCGAGGTTGACCGTAACTTCTTTAATGAGAGTGTTATATTTGGATATTATCCACTTATCTTCAAGCGAAAGATCGGACAGTTCGAATTCAAGCGGCGCTTCACCTTTAAGATTCATAAGTATGAACCGCGCGGCGTTCCATATCTTATTTGCAAAATTGCGGCTTGCCTCAACGCGTTCGGGAATATATCTCATATCATTGCCGGGACTGTTGCCGGTTGCAAGCGAGAAGCGAAGCGCGTCCGCGCCGAAGCTGTCTATAACTTCAAGCGGGTCTACGCCGTTGCCGAGCGACTTAGACATCTTCCTGCCCTGCGAATCGCGTACAAGACCGTGGATAAGCACCGTATCAAAAGGCACTTCGCCGGTATGCTCTATTCCCGAGAACATCATACGCATTACCCAGAACGGTATAATATCGTAGCCGGTAACGAGCGTATTCGTCGGATAATAGTGTTTGAGGTCCTCTGTCTGCTCGGGCCATCCGAGAGTCGAAAACGGCCAGAGCGCCGAAGAAAACCAGGTGTCAAGCGTATCGGGGTCCTGGTGTATGTTTTTACTGCCGCAGTGCGCGCAGCAGCTTGCCCCGTCACGGCTGACGGTTATTTCGCCGCAGTCGTCGCAATACCAGGCGGGTATTCTGTGACCCCACCAGAGCTGGCGCGAAATGCACCAGTCGCGGATATTTTCGAGCCAGTGAAAATAAACCTTTTCAAAGCGCGAAGGCACGAATTTCGTCTCGCCTTTTTTAACCGCCTCAATAGCGGGGCCGGCGAGCGGCTTCATTTTAACGAACCACTGCTTTGAAACGCGCGGCTCAACGGTGGTGCCGCAACGGTAGCAGGTGCCGACGTTATGGTTATAATCCTCGACCTTTACGAGGGCACCCTCGGCTTCAAGGTCGGCGACTATCGCTTTTCTCGCCTCATATCTGTCCATACCGGCGTACTTCGGATAATCGGATGTGATCCTGGCATCCTCGGTCAGAACATTTACGACCGGCAGATTATGGCGGAGGCCCACTTCAAAGTCGTTCGGGTCGTGCGCCGGTGTGATTTTAACAACGCCGGTACCGAAATCAATTTCCACATAATCGTCGGCAACGACCGGTATCTCACGGTGAACGATAGGCAAAATAAGAGTTTTGCCCACGACGTCCTTATATCTTTCATCGTTCGGGTTTACCGCGACGGCGGTATCGCCGAGCAGAGTTTCGGGACGGGTGGTCGCAAGTTCAAGATATCCGCTGCCGTCGCTGAACGGGTAACGCAGATGCCAGAAGTGACCCGCCTGGTCCTCGTATTCAACTTCGGCGTCGGATATCGAGGTAAGGCAGTGCGGACACCAGTTTATTATGCGCTCGCCCCTGTAAATAAGTCCTTTGTTATAAAGGTTTACGAAAACCTCGCGCACGGCTTTTGAACAGCCCTCGTCCATAGTGAAGCGCTCACGGTCCCAGTCGCAGGAGGAGCCCATCTTTTTAAGCTGCTCGATAATTCTGCCGCCGTATTTGGCTTTCCAGTCCCAGGCGCGTTCAAGGAAGCCCTCTCTTCCGATATCCTCCTTGGTTACGCCCTCTTTGCGCATTGCCTCGACTATTTTCGCCTCGGTCGCGATAGAAGCGTGGTCGGTGCCGGGAAGCCACAGGGTATCGTACCCCTGCATACGCTTAAATCGGATGAGAATATCCTGCAAGGTATTATCCAGCGCGTGGCCCATATGGAGCTGACCGGTAATATTCGGAGGCGGGATAACTATCGTATAGGTATCCTTTCCCTCCTCGCGCTTTGCGTGAAAATATTTGCCGTCAAGCCACATTTTATATATGCGGTCTTCAACTTCTTTCGGGTCGTACTGTTTGGCAAGTTCTTTGCTCATTTGTTTATCAACTCCAAAGAGAAATGTATAAATTAAATCAAAATGCGAAAACTTAAAACGTCAGCCCAAAACGGCGTTTGCGACTTCGGGCGGACAGCCGCCCGAATTGCGTTTACGCTTTTTGAGCGGTTTTTGTTTTACAGATTGAGTTTTGCCTGCGATGCGCCGCCGGAGGGCGCGAGCGAACCCGCCGCGGGAAGATTTTTGGTGCGGTAGCGGTGCTCGTTTTCGAGTTTGCCGGCGGTATAATTCTTAACGGTGTAGATTCGCTGACCTTTCTTTTGCGTCATGACCGCTATGCCGCCGTTCTCCTTTGAGGATTTAAGCGGAATGGAAGCGGTGTTCACTATAAGCATTCTGCCGCCCGTCGATTTGAGTATTATATCACGGTCGGAGTCAAAATGGAATACCGAATGTAATTTGAATTTTCCGCAGTACGCCTTTATCAGCTTTTTGCGGTTCGTTTTGGTCTCGTACGAGGAAAGCGGAACCTTTGCTATTCTGCCGTTATCAAACACAAAGAGCATAAATCCGGAATAGTCCTTGGTTGCGACCATATAAATGCTGCTTTCACCCTCGTCGTATTCAAGTTTACCGGCTACAAAGTCGCCAAGCACGCTCGCCTTACCGTCGGCAAAATCGGCGACGCGGCTCTTGTATACCTGTTCGGCGTTGGTAAAGAACAGCAAATCGTAATCGTTTGCCGCCTCTATTGTTTGCACAAGCTTATCGCCGTCCTTTAGCTTCTGCTCGCCGCTCATACGAAGCGACTGCGGCGTGATTTTTTTGAAATATCCGTCGCGGGTAAAGAACAGAGTCACGGGTGAATCGTCTACCGGCCCGTCATCGGTATCCGCGTCGTCCTCGTAAGTCGATACAATGGCGGTCTTTCGCTCGGCGCCGTATTTTTCCATAACCTCGGTAAGCTCATCTACTATAATGCGCTTGATTTTGGAGCGCGAATCGAGTATCGACTGCATCTCCTCAATGGTTTTTTGCAGTTTCTCTATATCTTCAAGCCGGTCCAGTATATACTCGCGGTTCAAGTGGCGGAGTTTTATTTCGGCAACGTATTCCGCCTGAATCTCATCAATGCCGAATCCTATCATGAGGTTAGGCACCACGTCTTTTTCGTTGGCGGTTTCACGCACTATCTTTATCGCCTTATCGATATCGAGCAGTATCTTCTGCATACCTTTAAGCAGGTGAAGTTTATCCTTTGCTTTCGAAAGCTTGTAATAAACGCGACGGCGCACACACTCGCTTCTGAACGCGACCCACTCGCTGATTATCTCCTTTATGCCCATAACGCGCGGAGTGCTGGCGATAAGGACGTTGAAATTGCAGGCAAAGCTATCCTGAAGCGGGGTCATCTTATAAAGCTTTGCCATAAGCTTTTCGGGGTCTGTGCCGCGCTTTAAGTCAACGGTTATCTGCAAACCGGAAAGGTCGGTTTCGTCGCGTATATCGTTAATTTCGGTTATCTTTTTCGCCTTTGCGAGCTCTATGACCTTTTCGATTATCGCCTCGGTCGTCGTGGTGGGCGGTATGGACTTGATATCTATGCAGTTGTTGGCTTTATCGTAAACGTAGGTGCCCCTCACCTTAAAACTGCCGCGCCCGGTTTCATATATTTTTTCCATTTGCTCGCGGTTATAAAGCAATTCTCCGCCTATCGAAAAGTCGGGAGCGGGAAGCGTATCGGCGATGTTTATGTCCTCATCCTTTATATAAGCTATCGTGGTCTCGCAAACCTCTTTGAGATTAAACGAACAAATAGAGCTTGCCATGCCGGCGGCGATACCCATATTGGCGTTTACAAGCACCGTCGGGAAAGTTACCGGGAAAAGCACCGGCTCTTTCATGGTCGCGTCATAGTTGTCGACAAAATCGACCGTATCTTTTTCTATATCGGCGAAAAGCTCCGCCGATATAGGCGCGAGCTTTGCTTCGGTATAACGCGCGGCGGCGCACTGCATATCGCGCGAATACGCCTTGCCGAACGAACCCTTCGAAGCGACAAACGGATGCAGAAGCGCGCCGTTGCCTTCACTCAGCCGCACCATGGTATCATAAATCGCCGCGTCGCCGTGGGGATTTAATTGCATGGTACGCCCGACGATATTAGCCGATTTTATTGTAGGACCGTCCAGCAGTCCCATTTTATACATCGTATAAAGCAGTTTTCTGTGCGACGGCTTAAAACCGTCGATTTCAGGTATGGCGCGGGATACTATTACGCTCATCGCGTAGGGCATGAAATTTGATTTGAGCGTTTCGGTAACGCTCTCGTCAACAACGGTGCCGGCGCCGGCGATATACGCCTGCGCCTCGGGGCGCTTTTTATCCTGTGCTGTTTCTTTCCTCTTCCTTTGAGCCATTTGTTTTCTCCTAACTCAAATCTATATCGTCCATATAAAGATATCCGTTATCGGCAATATAATCTTTTCTGCCGGCGAGATTGTCGCCGAGCAGTAAATCGAACATTTCGGCGGTCATCTGCGCGTCGTCCGGCATTATCTTTATAAGACGGCGGGTATCGGGGTTCATTGTAGTAAGGTTCATCATATCGGGCTGGTTTTCGCCGAGTCCCTTACTGCGCTGTAAGGTGTATTTTTCACCCTCTATTTTTTCGAGTATTTCTTTCTTTTCGTTTTCGTCGTAGGCAAAATAGGTTTTGCTCCTAGTGTTTATCTCATAAAGCGGAGTTTCGGCGATAAACACCTTGCCCTCGGCTATCAGCGTAGGCATCAGGCGGTAAATCATAGTAAGAATAAGCGTGCGGATATGGAAACCGTCGACGTCCGCGTCCGTACATATAATTATTTTACTCCAACGCAGGTTATCCATATTGAAATTTGAAAGACTCTTATTCGATTTTGATTTGACCTCAACGCCGCATCCGAGCACTTTAAGCAGGTCGGTAATTATCTCGCTTTTGAAAATTTTATCGTATTCGGCTTTAAGGCAGTTAAGTATTTTGCCGCGCACCGGCATAATCGCCTGGAATTGCGCGTCGCGTGCAAGCTTGCACGAGCCGAGCGCCGAATCGCCCTCCACAATATAAAGCTCGCGCTCCGCAACGTCGCGGCTGCGGCAGTCTACAAACTTCTGAACGCGATCCACCATGGAGTTACTGCTTTGAAGCGTTTTCTTTATGTTTATGCGTTCTTTTTCGCTTCTCTCGCGGCTGCGCTTGTTTATGAGCACCTGCTCGGCTATTCTGTCGGCTTCCGCCTTGTTCTCTATAAAATAGATTTCGAGCTGGTGGCGCAAAAACTCGGTCATCGCGTCGGCTATAAATTTATTGGTAATTGACTTTTTAGTCTGATTCTCGTAAGACGTTATTGTCGAAAACGAGGAGATAACAAGCACGAGGCACTCCTCGATATCCGCGAATGTGACCTTGCTCTCGCCCGACTTATACTTGCCGCTCTGCTTTATATAGGCGTCTATCTGGTACACAAACGCGTTGCGCACCGCTTTTTCGGGCGCGCCTCCGTATTCAAGCCAGCTTGAATTATGGTAATACTCTTTAAGCTGAACGGTATTTGAAAATGTGAGAGCGACGTTGATTTTCACCTTGTACTCGGGCTTGTCCTCACGGTCGCGCCCTTTGCGCTCGGTATGCCAGAGCTGTACCGAGGTAAGCTTGTTTTCGCCGACCGTTTCGTTAACGTAATCCTCTATACCGTTTTTATACACTATCTCGCGGGAAATAAATCTCGCGCCCTGCTGTTCGCGGAACTCGAATTTCAGCCCGTTGTTCACTATCGCCTGACGGCGCAGAGTGTCTGTAAAATACTCGCTCGGAATATTTATATCGGTGAATACCTCGATATCGGGCTTCCAGCGGGTCTTGGTGCCCGTATCCTTGCCGGAGTACGGTTCTTTTTTGAGTCCGCCTACGTTGTAGCCCTTTTCAAAGCGCAGATTGTATTTGTAACCGTCGCGCTTTACTTCGACCTCCATATACTCGGCGGAATACTGAGTCGAGCAAAGACCGAGGCCGTTAAGGCCTACGGAATATTCGTAATTCGCGCCGTCGTTGGTATTGTACTTGCCGCCAGCGTAGAGCTCGCAGTAGACAAGTTCCCAGTTAAAGCAGTTTTCTTTGTTGTTGAAATCTACCGGACAACCGCGCCCGAAATCCTCGACTTCTATCGAACCGTCGGCAAATTTTGTCACAACGATTTTTTTGCCGTAGCCCTCGCGCGCCTCATCTATGGAATTGGAAATAACCTCAAATACGGAATGCTCGCAACCGTCAAGGCCGTCCGAACCGAAAATAACGCCGGGGCGTTTACGCACCCTGTCGGGACCTTCAAGCTTCTGTATGCTTTCGTTGCCGTATTCAACCTTTGTCTGAGCCAAAACTCTTTCCTCCTGATTTAATCGTAACAGTCAAACCGGTTTGCCGCTTTGCCGGACGCAATAATACCGCGGTCCCCGCACCGAAAACGGTGCATAGCTTTAAGCAGAAGCAACCGGACAAATCTCAACCGTAGTTATTTAATACCGATACAGAAGTTATTATATACCATATATTGTGGTTTAGTCAAGTGATAAAGGCAAAAAAATGCTCCCGGAGCAAACTCCGGGAGCATTATGACGCAAAGATTTATCAAAGTCCTATATACGGTTGGGGATTTACCCTGTTTTCACCGACATAAACTTCAAAATGCAGGTGGTTGCCGGTTGAGTAACCGGTCGAGCCGACAAGCGCTATAACTTCGCCGGCGGAAACCTTATCGCCCTGCCTTACGCAAAGACTGCTCGCGTGCGCATAGAGGGTTGAAAAGCCGTTGCCGTGATCGATTATAACGCAGTTGCCGTAGTTGCGGTAAACACCCGCCAGCGTGACCGTGCCGCCTGCCGCCGCCATTATCGGCGTACCGTGCGGAGCACGTAAATCAACACCCTTGTGACCGCCTTTGCCGAACGGACAGGATATTTCCCAAACGCCCGCGGGCAGCGGGAATTTGAGTACCGCTCTTGCGCCCGCGCCGGAAGTACGCGCGGTGCCTACCGTGATTATCTCATTGACCGGCTCCGCGGTCACCTTCGACGAGGTGGTTATTCTGTCGGTTTCCTCACCGTTTATATATATGATGTCGGTTTTGATTTCCACCGTGCCGCATACGCCCTGACGGCTGACGCTGACGTAGCCGGCCGGCTTCTCCGAGGTCTTTTGGGTAACTGTTTGATACGGCACCGACTGCAACCGCGACTCGGTAACCACCGTTTTTACTTTTATAAGCGCGATGCTCTCCGAAAGCGCGGATATCCCGTCTACCTCATCTTTGATGAAATAGCCCTCTTCGACGAGCACTTCATCAGCAAACTCGCTTTTGCATACCGCGCCCGGTATATCAAACGCGGTCCTGCGCGCTTCAAGCGCGGCTTCCAACGCCTCCGGCTCCGCACAGCCGTACGCCTCGCCGTTTATATGCAGACGGGAAGCCCATACTATCTCATCGGTGTTATCGATGATGGCGTTTACGACCTCGTCACAGTTGTTTACCGTGTCATCGGCGGTCACAACCGCTTCTATCTCGATTTCGGGCAGAACGGAAAGCACATCGTCGCCCTCAACTATCTGTGCGACTATTTCGCAAGCCGAATAATAGACGTTTTTACTGCTCACCGTGGTGATGACCTTGCCATCCATACTGATATTATAGCCGAGTCTTACTCCGCCGAAAAGCAGGCAGGCGAAAATCGCGAAGACCGACACCGCGGCGAACATTACGGATATTATATTTTTAGAGTTTTTACTGACTGTTCTTTTTACTGTTTTTGCCGCTTTTACGGCAAAATCACGGATACTGTTAAGAATAGGAACTTCTCCTTAAATTAAACTTCTTTCGGTTACAACTTTGTAACCAATACAATACTATTATACACAAAAGTTACAAAATTGCAACCTTTTTTTACTTTTTTTAATAATTTCCTTTTTCCGTGAGCATACATAAAAGCCGCAAACACCGATAAAAACGGAGTCCGCGGCTTTCCACACACATATATATAATAAATGATTTTATCCGAACAAAGACATTTGATTGGTATCAGGCAAATCGCCGAGCGCCCCGAGCTCGGCAAGCTTTTCGATAATTGTTTTTGAGACGCCCGCACACGCGGCAAAGTCTTCCTTTGAAACAAAATCGCCCGCGCTTGTCGCCTCGTAAATCGAATACGCCGCCTTTTCGCCTATACCGGCAAGCGCGCCGAACGGCAGACGCATTTTTCCGTCCTCCGGCAAAAATCTCATGGCGTGAGAATGTTTGATATCAATAGGCAATATCTCTATTCCCCTTGCCATCATCTCATTGAATATGAGCAGGTTGCCGTAAACCTCCTGTTCCTTCGCCGACGCCTCTTTACCCTTTGCGGCAATCTCGGTCATAAGCGCGCGCACCGCCGCGTGACCCTTAACCACGGTTTCAACATCCACGTTTTCGGGCCTCGCGGTAAAGTAGGCACAGTAATATTCAAGCGGGCGGTGCACCTTATACCAGCCGATTTTAAGCGCCGATATCACGTATGCCGCCGCGTGCGCCTTCGGGAACATATACTCTATTTTCTTACAGCTTTGTATGTACCATTCGGGCACGCCCACCGCGCGCATATCGTCAGCCATTTTATTCCAGTCGTCATCGGATATCTTGCCCTTTGCGTACATACCCTTACGCACTGTTTCGGTTATCTTGAAAGCGCGGCTTTCATCCATACCCTGCTGTATCAGATAAACCATGATGTTGTCTCTTGTTCCGATAACCTCGCTTATCGTGCAGGTACCGTTATCGATAAGCTCCTTGGCGTTTCCGTGCCACACATTCGTGCCGTGGGAAAGTCCGGATATCTGAAGCAAATCGGCGAAGGTCTGCGGTTTACAGTCTATAAGCATATCTCTTGTGAGCTTTGTGCCGAATTCGGGAAGTCCGAGCGTACCGGTGCTCGAAAGAATCTCATCCGCCGTAACGCCGAGCGCCGCGGGCGAAACAAAAAGACTCATAACATCCTTATCACTCATCGAAACATCGTTTACGGATATCCCCGAATACATTTCAAGATACTTATAGGTAGTCGGCACGACGTGGCCGAGCTCATCAAGTTTAAGAATGGTATCGTGTATCGAATGAAAATCGAAATGGGTGGTGATTATATCGGAATTCACGTCGTCAGCCGGGTGCTGAACGGGACAGAAATCGTATATCGTCATATCGTTCGGCACTATTATCATACCCGCCGGATGCTGACCGGTAGTCGTCTTGACCTTGGCGTTTTCGACCGCTTTCGCCAGACGGTTAAGCTCGGGCGTACTTATCGTAATGCCCATTTTTTCCGCATACGCCTTAACAAAGCCGAACGCCGTTTTCTCGGCTATCGTGGTAATGGTGCCCGCTTTGTAAACGTTACCCGCGCCGAAAAGCGTTTTAGTGTATTCCTGAACGTCGTTCTGCACTTCATCGGAGAAGTTGAGGTCTATATCGGGCACCTTATCGCCTTTGAAGCCGAGAAATGTCTCAAAGGGGATGTTATGTCCGTCGCGGTTCATCGCGATACCGCAGTGCGGGCAGTTCTTTTCAGGCAGATCGAAGCCCGAGCCGTATTCGCCGCTGCTGAAAAACTCGCTGTGATGACAGTTGGGGCAAACGTAATGCGCCGGCAGCGGATTTACTTCGGAAATGCCTGCCATCGTCGCGACGAAGGACGAGCCGACGGAGCCCCGCGAGCCGACAAGATAGCCCTTTTCCTCACTGTATGCCACAAGCTTCTGCGCCGAAATGTACATTATGGAAAAACCGTTGTTTATTATTGAATTCAATTCTTTTTCAAGTCTGTTTTTAACCAGCTCCGGCAGATCCTCGCCGTATATGCGATGCGCGTTATCCCAGCATATCTTTTCAAGCAGCTCGTCCGAGCCCTCAATAGTCGGCGGATAGTTGCCCTCCGGCACGGGAAGAATGTCGCCATCCACCATATCGGCGATTTTATTCGGGTTGTCAATTACAAATTCAGCCGCGCGCGAACCGAAATAATCGAAATCCGCGAGCATTTCATCGGTGGTTTTAAGGTAGAGCGGCGCCTGAAACTCGATATCGTCAAAGCCCTGACCCGCGAGAACTATCTGGCGTATAACGCCATCCTCCTCACGCAGGAAATGCACGTCGCCCGTCGCGACTACCGGCATGGAAAGCTCATCCGCTATTTCAACGATTTTGCGGTTGAAATCCCTTATAACGTCATCGCTTGTAACGTGTCTGAAACGGTTGTGTATTATATTGCCGTTTTTATCTGTGCGCTCGGGCGCGGCGCTCTCGCGCACCATGAATTCGTTGTTTGCAACCGGCTGTATTTCGAGATAATCATAATACTTTGCGATTTCAATAAGCTCGTCGTGACTTTTGCCGTCAACAACGGCGCGATACAGCTCGCCCTGCTCGCATGCCGAGCCGATTATGAGACCCTCGCGGTATTTATCAAGTTCGCTGCGAAGAGTAATCGGGCGCGAATGGAAACAGTTAAGGTGCGCGCCGGAGACCAGTCTGTAAAGGTTTTTCAGTCCCGCTTTGTTCTTCACAAGAATTATCTGATGGTTGCGCATCCTTGACATTTCCTTTGAGGAAAGATTTGAAATGTCATGCCTTACGTCATCGATAAAATAACTTTCAACGCCGTAGATAACCTTGAAATCGCCGCCTTTTTTGCGTATCGATTTAAGCGCGGAAGCCGCCGCCGGATACGCCTGCACCACGCCGTGGTCTGTTATGGCTATCGCCTTATGCCCCCACGAGTAGGCGGTATCGATGAGATCGCCGGCGCCGGACACCGCGTCCTTCGCCGACATATTTGTATGGCAGTGCAGCTCGACGCGTTTTGCTCCCTCGTGATTATCGCGTTTTTTGTATTTTTCAAGTGTGGCAAGCGCCGTAACTTCAACAATAAAGGAGTTTGACCAGTTATCATAGCCGTAATCGCCGTTTACTATAACCGCGGCGCCGTCTTTCAGCTCTTTAAGCGACTTCTTAAAGCGGCTGACCTCGTAATCGACGTCGTCGTTATACTTGGGGTCAAAGAATTTTTTGAGCGAGGCGGCAAAGGTGTTCGTGCCGTCGCTGAAATTAAACTGATAGGACACCATTCTCTTTCCGCGCCGCGTATTGCGGTCGGAAATTTCAAGCCCGGATACTTCGCCCCATACGCTTATTTTTACCTGGTCGTCGGGATTCTCAGGCGGTATTATGCTTTTAAGAGGCGTGACGTTCGCGTCTATCTTTCTGCCGAAAAACCGTTTCGCGCTTTCAAGGTAAACCGGCAGTCCGTCCTTCGGTTTATAGTCGTAAACTTTTTCACTCGGCTTTTGTACCGCCTCGGTTTCCGGCTTTGCCTCTGCCGCCGCGGGCGCCGCCGACTGCGGTTTCTGCTGTGCCGGCGCCAAATCCTGTGCTTCAAGCACACCCGAAAAGGTCACCGCGGGCGTAAAGCCGAACCTGTCCGCTATCTCTTTTTTGAAAATGCGCTCAAAGCCGCATTCGATTATTCTGTCATAACCTCCGAACTTCAGTCCTATATCTATACAGTCGCCCGAGACGCCGTACTCCGCGCCGTTAAAATAGCCGTTAAGTATAACGTTTTTTGTGCGGATATGGTTCGTCACGTCGCTTATCGCCTCTTTTGACAGGGCCTCCCTGTCAAAAGTGACGGCGGCGTTTACCGCACGAAGTTTAAGCCCTTTGCAAACGCTGTCGCAAAAGGCGTGAATTTCAGAATATGTTATATAAGAAGAACTTGAAATTTCCACCGAGACCGTGCGGTTTTGCGAGTCAAGGTCGCAAGCGGAAAGCCGGGCGTTTTCAAAGATTTTTGCCGTTTCTTCCGTTATGTATTCGCCGAAAAGCCCCTTAAAATCAAACATTTTTTACCCCTACATTTTCTCTATTTCCGAAATCAGCGTGCAGAGCAGTCTGTCCTCCGGTATGCCTGAGCTGATGATTTTTCCCTTTTTGAAGAGCACGCCGCACTGTTTTCCGCCGGCTATACCTATATCCGCGGCGGCAGCCTCGCCCGGCCCGTTTACAACGCAGCCCATTATGGCGACGGTAATATCCTTATTTACCCCCGCAAGCCGCTCTTCCGCCTGTTTCGCGATACTTATCAGGTCGATTTGAGTCCTGCCGCAGGTCGGACACGAAATAAAACGTATGCCGCCCTTTCTCATACCGAGCGCGCCGAGCAGCTTTTTTGCCGCTTCCACTTCTTTTACCGGGTCGTCGGTAAGGGATATCCTGATAGTATCGCCTATACCGCGAAGAAGCAGTCCGCCGATGCCGGCGGCTGATTTAATAACGCCGGTGCTCTCTGTCCCCGCTTCGGTAACGCCCAGATGAAGCGGATATCTTACCGCCTGCGCCGCAAGCACGTAGGCGTCGTACATAACGCTCACGTTTGAAGATTTAAGCGATAAAACTATATCGTCAAAATCGTATTTTTCGAGCAGCGATATGTGATAAAGCCCGCTTTCGAGCATTGCTTCGGCGCTCGCCCTGCCGTGCCGCGCAAGAATGCTTTTTTCAAGCGAGCCGGAATTTACGCCTATCCTTATAGGTATTCCCCGCGCCGCGCAGGCCTTCGCCACGGCTTTAACGCCCGCCTCGTCCCCGATGTTTCCGGGGTTTATACGTATCTTATCGGCGCCGCACTCCGCCGCTTTTACGGCGAGACGCCAGTCAAAATGAATATCCGCAACTATCGGGATATTCACGCTTTCCTTTAATTTTTGAAGCGTTTTAAGACTCCGGTCATCCGGCACCGAAACGCGCAGTATATCACAGCCGGCATTTTCGAGCGCCTTTGCCGACTTTACGTTGCCTTCGATATCGTGCGCAAAAACCGCGAGCATGGACTGGATGCTTATGTCCGCTCCGCCGCCGAGCGGCACGCTCCCTACGTTTACGCGCTTTGTCGTTTTGTTGGTATACACCTGAATCACCGCCCGAAAGTCAGAGACCATACGTCTTTAAGAGTAATAAGAAGCATAAGCGCTATAAGAATTATAAAACCTATCGTGTGAATGACGGATTCGTACTTTTCGGGCACTTTCTTTCGCGTTATCATCTCGGCGCCGATGAACAGAAGTCTGCCGCCGTCAAGCGCGGGAAGAGGCAGGAGGTTGAAAATGCCGAGATTTATGGTGATAAGCGAAGCTATCGGCAAAAGATTTCTGAGGTTCTGCTTTGCCGCGCTGCCTATCACCGCGGTAACGCCCACCGGGCCGGATACCGCGCTTATTCCGTATTTACCGGTTATCAGATCAATAAGCGAGCGCCATATTATAGCGCAGTATGATATGCCGGTCTTAAAGACCTCCGCCATGAAGCTGAAAAAGGTTTTTTTCTTGCCGTAAACCTTAAAATCGAGCTTGATATAGGAAATGCCGTCTTCCTCTTCGGTGTTGAATCGCACGGCTTCAAGCTTTACCTTTTTGCCGTCGCGCCGGACTGTCATATCAAGCGTATCGCCCTTGACGTTTGTAAAAGCGTAGCTCAAATCATAGGTGGTATATATCTTTCTGCCGCCGACCGATATTATCTCATCATCGACCATAAGCCCGGATTCCCTGCTCGGCGCGCCCGGGTCAAACTCCGCTATCTTTGTAGTCGCAAAGCTTTTTTCGGGCGCCAGCACCATAGCCACAAGCGCGAAGCCGAGAATAAGGTTGAATACCGCGCCCATGATTACGATTATAAATCTGCGCCACGCCGCCTTGTTGCAAAAGGCGCGCGGGTCGTCGCTGCCGGCATCCTCGCCCTCCATGGCGCAATAGCCGCCGAGAGGTATGAGGTTGATTTTATATTCGGTCTCCCCGAGCTTTTTGGAAAAAAGCTTCTTTCCGAAGCCGACGGCGAACTCGTTTACGCGAACACCTAAAATCTTCGCCGCCAGAAAATGACCCGATTCGTGAATAATTATAAGCAGAATAAATACAAGCACCGCCACGAGATACGGCCATGTGTTGCCCCAAATGCTCCCTAAAACACTCGCTGTGTTCAAAATATCACGCCCTGTCTGAAACGTACTGCCGAGCCGCACGGTCGGCTTCAAAAATATCTTCCAACGAATAATCCTTTTTATCGGCGGCGTTTTCCATTGCCGCACCGTTCAGCTCCGCTATCCGCGGGAACTTTATTTTACCCTCTAAAAACAGCGATACCGACATCTCGTTCGCGCCGTTTACCGCCGCCGGATAAAGCCCGCCCTTTTCTATCGCCTCTACGCAAAGCGGCAGGCAGCGGAAAACCTCCGTATCGGGGCGGCAAAAGGTGAGCGTGCCGATATCGGCAAGACTTAAATTATCTATTCTGCCGCCGCGCTGAGGATAGGTAAACGCGTACTGAATAGGTATCTTCATATCGGGAGTGCCCATCTGCCCTATCACCGCGCCGTCAGTAAACTCCACCGCGGAATGCAGAATGCTCTGCCTGTGCACGAGCACTTCTATATCCGAAGGCCTTACGCCGAAAAGGTGCACCGCTTCGATCACTTCAAGTCCCTTGTTCATAAGAGTCGCGCTGTCGACCGTTATTTTCGCGCCCATCGACCAGTTCGGGTGCTTCAACGCCTGCTTAGCGGTAACATTTTCGAGTTCCTCGCGCGTTTTGCCGAAAAACGGACCGCCGGAAGCGGTCAGTATTATTTTTTTAAGACTGCCCGCCGGCGCGCCCTGAAGCGACTGGAAAATCGCTGAATGTTCACTGTCCACCGGCAGAATTCTAACGCCCTTTTCTTTGCAGAGACGGTTTATGATACTTCCCGCCGTAACCATTGTTTCCTTGTTTGCGAGCGCGATATCGGAGCCGGCGTTTATCGCGGCAACGGTAGGGCGAAGCCCCGCTATTCCCACTATCGCGGTAAGCACGATATCGGCGCCGCACGCCGCCGCTTCTATTACGCCCCGCTCGCCCGACAGCACCTTGATATTTGTATCTTTAAGCGCGATTCTGAGCTCTTTTGCCGCCGCGGCGTCGTAAACCGCGACGGTTTCCGGGCAAAACTCCCTCGCTTGTTTTTCGAGCAGTTTTATGTTCCTGCCCGCCGCGAGGGATACTACTTTCAAATCTTTATTTTTCGATATTACTTCAAGGGCCTGCGTACCGATAGATCCGGTAGAGCCCAGTATCGCGATTTTTTTCATTTTATAACACCCAACAGCATAAGCGAAAGCAGTGCGGGAGAGATAAACAGCATACTGTCAAACCTGTCGAGTATGCCGCCGTGACCGGGGATAAGATTACTGTAATCCTTTACGCCCACGCTGCGCTTGATTATCGAGGCAAAGAGGTCGCCGAGCATGCCGGTCACGCACATAACCACGGTGACGCCGAGCATAACGAAAATATTTGTTTGCGCCTTATACGCCAAAACAAGAATAACGGTAACCAAAATACTTGCCGCCACTCCGCCGACCGCGCCCTCAACGGTTTTTTTTGGGCTCACGTGCTCGCAGAGCTTGTGCTTGCCGAAGAACACGCCGGTAAAATACGCGCCGGTATCGCAAACGCTTGAAAAATTGATAAGCAGCAATAAATAGTATATTCCGCCGGTCCTTGTGATAATACAGTCAAGACTCGCAAAGGCGGCGCTGTAAATAAGGGGCACGCCGAGCAGTGCGAAAATTTCGGTTATATTGAACTCTTTTTTTCTGAATATTATCGACACCGTAAACAACAGCGTATAAAGAATGGTCGAAAGCAGTAAAAGCGCCAGCGAAAAGCTCACTCCACGTCCGTTTACGCTGCCCTTTCCGCGCAGTACGTCGTAGGCGCCGTGCATTATATCCGAAGTCAGCACGAACGCCGCCGCCGCGTAAACGCACGCCGCCGCTTTCCTGAAAACGGTGCCCGCCTTTACGATGTGATGCAGTATTTCATAGGTCGCCGCGGTCGCGAGCAGCGCTATAAACGCGGTTATTACAACGGTATTATAGCTGTAACCCGCAACAAGTATCGCAATAACTATGCTTATGATTATTGCGGCTGATATTATTCTCGTTTTCATTCCTTCACCTAAACTCCGCCGAACCTTCTGTTTCTACGGCTGAAATCTTCTATCGCCCTGTCAAGATCGCGCGGGGAAAAATCCGGCCACAGTATATCCGAAAACCAGTATTCCGCGTATGCCGCCTGCCATATCATATAGTTTGAAAGGCGGTACTCCCCGCTCGGGCGGATAATAAAATCGGGATCCGGCTGACCGGCGGTATAAAGCCGGTCGCTTATGGTCTGCTCGGTTATGTCTTCGGGGTCTATACCCTCTTTTACAATACTTTTGACGGCATGAACTATCTCATCCCTGCCGCCGTAATTAAGCGCGATATTAAGGTGCAGTCCCGTGGCGTCCGCCGAATCCGCCTCGGCTTTGAGCATAAGCTCCTTTATGTCGTCCGCCAGCGGCGCTCTGTCCCCGATGAATTCAAGCTTTATATTCTCATCCTTGAAGTTATCGGTATCTTTAAGATAATCGCGCAGTATGTTCATAATATTATCGACCTCCGATTTGGGCCTTTTCCAGTTTTCGGTGGAAAAGGCGTAGACCGTGAGGTACTTTATACCTATTTTGTTGCAGTAGCGCGCTATTGTCTTAAAGGTCCGCGACCCCGCCGCATGGCCCGCCGTTCTCGGCAGAGAACGCTTTTTCGCCCATCTGCCGTTACCGTCCATAATAATGGCGATATGCTCGGGCAGTATTATGTCGCCGCTTGGTTTCTTTTTCTTAAAGAACACTGTTCGTTCCCCCGAAGCGAAGCACAACTTTTCGCAGAGCCCGACTCTTCCCGCCGGGCTCCCGGTTGTAACTTCATTAAAATACCGGAAACATCAGATTTCCATTATCTCTTTTTCCTTTGCCGCCGCCACGTTATCTATCTCCTTACAGAATTTATCCGTAAGGTTCTGTATCTTCTTTTCGCCGTTTGACTCGTCGTCCTCGGTTATCTCGTTATTTTTTTTGAGAGCTTTGAGATCGTCGAGCGCGTTTCTGCGCTGATTCCTCACGGCGACCTTGGACTCCTCGGCTTTCTTGTGTACTTCCTTTACTATCTCTTTTCTGCGCTCCTCGGTAAGCGGCGGGAAGTTAAGACGGATAATTTTACCGTCGTTCTGCGGATTTATGCCGATATCCGAAGTTAGTATCGCTTTTTCGATTTCTTTAAGCGTCGAAGAGTCCCACGGCTGAATTATCAGCGTGCGTGCCTCGGGAACGCTTATTGCCGCCATCTGATTTATGGGCGTGGGCACGCCGTAATAATCGACCGAAATGCGTTCAAGCACCGCGGCGGTGGCTCTGCCCGCTCTGATCGCCTTGTACTCGCGCTCGAGCACCTCGACGGTCTTGTTCATTTTTTCCTCGGTAGTCTTAAAAAGCTGTTCCATAATATATCCTCCCTGTTCTTATTTTAACGCCTGACTTTTATTCAACCAGTGTTCCGATGGCTTCGCCGGTCATCGCCGAAACGATATTATCCGGGTTGTTGAGATTAAACACGAGTATTTTTATGCCGTTATCCATACAAAGCGAAGCCGCCGTGCTGTCCATAACGTTGAGCCCGAGAGTGAGCACGTCATGATGAGTGAGCTTATCAAACTTTTTGGCGGCGGGATTTTTCCTCGGGTCACTGTCATAAACGCCGTCCACGTTGGTTGCCTTGAAGATAACGTCCGCGCCTATTTCCGCTGCGCGCAGCGCCGCCGCGGTATCGGTCGAGAAGAACGGGTTTCCGGTTCCGCAGCCGAATATTACCACCCTGCCTTTTTCAAGATGTCTTGTCGCCTTGCTTCTGATATACGGCTCGGCTATCTGGCGCATTTCTATCGCCGTCTGCACCCTTGCGGTAACGCCGAGCTGTTCGAGCGCGTCGCACAGCGCCAGCGAATTTATGGCGGTTGCGAGCATACCCATGTGGTCCGCCCTTGTCCTGTCCATATCGCCGCTTGACCTGCCGCGCCAGAAGTTGCCGCCGCCTACGACTATTGCCACCTGAACGCCCATATCAACGCAGGTCTTCACCCTTTTGCAGACGTCTACCACTTTATCGAAATCAATTCCGGTGCCTTTTTCTCCGGCTAAAACCTCACCGCTGAGTTTAAGCAAAACGCGCTTGTAAACAGGTTTCATGAATGCCACTCCTAAATACTGTATTTATTTTATATTATTTTACATTATGGCACCCTTAAAGTCAATAAAAAATACGGGGCGGATAATCTCCGCCCCGCGCGTCCTGAAAAAGTCTTCAGCCCGCCGGTATCAGTATCATACGACCGGATGAAAGTTCGTCTTCGTCTATGCCGTTTATTCCTTTTATTTCGCTTATATCGGCAAGGTATTTGCGCGCTATATCCCAAACGCGCTCGCCCTCCTCGCCGAAATACACGGTGAGCGCGGCTCGCCCCTCCTTTGCTATCGGGCGGTTTTCGTTTATCTGCACGTCGCCTACAAGAGACAGTGTTTTCGACTCGTAAACGTCGGCGCAGACCGACATTTGAAGCTGTAAGTCCATTTTTCCGTCGGATAAAAGGTTGTAGCTTACCGAAATCACGCCGATTTTCGGGTCGGCGGCAAGCCCCTCTCCGCCGCACGGCAGTTTGTAGCCGTAACTGAAATCCACCGTTTTTTCAAAGTATACCGGCATACCGTTGCCGTCAAGCGCGATAATATCCGCGGCCGCGGCGCCCGTCACCGTCATACAGCCGTCCTCAAAAACGGTGCCGCCCGGTCTTGCCTCGCACCTGACGTCGCATATCTTTACCACCGAATCGGGCGATAAATCTATTTCACCGCGGGCGGTAAAGGCATCTTTTATACTGCACGCGAGGGTGGTAAACGTCGCCTCGTCGCCCGTTACCGCCGCCTCGTACTTCTTGGAGTAGGCGTCGGCGATTACGCTTATATCGTCACTGCAAAAAATTTCGACCTTTATGAGTATTTTCGCGTCAAGCGAAAACTCGTGCGCGACGGAGGAGGAGTCAAATTTCGGTTTGATTTCAAGATACGCTGTTTCCGCTTCGGCGGTGACGCGGCAGTTCTCGTTTGCTCCCTCGGCTTCGAGAAGCTGGCTGAAAGGTATATCGACGCTAAGCGGAGCGGTCTCGCCGTCAGCGGTGCCGTAAAGAAGTTCCACCGCCATATTTCCTTTTACTATCGCTTTGTTTTCAAGAAGCTTACATTCGCTTATATCCGCCGCCGCGTCGTATCTTATAAGACATCTTATATCCTTCCCGGTGCTTAACGCCTCGATTTCCTCCTCGATAAGCGCGTACTTTTCGGCATACCCCACCGGCATACTCGAGGGTACGCTGACCTTCAAGGCTTCAACGCTTTTATCTTCGATATCGCAGATTATTTCACGGCTCTTTCGCGCATATGCGCAAACAGTCAGTCCCGCCGCACCGTGAATATCGATTTTGCGCTCGCTCTGCGCGCGGCAGTTTACGTATTCGCTCTTCGCCTTTGCCGTGACAAAGCCGTCCGAGAGATCGGCGCCGGTATCGAAGCTCTTTGAAAAAGGACAGCGGTATTCGTATGAGCTTATGCGGTTTTCGGGGTCGCTGTAAATAACCGTAAGAGTCACCGAGCCGTCAACCGCGACCGACCGCCCCGAAACGCTTTTCGAGGATATCCCCGCCGCCGCGCGGCATTTGAGTATCCGGGATATCTCCGGGCAGTAGTCGGGCAGTGTGAAATCAACGTCTATCGGCACCTCCACGGTATCCTTGAATACCGTTTCAAGCGTAAAAACGGGTGTTTTAATGCATTTCTCATCCATATACAGTCACTCTCCAGAATCGCTTTTTATATAATAATATTCAAAACGCGTCGACTGTATGACAAACGGATTTTATGAACAAAACCGCATAAAGCGTGCATATTCGCGTATTTTAAGGCAAAAACGCAATAAATATCCGTTTGTTAGTGAATTTTCACTAACAAACGGACAAACGGCGATATATCATTACTCCAAAGAACTTGGAGGTGTAGGATGGGAATTTACGATCTGGTTGTAATAAGAATTCGTCAGTTGTGTGAAGAACGCGGCGTCACGCCTAACGGACTAAGTTATATTTCGGGGGTGTCGCAATCCACTATCAAAAGCATTTTATGCGGCGAAAGCCGGAACCCCGGCATCGTCACGCTGAAAAAGCTGTGCGACGGGCTCGAAATATCGATTGTTGATTTTTTCGGCACCGAAGAATTTCTGCAGCTCGAACAGGAAATAAAGTAGTTTTGAGTTGCTCTTTGCGGCTCTTTTTTATTTTCAAGCGCATAAAACCGCCCGCCTTTTCAGGCGGGCGGTAATAATTTCGGCTTCGCGCCGTGTTTTATTCAAGCTCGAACGAGCCCATATAGAGCTGATAGTAGGTACCCTTATCGGCTATCAGCTTTTCGTGGCTTCCGCGCTCGATTATCCTTCCGTGGTCGAGCACCATTATGACGTCGCTGTTCTTAACGGTCGAAAGCCGGTGTGCGATTACGAAAACCGTGCGCGATTCCATAAGCTTATCCATACCGCGCTGAACTATCGCCTCGGTACGCGTATCTATTGAGGAGGTCGCCTCGTCGAGTATCATTACCGGCGGGTCGGCAACTGCGGCGCGCGCTATGGCTATAAGCTGGCGCTGACCCTGTGAAAGATTTGAGCCGTTGTTGGCAAGCGCGGTTTCGTAGCCGTCCGGCAGTCGGGTTATAAAATCATCCGCGCCGACGAGCTTTGCCGCGGCGATACACTCTTCGTCGGTCGCGTCGAGCCGCCCGTAACGGATATTATCGAGCACACTGCCGGTAAACAGATTTGTTTCCTGCAAAACTATACCGAGCGAACGGCGAAGGTCGCTCTTTTTGATTTTGTTGACATTTATGCCGTCGTATCTTATTTTACCGTCGGCGATATCGTAAAAGCGGTTAATAAGGTTTGTAATGGTGGTTTTGCCCGCGCCGGTGGCGCCGACAAAAGCGACCTTCTGACCAGGATTTGCATAAACGGAAACGTCAAACAGCACCGGTTTACCCTCGGTATAGGAGAAATCGACGTGCTCCATGGTTACGTCGCCTTTGAGTTCGGTATAGGTCACCGTTCCGTCGCCGTGGGGGTGTCTCCACGCCCATTTGCCGGTACGCTTATCGCTTTCTTTCAGTTCGCCGGCGGCGCCGGTTTCCACGTTTACGAGCGTAACATAACCGTTATCCACCTCGGGCTGCTCATCCATTATATCAAATATGCGCTTGGCGCCCGCAAGTCCCATCGCGACTACGTTTATCTGCTGTGAAAGCTGGTTTACGTTGCCGGTGAACTGCTTTGACATATTGAGAAACGGCACCATAATATCTATTGTGACAAGCGCCGTACCCGCGTAAAAGAGGGACGATATGCCGAATCTCGGCACGCCGCTCAAAACCAGCACGCCGCCTATTGTGGCTATAACTACGTAAAGCACGTTGCCGATATTCTGAATGATGGGACCTAAAACGTTGGCGTAGGCGTGAGCGCGGTAGCTGTCGTTATACAACTCGCCGTTTACCCTGTCAAAATCGGCTTTGCATTTTTCCTCGTGATTAAAGACCTTGATGACCTTCTGCCCGCTCATCATTTCCTGAATGAAGCCCTCGGTTTTCGCGACCGACTTTTGCTGACGCATAAAGTATTTCGCCGAGCCGCCGCCGACAACCTTTGTCACGAAGAACATCGCCGCAACGCCGGCGAGTACCACAAGCGTCATAAGAACGCTGTAAAATATCATTATAAAGAATACGCTGACAACAACGATAGACGCCTGCAAGAGCGTAGGCAGCGCGCGGGATATAAGCTCGCGCAGGGTATCTATATCGTTTGTATAGTAGCTCATGATGTCGCCGTGCTTGTGGGTATCGAAATACTTTACGGGTAAATTCTGCATCCCCTCAAACATTCTGACTCTCATTTTATGGAGAAATCCCTGCGTGATAAACGCCATAAGCTGGGTATAAAGCGTAATAGACGCCATGGAAAGCGCATAGAAACCTATAAGTATGGCAATTTTGGGCAGTATCACCTTTGACGCGGCGGCCCAGTCGCCCGACTCGTAAAACCTCTGTATATCGGCTATGACCTGCTGCTGGAATATCGCCGGAGCCGAAGCGGTTATCGATGAAAACACTATGCACGCCATGGTAAGCGGCACAAGCACCGGGAAGCTCTTAAACAGGAGCTTCATAATCCTTTTAAGCACCGCGACGTCGATTTTCATACCGCCCGGCGCGCCGCGCGGACCGCGCGGACCCTGCGGAACGTGAGTCTTTTCAGGCATCCTTATCACCTCCGCTTATCTGCTGTTCATATACCTCGCGGTAAATATCGCACCGCGACACAAGCTCGCCGTGCGTGCCGATGTCGACCACCGCGCCGCCGTCGAGTACGATTATCATATCGGCGTCCTGCACGGAGGAAATACGCTGGGCGATTATTATTTTAGTGGTTTGCGGAATATAATTCCTGAAGCCCTCGCGTATTCTGGCGTCGGTACGGGTATCGACCGCGCTGGTCGAATCGTCGAGAATAAGTATCTTCGGCTTCTTTATAAGCGCGCGGGCTATGCAGATACGTTGCTTCTGTCCGCCCGAAACGTTGGTTCCGCCCTGTTCTATATAGGTATCGTAGCCGTCGGGAAAAGAGCGGATGAAATCATCCGCCTGCGCCAGTTTACAAGCGGCGACTATCTCTTCGTCCGTGGCGTTTTCGTCGCCCCAGCGGATGTTTTCCTTAATTGTGCCGGAGAAAAGCTGATTCTTCTGAAGCACCATGGCTACGCTGTCGCGCAGGGTCGCAATATCGTAATCTTTAACGTTTACTCCGCCTACGAAAACGTCGCCCTCGGTCACATCGTAAAGCCGCGGAATAAGCTGAACAAGCGAGGATTTACCTGTGCCGGTGCCGCCGATGATACCCACGGTTTGCCCGGATTTAATCTCTATATTTATATCCTTTACGGCGTAGCGTTTAGCGCTCTTTGAATACTTGAAGCCGGCGTGCGAAAAGACGATATCGCCGTTTTTGACCTCGGTAACGGGATTTTCGGGATTGACTATCTCGGGCACGGTGGAGAGCACCTCGCAAACGCGCTTTGCCGACTCCGCCGACATGGTGAGCATAACGTAAATCATGGAAAGCATCATAAGACTCATAAGTATCTGCATACCGTAGGTGAGCATTGCCGATATCTGACCGACGTCTATGAGCGCGCCTTTGTTCTCTATCGTAAGCTTTGCTCCGACGATGAGTACAAACACCATATTAAAATAAAGGCATATCTGCATAAGCGGGTTGTTGAGCGCGACTATGCGCTCCGCTTTTACAAAATCTTTTCTTATATTCTCCGCCGCGTCGTAAAACTTTTTCTTTTCGTACTCCTCACGCGAAAAGCCCTTGACAACACGCATTCCGCGCACGTTTTCCTCTATAGACTCGTTTAATTTATCGTATTTCCTGAAAACGCTTCTGAACGCGGGCATGGCGAATCTCGCTATCATGATAAGTCCGAATATAAGCACCGGCACCACTATCACGAATGTAAACGCAAGACTGCCGCCCATTATATAAGCCATAATTATTGCGAATACGAACATAAGCGGACTTCTTATCGCTATTCTTATGAGCATCATATAGGACATCTGTATGTTTGTGATATCGGTGGTAAGGCGCGTAACAAGCGACGATGACGAAAACTTATCTATATTTGAAAAGGTATAGGTCTGAATACGCGAAAAAACGTCGTGCCTCAGATTTTTCGCAAACCCCGACGACGCCTTCGCACAAGTAAAGCCGGCAACGCCGCCGCAGGTAAGCGACAGCACCGCAAGCACAAAAAGCGTTAAGCCCGTTTTAAGCAGTTCGCCTATGCCGACCCCCGCTTTTATGTTGTTTACCAGCTTTGCCGTTATAAACGGGATGAAGCATTCGATAATTACCTCGCCCACTATAAAAAACAGCGTAAGTATTGACGGCGTTTTATAATCCCTGACGCTCGCGGAGAGCTGTTTTATAAGGCCGCCGCCCTTTTGTTTTTTATTTTTCTTCATATTTCTCACCGAAAAACGACACGCGGCATCCGCCGCGCGAAAAATAATGCGTATTTACTTGAAAGCGTACATAACGTACGCCCTTATCAGTTCAGCTGCGCCAGAACACTCGCAAAATAATCGAGCGCCTGTGAAGCCACCGAATCGATTTTTTCTTTCTTTGCCTCAAAGCTTACATTTTCACAAACGGCTGAAAGTATCTCCGCCTTTGCGACCTCGGTTTTGCCGAGCAACAGATTTACGAGCTCACGATGCCCGTCGCCGCCCGAAGTAAGACGGTTACACCCGGTCGCCGATTCAAGAACAAGCTTACCTATCACTTCCGAGGCGTATTCAATATCCTTACCGTACACGGTGTTGCCGGTGAGCTTCTCTTCAAGCCTTTTAAGCGGCACGGTATGCGCCGGCTCTTCCGTTTTTTCTTTTTTTGCGGCGTTCAGTCTTCTTTCCAGTTCGCCGATTTTCTTATCCCTTTCGGCTATCTGCGCGCGTAAAGCTTCTGTTTGTTCAAAAAGCTCGAGATTTTTTGATATAAGTTCCTTTTTACGCATGCTCTTCCTCCCCGGCGTACCGTTTTTCAAGCGCCTCGCGGCTGTAATCCGCGCTGTTTGTGGACATATTCTTCTTTTTTAGCCGGTAGTTCACAAAAAGCGCGAACGCGTAATAAATCACCGCAAACGCCGGAACACCTATAAGCATGCCGACCACACTGAAAAGTCCGCCGCCGACGACTATCGCAAACATTACCCAGAAGTTTGAAAGCCCCGTCTTGTCGCCGAGTATCTTCGGACCGATAAAGTTACCGTCAAGCATTTGCAGACATATAATGAATATTCCGAAGTAAAGACCCTTTATGGGGTTGGCTATCGTTACGAGTATAACGCAGGGTACGCCGCCGATATAGGGACCGAACACCGGTATGATGTTGGTTACGCCGATTATCGCGGATACGAGCATATAGTATGGCGTGCCCATTATCAGCGTGCCGATGAAGCACAGTGCGCCGATTATAAGCGAATCGAGCAACTTGCCGTTGATAAATCCGCTGAACACCTTATGGCTTTTTGAAAGCCACGAGAGGATGCGCCCCACCGTCTTTTCGCTGAGAAAAGCGAAGAGCATTTTTTTGCTCTGGTTTGTCATTTTTTCCTTATTGCAGAGCAGATATATGGCGAAAATCAAACCGAGCAGGAAATTTTTGAAGAAATTGACGACGCTCCATACGCCCGAGGCAAGACTGCCCGCCATATCGCTCACAAAGCCGGAAAGGTCGTTTGAAAGCCATTTCTTTTCGTAATCAATCACCGAATCAAACACGCCCCGGAGACTTTCGTTCTCATCAAGGAACTTATCGCTCCACTCGGTTATGGAATCGAGCTTTTGCGGGAAGGTTTTTACAAATTCGGTCACACTGTCGATAAGCTGGGGTATGACCAGCCAGAACAGACCCGCGATTATGCCGGTAAAGATAAGTATGCTTACTATCACGCTGATAATATCGGCAACGCGAGCCGCTTTTTCCGCGTTTTTTGCCTTATATAGCGTCGCCCTTGAAATATACCGGTCAAAAAAATTCACCATCGGGTTTACGAGATACGCGATAACGAGTCCGAAAATCACCGGCTGTAAAACGCCGATAATCTTCCCGACCGCTTTGGCTATAACGCCTATTTTGAAAACTATAAAAGCGAACAGGACGCAAGCCGCGATTACCAGAAACGCGGTCACACCCTTGAACAGATATTCATGCTTCGGGTTTCTGTCGTTCACCTTTCACACCTCTGATTTTCAAAAAAATGAGTAATTCTATACCGGCGGCAAGCATGACCCCGGCGGTATCTATAAGCACGTCAAGCGCCTTGCACGACCTGCCCGAGACAAAAAACTGATGCAACTCGTCGCTCACCGCGTAAAGAGCGCCCGCTCCCGCCGTAATCAGAAACTTATATCTTGTGCCTACTCCCGCAAACGTGGTCATAAACAGGAAAATAAGCGCGCCCAATACGAAAAACTCCGAAAAATGCGCCAGTTTTCTTACAGGTACGAAATACTTGTTGATTACCGCTTTTTGCTCAACCTCGTTAAGCTTTTTGTAATTCGGATACGTTACCTCGGCGACGCGCACGACAACGCCGTGACTTACCTCACTTGACTTCTTTTCCTCCTGCGCGGAAAAGGCGAATATAACGCCCATCCATAAGAGAACAAGGCAGAGAGACACGTACCTCACTATATTTGTTTTCATATACGGAATTTATCCCCTCAAAAGCGGATAGGGGTTTACCCATGAACCGTTCTTCTGTATACCTATATGCAGGTGAGGACCCGTGGAATTACCGGTGGTGCCTACATAGCCTACCACCTGACCCTGCTTTACCTTCTGACCTACCGATACCGTGATACTCGTAGCGTGCGCGTAGAAAGCGACGTACTTCGCCGAAGAACCCTTTACAGTCATTGTACCGTGGTTTATCGCGCAGAAGTTGCCGTAGCTCGCGTATCCGCTCCTGCCCTGCGCGGCGGTCCAGGAATTATTTACCATATAGACCTCGCCGTCGGCAATGGCGAGTATCGGTCTGCCCGAAATTCCGCCGCCCGATATATCCATGCCGCTGTGGAAGCCGCTTCGCCTCTGACCGAAGGGACTTGAAATGCCGTAATATCCCGCTACCGGCCACATAAAGCCCGTGTTCGGGTTTATAAACGTGGCGGAGGCGTTACCTTTTCTTGTAACCTCGGCTTCAAGCTGTTTTTTAAGCTTGGCTATCTCCGCCTCGTTAGCGGATATTTCCTTGGTATCGCTCGTTACTTGGCTCGATATCTCGTTATAAAGCTTTGTGGCTTCCGCCTGCTGCGCTTTAAGCTCATCCTGCTGTTTTTTGACCTCGTCTTTCAGCTCGACCTGCTGTCTTAACAGCTCGTTGTTTTCTTCTATTATCTTGTTGAGCTCGTCAATTTCGTCATTAAGGCGGGCTATTAACTGCTTATCCTTTTTGCTTACCGCCTCGGTAAGCTTTGAAAGCTCGAGGTATTCGGTAAAGTCCTGTGCGCCGAGCAGTATTTTAAGGTCGCTGTCCCAACTGCTCATGTATATCGCGCGAAGCCGCTTCTTATAATCGAGTTTATCCTGCTCTATTTCCGCCTGCTTTGCCTCAATGGTGTTTTTGTTCTCGGCAATAACGCCGTTGATACGGGTTATCTCGGCATTGTAAGCGTTAATTATCGCCTGGATATTGGCTATCTTTTTCTGCAATGCGTCAAGCACCGCTTTTTGCTGATTTTTTTCTTTTTTAAGCTTAGCTATCTCGTTTTGAAGTTTTCTGTTTTCCGCCTGATACGCGGCTATCTTGCTGTTGATGCTGTTTTTCTGCGCGTTTGTAAGACCGGTGGTATTTATCCCGGTCGCAAACATCATAACGGCGCACATAACAGCCGCAACGATCATTCTTCCCGTCTTTTTCATAAAAAACCTCCGTAAATCGAGTTAAGATTCGGGTGCATTACCGTAAAGCAAACGATTTATATCGCCGAAAACTCGCTGCCCTCGCGGCGCAGATATTTTCTTATCATGAAAAAGCTGCATATGACGCCGGCGAAAAGACCGATCGCGACAAATATGCCGAACAGTATAAGCGCCATATCCGCGTAACTTACGATAGAGACCTTCGGCCACTTTTTAAGCAGCGTTTCGGTCGCCACGCGGTAGCAGAAATAAAGCAGACCCTCCGATATCACGGCGGACAGCAGTCCTATGAATATACCCTCTATCACAAACGGTATACGTACAAACGCGTCGGTCGCGCCGACCGCCTTCATTATGCTTATTTCAAGCTTGCGGCTGTACATGGTTATCCTTATGGTGTTGGAAACCACCACAAACGAGATGATAAGCAGTATAACGAATATCCATATCGCGCCCGTCGTAAGTCCGCGTTTTATGAAAAAGAGACTGTCGGCAAGGTCGCTTTGCGCCTCGACCGAATCGGTAGCGTCCATTTTCTTTATCGCCTCAACGGTATCGGCAAAATCATCCATCCCTTTCATGGTGACCTTCGCGGCGCCGGAATAGGGGTTGCCGTATTCTTCACCCAGAATACTGTCGACATACATACCGCGGTCCTTCATATTCTGCGTTTCTCTTTCGAGCGCGTCCTGAGGGGAGATATATTCCACCGACTCGACGTTGTCGAGCTTCTCTATTTCCTTGCAGTATTCCAGCGCCTCGTCCTCATTGTGGATAACGTAGGAATCGGGCAAGATGCCGTTTTCATCGCCGCCTTCAGCCGCCTTTTCGACCTCGCCGCCGTAAAGCGCCCATGTGTAATCCTTCATATACGCGAGCACGACGTTCTGTTTTTCAACGGCGCCGAGAGCGCGGGAAGCGTTCTGATAAAGCAGTATGAAAAGTCCTATTATTACCATACAGGCGACGAGTACGCCTACCGAGGCAAGCGACATAAGCCGGTTTGCCCACGCGCTTTTTATGCCCTCGCCCGTCAGATATCTGAAACTTCTGGCTTTCATTCCTCGTCACCCCCTGCGTTGTCCGCGACTATCCTGCCTGAATCAAGCATAATGACGCGGTGTTTGAAATCGCGCACGAGGCTGTGGTCATGCGTTACCATAAGCACGGTGGTGCCGCGCTTGTTTATTTCGGTGAGAAGCGAAACTATTTCGTAAGACATATTCGGGTCTACGTTGCCCGTCGGCTCATCCGCGATTATAAGGTCGGGCGAATTTACGAGCGCACGGGCGAGACCCACGCGCTGCTGTTCGCCGCCCGAAAGTTCATTAGGCATTGAGCGCGCCTTATCGCCGAGTCCCACCTTGGCGAGCGCGTTTGAAACCTCTTTTCTTATCTGGCGGCCGTTTGCGTTGGTACCGAGAACGTGCATGGCGAAAGCCACGTTATCAAAAACGTTCATCTTCGGTATCAGGCGGAAATCCTGGAAAACCACTCCCATGGTACGCCTTAACATCGGCACCTTCCTGCGGCGCATTTTTGTAAGGTCGAAGCCGTTTACGATAATCGTGCCCGTATTCGCCTTTTCCTCCCGCATTATGAGCTTCATAAAGGTGCTTTTGCCCGCGCCGGACGAACCGACGACGAAAGCAAATTCGCCCCGTTTGATTCTTATATTTACATCTTCGAGCGCGTGCGTGCCCGAGGGATAAGTCTTTGAAACGCCCTTAAATTCTATAATGGGCTTGTCGCTTTCGGAAGAAGGCGACATTTCCGTAATATTATCTGGCATGGATTTTCACGCTTTCATTTCATCAGTATTTTACGGGATTGCTGCGAAGGTACCTGTCGACCATAAGCGCGATTTTGAAAACTATGGCGTGATCAAACTGCCTTAAATCGAGACCCGTTATCTTTTTGATTTTTTCAAGTCTGTAAACCAGCGTGTTCCTGTGTACGAAAAGCTTTCTCGACGTTTCGGAAACATTGAGGTTATTCTCAAAGAAGCGCTGAATGGTAAAGAGTGTTTCCTGATCGAGATTATCTATCGAGCCGCGCTTGAAAACCTCGTGCAGGAAGGTTTCGCAAAGGGTGGTCGGAAGCTGATAGATAAGACGGGCGATACCGAGGTTATCGTAGGAAACGATGGTTTTATCGGTATCGAACACCTTGCCGACTTCAAGCGCCGTCTGCGCCTCCTTAAAGGAACGCGCAAGGTCCTTGATGTTTGAAACGGTCGTACCTATGCCGATAACGGCGTGAACGTAAAACTCGCCCGAAAGGGTATCGGCTATGGAGGAGGCGAGATTCTCTATATCGCGCGGTCCGACGTCGTGGCCGGTCTCCTTTACGAGCGCGATATCGGTTTCGTTTATGCTTATGATAAAGTCTTTGTTTTTATCGGGGAACAGATTCTGGAGTACGTCGTATACCGACAAATCGTTGTGGTCGAGATTGCGCACGATTATAACGGTGCGCATAACATCGTTATTGAAATAGAGCTCGCGGGCTTTAAGATAAATATCGCCCGGCAGTATGTTATCGAGTATGATGTTTTTGATAAGACTGCTCTTATCGTACTTCTCGTCATAATAGCTTTTAATGTTCGAGAACGATATCGCGATTATTGAAGCAAGCTTGGCGCTTGACACATCCTCGCCCTCGACAAACACGGTGTAGCTGTCGCCCTGCGACGCGGAAATCAGCTTTAAGGTGTAGCCCCCGTCGGTCGTCACCTCCGCGGAGGTGACAGCGCCCACGCCGAGCAACTCGCCGATTCTGCCGAGCTCGCTGCACGCGACCACCGTACCGGCTGAATCAATAACGCCGAACGGCTTATCGACAACATCCTTCATCTGATGAATAAAACCCTGAAATAAACGACTTGACATAATTTACACATCCCTTGATAAAACTTTAATCTCCCCCGAGAACCCCGGAAAAGATATAATATATAATTTACTATTTTCAATAATACACAAAAAGTTACAAAATTGCAACCAATTTTAGAAAAATTTACAATTTATTTTTTTGCGGCGCAAAACAATAAAAACGCCGCCGGCGTTCTGCCGGCGGCAAATTCCGCTTTTCAGTTATTTAATGACCGCGGTTTTGTAAATAAAGTCGCTTGCGACATGGCGGATGCTTGCCAGTTCGTCAATTACAGCGATGCCGGTTTTTTCGCCTGCCGGCAGGTCGTATTCGGCGCTTATGCCCTCTTTTTCGAGTATGGCGTAACAAATAAACGAAGTTCGCACCTCTTCCTCTATTTCGGCCGATATCTGATTTCTGTAACCCGCGAGCGTCATCCCTTTATAGTTTAACACGGATTCAAGCGTAAGGTTGTTCTTGTTGAGGAGCGCCTCCATGCGCGCGCAGTCGGCTTCAAAATACGCATCCTCAAAGCCGCTTATGTCGCCCGTTATTTTGCTGTTTTCAACCGCCGCGGCGACCGCAAATTCATTTGCCACACGCGCTTTCAGGTTGTTTTCGTAATCCGCGGCGCTCTTAAAGCCCAGCTTGGCGTAAATTTTGCCCGGGTCGGGTCTTTTAATGTAATTTACTTTAACGGTAAAAACGACCGCCTGACCCGCGAGATCGGCGGAATGGTACACCTCGGGGAATTTCAGATTCAAATCCACCGTTTCGCCCACGCTTACGCCGACAAGTCCGGTTTCAAAACCGCTTATAAACGAATTTGAGCCGATTGTCAGGTCATGCCCCTGCGCGGTGCCGCCCCGGAATGCGACGCCGTCTTTTTTGCCCTCGTAATCGATGTTGGCGGTGTCGCCCATCTGCACTTTTCCGGTATCGAAGCGGGAAGTCACCTCGTCCGCGGCAAGTCCGTAGTTTTTAATATCGGCGTTCATCTCGCTTACGGTTTTTGCCAGAAACGCGTCTGACGAAGTATCGACCGTAACGCCCTTATACTCGCCGAGCTCCACATAATCGGACACGTTGACGCCCTCAAAAAACGATTTTGCCGCGTTGCTTGCTTTGCCGTTTTCGGCGGGCTTTGACGCGGTACCGGCATTTTTTTGAGCGCAGCCGCAAAACGCGAAAATCATAAGCGCGGCAACGCAGAGTGCTGTAAATCTAATGGGTTTTTTCATTTTTTCTCATCCTTAGAATTTGATTTCAGATAGGCGTTTATAAAGCCGTCAAGGTCGCCGTCCATAACGGCGCCGATGTTTCCCGTTTCAAAATCGGTACGGTGGTCTTTTACCATTGTGTAGGGCATAAAAACATAGGACCTTATCTGTGAGCCCCAGGCGTTTTCCATCTGTACTCCCTTTATATCCTCGATTTTTTCGAGGTGCTCGCGCTCTTTAATTTCGAGCAGTTTTGATTTGAGCATTTTCATAGCCTGGTCACGGTTCTGGAACTGACTGCGCTCGTTCTGACAGGCGACGACTATGCCGGTGGGTATATGGGTGAGCCGCACCGCCGAGGAGGTCTTGTTTATGTGCTGACCGCCCGCGCCCGACGAGCGGAAAACGTCCATTTTTATATCTTCTTCGCGTATTTCGATATCGGTATCGTCGCTTATTTCCGGCATTACCTCAACGGCGGCGAAGGAGGTGTGCCTCCTGCCCGAAGCGTCGAACGGAGACACACGCACCAGCCGGTGAACTCCCGATTCGCTTTTAAGGTAACCGTAGGCGTTTTCACCCTCTATAAGCAAAGTGGCGCTTTTGAGTCCCGCCTCGTCGCCCTCGAGAAAGTCGGGCATACTCACCGCGAAGCCGTGCCGCTCACACCAGCGCGTATACATTCGCACGAGCATTGATACCCAGTCCATCGCCTCGGTGCCGCCCGCGCCGGAATGGAAGGTAAGTATGGCGTTGTTTCTGTCGTATTCGCCGGTAAGCAAGGTGGAAAGCGTTTGCGCGGCAAGCTCGCTTTCGAGCCCGTCTATCGCCTCGGTTATCTCACCCACAAGCGACAAATCGCCTTCCTCGTCGCCCATATCGATGAGGACTTCTATATCCTCAAACGAGGATTTCAGGCGGTCGTAGCCCTCGACCTTGTTTTTAAGCTTGCCGGTCTTCTGAAGCACCGCCTGCGACGCTTCAAGGTCGTCCCAGAAGCCGGGCGCGGCGGATTTCAGTTCAAGCTCCTCTATTTCCCTTTTAAGGCGGTCGTAGCCGATAGCGTCTTTAAGCTCGTCTATCTCCTGCCTGTGCGAAAGAAGCCGAAGTTTCAGTTGTTCAAATTCAAGCATATATTTACTCCTTTTCAAGAAGGTAGGCGTGCCACTCCTCGCGGACAGGCGCCTTTATTATCTTAAAGCCGTGTTCTTTTGCCGATTTTTCGACCTCGGCGGCGCGCATATTGATTATGCCGGAGACTAAAAGCAGTCCGCCGTCTTTCATATAATCGCCGACGTTTTCAAAAAGCCGCATAACCACATCGGCAACAATGTTTGCGCAGATTATATCGTATTTACCCGTGACCTTTTCGGCGAGGTCGCCGGCAAAAAACTCTGTTTTTGCCTCAACCCCGTTGCGGCGCGCGTTATGCTTCGCCGTTTCCACCGCGAGCTCGTCGATATCGACGCCGACGGCGCTTTTCGCGCCTAAAAGGCACGCCGCCACAGCCAGTATGCCGCTTCCCGTACCGATATCAAGAAGCTCGGTTTTACCTGTAACGGTATCCTCGAGCATACCGAGACACAGATACGTGGTCGCGTGCGCGCCCGTGCCGAACGCGGCGCCGGGGTCGAGCGCTATTACCTTGCGGTTTCCGGTGTTTTCGTAGGTTTCCCAGCTCGGACAGACGGCAAGTCTGTTTCCAACCTCAAACGCCTTAAAGTATTTTTTCCAGTTTTCGTTCCAGCTTTCGTCGTCAACTGTGGTTTTTACCACGTCATAGGGTATGCTTTCCGCGGTAAGGCGCTCTTTTAAGTAGCTTATCGCCTCTGCGGCGTTATCGTCGCTTGAAACGTAGATGTGAATAAGCGCGTTTTCACGGTCTTTGTTTACCAGATCCTCGTCTATCAAGTCGATATGCGCTATTTCCTCGGCGTCGGCTTCAAGATTTGAGTAATCCTCGATATAAATGCCGTACGGCACGGTCATATTGGCTATCGCCGCCGCGCTGTCAACGCTTGATACCGGTACCTTTACGGTAATTTCGTTCCAGTCCATTTTCACACTCCGAAATATTCCTTTATTTTTTTTATCGGCGCCGCTATTACGCCCTGGCGCATATCGCCGCGGCCGCCGCCTTTTACGGTAAAGTTTATCTTCAAGCACTGAAATTCGGCTTCGAGCCGCTCACTTTCGCCGCACATGACGAACGCCGCGCCGCCGCCGTTTTCGCAAAGAGCGGTCCTCACTCCGCCGTAGGTTTTATGTAAACCGTCTGCCAGCGTCAGCAGGTCTTTTGAATCAAAATTCTCCGCGATAACCGCGCTTTTCGATTTATCAAAGGCGGCTATCCTGTTATCCATCATCTGAGCGTTCAGTTTTTTTATTGCCAGCCGCTGTGCTTCAAGGCGTTCTTCGAGCGAGCGCACCGCCTCTCTCACGTCGCCGGTCTTTGCCGAAAGCGACTCGCAAATCGCCCTGATATCGGCGTTTTTCTTTTGATAATCGCCGAGGGCATACTTGCCGCTTTTCATAAAAACGCGGGTGCCACCGTGTTGCTTTTCGGTGCCTAAAAGCTTAATCATACCGATTTCGCCGGTGCTCTTTACATGCGGGGCGCAGCAGGCGCAAATATCCGTGTCTTCTATTTTCACGAGCCGTATTTCGCCTTCTATGCCCGCTTTTGAGCGATAAGGTATGCTTTCAAGTTCATCGGGCGAGGGGTAAAACGCGGTGACCGGCAGATTCCGCCATACCCGGCGGTTTGCCTCCTCTTCGATTTCCCTTAATCCGTCCGGAGTGAAAAAGCCGTTAAAATCAAAAGTCACCTCGGTTTCGTTAAGGTGAAAACCTATATTGTCAAACCCGTATTTTTCATGCACCAGACCGCATACGATATGCTCGGCGGTATGGTTCTGCATAAAATTGAATCTGCGCCCGAAATCCAATTCGCCCATCACCTTTTCACCGGGTGTGAAGGCGTTTTCCGTATAGTGGTATATTTCGCCGTTTTCAATCTGAACGTCGTATACCGCGCCGCCCGAAACCGTGCCGGTATCGGCGGGCTGTCCCCCTCCCTCGGGGAAAAAAGCGGTTGCCGCAAGCACGGTTTTATACTTTTCACCGCACTTCTCACAGGATAAAACCGACGTCTCAAAACGGCTTATATACGCGTCTTTTTCATAAAGCTTTTCGGTTTTCATCAGAGCTTCTCCAGAATTTTTCCGGCGACCTTGAAAATATCGCCCGCGCCCATGGTTATTATAATATCGCCGTCTTCCGCGACCGCCGCCATTTCACTTGCAAGTTCACCGTAATCGGCTATGACCCTGCCGTCTTTAAGCGCGAGCGCGATGTCAGACGAGCTTACGCCGTAAACGTTCTCCTCACGCGAGGCGACAATGGGCGTAAGAAAGACCTTATCGGCAATAGAAAGCGCTTTTATCATACCGTCTTTAAGCAACGCCACGCGGGAGTAGGTGTAGGGCTGAAAAACCGTGATGACCCGCTTAAAGCCAAGCGATTTTGCCGCCGAAAGCGTGGCGGCTATCTCGGTCGGGTGGTGGGCGTAATCATCGACCACCGTAACGCCCGATTTCTCGCCGATAAACTGAAAACGCCTGCCCGCTCCCGTGAATTTTTCGAGCGCCGAGGCGATACCGGCGGCGTCAACACCCATATCGAAGCACACGGCGAAGCTGACAAGTCCGTTATAAACGTTATGCCTGCCGGGCACGCGCATATCGAGGTGACCAACCTTTTTTTCCGCCCTTAACACGTCAAACGAAAAGCCGAATTTGCCCGCTGTAACGTTATCGGCGCGGTAAAAAGCATTTCCGCTTATACCGAAGCTGATTTTCTTTGCTTCAATACCGCTTACCGCCTTTATACAAAGCTCATCGTCGCCGTTATAATAGCAGGTTTTCGATTTTGAGCAAAACTTCTTAAACGACGCTGTAAGATTATCCATTGTCTTGAAGTAATCAAGGTGGTCGTTATCGATGTTAAGAAGCACCGAGATATCGGGCGAAAATTCAAGAAAACTGTCCACAAACTCGCACGACTCGCAGACCAGCGTATCGCTGCCGCCCGAAACACAGGCGCTGCCGACCAGCGGCAGCTTGCCGCCTATCACGGCGGAAGGGTCCCTCTTGTTAAGAAGCAGAATTTGTGTTATCATAGAGGAAACGGTGGTTTTGCCGTGGGTCCCGGAAACGCCTACGGTGTTGCCGTAAAACCTCGTAATCGCGCCGAGCACCTTTGAACGCTCAAAGGCGGGTATGCCCTCCTTACGCGCGGCGGCAAGCTCGGGATTGTCGGCGTGCACCGCGGCGGAGTAGCACACTATATCCGCTCCGGCGACATTCTCCGCGCGCTGACCGATGAAAACGGAAGCGCCGAGCGTCGCGAGTCTTTTGGTGTTTTCGCTTTCCGTCCTGTCAGACCCGGAAACGGCATAACCCTTTGAGAGCAAAAGCTCGGCTATCGGGCACATACCGCTGCCGCCGATACCGACAAGATGAATACGGCGTGCGTTTTTAATGGTTATATCGTCTTTTGACAACTGTTTCATAACTGTTCACCGCCGGATAAAAATTACATACTTAATTATTATACTTCTTTTTTTACGAAAAATAAACCTTTTTTTAAGCGAGGTGGAAAAATATGACGTTTTACCTGCCCGAGGGCGCGAAAAAAATCATCGAAACGCTTGAAAGCTCGGGCTTTGAGGCGTATATCGTGGGCGGCTGCGTGCGCGACCTTATCCGCGGCGTAAAGCCGCAGGATTACGACATCTGCACGAGCGCGGCGCCCGACGCGGTAACGGCCCTTTTCCCGCATACGGCCGCAACCGGCTTAAAGCACGGCACGGTCACCGTGATAGAAAACGGCGCGCCCTTTGAGGTCACCACCTTTCGCACCGACGGCGAATATAAGGATTCACGCCACCCCGAAAACGTCCGTTTTGTGGGGAACGTAAAAGACGACCTCGCCCGCCGCGATTTTACGGTAAACGCCATGTGCTATAACGAAAAGCGCGGGCTTATCGACTGCTTCGGCGGCGCTAATGATATAAAAGCAAAGATCTTACGCACCGTGGGTGACGCAGAAGCGCGTTTCAGAGAAGACGCGCTGCGCATACTGCGCCTTTTCCGCTTTGCCTCATCACTTGACTTTTCGATTGAGGAAAAAACCTTTGCCGCCGCGATAAAAAACGCAAACCTGCTTAAAAACGTAAGCCGCGAGCGGGTAAGAGAAGAGCTGACACGTCTTGCCTGCGGAAAAAGTCCGGAGGCGGTTTTGCCGCTGCTTTCGACGGGCGCGCTGCCTCAGCTGACGGCAAACGGCAAAATAGCGAAAATCGCCGATCTGCCGCCAAACAGCGAGCTTAAATTCTTCGCGCTTCTGAATCTGACGGGCGAAAACGCGACGGACGCCGCAAAAAATCTCAAATGTCCGAACGCCTTTAAGGACTACTGCGAAAGGATGGAAGCGGGGCTTACCGCGAAATGCGAAACGCCCGCGGATATAAAAAGGCTTCTGCGACTGCTTGAAGGCGATATTTTCGATTTGTTCGCCTATAAACGGGAAATCGGCGGCGAGGATACGGCGAACGCCGCCGCAACCGCCGAAAGCATAATAGCAAGCGGCGAGCCGTATAAAATAAGTCAGCTTGAAATCAGCGGCTCGGACATAGCAAAAAAAGGCTGTCGCGGCAGGGAAATCGGCGAAACGCTCGAAAAAATACTCGAAAAAGTGATAGCCGACCCCTCGCTCAACCGCAAAGAAATACTCGAAAAGCTTATTTGAGTAACTAAAAAGGTCAGGATGCCATACAATGTATTGAATTACATTTCGGCATCCTGATTTTTTGCGGGTGAAAATATGAAAATACTTTTAATCGGCGGCGACCGCCGAATGCTCTACACGAAAGAGGCGCTCGAAAGGCGCGGACACACGGTGAAAACCCTCGGTCTGCTTGAGGGCGACGGTAAGGATATACACGGAGCCGAAGCGGTAATACTGCCCGTGCCGCTCACACGCGACTCGGTTAACATAAACTGTGCTCTTACCGGTAAAAAAATACCGCTTGAAGCGCTGCCGGGCTTAACGGACGGCGCAAGGGTATTCGGCGGAGGAAAGCTTGCGCTTAAAAACTACACCGATTATCTGTCGCTTGACTCATACGCGCTTAAAAACGCCGTGCTGACCGCCGAGGGAGCTATTTGTCACGTGCTTGGCAATACCGCGTTTTCCCTTTGGAAATCGAATGTTCTGGTCATCGGTTACGGCAGAGTCGGCAAAATTCTTGCCGACAGGCTTTCGGGTTTTAAGCCAAACCTGTACGTAAGCGCGAGAAGCCAAAAGGACTTTGCCGCGCTCGAAGCGCTTTCGGTAAAGCACATTTGCACCTCCGCGATAGACAGATGCGATACGCGGTTTGACGTGGTCTTTAATACGGTTGACATAAAGCATAACGATTCTGTTGCCGCCGCCCTTTCCGGTTCGCTTTACATTGACCTGTCAAGCCGGGGAGAACTACCGCACGGCGCGGCGGAAAATCACGGTATAAAATACGAAAGACTGCCGGGTATCCCCGCAAAGACCGCGCCCGTCACGGCGGGTGTGATAATTGCCGAAACAGTAATCGAATACCTTAAATCGCGGTGAAAAATATGCATAATATTACTTTGGGGTACGCCTTTTGCGGCTCCTTTTGTACGATAAGTCAATCTCTTAAAGAGCTTGAAGAGCTTTCGCGGCTTGACATCAGAATCATACCCATAATGTCGCAAACCGTTTTCGGTACCGATACGCGCTTCGGCTCCGCCGAAGCGCTTAAAGAAAAGGTCGTATCGCTTTGCGGCGGGGAAATAATCCACACCGTACCCGGAGCCGAGCCGATAGGTCCGCGCAAGCTTCTCGACATCCTCGTCGTTTCTCCCTGCACCGGAAACACGCTTGCCAAAATTGCTCTCGGAATTACCGACACGCCGGTGACAATGGCGGTAAAAGCGCATCTGCGCAACGACCGCCCCGTGGTGCTCGGCATAGCCACGAACGACGCGCTCGGCGCCTCGGCGAAAAACATAGGTCTGCTGCAAAACGCGAAAAACATCTATTTTATCCCCTACGGTCAGGACGACGCGCTCGGCAAGCCCGCCTCCCTCGTCTGCGACTTCAAAAAAACGCGGCAGACGGTGGAAAGCGCGCTTTCGGGCAAACAGCTGCAGCCCCTTTTAATCGCATGAAAAAACGCGCCCTTTGAAGCTGTGCTTCAAGGGGCGCCCCGCGTTTTACCGGTTATAGGTCTTCGTAATTTTTGCTATTTTTCCGGCTAACTTTGCGCTGTCGGCTCCGGCTTTCATTCTGTAACGCCAGTTGCCCGAGGCGCTGCCCGGAGTGTTTATCCTCGCCTCGCTTGAAAGAGAGAGCCAGTCCTGCATCTGCGTTATAAACAGCGCCGCTTTTGAGCGCATACCGGCGCGTATCATGCTGTCGGCAAAATCATCGCCGGACGACAGATACTCCCTCGCAAAATCAAGCTCGCTCTTTTTTGCGCTTTTCTGCCAGCCGAGCAGGGTGTCATTATCGTGAGTGCCGATGTAGCAAACGCAGTTTTCATCATATTTATGCGGCAGATACGCGCTTCCGCCCTCCTCAGGCGCGAAGGCAAACTGGAGCACCTTCATACCGGGAAGCCCCGATTCCGCAAGCATTTTTTTGACCTGCGGCGTGAGTATACCCAAATCCTCGGCAATGAACTGCGTGCCGTAGAACCATGAGGTTATCATATTGACAAAATCAATACCGGGGCCTTTTACCCAGCGCCCCGACTTCGCGGTTTTCGCGCCCGCGGGTATCTCCCAGAAGCTTTCTATGCCGCGAAAATGGTCGATGCGTATCGCGTCGTAGACCTTTGCCGCCGCGCCTATGCGGCGTATCCAGAAGCCGTAACCGTCATCCTTTAACGCATCCCAATCGTAAATCGGGTTGCCCCAGAGCTGACCCTCGGCTGTAAACGCGTCGGGCGGAACGCCCGCCACGCACTTCGGCGAGCCGTCCTCATTAAGCTTGAAAAAGCCGAGGTTTCCCCATACGTCCGCCGAATCGTAGGCGACGTAAATCGGCATATCGCCTATTATCTTAACCCCGTTCTTATGCGCGTAGGCGCGAAGCAGATCCCACTGCTTAAAAAACAGAAGCTGTATATAAATCACGCGGTCGATTTCGTCTTTAAGCTGTACGCGAAAGCGGTCAAGCACGGACTCTTCTCTTTCTCTTACCGGGTCGGGCCACTCGTACCACGCCTTCATGCCGAAATGCCGCTTCAAAGCGGTATAAAGCGCAAAATCGTATATCCAGCCGCTGTTTTCCTCCTTGAACCGCTCCACCGCGGCGCGATCACCGGCGAGTCCCCTTTTCGCCGCCTTGTCGAGAACGGAAAAACGCGTTTGATATATACTTTCGTAATCTATATCTCCGACGGCGCATTCAAGCCCCGAAAGGTCCTCTTTGCTTAAAAGCCCGTCCGAAACGAGCATATCAAGATCAATAAAATACGGGTTGCCGGCAAAGCTCGAAAGGCACTGGTAGGGCGAATCGCCGTAGCTCGTTGGCCCTATCGGCAGTATCTGCCAGTAGCTCTGAGAGGCGGCTTTCAAAAAGTCGATAAAGTCATACGCCGCTTTGCCGAGCGTGCCTATACCGTAATTTGAAGGAAGTGAAAATATCGGCAAAAGTATACCGCTTGAACGATTTAACATCAAAAATCCCCTTAAAGTTTTATAAATCGATTATACCCCCGCTTATACGTTTTGGCAACACAAATTTCTTGACAATTACTCTCTTTATGCCGCATAATAATTACGGAGGCGGTAATATGAGATATTCATACACGCCGAGCGGGGTATGTTCAGGAAAAATCGAATTTGACCTCGACGGCAACAGGGTAAAAAACATAGTGTTTCACGGCGGATGTAACGGCAACCTTAAAGCCGTTTCAAAACTGCTTGAGGGTCAAACGGTGGAATATATCGAGGAGAAGCTTCGCGGCAACACCTGCGGAGTTAAGTCTACCTCCTGCGCCGACCAGCTTGCGATAGCGGTGAGAAAAGCGTACGGCGGCGAAAGCAAATAAGAATAAAAAAGATGAGCGGCAGGGTCAAATCCCTGCCGCTTCAGTCTGCCTAAAAACCTGTTGTTGAGATCCGCGCAGCGTGAGCTGCGCATTTTGTTTTTCCGGTGACATGCGCGGCGGAAAAACACATTATAGGCGAAAATCGCATTTTCATGATTGCGGTAAACGAAAAAACAAATCATTTCCGTTCTTTGAATAATTGCTTCTGATAAGCAAAAACACGAAAAGGCGATTTTCAAGGGGCGTGGGTGGTATTGGCGGGAGTGGAGTGCAGTCCGAAAATTTTTCAATTTTCGGCGAACGGAATTCCCGTCCAAGAGCGTGTCGACTTTTTTGACACGCTCAAGCGGCAGGGTCAAATCCCTGCCGCTTAAACTTAATAAATCTATTTCTTTCCGAGTTCCAGACTTCGCCTGTAAGAAGCTTTGACCGTATCGGCAAAAGCCGAACGCACGCCGCGGCTTTCAAGCACGCCGACGCCCTCCACCGTGGTACCTTTCGGACTGCAAACCGCCTGCTTTAACTCTTCAAGATCCCTTTTGCTGTCAAACGCCAGCTGCGCCGCGCCGAGCATTGTCAGCTCGGCGTATTTTACCGCTTTTTCCTCTTCTATGCCGCACTGTACGGCGCCGTCAGCCAGAGATCGCATAACGATATACGCGAAAGCCGGTCCGCAGCCGGTAAGAGCGCCTGCCGCGTCGATATCGCTTTCCTTTATCTCGTCACAAAAACCGGCGGATGAGAACAACCGGTAAAATTCTTCTTTTTCCCGCGTTTCTACGCCGTCGAACACGCAGAGAATTACCCCCTTGCCGACAAGCACGGGAGTATTCGGCATAAGGCGGATGACCGGACAGCTTATGCCGGTTTCCTGCCTTACCGTATCCACCGCGACGCCGGCGGCAATGGTTATAATAACAAAGCGGTCGGTGCGGCTTTTAAGCACCGGCGCTATACCGGAGAGCACCTCGCGGATTATCTGCGGCTTTACGGCGAGCACTATATACTCGCACTCGCCGGCGACGCGGTTGTTATCGCCGAAATCGCATCCGAGCTCGCCCGCGAGACTCTGCGCCGTTTCACACGGCACGTTTGAAAGCAATACGCTTTTCTCCTGCTTAGAGACGGCACGCGCCAGAGCGCCGCCCATAACGCCCGTGCCGATAAAACCGATTTTATAACCCATAATCACAACCTACCTTATCTGACCTTCGCCGTGTATCAAATATTTATAGCTCGTAAGCTCTTTAAGACCCATGGGACCGCGGGCGTGAAGCTTCTGCGTTGAAATGCCCATTTCACAGCCGAGACCGAACTCGCCGCCGTCGGTAAATCTGGTGGAAACGTTCACGTAGACCGCCGCGCTGTCTACCGAAATACAGAATTTATCCGCGGTTTGCTTATCCTTTGTGACTATCGCGTCGCTGTGGTGAGTTGAGTGCGCCGCGATGTGAGCTATCGCCTCATCCGCGCCCGCGACCACCTTTACCGCCATAATGTAATCCAGAAACTCGGTGTCAAAATCGCTGTCGGAAGCGGATTTGCCGCCGATAATTTTTGCCGCCTCGCCGTCAAGCCGAAGCTCGACCGGAGTTTTACCCGCCGCCGCGCGGGCGCTCACGAGCCGGTCGTAAAGAAGCGGCAGAAACTCTTTCGCTATATCGCGGTCAACAAGGCAGACCTCCGCCGCGTTGCATACCGACGGTCGCGAGGTCTTCGCGTTTTCGATTATATTGAGCGCCATGTCGAAATCGGCGCTTTTTTCAACGTAAACGTGGCATATACCCGTGCCGGTCTCAATGCAGGGCACGGTGGAATTTTGCACGCAGGCGCGTATAAGTCCGGCGCCGCCGCGCGGAATAAGCGCGTCAATAAAACCGTTGGCCTTCATAAGCTCCTCCGCCGCCTGTCTTGACGGGTCGGGCACAAGGTTTATGAAGTTTTCGTCTATACCCGCTTCGCGCAGGCCTGCCCTCATTGCCGCGACTATCGCTTTCGCGGTGCGGTAACTGTCTTTACCGGGTTTTAAGACGCAAACATTTGAGGATTTGAAGCAAAGCACCGCCGCGTCGCTCGTCACGTTGGGGCGGCTCTCGTAAATCACCGCGAGCACGCCTATCGGGCAGGTGATTTTTTCTATTTTAATGCCGTTCGGCCTTTCCGCAGTGCTTTCCGCGATGCCGACCGGGTCGGGCAGCTTCGCCACCTCGCGCATACCGGCGGTCATGGATAAAACGCGGCTTTTATCAAGCTTTAAGCGGTCGAGCATGGACTCGGACAGTCTGCCCTTCGCGTCGGCAAGGTCAAGCGCGTTTTGCGCCAGTATTTCTTCCGATGCCGCCTCGATTTTTTTCGCCATAAACTCTATCGCGCGGTTTTTCATCGCGGTATCGACCCTGAGCGCGCCGGCGGCGCACTCCTTCGCGGATATGAGCATTTCTTTTACAGTCATATTATTTCTTCCTCTTTGAAAACAGCGTTCCCGTTATTTCGCCCTCGGCTATACCGTAAAGCGCGCCGGGGTCGGCCCCGCTGACTATTATCATATCTATTCCCGCCTCTGTCACAAGCTTTGCCGCCTGCAGTTTCGTAGCCATACCGCCGGTGCCGAGCACCGATACGGTGCCTTCGCCGAAACTCAGAACCTCGTCTACATTTTCGACGACAGATATGAGCTTCGCGTTTTTATCCTTATGCGGATCGGCGGTATAAAGTCCCTCAATATCGGAAATCAGAACCAGCATATCCGCCTTCGCGTCTATGGCGACGAGCGCCGAAAGGGTATCGTTATCGCCTATCGAAAGCTCGGCGGTCGATACGGTATCATTTTCGTTTATTATGGGCAGAGTTCCGAGCTCCAAAAGACGGACAAGCGTGTTGGTAAGATTTTCGTGCTTTACCTCATCCTCAAAATCGTTGGCGGTAAGAAGCATTTGCGCCACGGTGTGGTTATACTCGCCGAAGAACTTATCGTACATATACATCAGCTCGCTTTGCCCTACCGCCGCCGCGGCCTGCTTTGTGGGTATATCCGCCGGTCTGCCCGGAAGCCCCAGCTTACCCGCGCCCATACCGATGGCGCCCGAGGATACGAGTATTATCTCTATCCCGGAGTTTTTCAGGTTCGATATTACCTTTGTAAGCTCTTCAAACACGCGGATATTGAGCTTGCCCGTTTTATGCGTAAGGGTCGAAGTGCCCACCTTTATTACCATTCTCATAAAATATCACCTTATATGCTGACTTTGCCATTATAATACAATAATTTTCGCGTTTAGTCAATCGTTAAACTTATGAATGCACTTTCATAGTATTTATTTTCAGACGCTCGCAATTTTCGACAAATTTTGATAGACTATATATCGTATAATATCGACGAAAGGAGGATCAAAATGAAATATAAAAAGATTATTAGACTTATAGCAAAAAAACATGGCGTCACAAAAGACGAAGTGGATTCGCAGATAAGAAAGTCTCTTAAAGATTCAGGTATAAACCTCTCACCTGAAACTGTTATCGAAATCGCCGCGGAACGACTAAAAAAGACTATTTATCATAATTCGTATAATTTATAGTCCTTATGCCTCCGGTAGAACTTGTATTCTTGTTTTATCGGGAGGCGGAACTTATGAACATAACCGAAGCGACAAAAATGCGAATTGAGCAACTTGCAAACGAAAAGGGTCTTAATTTTTGCAAACTCGCAACCGTTTCTGGTATACCCTATACCACGATAAAATCAATTATTTACAGTCAAAGCAACAACCCCGGTATTTCAACCATTAAAAAGATTTGCGACGGACTCGAAATCTCCATAACCGATTTTTTCGACACTGATATGTTCCGAAATCTTGAACAGGAAATAAAATAAAACTTGCAGTTTGGCTCTGTCGGTTATACAAAACGCGGAGAAGGTTTTACGCCTTCTCCGCGTTTTTCTTCATTGATTCAAGAATCTTGAAAGAAAACTCTTTGTTTCATCACGTTTGGGGTCGCCGAACACCTCGTCGGGCGTTCCCTGCTCGCAAATAAGGCCGTCGCTCATAAATACGACGCGGTCGCTCACATCGCGGGCAAACGCCATTTCATGCGTGACGACTATCATGGTCATGCCCGACTCCGAAAGCCGCTTCATAACCGAAAGCACCTCGCCGACCATTTCCGGGTCGAGCGCGCTTGTCGGCTCGTCGAAAAGGATTACCTCCGGGTCCATGGCGAGCGCCCGCGCTATCGCGACGCGCTGCTTCTGACCGCCCGAGAGCTGGCGCGGCTTGGCGTTTATATAAGGCGTCATACCCACCTTTTCAAGGTACTCCATTGCCTTCGCCCTCGCCTCTGCCCTGCTCCTTTTCAGCACGGTGGTCTGCCCCAGCATGCAGTTCTGAAGCGCGTTCAGGTTATCGAAAAGGTTAAAGGACTGAAACACCATGCCGACCTTGGCGCGGTATTTTGACACCTCAAGCTCGGTCTGTACGTTTTTGCCGTGAAACAGTATCTCACCGGCGGTCGGCGTTTCAAGAAGATTAACACAGCGAAGCATTGTGCTTTTCCCCGAGCCGGACGAGCCGATAACGCTCACCGTCTCGCCCTTTACTATCGAAAAATCGATATCCTTGAGCACCACGTTTTTGCCGAACGCTTTTTTAAGGTGATTGACTTCTATAACGTGTTCAGACATTTTCCGGTCCCCCCTTTTCGGTATTTACGTGAATTTCCGCGGAGGAATCGCTCTGCGAGCCGAAAACGGTATAATTCGCCTTGCCCTCTATCAGCTTTTCGGCAAACCGCAGTATGCGGGTGACCGTAAACGTAAGGCAAAAGTAAATCGCGCAGGCGATAAGGTAGCTTGCGAATATTTTATAGCTGTTCTTCGCCGCGCTCGCCGCGTAAAAATACAGTTCGGTAACGCCGATGACGTTAAGCACCGACGTATCCTTGATGTTTACCACAAATTCATTGGAAACGGAGGGCAGTATATTGCGCATTACCTGAGGAATGATGACGTGAAGCATTGTCTGAAAATGCGACATGCCTATACTCATCGCGCCCTCAAACTGTCCGCGGTCGATTGATATAATGCCTCCGCGCACTATTTCGGTGATATACGCGCCGGTGTTAATGGAAACTATCACTATGCCCGCCGGAACAAGCGGCAGGGTCGCCCCCGCGTTCATGTACGCGTAGCCCCAGTATATTATCATCGCCTGCACCATCATCGGCGTGCCTCTGAACACTTCAACGTAGACGTTGATTATCCAGTTTATAACCGTAAGAATTACTTTAACAACGGGATTTTTCGGCTTCGGCACAGTGCGGATGATTCCGTTGATAAGACCTATAACAAGACCTATCAGCGTACCGATTATCGATATGATAACGGTATTGGCAATACCGCTCAGTATCTGGTCGCCGTACCGCGACCAGACCTTGGAAATATCATTAAACAGTGACATTAAAAGACCTCGGTAAATTATTCTTCCGCGGGTGCGAGCTCAACCATTTTCTTCATGATTTCAGCGCGTTCCTCAACCGAAATATCATCTATCGCGGCGGAAGCTTTTTCGTTAAGCTGAGAGCCCTTGCGGATTCCTACCGCGATGGCGGTATCGCCTTCCGTGCAGGTAAATCCGGTATCGTTATTAACGAGCGCCACGTAGGTAAGATCATCGTTGCTTCCGCACACCTGAAGCGCCGTCGGCTCTTCGGCTACGTATCCGTCAATCGTGCCGGCGGTAACGGCGGTATAGAGCATTGTAAAGTCCTTCATAACGCTTGACTTAACGTCCTTTATCTGCGACAGCGCCTGAGCGTGGAAGGTGCCGTCCTGCGCGCTTATCTTTGCGCCCGCGAAATCTTCAAGCGATTTTGCAGAGGCGTAAGCGCTGTCCTTCTTTGTGATGATAACAAGGTTTGAAATGTAATAGTTTGAAGAAAAATCTATCTCTTCTTTTCTGTCTTCGGTCGGGCTCATACCGGCTATAATGCAGTCGAGATTACCCGACTGAACCGCGGGAATGAGCGCGTCCCACTCGTAAGCGTATATTTCAAGCTTAACACCCAGCTTGTCAGCCACTTTTTTGGCTATCTGTACGTCGTAACCGTTGGCGTACCCTTCTGCGTTCGCGATTTTTACGGCGCCGTTGCCGTCATCGGTCTGAGTCCAGTTAAAGGGCGCGTAGGCACACTCCATACCGACTTTGAGCACGCCGGACTCCTTGACCTTCTCCTCATCTTTTGAAGCGTCTACGCTCTTGCCGCACGCGCAAAGTCCCAAAATCAGTGCCAGTACGGCAATAAGTGCAATAATTTTTTTCATTTTGTTCGATCTCCTTTTCAGTTTTTCAAAAATAAAACCGCCTGTGACAGAGAACTATCACAGGCGTAAAAAATATTAAACCTTACGATAGCGCTCCGCGAATACTCGCGACAGTCCGGCGGGTATTCCCCGACGGCCCAGGAAAGCGGAATCAAGGCAAACTCCGCACCCTTCGGCGGCGGTTCCTTTCACATACCGTAAAACACCTTATAAGCGGTATGCTACTGATAAACGCCGCGCCTCTATCAAAAGCAATCTTAAATTTGCACATATTATGCCACACCCGCGCGGATTTGTCAATACTTTTTCGCTCCGCACGCAAATTGTGCCGGAAGACACCGACGCAAGAAACCACGAGCCGATTATTGTGTGCCTCCCATTGGGCGGAGAATCAAAATACTTGCATTATGATTATATATATGTTATACTCTAAAATTGGATGAGTGTCGCAAAACCAATTCTTTTGATTATCTATTGCTGTGAGGGGTGCAAAGCATGCAGATACCTTTTTCTCCACCTGATGTTTCCGATCTTGAAATAAAAGAAGTTGTAGATACGCTGAAATCCGGATGGATAACCACCGGGCCTAAAACCAAACTTTTCGAGAAAAGAATTTCGGAATACTGCGGAACCAAAACTGCCGTTTGCATGAACTCGGCGACGGCTTGCCTCGAAATGACTCTTCGTGTTTTGGGTATCGGAAAAGGCGACGAAGTAATAACCAGCGCGTATACATACACTGCTTCCGCGTCAGTAATTGACCATGTCGGTGCAAAAATCGTGCTCTGCGATGTGGAAAAAGGCAGTTTTCATATGGACTATAACCGCCTGCCCGGCCTTATAACCGAGCGCACAAAAGCAATAATACCTGTGGATATAGGCGGTGTTATGTGCGATTACGATAAGATATATTCTGCGCTCGAAAGCAAAAAGAGCCTCTTTTCCGCCGGAGCAAACAAATATATGTCGGCTTTTGACAGACCCGTGATAATAGCAGATGCCGCCCACTCTCTCGGTGCGGAATACAAGGGTCGCAAAAGCGGCACCGTTGCGGATTTTACCTGTTTCAGCTTTCACGCGGTAAAGAATCTTACCACGGCTGAAGGCGGCGCGGTAACGTGGCTTGACCGCGAGGGTATTGAAAACGGCGAGCTTTATAACGAATATATGCTTTCTTCGCTCCACGGCCAAAGCAAAGACGCGCTTGCCAAAAACGTTCCCGGCAGTTGGGAATACGATATTGTAACAACGGGGCACAAGTGCAATATGACCGATATTCTGGCAAGTTTCGGTCTTGCGCAGCTTTCTCGCTACGAAGGCTTCCTTGCGCGCCGCAAAGAAATCGTCCGCGCTTATGACAAAGCCTTTGCCCCGCTGAACGTCACACGGCTTGAACATTTCGGCGAGAATATGTTGGGCAATTGTCACTTATATCTTCTGCATCTATGCGAAGCGGAAGAGGAACGACGCAATGAAATAATACTTAAAATGGCGGAGGCAGGGATCGGTTGCAACGTTCACTATAAGCCGTTGCCTATGCATACCGCTTATAAAAATTTAGGATTCGATATTAACGATTTCCCAAACTCTTACGATCAATATAAAAGCGAAATATCCCTACCGCTTCATACATTACTTACAGATGAGCAAGTGGAGTATGTATGCGAAAATTTGATCAAACTAATATAATTTTACTGCAAAAGAGGTTCGCATTTTGAGAGATTGGATAGACTTGCCGGAATTTATGCGTATACCGGAAGTGCAACCGTATTGGCAATTACTTTATCATAAACGTGTCCAAATAGCAGCTAAGCGCGTCGCCGATTTTGTCCTTGCTTTTGTTTTGTCGGTTTTATTGCTTTTGCCCATGGCGATTGTAGCCGTACTGATCAAGTTTGATTCCGATGGTCCGGTTTTTTTCAGACAAGAACGAGTGACAACTTACGGCAAGCACTTTTATATACACAAATTCAGGACGATGGTAACAAATGCCGACAAAATCGGCGCAGCGATCACTTCTGAAAATGACACACGCATAACAAAGATCGGTCGTTTTTTGAGAAATACGCGGCTCGATGAAATTCCGCAACTTATTGACGTACTTGCAGGCAATATGTCTTTTGTGGGCACAAGACCCGAAGCCCTGAAATATGTAAAGCTCTATAAGCCGGAATATTTTGCCACCTTTCTTCTGCCGGCGGGAATCACGTCAAAAGCCTCTGTCGCATATAAGGATGAGGCGTTACTCCTGACTGCAAACGAAGATATTGAGAGCCAATATTTACATACCGTTTTGCCTGAAAAAATGAAAATAAATTTAGACGCCTTAAAAAATTTTTCATTTCATGACGACATATCGGTAATGTTCACTACTGTTTTTGCGGTATTAAAAAAAGGAAATAGAAAATAATGCTTTCAATTTACAAATTGAACGACAAACAACTTATAAACGATATTGCTCTTCTTCACAGAAAGGCGTTTCCGAGGTTTTTTTTAACTCAGTTAGGCGTCTCCTTTTTGAAAACGTTGTACCTCGGCTATTTTGAGGATGAAAAATCAGATATACTCATCGCAAAGAAGGACAGTGAAATAGTTGGATTTTTGGCATACTCCGAGGATTATCCCCGTTTTTTCAAGCAACTCATTAAAAAGCATATTGTAAGATTTGCTTTTTGCTCGGCTAAAGCAGCTATTTTGCATCCCTCCTTCATAAAACGAATACTCGGCGCATTCAAAAAAAGCAATTCAGTAGTAAAAGAAGAACGATATGTTGAACTCGCATCAATTTGTGTAGATCCCGAAAGCGAAGGCGAAGGCATAGGTTCTATGCTCATCGAAAAGCTTAAAGGAACTGTTGATTTCAGCATATTCGCGTACATAAGCCTTGAAACCGATGCAAAAAACAACGATTCGGTTAACCGCTTTTATCAAAAAAACGGTTTTTCGCTTTCGAGAAGCTTTGAGACCAAAGAAGGCCGATTGATGAACGAGTACATTTATAAGCCCGAGGAAAGTACATGACAATTCTTTTTTTAGACGCGTATTTTGAGCCGGAACGGACATCTTTTACACATCTGGAACGGGATCTTTTGAAAAGCTTGATAAGTGCGGGGCACAGTGTAAAAGTCATTTGTCCCGTGCCAACCCGCGGTATAGATAAAAAAACAGCCGATGAATACAAAAAAAGAAAAACCGAAACCGTTTACGGCGGACATGTGCATGTTACAAGGTTTGCATCCGTACAAGAGGGTAAGAACCCCATCATTCGGGCCATCCGCTACTTTTGGTGCAATTACCGCACTTACAGAATTGGTAAAAAGGCAACAAACGTGGATGTCGTTTTTTCAAACAGCACTCCTCCCACCCAGGGTTTTATAGCGGCAAAAGTTGCAAAGAAGCTACATGCTGCGTTCATCTATAATTTACAAGACATTTTCCCCGATTCCCTCGTAAACGCCGGTATGACAAATAAAGGTTCTCTGCTTTATAAAATCGGCAGAAAAATAGAAGACTACACGTATAAGTGTGCCGACAGAATAATAGTTATCGGTGAAAGTTTTAAGAACAACATAATAAGCAAAGGTGTACCCGAAGCTAAAATTAAAGTAATTCCCAACTGGATAGATACCGAAACAATAAAACCGATAAGTCGACCGGATAACACACTCTTTGACGAATGCGGCATTGACCGTGATAAATTCATTGTGCTTTACGCCGGAAACTTTGGTGCAACACAAGGGACAAACACCATAATAAACGCGGCGGATATATTAAAGGATGAAGCCGATATTCAGTTTGTTCTTTTTGGCAACGGCAGTGAATTTGAAGCAACAAAAAGAGCAGTTTCGGACAGGCGTCTTACCAATGTGATTATAAATCCGCTGCTGCCGCCCGAACGGATACCCGAGGTTTACAGCATGGGTGATGTTGCACTTATAACTTGCAAGAAAGGCGCAGGCGGGGCAGCAATCCCAAGCAAAACATGGAGCATAATGGCTTGCAATACACCGATTATTGCCTGCTTTGATACTGACAGTGAACTCGCGGATGTTTTGACAAAAAGCGGATCCGGGGTTTGCGTTACGCCGGGGGACGGCGGGGCGCTTGCCGATACGATACTCAAAGCAAAAAACGGTGAACTCATTATCTGCGGCGGCAGAGAGTATGTTACCGAAAACGCAGATAGAAAGATTTGTCTTGATAAATATGCGCAACTCTTTAAAAGCTTTAAGGTTTGAGGAATAGCAATGAAAAAAATCTTATATATCATAAGCAGATTGTTTCAACGGAAACCTTGCGCGATACTTAACTCGTCAATAGATAAGCGGGCATCGGTGGGAAACGGCTCACAGGTAGTGAACAGTACAGTGAGGAAATACTCATATGCGTATGACTGCAAGATAATAAATGCACAAATAGGTGCCTTTTGTTCTATAGCTGAAGGTACTGTAATCGGCGGTGGCTCGCACCCCACAGATTGGGTGTCCACCTCTCCGGTTTTTTATTCCGGGGAAAACGTACTTCGGAAAAATTTTTCAGATAAAAAATACACCGAATTTGCCGAAACAACCATTGGCAATGACGTATGGATCGGTTCAAAATGTCTTATCAAGGGCGGGGTTACCATAGGCGACGGTGCAGTAATAGGCATGGGAAGCGTGGTAACGCACGATATCCCGCCGTATGAGATATGGGCGGGTAACCCAGCAAAATGCATAAGACGGCGCTTTGACGATGAAACGATAAAAAGGCTGCTTAATTCAAAATGGTGGGATAAAAGCGATGAAGATCTCCAAAAGACTGGAAATTATTTCGACGATCCGGACGACTTTCTTGAAAAAGTCGAAGATCTTAATTAAAGTTTGAAGGATCTAGATATGAAAAAAGCACTAGTATTGGCAATATATCCGGCGCCTTATCGAATGGAGTTGTTCGAGCAACTACGAAACCGTTTTGATATAGATATTTTTTTTGAATCGTCCGACGGTGATTTTCGTGAAGAAGCTTGGTTTTCCTCAGGAAATTATTATAACATTGATACCGCCGAGGGCTTAAAAGCATTTAAGTCGGCAATGACTAACATAAATTGTTACAATTTTGCCGCATTCTACGATTTCACAACAAAAACGGCAATTAAATGTATAACGAAATGCATATTAAAGAAGATTCCTTACGCAATTAACTGCGACGGCGTTATGATGTCGCCGCACGGCAATCCGCTTTCTAGCCTTATAAAAAAGTTTTTGGCATCACATGCTGCCGCTTGTCTTGCAAGCGGCGAGAGCGCAAAAAAATACTTTCTTGATTGCGGAGCAAAAGAGGACCGTATACACATTCATACTTTTTCTACACTTCATGAAAGCGATATACTGAAAGAGCTGATCAGTAAGGAACAAAAACTGCAGTTGCGGAAAAAGCTCAGTTTGCCGGCAAATGATTTTATATCGATCGCCGTTGGCAGATTTATCCCGCTCAAAAGATATGATTGCCTGATTAAAGAATGGAAAAACATGCCTGAAAGACACACTCTTTTACTTGTAGGCTCGGGTAGCGAAGAAGAGAAATACCGCAAGATTATCAGGGACAGCAACATCAAAAACGTTATAGTTGAAAGATTTCATCCGAAGGAGGAACTTTTCGATTATTATAAAGCGTCAGACGTTTTTGTTCACCCTACGAGTTACGATGTTTGGGGACTTGTTCTTAACGAAGCATTCGCCTGTTCACTTCCCGCAGTGGTGTCTGATCACTGCGTAGCGGGCCTCGAGCTCATAAACGAGGATCAAAACGGTTTTCTTGTGCCAATGGGCGACGACAAGCTTTTATGCGAAAAAGTAATAGAAATTGCGGAAAATGAAGCGCTTTACAAAAACATGTCCGCCGCCGCGCTTGATACTATAAAAGACTATACGATAGAGAATATGGCAAAAGCACATATAGATGTGTTAAGCACTTTATAGGATGTGATTTTACGGATATCAAGACAATCTACAAAAAGTACAAGTCATTCATTACGCCTTTACTCTACATGAAAAACCGTTTGTTCGGACTGAGAATTAAAAACCGCGGCAAGTGCAATAAAATAGCAGGTATAGGCGGATGCCGGATAAACAAAACAAAAGTTTTCTTTTACGGTGATAACAATTCCGTAATTTTAGGCGATATGTCTACACTCAGCGGCGTCAGCATACATATCCACGGTTCAAACAATATCATTGATTTTGGTAAACGGAATTTTCTTTCGGGCTGTGTCTTTTGTGTCGAGGATGATAACAACTCAATAAAAACCGGAGAACGGGTATATGTTTACAAAGAAACCGAAATATCGGCAATTGAATCGACAAGCGTAGAGATCGGCAAGGATTGCCTGTTTTCCGCATTCATACTGATAAGAACCGGAGATTCTCACGTAATAGCCGATAAAACAACAAACGAGCGCTTAAACCACTCAAAGAGTATAAGAATCGCGGAAAAAGTCTGGATAGGAATTGACAGTAAGGTTTTGAAGGGCTCCAATATAGGAAAAGAATGCGTTATCGGTTCCGGCTCTGTTGTAACGCAGTCAACACCCACCGCGGAAAATGCAATACTGGCTGGAATTCCGGCAAAAATCGTAAAACAAAATATAACATGGAGCCAAACAAGGTAGGACACCTTCGGGGAATCGTTTTGAAAACCTCTCTGCATCTAAAACAGGCAAAAATTCCCCGGCAAAATGTTATAAAAAATGTACATCTTTATATTTGGGAGCGTAACAAATGAGCATTTATGAAAATTTAAAATCAGGAAAAATGAAACTATCGTTGGTAGGGCTCGGATACGTCGGTATGCCGATAGCTGTTGCTTTTGCCAAGAAAGGCATTAAAGTCATAGGCTTTGACCTTAATAAAGCAAAGATAGACCTTTACAAATCGGGTGTTGATCCTACAAAAGAGGTGGGCGATGAGGCGATAAGGGAAACTTCGGTAGATTTTACGGCTGATGAAAGCCGCCTTAAAGAAGCGTCTTTCCATATAGTGGCAGTTCCTACCCCGGTAAACGCCGATCACACGCCCGACCTTACGCCTGTTATCGGCGCGTCGGAAATTGTTGGGCGGAATTTAAGCAAAGGCTCAATAGTGGTTTACGAATCAACCGTTTACCCCGGCGTCACCGAAGACGTTTGCATACCGATACTCGAAAAGCAGAGCGGACTTAAATGCGGCGTTGATTTCAAAATCGGTTATTCGCCGGAACGTATTAACCCCGGTGATAAAGTACACCGTCTTGAGAACATACACAAAATCGTTTCGGGTATGGATAAAGAATCGCTCGAAGAGATAAAAAACGTTTACGATCTTGTAATTGAAGTCGGAACGTATCCCGTTTCATCCATTAAAACCGCCGAAGCGGTAAAGGTGGTAGAAAACAGTCAACGCGATATAAACATTGCCTTTATGAACGAGCTTGCTATGGTGTTTGACCGCATGGGTATTGATACCAACGAAGTTGTAGACGGTATGAACACCAAGTGGAACGCACTCGGCTTCCGTCCCGGTCTCGTCGGCGGGCACTGCATCGGCGTTGACCCTTATTATTTTACATACGAAGCCGAAAAACTCGGTTATCACTCTCAAATAATTCTTAACGGACGAATTGTAAATGATAATATGGGTAGATTCATTGCGGACGCTGCCATAAAAAAGATGATTGAAGCGGGACAGGCTCCGAAAAAATCAAGAGTTGCAATTTTAGGACTCACTTTCAAGGAAAACTGCCCGGATACGAGAAACAGCAAAGTTGCAGATATCATTGAGAGATTGAAAGAGTACGGTATCGATCCCGTTATCGCCGACCCGTGGGCAAGTGAGCGTGATGCTATGAACGAATACGGTGTTACACTAACACCCCTTGCGGATATCAAGGATGTTGATTGCATTATCGTTGCTGTCGCGCATAACGAATTCAAAGCGCTTGATTTGGACGACGTTAAAAAGCTTTATAGCAGTTCGCTTGACGATGCGCAAAAAGTTCTCGTTGACGTTAAAGGACTTTATTGTGTCAAAGATCTTGAAAAATCAGATTTGAGTTATTGGAGACTATAATCAAAAGCATTGGGCTGAGAGGTATCAGGTATGCAAATTCTCTACGGGAGTTCCTGTTGCGGTAAAAACGCGTGGGATGCTCTGTTAAAGAATAAAGCCACTTCCGGTTATGCGGTGCAGAAATACCATGGACTTTTGTTAAAAGGTCTTGCCGCAAATAGCTCCGACGTAAACTGCTTTTCCGCATTACCCGTAAACAGAACACTAACAAAAAAAACCTTAATCCGTATAAAAGACGAAACCGAAAACAACGTTTGTTTTCATTATATCAGCACCGTAAACCTGCCTCTGTTAAAACGTCTTACGGTTTTTTTCGGTTCTTTTTTCGGCGTGCTGTTTACAAAAAGAAAGCCGGACACCTTTATAGTCTGCGACTGCCTGAACGTTGCAAACGCCTACGGTATGATGCTGGCCGGCAAACTGAAAAAAATACCGGTCGCAACAATAGTCACCGACCTGCCGGATATGATGTCGCAAAGCGGTATCACGCGGCGCATAAACAACCGCTTTTTCAAATCGGTTGACGGTTTTATAATACTGACGGAGCAAATGAACGCCCGCATAAACCTCAAGGCGAAACCGTTTGTTGTGCTTGAAGGGCACGTGGATTCCGCACTCGGTGAAGCCGAAGCGGATAAAAAAGAAGAACAATTAAGCGGTAAGAAGGTCGTTGTATACGCGGGAAGCGTTAACAGGATTTACGGCATTGAAAATCTGGTTGAAGGTTTTCTGCTTTCAAATCTTGACAACGCCGAACTGCGCGTTTACGGCGACGGCGACTACGCGGAAAAGGTAAAAGAAACCGAAAAAAAGTATTCAAGCGTAAAATATATGGGCGTTTGCGACAACAGCGAGGTAGTAAAAGCCGAACAGTCGGCGGCGCTGCTCGTAAACCCGCGTCCCGCCGCGCCGGAGTACACTAAGTATTCGTTTCCTTCAAAAAACATGGAATATATGGTGTCGGGCACACCAGTGCTTACAACCAAGCTTCCCGGTATGCCTAAAGAGTATTACCCTTACGTATATCTGCTCGAGGATGAAACACCCATGGGCGTTTCGGACGCTTTAAGAGAGATCTTCTCCCTTACCGCCGATGAGCGCGGCAAGAAAGGTCAAGCGGCGCGCAGATTTGTGCTCGAACACAAATCGAACGTCATACAGGCAAAACGTATTATTGATTTTTTAATGAAAGAAGTTAAAAGATGACAAGAAAGGCCCTTAATCCGGTTACATTGGCGACAATTATCGTAATAATGTACATGACAATGCCGATAGTGTCTGTTTTCATAAGTACGTACATCACGACGTACGCTTATATGCTGCTTACTGTTTTTCTTCTGACATTCGTAATATTTGCCGGCGGTATGAGAAGATTTTCTTTGATGATTTATATGTCGGCTCCAATACTGTTCTATATTTTATGCTCCTTTACGGTGCGCGGTGGCTCTGTGTTGCTGTGGGGCTATCAAAGCATACTCCTTGTAATGCCCGTTTTTTTGGGCTACTATTTTCTCGGATACAGACCCGAAAACATAAAGATTTTTACTGCAACAATAATAATTGCCACCATATTAACGACAATTACCACGATGATCGGACTTATAGAGTTTCCTTCTGCCTCAAGAACGCTTGCAACGATATCTTCTGTGAATGATACGGATCTGATCAAATATACATGGCGAAATATAGGCGGTTATGATTTTGTTTACACTTCGGTATTGCTATATCCTATACTGATACTCGCTTACAAAACGAAAAAAATTCATCCGATTCTGTTTTGGGGCGGCGTTATAATGCTTTTTTCGCTGGTTATACTTTCAGAATACACAACAGCTCTGATTTTAATAATGCTTACCTCACTCCTGTATTTTATGGGAAAGAGGACATCTTCAAAGCGACTGTTACTGTTCGGCGTAGGCTTCTTTTTGGCGTTAATTATAATGTGGCCGTTATTCTCAAAATTTCTCCTATGGCTTGCCGAATTATTAAATAGTGATATACTCTCCTCACGTATAACCGCTTTGGCGAACGGCTCTGTCGGGCTCGAAAGTTATGATGACCAACGTATAAATCTATATATGAAATCGATATCAGGTTTCTTAAAAAGCCCGTTTTTCGGCAGAATATTAGGCGGTGAACTTTTGCCCGGCGGACATTCTTTCATACTGGATACACTTTGCAATTACGGAATCATCGGCGGTGCAGCTCTGGTGCTCTCATATAGAAACATTTACAGATATTTCTTTAAACTTTTTGATAATCAGGATGGTTACGGTTATATTATTTGGGCGTTTGCTCAGGCTATTATTCTATCATCAGTAAACACCGGTATGTGGCTGAACGTTATTGCTTTCTTTATTCCGATTATACTATCCGCTATTTATAAAACTAACAGTGAGGACATTTATGAAGATTCTTTGGATAGTTAACACGCCCATTGACATTTTGGGTGAAAAACTTTACGGCAGCCGCGCAAACGGGCTTTGGATGGACGCTCTGCTATCCGATTACCGAAAGCACGGCGGGTTTGACCTTGTCGTGGCAACAAGCGCCAAAATTCAGAAAACTCTGCGCTATGAAAACGCAGGCGTGACCTTTTACGCCGTACCTGACAACGTCCCGATCTGTTACAGTGAAAACAAGCCCTCAAATCTTGCCGCCTGGAAAGACCTGATAAGTGCTGAAAGACCTGATCTTATTCAGGTCTGGGGCACCGAATTTGCACACGGATTTTGCGCCCTTAAAGCGGCCGATACCTTAAAAATTCCATCCGTAATATATATGCAGGGCTATTTGGGTTCAATAGCACAAAACTATCTCGCCGGTATGACCGCACGCGAAATCAAAAGAAGTATTACTCCACGTGATATTCTTAAACATGACAATGTACTCGATCAGCAAAAGAAATACATAAAAGCGTCCGAAAGAGAAGTAAAAGAATTCGCACTCGCCGGAAGAATAATATGTGAAAACGACTGGTGCGAGGAAAGCATCCGTAAAATATCCCCCGGTATCCGGGTTTACAGATGCCCGCTTAGCATAAACGAAACGTTTGCCCAAAAGAAATGGGATATTAAAAACTGCGAAAGACATTCCATAATCTGTAACGCCTCCGGTTATCCGCTTAAAGGACTCCACATGTTACTTCGCGCGGTAGCATTACTTAAAGAAAGGTATCCTGATATTAGGCTTTATGTGCCGGGTGCAAAAGTTGTTTGCGGCGGTTCGTTTACCGACGTGATCAGAAAACGCGGTTATTCGAAATACATTGAAAATCTCATTAAATCGCTCGGAATAGAAAAGAATGTCGTGTGGTTAGGGTCGCTTTCTCAGGAAAAGCTTGCCGAGCAGTATACAAAAGCCCACGTTTTTGTGTTGTGCTCTTCCATTGAAAACCATTCGAGTTCGCTTAAAGAAGCCATGATTGTGGGCGTTCCGGACGTTGCTTCCGCCGTAGGGGGCGTGCCCGAATACGTGCGGCACGGCGAAAACGGATTTCTGTACAAATTTGAAGAATACGGCGCCGCGGCAAAATGGGTTGAAAAAATATTTGAGGATGATGATCTTGCGCAAAAGCTTTCAAAAGCCGCCCGCGAAGAAATGATAAAGCTTCACGAAAACAGTAACGTATTTGAGCAAATGCTTCAAATATATGAGAGCATACTGGAAGAAAGGTAAAATTGCAGATGCATAGAATTATCGTTACCGGCGCAAAGGGTAAACTGTCGTGTAAAACCGCGGACCGGTTAAGTGCCAAGCCCGATATAAGCGTTACGCAGTTAAGTCTTCGCGGAGACTGGCAGAATTATGATTTTTCCGACACTTTCGGTATAGTTCATATGGCGGGCGTCACCCCGCAAAACGCAAAAAGTGAAGAGGATTACGAAAAAATCAATTATGAGCTGACAAAAGAACTGGCAACGCTGGCCAAATCAAATGGAGTAAAGCAATTTATTTTCATCAGTTCAATGGCGGTATACGGTTTAGAGCAGAGTATTGACTCGAAAAACGGAACCGTGAATGAAAACACTCCCTGTATGCCAAAAAGCGAATACGGAAAAAGCAAACTTAAAGCCGAAGAGTATCTTACCTCTCTGCGAAGTGAAGATTTTAAGGTCTGCATCATACGGGTCCCGAGTATATTTGACAGCGAAAAAACCGAATACATCGACCAGTATAAATACCTCGCCGATAAATACCCCTTTATTCCGAAAACCTTTACACACAACTACAAAAGTTTTATTCACTCGGATAACCTGTGTGAACTGATTTACCTTTCGATCGCTTCGGAATATGCCGGAATACTCTGCCCCGACGAAGGCAGATTCTCCGCCTTTGATATATGCCGCGCGATATATCCGAACAAACCGAAATCAAGATTTTTCGGCATTATAATAGAACTGTTTATGAAAAAGAATCCGAGAATACTTGATTATTACGGGGCGATATATTACAGCGAGAGCCTGACAAACACGTTTAACGGAGAATACCGTGTATCAGATATACGTCGCGAAATCCACAGTTTGTACTCAAAATAGTTTTTTGAAGAAATCAGAAAAGGGACACCATATATGAAGAATAATCTTGCACCGGTGATCGTTTTTGCCTATAACCGACCCGCTCACCTCGACAACACACTTGAATCATTGACAAAAAACAATCTTGCAACCGAAAGTGACATTTATATTTTTATAGACGGACCCAAAAACGAGCCAGGTCTGATTGCAAACAAAAAAGTTTTGGAGACCGCCGAAAAATATCAAAGCGGATTTTTCAAAAGTTGCACAATCAGAAATCATAGCGAGAACAGCGGACTTGCGAAATCGATAATCTCCGGCGTTACGGAACTAACAGAAAAATACGGTAAAGTAATAGTTTGTGAGGATGATATCGTCACAGCCCCATCATACCTTAAATATATGAACAACGCTCTTATGTATTACGCCGATGATCCTAAAGTTTTTTCAGTGGGCGGATATATAGTTCCTCTTTCACTGCCTGAAAATTACAAAAAAGATTATATTGTAACGCAGCGTGTCAGCAGCGTCGCCTGGGGAATATGGAAAGACCGCTGGGATAAAATAGATTGGAGTATGAAAGATTATCCTGCTTTCAGATTCAATCCCGTTAGGCGCAAGCAGTTCAACAAATGGGGTAAAGACCGCTCATCAATGCTGGATGACCAGATGAATGGGCGAATAAACTCTTGGGCGATAAGGTTCGACTATGCTATGTTCAACCTGGATATGTATAATGTCGTACCGACAAAATCACTTGTTAAAATAGGCGGATTTGACGGTACCGGAACACACGGCAGGACCAAAGAAGAGAGTACACGGTTTGAAAACGATATTTCACTCACCTTTAATACTTTTAACTTCGGTCCGGCCCAGCCAAATGAAGAAATCTGCAGTGAATTCAACCGGTTTTATTTCTCGGGCTTTTCTTCTAAATGCAAGCGTTTCTTTGGCAACTTATTATACAGGTGTATAAAAAAATGAAAAAAGTTGTTTTTATGGTGCCGTCGCTTAATATGGGCGGTATGGAAAAAGTGCTCGTCACTTATGCTAATATCTTTGTAAAAAACGGATATGATGTGACTGTTCTTAACCTTACGGGCGATGACCCGGACGTTATATCGGGTTTTAATGAGAATGTTCGTTATAAAAGATACTATTCACCGGTTAAAAACATATCTCACGCAGGTATAAAGAACATATTAAGGGGTAATTTTCGTCTGCTTCCGTGGAAAAACTGGATAAAACTCCATTCGCCCGGGTACCTGTATAAGAGATACATAAAAGAAAACTACGATTTTGAAATTGCTTTTTTCGGCTTGGAAACGATCAAGATAATTTCCGGTTCTACAAATTCACATTCACATAAAGTGGGCTGGATACACAGTTCGGGAGTCGGTCAGTTTATACCCGCAGGATACCAAAAGCCCTATGCCCAAAAAGTATTCCGCAATATTGAGAATGTTTTTTGCGTTTCCGAAGAAAGCCGAAAAAAACTGTATGAATTGTTCGGTAAAAGAAAGAATGTTTTTGTGGTGAATAACCCGTGTGACGAAGATGCGATAAGAAATGCTGCCAAGGAAGAAATATCACAGCCGAAGCGAGCGTTTACTTTCATTTGCGTTTCAAGGCTTGAAAATAAGTCAAAGGGATATTTAAGATTGTTTGATGTCTGCGAGAAGTTGAACCGAGAAGGACTTGAATATGAGATCTGGATAGTGGGCGACGGAAAAGATAAGGAAACAATCATTGCAAGGGCCGGATTATTGCACCTTGATAATATCAGGTTCTTAGGTCAGCAATCAAACCCTTACAAATTTATGAGCAAATCGGATATGTACCTTTGTGCCTCTCACTATGAAGGGTTCAGCGTTTCAATGTCAGAAGCGGTGATCCTCGGACTTCCGGTTTTAAGTACAAATGTTTCGGGCACAAGAGAACTCTTTGAGGACGGTAAGTACGGTTTTATTGTTGATAACTCGGAAGACGGCATCTATAAAGGCATCAAAGATATCCTCACTCAGCCTGATTTGTATTCAAATTACAAAGATATGGCGGCAAAACGCATGAATTACTTTTCTAAAAACAATAAAGTAAAGGAAATCGAAAGAATTATTTATGGAGAGAAAGACAGTGCCGGTACTTAGTGTCATCATTCCTGTTTATAACGCGGAAAAATCCTTAAAATGCAGCGTTGAATCAGTCTTAAATCAGACGTTTCGGGAGTTGGAACTGATTTTAGTTGACGACGGATCAACCGATAACAGCCTTGAAATTTGCAAGAGGTTTGAAAAAAGTGACGATCGCGTAAAAGTAATTCATAAAGAAAACGGTGGTGCGGGGCCTGCCCGCAATGCCGGAATAGCCATCGCTCGTGGAAAATATCTTGCTTTTCCCGATTCTGATGATTATTTGGAACTCGACACCTATGAAATATGTCTAAATAAACTGGCTGAAAACGATGCTGATCTTTTGGTTTTCGGCATAAAAACCAATGTTTTTGACGATGAAAAGGATACAGTACTTGAGACCCGCGAAGAAAACATACCGCAAATCTATTATGAAGCGAAAGACGATTGCCGCGAAAACTATGTGAATTTACACAAGAGTATGAATATGAATTCACCCTGCAATAAAGTATACAAAAGTGAAGTAATTAGGAATAACGCTCTGCGTTTTCCGGATCTTCGTCGTATGCAGGACGGCGTATTCAACATGTTATATTTTGATAAAATATCCTCCTTTTGTTCAATATCCGACAATTTATTTATAAGAACTTGGCATTCCAATAAAACAGAGAATCAAAAATTGCCCGAAAGCGTTTTGCAATGTTTAATCACCTATCATAAAACCGCGCTTTCGTTTCTGGATAAATGGCAGATCAATACCGCACAAAACCGCCTCTTTTTCGATTCGCATTTTTTAGAAACAATAAATAATCTTGAATTTGTATTCGTTTCCCGATCGGATTTTGCTTTCTTGTATCACCATATCAAAAGCATCAACAACGATCGGTATGTTCACAGTTTTTTAGCAGGTTTTAAGGCGGGCGGAAATCATTTGCGAAAAAAAGAGCTCCTGATGCTTCGCCGCTGCAACATTGTTTTAGCTTTGTTACGCCGCTTCAACAAATAGCAAAAGGAGTTATTTATGTCTTTTTTTAAAAAAATTTACTGCCGCTTAACCGGAAATCCTTATTCAGAAAAGGAGATAAGCGAGCAAATCATTTCTAAAATCCGCGAGGGCGGCGGCCACGTGGGAAATAATGTTGATATATTTGCTTCCTCGTTTGATCTCGGAGAGCCGTATTATATCTCTATTGGAGATAATGTAACTATAACCGGCGTCAAGGTTTTGACGCATGACGCAAGCACAAAAAAGATTCTGGGATATACCAAAACCGGAAAAGTACATATCGGAAACGATGTTTTCATCGGTTGGGGAAGCATTATTTTGCCCGGAACGACTATTGGCGATCGTGTTATTATTGGAGCGGGATCTGTCGTGGCTAAAGATGTCCCGAATAATGTTATAGTTTGTGGCAATCCTTTGCGAGTGATATGTGCTTATGACGAGTATATAGAAAAAAACAGGTCCTTAATGAAAGAAGTCCCTGTGATCGATCTATTACCTCGCGATATTATGAGTAGCGAAGAAAGCAAGCGCCGATTGATCGAAAGCGGCTTTGGCTACCTGTTATAAGTGCTGGTTGAAGATTGATACGGCTTAGCGTCTTATGTTTTTGTGGTACTTTCAGCTTTGTAAATTGCGGGGTTAAACTATGAAAAGAATACTATTCGTAGTTCATGCACTAAGAACGGGCGGCGTTAAATCCTTGCTTGTTAGCATTGCAAACGAATTGTCCTCGCGTGGACATAAAATCACGATTGTTTCAACAAGTAACGATATTTCGGACACTTCAGGTTTTTCGCGGCAGATCGTTATCAGGCACAAGGATGAACCGGAAAGGAAACTAATCCGTAATCTGCCTTATTTCAAGCATTTATGCGACTCAGGCGTATGGTCCTTAAACCAAAAGCCCGAACGGTTATATGATTATTTTATAGGAAATAAAGAATTTGATGTTGAGATAGCCTTTTTCCCGGGCAGACCCACAAAGGCTCTTTTAGGTTCAAAAAATAAACACAGCAAAAAAATTCTTTGGGTACATACGGATTATAAAAAAACCCAGAGTTACAAGGCATGCTTTAGCGATATGAGCGAGGTCATCACTGCAAACGGCTTTTATGATAAAGTTATCTGCTGCAGTGAATCTGCCCTTAAATCTTATAAAGAGATCATCGGGCGAAGCCGGGATGTTTTCGCCGTTCCGAATATTGTGGATGATGAATTTATCAAAAAAGCTGCACAGCAGCCCTGCGAGGTTGCACACCGCCGGTTTACCTTTATCTGCGTGAGCAGACTCTCTGAAGAAAAGGGTATTATGAGACTTTTGAAGGCGACAAAGCACCTTTTGGACAGTGGTTGTAGTTTTGATGTCTGGATAGTCGGAGACGGAAATCAAAGGAGCGAAATCGAAGCCTATATAGCAGATAACGCTCTGAACAATGTGTTATTACTGGGTTTACAACAAAACCCTTATCCGTATATGAAATCAGCCGACTGCTATATTTGCCCATCATATTTTGAAGGCTTCGGATTGTCACTGTATGAAGCAGCGGCACTCGGAAAGGTCATTATCTCGACCGATGTTTGCGGTGCAAAAGAGTTGATCGGCGATAATAAATTCGGTATTGTGTGTGAAAACAGCGATTCCGGTATAACCCAGATGATGTCGGAAATTCTAAGACCCGATATATTTGAACATTATCTTAACAATATGGCTTCCTATCGCAATAAACTCGGCAAGAAAGAAACCGTGGATAAATTGGAAACTCTTTTCTTTGGAGACGATTTTAATGGATAACTTTTTAATAGTCTGTGACAGAATACCGCCGGAGCACTCCGCATCGGGGAGATTTATTTACACTATCGCAGATGAAATGGCAAAAAAGTATTCCGGGCATATCATCTGCCTGACTTCGGAAAACAAAAGTTTAGACACGGGGTTATGTCTGCACAGGATCATTGATCGTTACGGCAGATATCAGCGCTTACTTAAAAAGGCAATTAAAAAAACAGGTTTGCTGAAACTTATTTACAAGGCTTATTATCACATTTACTACAAATGGGCATCACATACAGGTTTAAGCGAAGTAAGGAATCACGCTCGGTATTATATCAAGGAAATACGCAGGATCATTAAAAAATACGGCGTCTGTTCCGTTATTTCTGTGTCAAATCCGTTTGACGTCCAGATCATCACTGCGGCGGCAATCCGCCCATTCGACAACGTAAAATGGTATCCCTATCTAATGGATTCCAACCGCAATAACGCAGTAAGGCGAGGAACCAGAGAAAGCGAACTTGAACTGTTTTCACGTGCCGAAAAAATATTTATTGTACCTGCATTATTGCAGGATGGGAGCTTTTGTGAAGATTTTAAGGAAAAAATCGTGATTTCTGATTTGCCTATCGTTCCCGCAAAAGTGACGGCAGGCGCCGGAAACGGAGGCAAAACTGTTTTTATTTATGCGGGTCTTTTTTATAAAGACATCAGAAATCCCGAAACGCTTTTCAAAATATTCGAGAAACTTCCTGAAAATTTTGAACTGCACTTATATTACAGCGGCTGTTCAGGAGTTGTGGAAAAATATAAAAAATCATTGGGTAGTCGCCTTGTTGCGAACGGTTTTGTTTCTCCGGACGATCTTGAAAAACTTGTTTCGAACGCCGATTTCGTTGTCAATGTGGGAAACACCGTGCTTAATCAGGTTGCAAGCAAGGTTTATGACCTGATCGCGTTCGGAAAGCCGATCCTTAACTTTTACCAAAACGAAAATGATATTAGTCTCGAGCATATGAGCAAATATCCGCTCTGCAAGAGCATTCGATATGCTAACGACGAAGGATCAATCGACGAGATATTAGAATTCTGCAAAGAGAATAAAGGGAAGTTTTTGTCATACGACGAAGCGATTGTAAATCTTAAGGAAAAAAGTCTAGAGAATGTGGCAGGAAAAATTATAAAACAAATAAATCTTTGATAATATTTTAGGAGGTTTTCATATGAAAACAGCACTCGTGACCGGTGGTTCGGGTTTCATCGGTTCAAATGTTGTGAAATATCTTTTGGAAAAAGGATATTATGTTCGGATTCTTGACAATCTGTCTTCCGGAAATCTGAAAAACATACAGAAATATATGGATAGTGGCGATATTCAATTTATAAACGGTGATGTAAGAGACGCAGACACCGTCAATGAATCGTTAAAGGGTACAGATGTGGTTTTTCATATGGCTGCCTGCGTAGGCAGACAAAAATCCATTGATTATCCGGTACTTGATTCCTCGACAAATTTAATTGGAACGATAAATGTTTTAGAGGGTATGCGCAAAAACGGTACCGAAAGGATAGTATATTCTTCTTCTGCGGCTATTTTTGGAGAATTGCTGACTTCGACAATAGATGAAAACCACCCGCAAAATGCGGACTCGCCATACGGTGTAAGCAAACTGGCGGCGGAAAAGATGATATTGGCATATTCCGGGATATACCCCGGAGTCACGGGGATATGTTTGCGCTATTTTAACATTTACGGAGTTAATCAGCGTTTTGACCTGTACGGTAATGTTATACCGATTTTTGCAAAGCGGATATACGCAGGAGAGCCGATCACCATATATGGGGACGGTACACAAACGCGTGATTTTGTGAATGTTTCGGATGTTGCGGAAGCAAATTATCTGGCTGCTGTCACAGATTGCAAGACCAATGTGTTTAATTTAGGAAGCGGTTCTACTGTGACCATAAATGACCTTGCAAAAGCAATGATAGATATCTCCGGTATAAACACTAAAATAATTTTTGCCCCCGAACGTCCAGCCGATGTAAAGCATTGCAAAGCAAATGCTGAAAAAGCCAAACAGATCTTAGGATTTAACCCTTCTGTTGAATTAATAAAAGGGTTGGAAGAATATATGAAATGGTTCAAGGATAACTGCATATGATCAGTGTTATAATACCTGTATATAATGCCCAGAAATACCTTGATCGTTGTCTTAAGTCGATTTTAAACCAAACCTATAATGAACTTGAGATTTTGCTTATTAACGATGGTTCAACCGATTCAAGTGGGGAAATATGCAGAAAATATGCCAAAAACGATAGTCGCATTGCATATTTTGAAAAAGAAAATGAAGGTCCCGGCGCCACAAGATTTTTCGGCGCTCAAAAGGCTAATGGTGAATACATATGCTTTGTCGACAGTGATGACTATCTCGCTGAAAACGCTATTGAAGTTTTACTTCACTCGTTTTCTGACGATGTTGACTGTACCATAGGTCAACACAAAAGATTCGGATCTGTTGAAAATATAAAGCAGTTTTCCTGTCCTATCGGTACATTTGATTTTCAATCAAATGATAAAAAGCTGTTTGTTGATTCCTTCTTAAAAAACACTTTCGGCGGTGAGCTATGGAATAAGCTGTTCCGAACTTCCGTTGTGAAAAACGCCTGCTGTGACACGATAGGATTTCCATTCGGAGAAGATACTTTTTATTTGATATCAATATTTTCAAATTGCCGGAAAGTCGTTTGCGTTGATGAAATAACCTATTATTACGAATTCAGAAGCGATTCCCTCGCCCGAAGAACATCATACGATCTGATGCTTCCGTTTTTTGCGGCGGAATGCGTCAGACTGGAAAAAACAGCAATGTGTGGCATATCGGATGAGATCTATTCTCTTATTTCGCTATATATGCTAATGCTCGCACTTGTTAAGTATTCACGGGCCGATGGTGAAAACAAACAAAGATTGGCAAGAGATTTTAAGGCTGTTTCCCGTATGGAACGAATACAGTATTTTACGCATATTTTTCTAAAAAACAAAAACTATCTTAGAAGAATATACTATATCGACAAAGATCAATGCGCATACTTTTATTGCATCTGCAAAACCATTGCAAATGACGATTTATGGTATTATAATACATTATATCCCGCTATAATATGCAATAGGATCACAGTATTTAAGACAGTACTGAAACGAATACTTAAAAAACATTAACGGAGGCAGAGAAGTGAATAAGCAATGGACGGCGGTAATACGCCCCAGAAACAGTTTACTGGACTTAAGACTTAAGGAAGTCTGGCGCTATCGCGACCTTGTAAGACTATTTGTGGTAAGAGATTTCAAAACAAAATATAAGCAGACCGTTTTGGGTCCGCTTTGGTTTATAATTCAACCGCTTTTTACAACGGTTATATATAATTTTGTTTTCGGTAATATTGCCGGTCTTTCTACCGACGGTATGCCGGGGTTCCTCTTTTATATGGCAGGCAATGTGCCGTGGCTTTACTTTTCAACCTGCATCACCAATACATCAAACACTTTCGTAAGCAATGCCGCCGTATTTGGCAAGGTTTATTTCCCACGGCTTACAACGCCTATAGCGACCACTATAACTGCCATAATCAACTTTGTTATACAGTTTGCAATGTTTCTTATTTTTTGGGTATACTTTTTTATAAACGGGGCAGCAATACATATTAATTGGGTAGCAGCGCTCACTCCGGCGTTTATAATTCAAATGGCCATACTTGGATTGGGATTTGGTATAATTATATCATCTCTTACCACAAAATATCGCGATCTGCAAGTGTTGGTCAGCTTTGGCATATCACTATGGATGTACGCCACTCCGGTTATTTTTGCATCATCTTCACTCTCAGATAAAACCTTTAATCTGCTTATGCTCAATCCGATGTCACCGATAATTGAGATGATGCGTTACGGTTGGCTTGGCACCGGCAGGATCTCGTTTATATTCTGGGGCATAAGTTGGATAACCACATTTTTTGTCCTGTTCATAGGTATAATTATGTTTAACAAGGTTGAGAAGACCTTTATGGATACTGTTTGATGGTGAGGTCATTATGGAAAAAGAAAAAGATATTGCAATTCAGATAAACGACCTTAAAAAACGCTATCGCCTAGGTGTTATAGGCGGAGGCACGCTTCAAGGAGATATTCAGAGCTGGTGGGCCCGCATTCGAAAAAAAGAGGATCCTAACCTTAAAATAGGCACAAAGGCTTACAGCAAGAATGAAACTTTTATGGCCCTTGACGGTTTAGACCTTACGATTTATAAGGGCGAACGGCTCGGCATAATCGGTCATAACGGCGCCGGCAAATCAACTCTTTTGAAACTGTTATCCCGTGTTACAGCCCCTACTGAAGGTGAAATCAAAATAGACGGCAGAATTTCATCCATGCTTGAAGTTGGCACCGGATTTAACGGCGAACTGACCGGGCGTGAAAATATCTATCTTAACGGCGCGATACTCGGTATGACCACCGCTGAAGTTGATTCAAAAATAGAGCAGATAATAGAGTTTTCGGAATGCCGCAAGTTTATAGATACCCCCGTAAAGCGTTATTCAAGCGGTATGTATGTAAAACTGGCGTTTGCGGTTGCCGCTCATCTCGACAGTGAAATTCTAATAATGGACGAAGTTTTGGCAGTGGGTGATATGACATTTCAGAAGAAATGCCTTAACAAAATGAGCGAGGTCTCTCAAACCGAGGGGCGCACGATCCTGTATGTTTCCCATAATATGAATACTATCAGGCAACTCTGTGACAGATGCATCGTTATGGATCACGGTAAAATCATTTTTAACGGCGGTGTTGAGGAAGCCATCGGTATATATTTGAATATTGCCGTTAATGATGAGATTGAGATAGATTATACCAGAAAAAAAGAACTCTTTTATATGCATGACGGCGGGATAACCTCTTCGCTTGTTAGATTTTTGAATAAAGAAGATAATATTTTTGCCAGAGGCGAAAAACTGATGCTACATCTGGAATGGAAAAACAATATCGATATAAGCGATCTTTGTTTTCGTATTGAAGTGCTTACCCGCGACAGGGCACCCATAGGAACCGCCATGATATACAATTTTTATTCCGGCAAAAAGGGCGAAATTGGGCGATCAGATTTTGTCCTTGATACCTCAATGCTTGCACCCGGAAAATATGCTATGACATATGCATTTTTCTCAAAAAACGAATTTGGCAATAATATAAATCTTGATAATATGAAAGGTTTGAATTTCACTATCATCAGATCAGAAAATGATATTCTCTGGGACAAAAAGAACTGGGGAAATGTGATGCTCAACAATATAGAATTGTTGCCTGCCAACGGCGATCGATAGGTTATAGCACTGAAAACATCAGATCAATATCGCAGTTTTTCAAATAAATGATGTTTGTTTGCATGTTTTTATGCAAAAGAAGGAGAGTAAATATGTCATCATTCAAAAACGCAACACTTATGATTACAGGAGGAACCGGTTCGTTCGGAAACACGGTGCTCAAGCACTTTCTTGACAGCGATATCGGCGAGATACGCATTTTCTCGCGCGACGAGAAAAAGCAGGACGATATGCGCCACGAGCTTCAGGCGAGACACCCGGAAACCGCCGGCAAGGTAAAATTCTTTGTAGGCGACGTGCGCGATCCGCAGTCCATAGCCGACGCCATGCCCGGCGTTGACTACATATTCCACGCGGCGGCGCTCAAACAGGTGCCTTCCTGCGAGTTTTTCCCGATGCAAGCGGTAAAGACCAACGTTGAAGGTACGGACAACCTTCTGCACGCCGCCGTAAACGCCGGCGTTAAACGGGTAGTATGCCTTTCAACAGACAAGGCGGCGTACCCGATAAACGCGATGGGCATCAGCAAAGCCATGATGGAGCACGTTATTTACGCCAACGCCCGCGTCGCGGCGGAGCGTGGAGGCACGGTTATATGCTGCACCCGTTACGGCAATGTTATGTGCTCGCGCGGTTCGGTTATCCCGCTGTTTATCGATCAGATAAAATCCGGAAACCCGATAACCATTACAAACCCCGCCATGACACGTTTTCTTATGAATCTTGACGAGGCGGTCGATCTCGTGAAATTCGCTTTTGAGCACGCGAATCCCGGCGATCTGTTTATCCAAAAGGCGGACGCCTCCACTATCGGCGACCTCGCAAAAGCGGTACAGAAGCTGTTCGGCGATACCGGCACCAACATTATCGGCACCCGCCACGGCGAAAAGCTCTACGAAACGCTTATGACGCGTGAGGAAAAGCTTCGCGCCGAGGATATGGGCGATTATTTCCGCGTAGCCGCCGACAGCCGCGACTTAAACTACGACAAATTCGTTGTAAACGGCCAGGTGCAGACCGAATCGGACGAAGCGTACACGAGCCATAACACGACGCTTCTGGACGTTGAGGGAACGGTTAAAAAGATACTTACCACCGACTACGTAAAAGAGCAACTGGAAAACAAATAAAGAATCAGTCTGCGACAAATTTCGCGATTGAAGTTTGCCGCGCTTTAATATCCATAAAAAGTCAACCGCATCCGGTTTTTCCGGATGCGGTTTTGTTTTACGTTTCCTATACCTGCCGCCGCCTTTTTAAGTAAACCGCGGCAAGCGCCGCTGAAAGCAGGGCGCAGTAAATCACGGAATAAAGCAGGTAAACATTGTTATGCACCGAGTTTATGTAATAAGTATTCGGAAAAATCAGCTGCGGATAATGCTGCCGCCTGAAGCTGAAAAATATCGGACAGAGCGCCATCTCGGCGACGGCGAGGAAGGTGGCGACGCAAGCAAAGATATTGAGGTCTTTTACTAAAATGCCGAGCAGCGTGCAGAACAGAGCCGCGTTTGCCGCGAAGATGAAGAGTATCAGCACCTCGCGCCAGACGGCTGTGTTCACTCCCAGCGCGAAAACAGCGGCGAACACGAAGACGGATATATTGAGCGCGGCGGTAAACTGCGCGGCAAAGGAAATAAGCACCCGCGTTGAGCTTTTCGCCCACGAAAAGACGCCGTTTTTACTGTCGCGGATAAAGAGCATGGTCGCCGCAAAGCCGCCTAACATCACAACCACGGAAAGCAAGCCCCGAAGCGGCGAAACCAGTATGTTTTTTTCATTTTCTCTCATACCGAGGCTACCGCTCGGCGGCGCGAATTCAAACAACTCGCCCTCGCTCCAGAAGTTCTCGTAATACCGGAAAACCTCTTCGTCACTTAACTGTGACAGGTCGAATTCCCCGCTGTTTCTTACGCAGTTTAAGTAAAACTGTCTTGATATAAAGGGGTATACGGCGCCGAAAAGCTCTTCGCCTACAAGCCGCGTCTTAATATCCTCCCCGGTTATCACGGCGCGCACAAGACCGGTGTTTTTACCCGGGTCTTTCGCGAACTTGTTTATGCGTTCACCGATATCTGCGGGCAATATCCATACCACATCTATTTTGCCGGAGGTGAGATCCTCCACAGCGGCTTTTTCACTCTTGTATTCGGCAATGTCGGTGATGACCGAATCGGCTTTAAGCGACGCCGTTATCTCATCCCCTATGCCGCCGGAATCTTCGTTCACGACCGCTATATTGAAGAAGCCCTCCTGTTTTTTCACCGTAAGCTTGAACGCCAGCGCCGAAAGCGGAATAAGTAAAATAACAATTATAAACGCCGCGTTTTTATAAAGCCGTTTTGAAAGGCAGTAAAACCATTTGAAAAAACGTACCATTTCAGTTTCCCCCTCTCATTATTCTGCGGCGGCGTACCAGCACGCTCAAAAAGAAAAAGAGAACCGAATAGAGCATTACCGCCAAAAGCGGTAGCGCGGGGCTTTTTTCCGACGCAAAAGCGGAAATCAGCATTCTTGCCGCTCCCGGCGGCGTAAAGGCGGCGATATTTCTCAAAGCGGAAGGCATCGCGTAAAGCGGATACATACAACCCGAAATATAGCACGTTCCGAGCGTGATGAAAAAATATCCCGTCACAGCGGAAATAACGCTCCCGAACAGTTCAAAAATAAAATATGAAAACGCCGATACCGCTATAAGCGCCGGTATTATCCCGAACGGTATCAGCAAAGCGTCCGCCCGCAGATTTATATGACTCATAATATCGAAAGCGGCGTTTGCGGCGACAAGCATTACCGATAAGATCGCGACTCCGCAGAAGAGTACGCAAAACAACGCCGAATTCTCCGCGAGAACCTGACGGAACGTGCTTTGCCCCTTGCTTTTCATAACGGCGCAGAACGAGCCGTCGCGCCCCGCGTATGTACAGGCAATCGGTATCACCATGATAAACAGCAGCGTGACCGATATGCCGATAGCGAGGTACTCGATAAGCCCGAGTCCCGAGGTTATCTCCGCGATTTCCGTTTTCACAATACCGTTACGGTTTACTATGAGGTCGAGATACTCGATGTTCAGCGCGTCCATTTCGTCGACAGCTATATCTTCATATCCGTTTTCATCAAGCATATCGCCCAGGCCGAACACGCCTTTTTGCGACTCTTTAAGCACAGTTTCGACTATCTTTGTTATTTCATCCTTTATAATGGTTGAAACGTCCACGGCGGAGGGCGTCGAGTAGTAGCGGATAGGTATTATTTCCCCGTAATCGGCGGCGGCCATAAACCCCTTCGGTATCACGAAATACGCCTTGATTTCAGCGCTTAAAAGCTGCTTTTCCGCCGTTTCCTCATCCATAAGTATGGGCTCGACGGTAAACCTCGACGGGTCGACCGTCTTAACCATTTCAAAACCGAACCTGAAAAACGAGCCGCCGGTATCGCCTACAACGCCTATCTTAAACCGCGCGTTGCTTTCGGCACGGTTTGCGTCCGCCATATGTACGAACACCGCCAGCATTACCGACAGCATAACCGAACTGATGACAAGCAAAAACGGAAGCACACGAAACGTTTTTTTGAGCTGCAGATAATAATACTTCATGATATCTCGCGCACCAGCTCCACGGTGTCCCCCGAATAATCAAACGGCTGCGTCGCGCCGTTTTTTATGATATAGCACCTGTCGCAAAGTTCAAGCTCCAGAACATCGTGCGTAACGAGGATGAGAATACCGCCTTTACTTTTATAATCCTTAAGATAATCTTTGATTTTCTGTTTGCAGGCGATATCAAGCGCCGACATCGGCTCGTCGAGCAAAAGTACAGGCGGATAGTTTGCCAGCGCACAACCGATAGAAAGCCGCTTCTTCATGCCGCCCGACATACGCGACACCCGTACTCTTAAAAACTCGTTTATGCCGAGAGTGTCGAGCATACCGCCAGAAAGCTCTTTTTCAAGCGTTTTTTTATCATACCATAAAAAAAGGTTATCATAGGCGTTCAGTTCCTCTAAAAGCGGCGTTCCCTGCGGAACATAGCCCACCGCCGTGCTCCTTAACTTATCAAGCGTAAGAAGGTCTCTGCCGTCGCACAAAAACTCGCCGCCGTCGGCGCGCTGAACACCCGCAAGTATTGAAAGCAGGGTAGATTTACCGCACCCGTTCGCACCTATAACGCCTATACACTCGCCGCTTTTTGCGCTGAACGTCACATCTTTCAGCACCTGCTTTTTGCCGTATTTTTTTGAAATGTTCTTTATATCGATTACCATATTTCCCTCTAAAAAGCAGGCACCAATAAAATAATCAGTGCCTGCCAAAATCAGTTTAACCGTGTATTAACCGATATACCGGTATTGCCGGAAACTTTTTTAATAATAACTGTAGCTGTTATAATTCTTGCGTCCGATATTTGATATCGCTTCTTCCAGCTCGTCAACCAATTCCTCGGGCAGACCCGCTTTTTTAAGATTTCTGAGTACCTTATCAAAATCGATATCCTCGATGAATTCCTCTAACTCGTCCTCATCCGTCACGTCTATTGTGTCGCCGTCGGGCACGCTTACCTTCTTGCCGGACGAACGCTTCGTGGTGATGTCAAGCGAAACAAACTCCGCGCCGTCCACAAGGAAGGTATAGGTTACACTGCCGCCCTTCTCGGTCACGTCCATTTTTACTTCAAGCGCAAAATCAAGCGCGCTTATTATTCTTCTTGCGCTGCTTGACATCTCGCGCATAATCATAGACTTTAACTCTTTACCGGGCTTTATGCGGACAGTGCCTTTGAGCTTGCCTTTCTTAGCGGCGTTCTTCTCGAAGTCCTCAAACTCTATCGTTATGATTTCATCGCTTCCGGAATATCCCGTGAGCTCGCCGTTGATTTTACCGCCCTTTTCGGTACCGGAACCGTAAACGTAAACTCCGCCAAGTTCAGCCTTGGCTTCAAACTTATTACCGTCATAAACCCTCACGTAGCCGTATTTCTCATCGCTGTCCTCACCCTGCGAGAACATGCGGCCTACGACCTCGTGCTTGCCGTTTACGTAAGAATAAACAGTTGCCATAGTGTCATCCGAAGGCGAGGCGGAATCAAGTTCATCCTCGGCATTGTCAAGAGCGTCGATAAACTCATCGTAAAGGTCGCTCGGCAACTCGGCGTCAAGTTCCTCGTAACCTTTTTCTATATTCTTTATTATCTTCTTTATGTCTTTGTCTTTCCTTGCCGCCTTTACTACCGCCATACCCATATTGTACAGCGTTTCCTCGCTTATGGTGTACTCAACCACCGTAAGCTTCTGTGAAAGCTCGTCAACCTCTACGGTATCAGAATAGACGTCAACGTCCTTTATCTCTTTTAAGGCGATTTTCGCGTATTTGCCTACAAGCTTTTCTACGGTCGCCGGCTTCGGAAGCATTTTTTCAAGAGCTTTTTTATACTTTGCTGTATCTATATCCACGGAATCGGGTATTTCAACTCTTAAAACCTTGCTTGTGAGCTCTTTGAGCTTTACATACGCCGCGCCCTCTTTGCCGTCAAAGACCATTTCCGCGCTCAGGATATCTTTGCCGCCCATGGTGAGAGCGAGCATACTCATAAGCCTGTCGCCCTTGGAGTTGTATACGAAATCAAAGCCCGCCGCGTCGAGAGCGCCGAGGTCTATATCGTACATCTTTGCAAGGCTCTTCGCCTGCTTGCCGAGACTTACCGATACGTTGCCCTCTATCCGCGCGTTATCGATATTATTCTTAAAGTAATCCTCGTAATAATCGGTTACCGTGGAAGCGTAACTGCTTATCGCGTGCTTTTCGACAACCTGCAGATACGCCCTGTCGGAGCCGAACCACTTTGTAAGCGTGGCGCCTATAAGATATCCGACGTTGGTAAAGATAAGCACCGCCGCCAATGCGACCGCAACCGCGGGGAAGAATATTGCCGCGGGTTTGATTTTCTTTTTGCTCTTAATTACCGGCTCAACCGTACCGAATCCGGGCGCGGCGTTGCCTGCCGGAGCCGCCGGAGTAAACGCGGGAGCGGCGGCGCTATATGCAGAAGCCGAGGGAGCGGCGGGGGCGGCTTGCCCGAAAGCGGGCGCCGCGTTATCAAACGCGCCTCTGTCGTTCTGTATTTCCGCGGACATATTCGCCCATTCGTCTGCCGGAGCCGCGGGAGCTTCCGGAGCAGCGGAAGCCGCGGGAGCTTCCGCTACGGGCGCTTGCTCTGCGGGGTTGCTTTTCAATTCCTGTGTTATCGCCTCATCCGATGCCTCGGATACCGGCGCCGCGGGGGTTTCTGCCACGGGCGCTTGCTCTGCGGAGTCGGTGTGAACAGGTACAAAATCAGGCGAACCGCATTTTGCGCAAAATCTGACTTCATCATTCATAAAAACGGCATTGCAATTTGCACAACGTTTTGCCATGGAAAATCCTCCTTTTATAAGACCTTCGGTAAGGTCTTCATTTGCTTGAATTATATCATAATAATTATATATATGTCAATCAGTAATATTTATACCGTCGCCCGCGTGAAAAACGCCGTCATGTCGCCTTTCGCCGCCGGTCAAGCAGCGCTTTTTAAGGCGAAAAACCCGGTCAGAACAAGGGGTTCCCCTGTCATGACCGGGTTGTCGCTCACTGCGCTTACAGCGTAAATGTATCAGTATTTATAACCGATGGCGTCCGCAAGGCTCTTTTCGAGGATAACGGTCGCGTCTCTGTGCATACGCATAAAGGTGCAGGGGCATTTCGGGTCGATTTTGTCTTCTATAAGAAGCTTTGTCATAGCGTCGCGCTTGTCGCCGCTTACAACCATAAGAAGCTTTCTCGCTCTCATGATGTTGCCCATACCCATTGTGAAAGCGTAACGCGGAACATCGTCACGGGAAGCGAAAAATCTCGCGTTTGCGTCTATTGTGGACTCATCGAGCACTTCCTTATGAGCGCCGTCATAGAGCACTTCGCCCGGCTCGTTGAATCCGAGGTGTCCGTCGGGACCGACGCCCAGAACTTGAACCGCGATATCCGCCTTATCGAGCACCGCGTTGAACTCCTTTAAGTTCGCCTCGGTATCGCCCACACCCTTGGCAACGTAGGTGTTCGCTTTATCTATGTTGATGTGATTGAAAAGATTATCATCCATAAAATAGCGGTAGCTCTGGTCGTGAGTGGGTTCAAGACCTACATATTCGTCAAGATTTACCGAATGAACCTTTGAAAAATCAAGACCCTCTTCATGACAGCGGCGGGAAAGCTCCTTATACATACCCACCGGGCTTGAACCGGTCGCAAGACCTATCGTGCACTCGGGGTTGTCGCGAACTACCTTTTCGACTATGTCGGCGCCCGCTTTGCTTACTGCCTCATAATTTTCACAAACAATTACTTTCATACAATTTTCCTCTTTCCTTTAATATTTTTCCACAATATTGTCTTTGCCCTTGTAAATGCTGTTCGGCGGCACTACTCCGCGAACGCAGGACAAAGGATATACATTGGTATGCCTGCCGATTACAACGCCGGGATTGAGCACGCTTCCGCAGCCGATATCGGCGCAGTCGCCGAGCATTGCTCCGACCTTTCTGCGTCCGGTCTCGATAAGCTCGCCTTCGTTCTTTATAACGACATTCTTATTATCCGCCTTAACGTTGCTCGTGATACTTCCCGCGCCCATGTGAGCATGGAAGCCGAGTATCGAGTCACCCACATAGTTATAATGCGGAACCTGCGAATTATTGAAAATTATAACGTTCTTTATCTCGGTGGAATTGCCGACCACGCAGTTATCGCCTATAAGGGCGCTGCCGCGTATAAAGGCGCACTGCCTTACCTGCGTTTTATGACCGATAATGCAGGGACCCGTTATCGAGGCGGTCTTTGCAACCGTGGCGTCCTTGGCTATCCAGATATCGTCTGCGATTTTATCGTACTCGTCGGCGGGAAGAGTCGCGCCGAGTTCAAGAATAAAATCGGATATGCCCGCGAGCGCCTCCCAGGGGTAGGTAAACTGCTCTAAATACTTTGCCGCTTTGGTCTGTTCAAGATCGTAAAGGTCTTTGATTTTAACGTCCATTATTTTTTCACCTCTATTAAATGTCCCGATTCCTTCATGGCTTCGATTATGGCGTCGACGTGCTTTTCGCACTCGCTGTCGCTGCCCGCCTCGCTCATGACGCGAAGCACCGGCTCGGTACCGCTCTTGCGCAGAAGCACTCTGCCGTTGTCGCCGAGCTGTGCGGTCGCTTTTTCAACCGCCGCTTTGACCGCCGCGTCATTGAGCGTCGCGTCCTTATCGTCAACCTTGACGTTTTTGAGCACCTGCGGATACATCTCGCACTTAGCGGCGAGAACGCTCAGCGGAAGCTGGGTATCTATGAGCACGCCCATAAGCATAATGGCGGTCATCAGACCGTCGCCGGTGTGGGCGTATTTGCGGAAGATAATATGACCGGACTGCTCGCCGCCGATAAGATGATCGTTCTCTTTCATATTTTCATAAACGTAACGGTCGCCGACAGCGGTTTTCTCGTACTTTATACCCTCGCGGTCAAGCGCCTTGTAAAGTCCGAAGTTCGACATAATTGTCGTAACCACCGTGTTGGAGGGAAGCTGTCCGCGGTCCTTTAAGTATTTCGCGCAGATGTACATTATCTTATCGCCGTTTACGAGCTTGCCGTTTTCATCCACGGCGAGGCATCTGTCGGCGTCGCCGTCGAACGCAAAGCCGACGTCGAGCTTATTATCCTTTACAAACTGTTCAAGACTCTCCGGATGGGTCGAACCGCAGGCGGCGTTGATATTAAAGCCGTTCGGCTCGGCGTTTATCACGTTTACCTTTGCGCCCAGCGCCTCGAATACCGCCCTGCCTATCATCCAGGAGGAGCCGTTCGAGCAGTCGATGGCAACTCTGTGCTTTTCAAACGAGCGGGTCGCGAGTCCGGTAAGGAAACCGATATAGCGGTTGCGGCCGGTGTAATAGTCGATGGTCTTACCTATCTTATAGCCGGTGGCGAAGGGGATTTCCCCGAATTCGCCGTCGATGTAACGCTCAATCTCATCCTGAAGATCATCGTCCATCTTTTCGCCTTCGCGGTTCATTATCTTGATGCCGTTATCCGAAAACGGGTTGTGCGAAGCGGATATCATAACGCCGCAGTCAAACCCCTCGGTATAAGTGATGTAGCTTACGCAGGGGGTGGTTGTAACGTGAAGCAGGTACGCGTCCGCACCCGATGAAACAATGCCGGAAGCCAGCGCGTTCTCATACATATAGGATGAGCGGCGGGTATCCTTGCCTATTACAATCTTGGCGGAACCGTCGTTGTTCTTCTCCTTATAGTACCAGCCGAGGAAGCGACCGATCTTAAAAGCGTGCTCCGCCGTAAGGTCAACGCCCGCTTTGCCGCGAAAGCCGTCCGTACCGAAATATTTGCCCATTGTCTTTTTCTCCTTTCAAATGTCGTTGCTGTTAAACTGTCTCGGTGAGCAAATGTCAAATTCTGACATTTTGCCCGCACCGTTACCATATTACCATATAAAAAAGTGGATGTCAACACTTTTTTAATGTCAAATTTTGACATTTTTCGGGTTTTTGCCGTATTTATCGGCAAAACCGCTGTTCACGGTATTGAAAAAAATTTTGCTTTCTGATACAATTACAGTATCGCGCAAACGGTGAGCATTTCGCGGGCTTTAAGATAGATTTCGAGCGCCTTGCTTATGTCGAGCGGGTTTCTTCCTCTGCCGAACTCCACGGTAAAACCGGGACGGTCAAAGTAAGAGACGAACCAGTCCTTAAACCCGCCGCCCTGCGCCGCGCCTACCGGCGTGTCGAGAGCGTAGCCGCTCGTTGCGGCGAGTATTTTCGCCATCTGCTTATTTCGGCCGAGGCAGTGGTCCTTATATCCCCAGTATATAACCTCGCCCTGCGTGTGCATGGCGCAGACGTGGTGTATGTTCTCTTTCTTGCAGAGCGATACGAGCGCCGCGGTCTCGGGCTCGCTTTCAGGTCTACTTCCGCCGTAGCGCCCTTTGCCCGCCGTGTATATTCCCTCTTGCGCCTCGCGCCGTTTAAGCTCGGCAAAATCGACGTCAAAGTTATGGTTTATATCTATGCCGCGCAGGTTTGAATTCCAGTGCGAAAAATCGCCGCCGCACTGCTTTGTTATGTCCCCTGCCCGCGCTCCCGCGGCGGACGCGCCGAAGACGGCGATTTCACAGCCGTCGGGATTTATCCGCGGCACGAATATCACGCCGCGCCCCTCAAGCGCCCTGCGGACGTTTATCCCCTCTACAGAGAGGCGGTTTTCATAAGCCGCCGCCAGCTCTTCGAGAAACATAAGGCATATATTGCTCGTTATATGCTCGCTGCCGTGAAACGCGGCGGCAAAAAGGGTATAGCTTTGCCCGCGCGACAGCCGCACGGCGTTTATATCTCTTCCCGCCACGCTTTTGCCGATATTCATCTTTTCGAGGCAGGAAAATTTCCCGCACAGCGCGTCGGTGATACCGTTTATTTCACGGTAACCGTAATTTTCACTCTTTGTAAATCTCATCCTTAACACCACCGGATATTATTTAATAAAATATATGAAAGGCGATACAGTTATGATTACAACCGAAAAGCAAAAGGACTCCGAATACCTTTACAAAGGCGCCGTTATAAATCTGCGGCTCGATACGGCTATCCTGCCCGACGGCAAAACCGCCAAGAGAGAGGTAATAGAGCACCCGGGCGGCGTGGGAGTTCTGCCTGTGACCGAGGACGGCGACGTACTGCTTGTAAGGCAGTTCCGCTATCCGTATATGAAAGAGACCCTCGAAATACCGGCGGGCAAGCGCGATAAGGCGGGCGACGGCGACCCGCTTACCTGCGGAAAACGCGAGCTTAAAGAGGAAACCGGCGCCACCGCGGAAAACTATATCCCGCTCGGCACGCTCTACCCCTCGCCCGGCTATACCGACGAGGTAATATATATGTACGCGGCGACCGAGCTTACCTACGGCGAGGCGCAGCCCGACGAGGACGAATTCATAAATCTTGTTAAGATACCGCTTGAAGAGGCGGTAAAGCTGGTGCTTTCAGGCGAAATCCCCGACTCCAAGACCCAGGTGGCGATACTTAAAGCCGAAATTTTGAAAAACGACGGCAAATTAGGTTGACAAGCGGCAAAAAAGGTTTATAATATTAAAAAAAACAGAGTAGACTGCATTGCGTCAAGTGCCGTGCGAACGGGGAGTTGTCGTACGGACGAAGCGGTTTCGCGCGGTATTGCGGTCGCATCCCGCTGGCAAATAATAGAGAGATTTCCCCCTGTTATCTGTTGGTAGGACAGGGGGTATTTTTTATGAAAGAAAAAAAATCGTTAATTGTTAAAATCTGCGTTTCGGCGATACTTGTCGCGCTTGAAATCGTGCTTAACCGTTTTTGCTCGATAAATACGACGTTTCTTAAAGTCGGGTTCGCGTTTGTGCCGCCCGCTTTTGCCGCCATTGTTTTCGGTCCGGCAACAGGCGCGGCTGTCTACGCCCTCGCCGATATGTTAGGCGCTCTTTTGTTTCCGATGGGGCCGTATCATCCGGGATTTACGGCTTGTGCCGCGCTTATGGGCGCCGTTTACGGCTTTTTCCTCTGCAAAACTCCGGTCAATATAAACCGCCTGGGCAAAAACGGCAGTTTTACGCTGTCCCTTCGCAGAAACACCGTGCCGATTATTCCTAACGTGGCAGTCGCGGTGCTTATAAACTGCATTGTTTTCGGACTGTTCATAAACACCGCGTGGATAAGTATGCTTTACGATACCAAGACCTACTGGGGTTACTTTTTATCGAGAATAATCGAATACGCGATTTTAATACCGGTGCAAATCGCAATAATACCGATACTGCTTAAAATTTCGGATCCGGTAAGGAAAATCACCGGCGCACAGCCGGAAGGCGGGGAAGAAAAGCAATGAGCATGACGTACGGCGAAGCGCTCGATTACATACACGCCGTGGGCTTTTTCGGAAGCCGCCCCGGTCTTGACCGCATAAGCGAGCTGTGTTCGCGCCTCGGTGACCCGCAAAAAAGCCTCACTTTTATACACGTCGCCGGCACAAACGGCAAGGGCTCGGTTTGCGCCACGCTCGCGCGGATACTGACGGCGGCGGGGCTTAAAGCCGGTCTTTACACCTCCCCCTACGTTTCGTTTTTTGAGGAGCGTATACGCCTTTGCGGCGAGCCGATACCGAAGACGCGCCTTGCGGAAATTATCGAAAAGGTTAAAAACGCCGCCGACGGCATGAGCGATTCGCCCACCGAGTTTGAGGTGATAACCGCCGCCGCTTTTCTTTACTACTTTGAGGAAAAATGCGACGCCGTAGTCCTTGAAACGGGGCTTGGCGGCAGACTCGACGCGACAAACATCATAGAAAAGCCGGCGCTTACCGTAATAACCGGTATAAGTCTCGACCACAAGGACGTGCTCGGCGATACCGAAGAAAAAATAGCCGCCGAAAAGGGCGGAATAATAAAGCCGGGCGTGCCGCTCGTTCTGGCAAAGTGCGGCGAGGCGGCAAGGGACGTTCTGCTTAAAATCGCGGCGGATAAAACCGCGCCCGTGACAAAAGTCGATTACACGAGGATAACCGATAAGACCTTTTCGCTCGACGGCGCGCGGTTTAATATGCGCCCGTACGGCGAGGTCGTTCTTTCGCTCACGGGCGTTTATCAGGTAAACAACGCCGCCGTGGCGATAACCGCGGCCGAAGCACTTAAAGGCGCGGGTTTTAATATTACCGAAAACGATATTCTTTCCGGCGTTTCAAGCGCGGTATGGAACGCAAGGTTCGAGGTGATAAGCCGCGAGCCGACGGTGGTTTACGAGGGCGCGCACAACGCCGAGGGCGCCGAGGCGCTTGCCGAAAATATCCGTGTGCTTTTAGGCGGCGAGGTAATACTTCTCGCCGGTGTTATGGCGGACAAGGACTATCCCGGCATGGCAAAAACACTTTCGCCCTATATAAAACGCGCCTTTACCGTAAAGCCGGATAATCCGCGCGCGCTTGACAGCGGCGAGCTTGCAAAAACCTTTGAGTCCCGCGGGATAAAGGCTTTGCCCTGCGACACGGTGGAAAGAGGCGTGAAAGCGGCGCTTTCGGCGGCGAGGGAGGATAATTTGCCGCTCGTGATGTCCGGCACGCTTTATATGTACAAGCAGGCGAAGGACGCCGTGCTGAAATATTTATGAATATATGAATAACCCCGCGGCGGGAGTGTTTGCTCCCGCCGCGGGTTGTTAAAAGTCAATGTTTGCGCGGTAAACACCGCGCATTTTTTTGCCGTTTTTAACCGTATCAGATTTTTGTGTATACGACCTCCGCCTTACCGGAAAGCCGCACGCGCACACCGCACGGAATTATCACACTGTTGCCCTCTTTAAGGTGCATTGTGCCGGACGGATACGACATATCGACCTCGCCCGAGGTAAGTATCACCGAAATAAGATTTTCATCCTCGTAAAAGCCGATATTTCCGTCCATCGTTATAAGCTCGGACTTGAACAGTTCGCAAAAGCCGAGTTCCCTTATTGTGCCGAACGGATATAGCGTAATATCTCCCACGTTGCCGTATCTTATGTTTATTTTGCGCGTTTTCATAACTTCAAGCGCGCGGTTTACCTGAAGCGGTCGGGGCGAGCCGTTCTCCCCCGTTCTGCCGTAATCGGAAATTATATACTCGGCGTCGCTGTCAGTCGATATCTCCAACGCCGATATTCCGCTTCCTATACTGAAAACCACACCGGGCGGAATAAAGAAAACGTCGCCCCTTTGTACGCTTACGAAATTGCAGACCGCCGCGAGCGTCGCGTTCTGAACGCGGTTTTGAAGCTCATCGGGCGATACGTTGCGCGAAAGCCCGTAGACTATCTCGGCGTCCTTTTTACAATCGGCTATATAAAGCAGCGATACCTTACCGGCGCGCTCGCCGTGAAGCACGGCGTACTCATCGTCCGGATACACCTTTACAGGCAGACGGGTTTCTGTGTTCAAAAGCTTTATCATAACGGGGAAACTGTCGCCCGTCTTTTCAAATTTTACGCCGAGACGGGAAAGGACCTCTTTTAAGCCGAGACCCGAAAACTCGCCGTTTTTTACGACGCTTTCGCTCATATCTCTGCCCGAAAGCAGGAAGCATTCCGGTGTGTTTTCATCCGTACCTCCGCCTATTTGCGGCTTTACGTATTCTCCTGTGGCTGTATAGCAGTTAAGCAGTAGCGGATACATCTCTTTTCCCCCTTATTCTGTTTTTACCTCATTTCATCTATCGGCAGGTAGAAGCTGACTATGAACTCATCAAGAAAAATATCGGCTTCGGGAAGCGCCATTTCCTTTATCGCTTTAAGCGTAGAATCCTTCGCCGCTTCAAACTCACGGTTGCCGCTTGAAGTTTCCTCTATGCACTTTATGAGCGCGGATATTTTATCCGCCGCCTTGATTATTCGCTTTTCCTCCTCGCCGGGTTTGTAAAGCGCCGTGTAATCGTCCCTTAAATCCTCCGGGAGAAGCGAAAGGAGCTTGTCCTGCGCGACGTTTTCTATATCCTTGTATACCGACTTTATATCGGCGTTATAATATTTTATGGGCGTGGGCATATCGCCGGTGATTATTTCACTCGTATCATGGAACATCGCGGCGACAGCCACCTTCTCCGCGTCAACACTTCCGCCGAGGCGGCGGTTTCTGATAACAGCGAGCGCGTGGGCGATAAACGCCACTTCAAGACTGTGCTCGCTTAAATTCTCCTGCCGCGTATTGCGCATAAGTCCCCAGCGGTAAATATTCTTCATTCGGGAAAGCATAGCGTAAAAATGACTCTTCATCCTATTTCTCCGTTTGTTTTATCTCTTTTCTTGAATATTATAACATTTTTTGGTATAATATCAATAACAAATTGCAAAAAGAAGGTGTACCGGTGGACTTTTCCCGTGAAAAGATTTCCGTTTTAGGCAGACAAAAGGAAAAGAAATTATTTACGTTTCTCGTTTCGCTCGGCATTGCCGCGGCGCTTTTTGTGCCCTATATGCTGATGAGCGAGGGGTATTTCACCTTCTTCGGCGATTTTAACGTTCAGCAGATACCGTTTTATCAGCTTTGCCATAAAGCGATACGCGAGGGCAATATTTACTGGAACTGGAATACAGACCTCGGCGCCAATTTCATCGGCTCCTATGCTTTTTATCTTTTGGGCAGTCCGTTTTTCCTTATGACCCTGCCCTTCCCGAACGGTTGGGTGCCCTACTTTATGGGACCGCTTCTTATACTCAAATTCGCTCTGGCGGCGCTTACCGCCTATCTCTTTATCCGCCGCTTTACCAAACTGCCGGAAACGGCGAGTCTTTGCGGTATACTCTACGCCTTTTCGGGCTTTTCCGTATACAATATTTTCTTTAACCACTTTCACGAGGCGATAATTCTTTTCCCGCTTCTGCTTTTAAGCCTTGAACTGCTTGTAACCGAAAACCGCCGCGGCGTATTCGCCGTAACGGTAGCGCTAAGCGCCGCGGCGAACTACTTTTTCTTCTTCGGTATGGTGGTTTTCTGCTTTATATACTTTACCGTGCGCGTGCTTTCGGGCAATATACGGCTTACGGTTTCAAGGTTTTTAAGTCTTGTTTTTGAGGCGGTGGCGGGACTGCTTATGTCGGCGGTACTGCTTATCCCCGCCGTCCTCGCCATAACCGGCAACGGCAGAGTGACCGATTTTCTCAACGGCTGGGGCGCGATAGTATACGGCAAGGAAAGCATTTACCCGAATATAATTCAGTGCTTTTTCTTCCCGCCCGACCTGCCCGCGCGCCCGGTGTTCTTCCCGCAGGCAAACGTCAAATGGTCGTCGCTCGGCGGCTGGCTCCCGCTTTTCGGCATGACCGGTGTTTTCGCCTTCTTTAAGAGCAGAAAAAACAACTGGCTAAGGCGCGTAGTCGGCATTTGCATATTCATGGCTATGGTACCGATACTCAACAGCGCCTTTTACGCCTTTAACACCTCTTACTACGCGCGGTGGTTCTATATGCCGATACTGCTTATGTGCCTTATGACCGCCGAAATGTTCGAGGCAGAGGACGCGAATATGCGTTACGGGCTCGGCTGGACCGCCGGCATTACCCTCGCCTTTGCGGCGGTTATAGGCTTTTTCCCGCAGAAAACAGATGAAAAAACCGTCTTCGGCCTTTTCACGTCCCCGGATGATAAAACCTACGTCGCGCGGTTCTTCACATCCTGCGGTATAGCGATAATATGCCTTATCGCCACCGCGTTTTTGCTGTTGCTTCGAAAGCGCGACCTTAAAAAATTCCTGCGTGTTTCAATAGCGGTTACCGCGGTTGTCGCCATAGCTTACGGCAACGTGTTTATCGCCACGGGACGGTCGCATTCATACGAAATCAAAGGGGTTATGATAGACCACCTTATCGAGGGTGAGGTCAACCTGCCCGACACCGGCGATTACCGGGTAGACGTTTACGGCGGCGTTGACAATACGGGTATGTATTTAGGACTGCCCACCATAAACGCGTTTCACTCGGTGGTGCCCGGCTCGATAATGGAATTTTACAAGTATCTTGATATAGAGCGCTCTGTGGGCAGCAGACCGGATACTACCTATCCCGCGCTTCGCTCGCTTCTGTCGGTAAAATATCTGCTCAACGATACCACACTTGACCAGTTCACCGATGAATACGGCGATACGCGTATGCCGGGATACGCGTATCTTAAAACCGACGGCGGCTACCATATATACGAAAACGAAAACTTCATAGGTTACGGCTTTTCCTATGATAAATATATGTCCTACGATTACTGCGATAATTTCGACGGACGCCGCAAAAGCGAGCTGATGTTAAGCGCGATACTTCTTACCGATGAGCAGATAAAGAAATACCGCGGCTTTATGACGGATATTGAAGATAGCGGTCCGCCCTCGTTTATCGATTACGATTTTTCCGAAGACGCCGCAAAGCTCGCCGACACCTGTGCCTATTATTTCAAAACCGATAAAAACGGCTTCTCAGCGACGGTCAGAAGAGCGCGCCGCTCGCTCGTATTCTTCTCGGTGCCCTATGACGAGGGCTGGTCGGCAACCGTAAACGGCAGGGCGGTTGAAATCGAAAAGGTAAACGTCGGCTTTATGGCGGTACCGGTAGACCCGGGCGTCAGCGAAATAAGATTCACCTACCGCACGCCCGGTCTTGACGCCGGAATTTACATTAGTCTTTCCTCGCTCATAGCGTTTTTAATTTATATGATAGTATGCAGCATCTATTATATGAAACGCCCCTTAAACACCCGCTATCCCGAGGGCGAGGAAATGCTCGAACGCTGGCGGATAAAGCTTGACGACTGCCTGCCCGGCACAGAAAGCGGCAAAGAAACCGCGGCGACACAGGAACCCACACTGCTTGATAAGCTCGACGCCGCCCCCGAAATCACAGATACCGCAAATGAGCATGGCGGCGGATTCAGCGTAAACCTTGACGCGTTCGATGATAACGAATAAAAGCGGACAATGCAAAGCAAAACAGACCGGATGACCGGTCTGTTTTTTTATCCGTATTTGTTTTCAGAGCGCTGTTACGGTAACGTTTTCTTTTTTCGCCGCTTCGCACACAAAGTTGTGGCAGGTGAAAAGTATGCTCTGACCGCCCGCCGAATAATCTTTAAGAAAAGCCATCGCCGCCGAAAAACGTCCGTCGTCGTACTGGCTTAAAGCGTCGTCAAGTATCACCGGCAAGGTCTCCTCGCCCGAAAGCAGCTTCGCAAGGGCAAGCCGCAGCGCGAGATACGCCTGGTCCTTTGTGCCGCGGCTTAAATATTCAAGCTCGTGCGTGCCGAAAACGCCGCTCTTTTCAACCGAAATATCAAAATCGGTTGATACGCCTATCGCGCCGTAGGCGCCCCCGGTCAGTTTCCTGAAGTTTTCGAGAGTTTCGCTTTCAAGCGTACCGCCGAAGCTCTTTCGCGCCGTCATAAAGCTTTCTTCAAGTACCTCGTGCGCCACGCCCGCCGCTTCGTAATAATCGGTCTTTGCGGCAATTTTTTCTTTAAGCAGGGCGATATCGCGGCGCAGGTCCTCCGGGTCGGACAGTCCGCGAAAACCGGTTTTAAGTTCGGTTTCGAGCCGCGCTTTTTCGCTCTGAAGTCCTAACATCGCCTCCCTGATTTTTTCCGCCGCCTTTACCGCCGTTTCGGTATCGGCGCTCTCGCCCCGCGCGCCTGTTTGCGCAAGCTTTTCCCTCGCCTGCTCATAGGTGATATTGCCGAGGTCACGGCTCAAATAATTCAGCCGCAGTTTTATCTGCTTCTGGTTTTCCGCTTTTTCGGAAAGCTCCTGCGTTTGTCTTCTTAACGCCTTAACGTCGGTATCGCGGGGCAGGCGGAAGAAATCAAGCGCCTTTGTTTTTTCTTCCTCAAAACGCGCCGTTTCCTCAAAGAGCAGTTTTTCGGTGTCCTTCATTTTCTGCTCGTCGTTTACGCCGAAATTGAGCGATACGCCCAGATTTTCGATTTTTGCTTCCGCGTTGTTCTTCTCGCCTCTTATTACCGTAAGCTCCGCCTTTGCCGCGGAAAGTCCGGTTTTTTTGGAATCGAGCGCCTTTTGTGCCGCCTCTTTCGCCGCGGTATCAAGCGGACGGATAATAAACCCGAGTATTATCGCGACAACGCCGAGCGCCGCGACCGCGACGGAAAGCGGAACGCTTTTTACCGGGAAGTAAAGTGCCGCGCCGATAACGGCGGCAATGATTCCCGCGACGGTAACCGGAAGATTAACGGCTTTGCGCATATTCTGCGCCTTTTCCGCCGCCGCGTCGGCTTCCTGCACCTCTTTTTCAAGGACGGCAACCTCCGCTTCCTTTTCGCTCTCCTGTTTTTCGAGCGCTTCCTTTTTTGCCTTCTCTTCGTCTATTTTTGCCCTTATTGCGTCGGGCGACGAACCCTCTCTGCCCGCCGCGGCGCGCTTTAAGCCGTCAAGGTCGTCTTTAAGCGAGGTCACCTTTTCCTCTATTCTGTCGAGCTTTGAAAAAGCAAAATCGAATTTTTTAAGGAACATATCGTCCGCCACATCGCCGGAGGGGAGAGTCAGCTCCTTTGTCACACTGTCAAGCTCGTCTTTAAGTTCGATATACTCTTTAAGCTTCTGCGCGTTTTCAATATCCTTTACCCGGTCGAGCACCTCTTGTACCGTGGCGGCTTCCTTGCCCATTTCATTTATCTTTTTTTCGGTTTCTTCAATGGCCTTTACTATGCGCGCCTTCTCCTTCATGGCGCTGTCGGTCCCGGCGAGCTCTTCTTCAAGCCGTGTAAGCTCCGCGACGTCCGCCACCTGACTGCCGGTTTTGCCGGACTTTGAAATAAGCTTGTATCTCGCGTCCTCTATGCGATTCAGTACCTGACGGTAGGAAACGCTGTCCTCCCCCGTAAGCGCGGCGTTTGAAAGTTTCTGGTTTATCTCGCCGGTCGCCGCCTCATCGGGAGTGACAGCCGGGGTGTTGCCAATGAATACCGAGCGGCAGAACGCGCCCACGCTCATTCCGAAAAGCCCGGCGCCTATATCCGAAGCGCATGGCTCGGTTTTGCCGGTCGCCGTATTCGTAAGGGTCACCTTGTCGCCCGCGTCGGACTTTCTGAACTGCCGTTCAAGACAGTAGCCGTTGCCGCCGTGCTCAAAAAACACCCTGCCGCCGGCGGGCGTGCCGTCCCACGGGGTATACTTCTCCCTTATGCTCATAATCTGCCCCGCGGCGCGCTTGCCCGTGCCGTAGAACATTGATTTTATAAATTCACAAACAGTGGTCTTCCCCGCCTCGTTTTCGCCGTATATCACCTGAAAGCCGTCGGTAAAATCGAGCGTATAGTCTTTCAGACTGCCGAAGGCGCTGATATAAATGCTTTTAATCTTCACGGTAATCCACCTCCGACGTAAACGCTTTAAGCCCGATGTTAAGCGCCGCCCGCAGACGCTTGTTCTCCGGGTCTTTTTCTATTCTTTCAAGCATTTTTGAAACGAAAATACCTTTAAGCGATTTCTCGTTTTTAAGCGCTTCAAGGTCGCGCCTCACCTCTGTATTATCGGTGACCGCGGCAAAATAAACCGTACCGTTAAGGCGGCTCGCTATCTCGCTCGTATCAAAAAAGCCGCCGTCGCTTACATCGCCCGAAAGAATTATCTTATAGAGGTTATCGGTAAACCCGTCGCCGTATTTTGCGTGAAGGTCGGAAAGTATCTTTTCCGCCGCGGCGGCGTTGCCCTCACAGCCGGAAACGTCCACAGTCACCTTCTCGTGATTTCGAAGCGAGGTCTTAACAAAGCGCAAATCGCACCTGCCTTTGCCCACTTCGCCGATATAAACGCCCTTGTCGCCGAGCTCGTCGAAGCCGAGCCCCTCTGCACAGCCGCAGTACGAAAAGAATGTGTCGCCCCTGCGCGCTATCTCGGAGCGCTTATGTATATGCCCGAGCGCGATATAGTCCATTTTGCAGTTATCTATAAATTCGACCGTTATCGAATTGTAGTTTGAAGACAGGTCGGAGCGCACCTCGCCGTGCTGGCACATGATATTTATGCTTTCGCTGTCGGGCGTAAGGGTAAAGCGCGGCTCGCCCGGCAGGTAAACCTCGCCGAACGACCTGCCGTAAACACGGGTGTTTATATTTTCAAAATAAAACGAGGAGTCTTTTTCGGGCAGTATGTGCAGATTTTCGGGCAGCTTCGCGGAATAAAGCGGCGAGCCGGAATTGAACGGGTCGTGATTACCCGCGGCGTATACGACCGGAACGCCGAGCGAACCGATACAATCAAGCACGCGGTTTACGCCCGAGCGCTCTACCGAGTTTGAGCAGAAAAGGTCGCCGGCTATCAGCAGAAGCTGTACTTTTTCCTCTTTTGCCAGCCCTATTATGTTTTCAAAAGTAATGAGCGCCTCGGCTTTTCGCGAATAACTCTTTTCGCCGAGAATCGCCTCGCTCGCGCCGATATGCAAATCCGCGCAGTGAAGTATTTTTACAGTGTCCATATTATCTCCCCGTTTCCATTTGTTATTTTATCATTACAAACCTCATTATTCAAGTATAAAAGCACGGATGAGTCAATTTTGACTCATCCGTGCTTTTTCAGTACGCTTTTTTTATTATTGCCGCCATTACGGTGATATCGTCGGCGTGTCCGTCGCACCGTCTTCTCGCGGCGTATTCGGTAAGGCGCTCGGCAAGCTCCTGCGCCGTACCCGTTTTATAGCGCTCTATTTCGTCGCGCACCCACTGTATGCCGTCAAATGTGGCGCCGTCGGACATCATTACGAGTATATCCCCGTCGCCGAGCTTTACGCCGGCGCGGTCGAAGGAGACGTCCGAGAGTATCCCGACAGGCATTGAGGTGCTGACCGCCTTACCGGTGCGCCCCGACCTTCTTACAACCGTGGGCGCGGCGCCCGCCTTATACAGTTCAGCGTTTCCCGTGTGCAAATCGATACTCGCGATATCTATTGTGGAGAGCGACTCGTCGGCGGACTTGAAAAGCATTGAGGAGTTGAGTATTCCGAGCGAGCAGTCAAAGCCGAAGCCGGATTTTATAAGTCTGCCCATAAGCCCCGCGGACATCGCCGAGTCCACCGCCGCCCTGCCGCCGGTGCCCATGCCGTCGCTGAGTATCATAACAAAATGACCCGTGCCGTCGGCAAAACAGGAATAGGCGTCTCCGCACATATCTCCCGGAACGGCGCTTCGCTGATACACGCCTATATCAACTTTGAGCGCCGCGCGTTCGCTGATGCTTATAAAGGTTTCGCCCGAGGCTTTTTTGATTACCGGCTGTGCGAAATCACGCTCGCAGGAAAGCGAAAGCACCCGCATTATATCGCGCTTGTTGAGCACCGCCTCACTGTTCTTTTTAAGCTTTAAGTGCACCTGCATTCTGCCGTATTTATCTATCGGCGCACTGCATTCGTCGACCGGAACGCCTATGTTTTTAAGCGCGGTCACGCAGTTGAGCGCCGCGTTGTTATCAAAATGCACTCCGGCGGAAAACTCCTGCGCCAGCTCTTCAAGCATATCCGAAATACCGGCAAACTGATCTCCCACCGCCTGCCTTATCTGCTGTATTCTGCCGTTTGCCGCAACCGTGCCGGAAAACGCCGCGTACCGCTTGCATATCACCTCGCAAAACCGCTCTGCGCGCAGACATTTCGCCTTGAATTCATCCGGCAGTTTTTTCTCGGTGGCGACCCCCTCTTTTTTTATCTGTTTTATAAGTGAGAAGACCGCGTCGAGTGTGGCATCCCTTTTGACCTGCCAACAGTTTATACGCATTTTACAGCCGCCGCACGCTTCCTCCTCGGCGGAGTCAAGCACCGAGGAGAACGAGGGCGTGTTTATGCCTTCAAGCCGCCCGGCGACCTCCTCGACCGTTTCCTTTACTTCTTTAAGCCCCGCCGAGGCCTCGAGAAGACGAAGCGCGGCGGCACGGCTCAAATCGTTATTTACGCTTATCTGCGGAAAACAGGTAAATATCCTGCCGAGGTATATGCCGGCGTTCCGCGGAAGCACCGCGAAAAGCGCGCAGCCGACAAACACTTCGGTCATAAAGGTCGCCGCGGCGCCGTCGGGTCCGCGCATAAGCGCGAAAACCACCGCACAGGTAAAAAACGCGCAAAGCTCAACGTATTTGCCGAAGGATATGACAAGTCCCGAAACCAAGGCGCAAACGGTATAAATAAAGCAGATACCTACATCGCGCGAGGCGAAATACAGCATGAACGAAACCGAAACGGAGCTGACCGTGCCGGCGAGGCTGCCGCCGTATTTAAGCGCCGAAAGTATGAGCAGTACCGCGAGTATGCCGCTTAAAGTAATGCCGAAAAACGATATGCGGTAAAGTCCCGCAAGGGCAATGCTCACAACTATGAGAAGACCGCCGAGTTCCTCGTTTGTAAGTCCCTTGTCAATGCGGGAAATAAGCGGCGCCGTGCGGCTTATCACCACCGTCGCCGCGGCGCAGACAAGCACTTCCACAGCCAAAAGAAGTATATCTGTTTTAATTCCGGTAAAAATAACCGCGCCGGTAAATATAAGAGAGAGAGCGGCTATAAGCGCGCAAAAGAGCGGGTTTGAATCGAGCTTTTTGCTGAAAGAAAGCATAAATCTTACCGCCAGCACCGCAAGCGCGGCGGCGACGTACCGAAAGCCCGGGGCGCCCCCTACCGGGAAAAAGTATCCGATAAATACTCCTAAACCCACGCTCGGCAGATACGCCGCGGGGCACCCTGCCGAAAGCGCCACCCCGAAGGGCATGTACTTTTCAAAAAAGGCAGCGCGGCACATGATAAAGCCCAACACCGCCGCGCCGGCGTGAAACATTACCGCCGCGATAATATCTGACTTGTTAATTTTTTCGCTTTTAACGGATATGATACCGCTGTCCTTCATTTTTAACACCGCCGTATACATTTTTTTATTTAATTATATACCGGCGGCGGCGCTTATTTTGTCAAACCGGCAGGGTGGTTTTGCTCGTATTATGTCTGAAACAAAAATGAATAAAAAAACCTTCGCCGCAAAGAATAACGGTGAAGGTGATTCTATGAATAAATTTATCAAAATACTTATTATTCTTCTTACCGCCTCGTGCCTGCTCTGCATGACGACCGCGGCGCTCTCGCGTATGGGCTCGGTGGGAAGCGAAGTAACCGCCATACAAAACGCGCTCAAAAAACAGGGGTATTACACCGGCGCGGTGGACGGCATTTTCGGCTCGAAAACCCTTGCCGCGGTAAAAAACTTTCAAAGAGCCAAGGGACTGACGGTTGACGGCATAGCGGGTCCGCAGACGCTTAAAGCGCTCGGGATTTCAGGCGGCTCTAATACGGGCGGGTATTCTTCAAACGATTATAACCTGCTCGCGCGCATAATATCCGCCGAATCGCGCGGCGAGCCGTACCTCGGCCAGGTGGCTGTGGGCGCGGTGGTGCTTAACCGTGTTGAGCACCCCTCTTTTCCCGATACCGTTACGGGTGTGATTTACCAGAACGGCGCATTTTCCTGCCTTAATGATGGTCAGTTCTATAAAGAGGTCTCGGCGAGCGCGTACACCGCCGCGCGCGACGCCTTAAACGGTCTTGACCCGAGCGGAGGCGCGATATACTACTACAACCCGAAAACCGCCACAAGCAAATGGATTCGCTCGCGTCCTGTCATCACCACGATAGGCAATCACGTTTTTTGCAGATAAATGCGCCGCCTGTCTCGTTTCGCGACAGGCGGTTATTATTTTTTTATTTGTGATACTTTTTCCCGGAAATAATCGTAAACGCGCGGTATATCTGCTCGAAAAGCATTACTCTGAAAAGCCGGTGCGGAAACGTCATTTCCGAAAACGAAATCCCCGTTCCGAGCCGCTTTACCGACGCGTCGAGCCCGTGCGACGAGCCGATTACAAAGCAAATGCTTTTGCCGGCGCTTGCCGCTTCGTTTATTTCCTCTGCAAACTCACCGCTCGACATGGCTTTACCCTCTATGCAAAGCGGAAAAACGAGCGCGCCTTTCGGGATTTTGGAGATTATCGCCCGCGCCTCCGCACTGAGCGCCGCCGCTATCTGCGAGGGCGAGGGGTCCTCAGGCGTCGCCGCGGGTTTGATTTCAACTGTACTCACGTCGCAAAACGCGCCGAGCCGTTTTTCATATTCGAGGAGCGCCTGCAAATAATCCTTCTCTTTTATTTTTCCCACCGCTATGACGCATATTTTAATCAAAACACGCTCACCTCGCTCATGCCGGGTCTTGCCGCCGAAAGCAGAAAATCAACGCCGGCTTTAACGCCCGCGGCTTCCGCCGCTATGCGCGCGGATGAGAGCGCGATATCCGGCGTATTGTTCTGGCGGCTTATGTGACCGCAGATTATCTGCTTTGCACCGGAGCTCAGCAAAAACGGCACCTCTGCCGCCGCGCTGACATTCGACAGGTGACCGAGGTCGGAAAGTATCCTTATTTTAAGGTCGGGCCGGTAGGGTCCGCGCCGCAGCATATCCAGGTCGTGATTAAACTCGAAAAGCACCGTGTTGCAGCCGGAAAGCGCGCCTCTTACCTCGTCGGTAACTATGCCGAGGTCGGTACACACCGCGCAGTCGCCCGCCCCCGTCCTTATTCTGAAACCGCGCGAACCGGGCACGTCGTGGCTGGTCTTAAACGGCACTATCTCAAAGTCGCCGAAGGTTGCCGCGCCGTCTGCCAAAATCACTTTTGCGTTTGCCGGAAGTAAATTTTTTTGTATTAACGCCTCGGCGCTCTCTTCGGTTGTGAAAAGCGGCGCCCCCGTCTTTATAAGCAAAGTTTTTATGCCGCTTATGTGGTCTATGTGAGAGTGAGTGAGCGCCACGGCGGCTATTTTTTCTATGTCGCCGCCCGCCGAGCCGACGCGCTCCGCCATTGCCTTATACGATATGCCCGCGTCAACAAGCACCGCGCAGTCTCCGCGGGAAATATATGTACTGTTGCCGCTCGACCCGCTTGCAAGAGGACAAAAACGCGCCATTACCTCACCCCTTTTCCCTTTCAATAAAAATACAGGGCGCATCCGGGAAATCCCGCCGAAAATGCGCCCTTAAAACACTCTGATTTGCTACGCGAGCTTCGCCTGAGGCGTGCCGTAATCGTTTACCCGCTTTATATCGGCGCCCAGCGCCGAAAGCTTTTCGGTAAGAAGCTCATAGCCGCGGTCGATGTGCGAAATCTCCTCAACAACCGTTTCGCCCTTTGCCATAAGCCCCGCGATTATCATTGCCGCGCCCGCGCGAAGGTCGACCGCGCGTACCGGCGCGGGTTTCAGCTTTTCCACGCCCGTGATTATCGCCGATTTGCCGTCCACCTGGATACTCGCGCCCATAAGGGTCAACTGCTCCACATAACGGAAACGGTTGTCCCAGACGCCCTCGGTGACTATGCTTGTCCCCTCCGCCACCGAAAGAAGAGTCGCTATCTGCGGCTGCATATCGGTCGGAAAGCCCGGGTGCGGCATTGTTTTTACGTTACAACGCTTCGGTCGGGAGGACATACGCACCCTTACCGCTTCATCAAACTCTTCTATCTGCGCGCCTGTTTCAATAAGCTTTGCGATTATCGATTCAAGGTGCTTCGGCGTTACGTTTTCAACCGTTACGTCGCCTCCGGTCGCCGCCGCGGCGACCATATATGTTCCCGCCTCTATCTGGTCGGGAATAATGCTGTACTGTGTGCCGTGCAGGTGCTCGACGCCGCGTATTTTAATAACCCCGGTACCTGCGCCCATGATGTTTGCGCCCATGGAGTTAAGAAAGTTTGCCAGGTCGACTATATGCGGCTCCCTCGCGGCGTTCTCAATCACCGTAAGTCCTTTTGCCTTTACCGCCGCCAGCATTATATTCATCGTGGCACCCACCGATACAACGTCGAGATATATACTCGCGCCGCTAAGCGACGCGGCGCGGGCGTCCACCATGCCGTTTTCTATCGTAACGCGCGTACCGAGCGCCTCAAACCCCTTAATATGCTGGTCAATAGGGCGAACGCCGAAATCGCAGCCGCCCGGAGGCGCCACTCGCGCCCTTTTGCACCTGCCGAGCAGAGCGCCGAGAAAATAACTTGAAGCGCGCATACCCTGCGCCATTTCTTTTGTAACAATGAAAGAATCGGCGTGAGCAGGGTCGATTCTGGCGGTCGTTTTATTTATTATTTTTACGTCGGCGCCAAGCGCGCTGAGCGATGAAAGCAAGGTGCTGACGTCAAGTATCTGAGGTAAATTCTCTATTACGCACGGACCGTCCGCCAAAAGCACCGCGGGCAAAATAGCCACCGCCGCGTTTTTAGCGCCGCTTATACGGACACTGCCCGAAAGCGGCTTGCCGCCGTTAATAACAAATTTCTCCAAAAGACCGGCCACTCCCGTCTGTTTTTTCTGAAAACTGTAATAGGCATTATACACTATATTGTATTATTTGTCAAACAAATACACAAATACGCGGGGCGGCGCGTTTTAGTCAGAACCGCCCTGCCGCGCTTAATGCTTTCCCGAATAGTACACGCCCATGACCTTGTCGTCATTCGCCCCGAATCTGAGCTGTGTAAAGAGGACCGAGGCAATATAAACACCGCAGAAAAGCGGCAGAACCGCGCCCTCCGCCGTATCGTGCAAGGCAGAGGGATAAATAAGCGCAACTATAAGCTTTGCCGCCGCCAAAAGCGAAAAAAGCGAAGCGCAAACGCCGTACGCCGCGATTTTTTGAACGCTCCTCTTACCGGAGAGCCCGTTTACCGCGCGGGCGTACTCCAAGAGGAAGAGCATGGTAAACGCGTAAACGCCGACCTCTATGACGGTATCGCTTATCACCACATGATACGAGCCCTGTATAAATACCGTTACCGACTTCACGACAAAGAAAAGCACCGGTATTGCGGCAAGCTTCGGGGAAAGCGGAAAATGCACGGCGCAGCGGAACGCGAAAAGCGCGTAAAACGCGGCGGTAAGAAGGCCCAGGAATATGCAGGCGATTTTTACGTACTGCGGAGCGCTCGCGTACTTGTTTACCAGAACGTCCGCCGCCGCCGCGGCGCCGAAAGCCAGCGCGCACAGCGAGGTTACAAGATGAAACTCCTTATGCTCCTTTGAGCCCTTGACGCCCGCCGCCGCAAAGACCGCGACGCAGGCGGTTAAAACCGCCGCCGCGCAGGAAGTGATAATATAAGCGGTGTGCGAACCCTCTTTTATAAATCCCGTACCGTATTCGGTAAGCGATACAAGCTGATAAATACGAAGTGCGACAAGCGCCGCCGCGGCGGCGCACCAGACCGTTAAAACTTTGTACTTACGCATTATTACACCTTCTATTTGAGGAATTTTTTTCATATACATTTAGTATATTATAAGTTTCAAGCGGTAAAATGTCAATAGAGGTTTAATATGAAAAGTACGGTCATAACAAGCATTATTGTTGCCCTTTGTCTTTTAATTATTCCTTTTACGGGTTTAAGAAGCGGACAAACCGTAAAAGAAGCCGCGGCGGGGATCCGTTTTCCCTATTCCGATGAAGCCGGCGGTTTTACGGAGGACTCGCGCGAAGTGTCCTTCCGCGTAAAAACGGATGACGGAATAATCGAACTTGCCGCGGAGGATTATCTTTTCGGCGTCGTCTCGGCGGAGATGTCGGCTTTATCGCCGAAGGAGGCGCTTAAAGCGCAGTGCGTGGCGGCGTATTCCTTTGCGCTTTACCGTAAGGCGTCGCGCAAGGAAGCGGAATACGACCTTACCGACAGCTACAAAACCGACCAGAGCTATCTCCCCGCCGAAAAATTAAAGGAGCGCTGGGGTGAAAACTACGACGTCTACGCCGGAAACATTAAGGCGGCGATAAGCGAGGTACACGGCGAATATCTTTCGTACGGCGGCGAGCCCGCGCTTGCGCTTTATCACTCGCTGTCGAGCGGGACGACAAATTCCTGCAAAGAGGTTTTCGGCGGCGATAAACCGTATCTTATATCCGTTGAAAGCGAATGCGACAGGCTCAGCCCCGATTACAAATCGGTTTTTTCGTTAAGCGCGGATGAACTTAAAACGAAGCTTTCTTCGGTTTGCAACGTTCCCGCCGCAGAGAATATTTTTTCAGAGATCAAAACGTCGCAAACCGGGCTCGTTCTCTCGCTTGACTGCGGCGGCAATACCGTTTCGGGGAGTAAAATCGCGGCGCTGCTCGGTCTGCCGAGCGCCTCTTTTTCAGCAGAATACGCCGACGGCTCCTACACCTTTACCTGCACCGGCAGAGGTCACGGCGTGGGTATGAGCCAGTACGGCGCCGAATATCTCGCGAAAGGCGGCGCCTCCTACAAGGAAATACTTAACCACTATTACCCGGGCACAACATTAAAACCGTAAAAAAAATACTTGACAAACGCTTTCCTTTAATATATAATAGCCCTTGCAATCCAAAGACAGCAGGTGACTTTATGTCGTAAGTTTTACGCCTGCCGAGGTGAGCGTGAAAAGGTTTTTGTATTTTCATGTCCATCCGCTTTGGATGGACATTTTTTGTTTGAGTTGAGGTGAAAAAATTGCCAAACGCAAAAGTTTTAGAAGAAAAACAAAAAATCGTTGCGGATCTTAAAGAGAAAATCGGTGCCGCGGTTATCGGCGTATTAGTCGACTACAAAGGTATAAACGTGGCGGATGATACGGCTCTTCGTAAAGAACTTCGCGAGAACGGTGTAGATTACTTTGTAGCAAAGAACACGCTTTTGTCCCGTGCGGTGCAGGATACCGAGCTTGAAGGTATAAAGTCCGTTTTAGAGGGTACAACGGCTATTGCTCTTTCAAACGATGATTACGCCGCTCCGGCGCGCATTCTTTCAAAGTATGCCGATAAGAGCGAAACCTTTAAGATAAAGGCAGGCTTTTTAGACGGAAAACTCGCGGACCTCGATACAATTAACGCTATCGCGAAATTGCCGAGTCGTGAGGTCCTTCTCGCAACGGTCGTCGGCGCATTCCAGGCGCCAATCGCGGCTTTCGCCCGTGCCGTACAAGCAATAGTTGATAAAAACGGCGAACAAGCAGAGTAATTCAATACTTAAATTTTTGGAGGAAAAAGAAAATGGCAGCAGAAAAAGTTACAGCAATTGTTGAAGAGTTAAAAACTCTTACGGTTCTTGAGCTTTCAGAGCTCGTTAAAGCGGTAGAAGAGGAATTCGGCGTATCAGCGGCAGCGGCGGTTGCGGTTGCGGCTCCCGCAGGCGGCGAAACAGCGGCGGCTGAGGAGAAGAGCGAATTTGACGTAATCCTCGCAGACGCGGGCGCTGAGAAGATCAAGGTTATCAAGGCGGTTCGTGAAATCACCGGTCTTGGTCTTGCAGACGCGAAGGCGCTTGTTGACGGCGCTCCGAACACCCTTAAAGAAGCGGCTTCCAAGGAAGACGCCGAGGCAATCAAAGCCAAACTCGAAGAGGTTGGCGCGAAAGTCGAACTCAAATAAAAAACTTCGCACCCGCAAGGGTGCGATTTTTTTGCTTTTTTATCAGTGCAAAGGGGCGATTAAAAAATCGCCCCTCATATTTTGTCCGCTGTTTTAATATATTTGTATTAAAAGGCGGTGGCGAATGTGCAAAGCGAAATCAATATACAAGAAAAGGAACCGAAAAACGTGTTTTTCGCCGTCACGGTATGCGAGTGCATACTGGCGGCGACGCTCATAATCACCGTGACGGTGCTTAAATTCTTCGCGCCGGCGGCCTTTGTCAGGATACGCGGGTGGTACAGTGAAAACGCCGCCGCGGATACCGACGTCTTCGCCGTTATAAACGGAGCGGAAGATGAGATTTAGTCTTTTCGGAACAAAGATATATGTGTCTTTTCTTTTTACCGCGACGGTTTCCTTTATGCTTGCCACCGACCGCACAGGGCTCGTTATACCGACGCTTTTCTCCGTTCTGATACACGAGACCGGGCATCTGTTTACCATGTGGGTAACCGACTGCGCACCGAGGGAAATACGGCTTATCCCCGCCTCGGTACAGATAATCGAGGAATACTCGCGTCCGCAAAAGGCGCGGGCGGCGGTATCGGTTTCGGGTCCGCTCGCAAACGTCGCGGTCGGCGCGGCGCTGTTTATTAACGCGCATATAAGCGGCTCCGACACCGCGATGAAGTTTGCTCTTATCAACGGCGTTGTGGCGGCGTTCAATATGCTGCCTGTATCGGGACTCGACGGCGGAAGACTTCTGCTAATTCTCTTATGCCGCAAAAAAGATTTATATGCGGCTATGCGCGTAGTAAACGTCGTAACCGCCGTGCTCGCGGCGGCGGTGTTTCTGGCGGGAATCTACCTGATAATTAAGGGCAGCGTAAACCTTTCGGTTTTCATAGTTGCGCTTTATCTCGCCGTTTGCGCGATACTGAAAAAATGAGGGCGGCTTCGCCGAAACCGCCCTTTTCGAATCTCCTCCGGCGCTTTTTTGCCAAAAATAAAAACCACCGGTGGTGGTTTTCCGTTGAGCGGTATTAAGACGACGGAAGATTCGCCCGGCGGCAACGCCGCCGGCACGCACGCGGGCTTGCCAACCGTTCACTGAAAGGTTGGCATTTCGGCTTCGCCGAAACCGCCCTTTTCGAATCTCCTCCGGCGCTTTTTGCCAAAAATAAAAACCACCGGTGGTGGTTTTATTTTTGGCGCGCCGGAGAAGATTCGAACTCCCGACCTTCTGGTCCGTAGCCAGACGCTCTATCCAGCTGAGCTACCGGCGCATAACGTATTTTTTTAACACGGCTTTTTTCCGTGCCATAGTATAATAGGGCACGTCACTTTTTTCCGTGCCCATAGTATAATAGGGCACGTCACTTTTTTCCGTGCCATAGTATAATATCACAAATTGCCGGTAAAATCAATAGGCAATTTCAAAAAACGGGGAATAATCTTGCGAATCGTATCGATACTTCATTCCGCCCTCTACGGGCTTCCCGCTTTATGCTTCATAGTTGTCTTTTTCATCTTTATAAATCTTAAAACCGGCTTTGTCGGAATAAGAAAGGCAAAAGCGGCGGCAAAAACTGTTTTTAACCGCAAAAAGGAGTCTTCCGGCGGCGCTTCACCGCTTAAATCGGCGTTTGTCGCGCTCAGCGCCACGGTAGGCACGGGCAACATAGTCGGCGTGGCGGGAGCCGTGACCTTAGGCGGTCCGGGCGCGGTGTTCTGGATGTGGGTATCGGCACTGCTGGCGCTCTCGGTAAAATTTTGTGAAATATACCTTTCAAAAAGCGGCGCAGGCGCGTTCGGTTATGTGCGCTTCTCCCTCGGCGAAAAAGCGCTCCGCGTATTCTGCCTTTTCGGGCTTCTTACCGCGGCGGGAGTCGGTAACGTAACGCAGAGCAACGCCGCGGCACAGTCGGCGGCCATGCTCCTGTCGCGCGCCGGCGTTCCGGAAAAAAATGTGCTTTACATAACGGGGATATGCTTTTCACTGCTCGGGTTTTATCTTTTGCGACGGCGTATCGCCTTTCGTTTTTGCGAAAAAATACTGCCTCTTATGGCGGCGGGATATATTATCTTATGCCTCGCCGCGCTCTTTTTCGCCCGCCGCGAGCTTCCGCGTGTCTTTTGCCGTATTTTTCACGGCGCGTTTGACCCGGCGGCTGTGACCGGCGGCGCGGTGGGCTCTGTCTTTCTCTCCGTAAAGGCGGGGACCGCCCGCGGGATTTTTTCAAACGAGGCGGGGCTCGGCGTATCCGCGCTCGCTTATGAGAAAAGCGGGGGCGACGCGGAAGAAATCGCCCTTTTCGGAATATTTGAGGTGTTTATCGACACAATGGTTTTATGCACGCTCACCGCGCTCGTGGTGTTAAGCTCGGGTATACGCGGTTACGGCGCCGACGCGGGCGCGCTCACCGCGCTTTTTGCGTTTCGCCGCCTGCTCGGCGAAAAAGCGCTGTTTTTCTTCTGCCCGGCGATAATTATTTTTGCTTTTTCCTCACTCGTCGGCTGGGGTATATACGCCGTCAGATTTGCCGAAACGGCGGGGCTCTTCGGCGCCGCGGTCCCCTTCGCTTATTGTGCTCTCTCACTTTACGGCGCGGCGGGGAGCGCGGATACGGTCTGGCAAATTGCCGAAATCTGCACGCTTTTTATGATGACGGTAAACTTTGCCGCGATATTTGCCGGAAGAAAGAAAATCGCCGCCGAAAAATTTCGCGCGGGGTGTGCCGGCAGGTTGACTTTGCGGCGGTTTGATTATATAATCAAAGGCAAGAAAAACCTTTGAGGTAGTTTATGAAAAGTTTTGTAGTGCAAAAAGACGACAGCGGCAAGCGGCTTGACAGATTTATGCAAAAAGTCTGCCCGTCTCTTCCCGCTTCGCTTTTGAACAAATACATACGCCTTAAACGCATTAAGGTCTGCGGCGGCCGCGCGAAGTGCGATACCCGACTTAAAGAGGGCGACACGGTAGAGGCGTATATAAACGACGAGTTTTTTGCGCCCGTAAAGCGCAAATACGATTTCCTCGGCGCGTCGGACCGGCTGAATATCGTTTACGAGGATGAAAACATCCTTATCGCGGACAAGCCGCAGGGGCTTCTTTCCCACCCGGACGGCAAAGAGTTTTCCGATACGCTTATAGGCCGTATTCAGCGATATTTGTACGAAAAAGGGGAATATCTGCCCGAAAAAAGTCAGAGCTTCGCCCCCGCGCTCGCCAACCGGATAGACCGCAACACCGGCGGAATAGTGCTCGCCGCCAAAAACGCCGAGGCGCTCGCCGTGCTTTGCGAAAAAATAAAAAACCGCGAAATAGACAAACGCTATCTCGCGGTAATACACGGCGTGCCGAAGGTTAAAAGCGCCACGCTTGAAGGGTTTCTCGAAAAGAACGAGGATAAAAACAAGGTGTATCTTTCGGGCAGAAAAACCGATAAAAACCTCACGGTAAAAACAAAATATACCGTTATTAAAAGCAAGGGCGACCTTTCGCTTATAGAGGTCGAACTGCTCACGGGGCGCACACATCAGATAAGAGCGCACATGGCGTCAATCGGTCATCCGCTCCTCGGCGACGGCAAATACGGCCGCCTTGCCGAGGATAAAAAGGCGGGATTCTCAAAGCAGGCGCTTTATTCATATAAAATCGCCTTCGATTTCAAAACCGAAGGCGGTATTCTCGAATACTTAAACGGTAAAACCTTTACCGTTAAAGAAGTTTATTTTGCCGAGCAGTTATTCGGTATAAGCGTCGACGGCATTTAGTATTTCTTCCTTACCCTGCCCGCTCAAAGCGGAAAACGGGAAAACCGGGACGTCGCCAAACAGGGCTTGCCAGTATTCTTTCTGAACGGCAAGCTCTGTTTTATTAAGCTTATCGCACTTTGTAAGCACCACGGCTAAGGGCACCTTGCGCTCTCTTAAAAAGCGCACCATGCGTTCGTCGTCACCGGACAGCGTGCGCCGTACGTCAACAAGCTGCAGACAAAGGCGAATATTTCTGCCGCCCGAAAAATAGGCGTTCATAAGCGAGTCCCAGCGCATACGCTCGCGCTCGCTTATCTTTGCGTAGCCGTATCCCGGCAGGTCTACGATATTTATATCGCCCGCGCGAAAGAAATTGACCGTCGCGGTTTTGCCCGGCGTTGAGCTGACGCGCGCTATCGCCTTTCTGCCGAGCAGTTTATTTATGAGCGACGATTTGCCCACGTTTGACCTGCCGCAAAAACATACCTCCGCTATCGTGCTTTCGGGAAGCTGTTCCGCCGTACCGTACGCGGCGACAAAGACAGCGCCGTTAAGATTCATTTCAACACCTTATTTCCGCACCCGCGGTGCTTTTATCATGCTTTTTCCCGTGTGCGGGGGCAAGCGCGCGGCAAATTATCTCGTCAACGTGTCTTACCGGTATAAAGCGCACCGATTTTTTGACCGCCTCGTCTACCTCGTCAAGGTCGGGCAGATTATCCTTCGGTATAAATACCGTGGTGACTCCGCCGCGGTACGCCGCCATGCTTTTTTCTTTCAGACCGCCGATTTGAAGCACTCTGCCGAGTACCGTTATTTCGCCGGTCATGGCGATATCGCGCCTTACCGCTCTGCCGGTCAGCGCCGAAACGAGCGCGGTGGTAACGGTTACGCCGGCGCTCGGGCCGTCCTTGGGCGTTGCCGCCTCGGTGGCGTGGATATGGATATCCTTCGTCTTGTAAAAATCGGGGTCTATGCCGTATTTCTCGGCGTTCGAGCGCACGAACGTTACCGCCGCCACAGCCGACTCCTTCATAACGTCGCCGAGGTTTCCGGTGAGTTCCACCTTGCCCGTACCCGGCATTACGGCGATTTCCATCTGCATTATCTCGCCGCCCACGCGCGTCCACGCGAGACCGTTTATTATGCCTACTTCGTCCCGCTCGAGAATAACCTCGGGACGGTATTTTTTATGGCCTAAAAGAGTTTCGAGGTCTTTCGGTTTTATGTCAACCACGTCCGCGCTTCCCTCGGCGATTTTCTTCGCCGCCTTCGCGCAGAGCGAACCTATGGTACGTTCAAGCGAGCGCACGCCCGCCTCGCGGGTATAGTAATCGATAAGCGAATAAAGCACCGCGCCGGATATCTTACAGTTTTTCGGCGTTACGCCGTGACTTTTAAGCTGCCGCGAAAGCAAATGCCGCTTCGCGATATTGTATTTTTCCTCTCTCGTGTATGAGTCTATTTCGATTATCTCCATACGGTCGAGCAGCGGCGCGGGTATCGTTTCAAGCGAGTTCGCCGTCGTGATAAACACCGCGTGGCTCAAATCGTAAGGCATATCGAGGAAATTATCGGTAAAGGCGCAGTTCTGTTCCGGGTCAAGCACTTCAAGCATGGCGCTTGCCGGGTCGCCCTTATAATCGTTCCCTATCTTGTCTATCTCATCGAAGAGTATCACGGGGTTACGGCTTCCCGCCTTGCGCATTGCCGAAATCACCTTGCCGGGCATAGCGCCCACGTAGGTTTTGCGGTGACCGCGGATTTCCGCTTCGTCGTGAACGCCGCCGAGCGATACGCGCGCGTAATCACGCCCCATACACTCGGCAATCGTCTTGCCTATGGAGGTTTTACCCACGCCCGGAGGCCCCGCGAGACATATTATCTGCCCCTTTACCTCGGGAGCGAGCGCGTAAACCGAAATGGCTTCGAGAATACGCTCCTTTACCCTTTTAAGCCCGTAAAAATCGCGGTCAAGTATCTTTGCGGCACGGTTTATGTCAACCGTACCCTTGCGTTCCTTATCCCACGGAAGCTCAAGGCAAAGCTCTATAAACGCGCGCTGTGCCGTGGATTCGTGCGCACCGGGCGGCATTTTTGAGAGCTTGTTTATCTCGGTATGTATTTTTTCTTTTATCTCATCCGACGCGATAAGCGTATCGACCTTCGCGTGATAGCTGTCTATCTCGTCGGTGCCCTCGTCGCCGTAAAGCTCGTCCGAAATGACCTTTATCTGCTCTTTGAGATAATAGTCCTTCTGCGTTTCGTCAAGGCGGTAGCGGGTCTTTTCGCCTATACGGTTGTCTATCTCGGTTATCTCCCGCTCCTTTGAGAGCAGTTCGAGCAATACCTTTGCCCGCGTTATCACATTGAGCTGTTCGAGAACGTACTGCTTATCGTCAAAGGGCGCGGGCACGTTAAAGGCGATATAATCGCAAAGGTAGGAGAGATTTTCACTGGTTGCCACCGTCATAACGATATCCGCCGGCATTTTCGGGCTTACCTGCAAATACATTTCAAAGCTCGACCTTATGCGGCGAATAAGACTTTCGATATAAACAGGACGGTTTTTTACCGGCTTATCGTCAAGCCGGCAGACCTCCGCGGTATAATATCTGCCCGCGGATATGACCGATATATGCTGCGCACGGTAAAGCCCCTGAACAAGCGCCTTTACGCTGCCGTCGGGCAGGGTGAGCACCTGGCGCACCTTGCAGACGCACCCCGTTTTATAGAGGTCGTCGTTTTCCGGCTGTTCCGTTGCGATATTCTTTTGAGTCACAAGATAAATGGGCGTATTCTTTTCCATAGCGACGTTAAGCGCCGCCACGCTCTTTTTTCTGCCCACGTCGAGCGTGAGCATCATATCGGGAAAAGCGACCATCCCGCGAAGCGCCAGAAGCGGATACTCGGCGCCGCACACTAAGGTTTGAGGCATAATTCAATCTCCTATATACGCCGCGCAAAGCGCGTTGTCTTTGATTATGAAAATCAGTCTGTGCTTAAACGATTTACATTCTATGAGCGATACGTTCGGCTCCTTCGGCATGAAAAGCGTTTCATCCTCCCGCGGCTTACGCTCGGTATATTTAACGTTTTGCGAATCGAGCGCGTCGGTTATAACTATCGAAACGGTATCGTTTTCAAAGCCGAAGCAGGTATCGTACGCCATTATCGCGGTTATCTTCGGATTCTCGCCCTTTTCGTAATAATAACTGAAATTGCCCTCGGCGGTGCCTATGAACGGCGGATTCGCGTCGTCCATCGAAAAATATTTGCTCTGCTCGTCCTGCGGGTCGAACTCCGGCAGGTCGTCGCCGAGCCTTAATTCGCTTTCGGGCATTGTGCCTACGTTGGCAAAACGGGCAAAATCGATTTCGTAAACTTTGGCTTTATCCTTTTTGTTTTTACAGCCCGCGGCGGGCAATATTGCCGCCAGGCATATAAGCGCGCAAACAATTCTTTTTTTCATAAACTTTTCCTTTCGCGTTATCTTACATTTTTTCGGGCGCGGTGATTTTAAGAAGTCCCAGTACGTTTCTTATCGCCGTACCCGCGGCGACGGTCAGAAGAAGCCGCGCGTTTGTAAGAGCTTTATCCTCTGTTTTCACCCTGCGGGCGGCGTAGAACTTATGAAAACGCGTGGACAGCTCCGTAACGTAATGCGTGATACGCGCGGGGTCGTAGGTTTTCGCCGCGGCTATTATCTCATCGGTGAGCGCCGAAAGATAGAGTATAAGCTCGCGCTCCTCCGGCGCGGTAAGAAGCGAAAGACAGCCGGTATCCGAGACGTCCGCCTCAATGCCCTCGGCTTTTAAGTTCCTTATAATACTGCAGATGCGCGCGTGGGCGTACTGCACGTAAAATACGGGGTTGTTGTTCGATTCGCTGACCGCCAGGTCAAGGTCGAAATCAAAATGTGAGTTCGGCTCGCGCAGGTTGAAGAAGAACCGCGCCGCGTCGATAGGCACCTCGTCAAGAAGCGTTACGAGGGTTATCGCTTTGCCTGAACGCTTCGACGCCTTTATGACCTCACCGTCACGCACGAGGCGCACCATCTGCATTATGACTACGTCGAGGCGGTCCGCCGGCGCGCCCATGCAGGAGAGCGCGGCTTTAAGGCGCGGAACGTAGCCGTGGTGGTCGGCGCCCAGAATATCTATGGCGCGGTCGAAGCCGCGAACGCAAAGCTTATTGTAGTGATAGGCGATATCCGGCACTATATAGGTCGGCACGCCGTTTGCACGCACCAGCACGAAATCTTTATCACAGCCGTAATCGGTGGCTCGAAACCACAGCGCGCCTTCGAGCGTATAGGTATGTCCGCTTTGCTTTAACTTCTCTATGACCTCGGCGGTGGCGCCGCTTTCGTGAAGCGAGCTTTCCTTAAACCAGGTGTCGTATTTTATGCGATACTTTTCGAGGTCAACTTTAAGACTTTCGATATTCTTCGGCAGTGCGAAAGCGGTAAGCGCGCTTTGCCGCTCCTGTTCGCTTTTGCCGATATACGAATCACCGTATTTTTCGGCGAACGCCTTTGCGTGAGCGATAATATCCTCGCCGTGGTATGAGTCCTCCGGCATTTCGATACCGTCCTCATAAAGCTGGCGGTATCTTATATCAAGGCTCAGCGCAAACTTATTTATCTGGTTGCCGGCGTCGTTTATATAAAACTCGCGTTCGGTTTTATATCCGGCGGCAGTGAGCACACTCGCAAGGCAGTCGCCCAGCGCGCCGCCGCGGGCGTTGCCTATGTGCATGGGTCCCGTGGGATTGGCGGAAACAAACTCAACGAGTATCCGCTTACCTTCGCCGAAATCGCTCTTGCCGTAATCTTCGCCCTTGCTTATTACGTCCGCTACGACGTCGCCGTAAAACGAATCGGCTAAAAAGAAGTTCATAAAGCCGGGTCCGGCTATCTCGCATTTTTCTATGTAGGTATCTGAAAAATCGGCGTTTTCAAGCAGTTTTTCGGCTATCGCGCGGGGTGCGGCGTGAAGCGCGCGCGCCCAGACGAGCGCGGCGTTCACGGCAAAATCGCCGTGCTCACGGTTTGCCGGAGTTTCGAGTGTGAAATCGGGCAACTCTTCACAAGAAAACGCTTTTTGCGCCGCTGAAAGCACGATTTCCTTTATCTGTGTTTTTGCTTTTTTTACAAGTAGTGACATTTTTTATTCCTCATCTTTTATGGCTTTGCAATTTTTTATCTTCCTGTGACGTTTATCTCTACCGCATTCTCGCTTATCAGATTCAAGTCCGCGTCGAGCGTGTATACCATATTTATTTTACCGCCCGATTCTGTAAGGTTGTGGCTTACGTCCTTGCCGTAAATACCGAGCGTAAGACTGCCCTCGGGCACACTGTAAAAGCAGTTGTTGCGAACGCCTTTTTCTATAAACAGTTTTGATTTTATCGCGCCCGAGCGCTCTAAAATCACGCTTTTGGCAGAGGCGGTAAGCGTGGTTTTTACCTTTTCGTTCTCAATCACCGAATTATCGAAATAACTGAGAATGAAATCGTCACCCTGCCTGCGCAACGTACCCTCGGTGGCAAACTCTATCACCGAAGTATCGTCGCCGAGTCCCTGCGTTCCCCTTATTTTAATCATGACCTTTTTCATATTTTTTCTACATCCACCAAATCTATTTGCAAGTTGTTTGCGCAATCGCCTAAGAATATTTTAACCGTTTTTTCAAAGGTTACCGGCTTATCGCTCACAAAAAATCTGTGCGCGGTTTTTTCGCCGGTGTTCCGGCTGTCCTCTTTCGTGAGCACATCTTTTACGTGCTTTGCCGCTGAAACGCCCATATCAATAAGCGTAACGCCCGGCATATATTCGCTTATTATCTTTTCAAACACCGGGAAATGCGTACAGCCGAGAATGAGCGTGTCAACGCCGTTGTCTTTAATCTCCGAAAGATAATGCGCCACGGTAAGCCGCGCGATTTCGTTATCCGGCTGATAAAGTCCCTCTTCCGCGAGGGAAACGAGCAGCGGCGCCGCCGTTTCAAAAACCGCCGCTTCAGGCATAAGCTTTTGGGTAAGATTTTTATGCGCGTGGCTTTTTACGGTGGCGGGTGTGGCAATCACGCCTATTCTGCCGTTTCGGGTCGCGGCGACCGCGTCTTTTACCGAGTGCGATATAACCTCGATAAACGGCACGCCGAGGTCGCGTCCCGCGTCCGCCGCCACGGCGGAAACCGTACCGCAGGCGGCTACTATCATTTTAACGTCCATACCGAGCAGAAAGCGTATGTCCTCCGCCGCGTATTTCTTTATCGTATCAACGCCCTTCGTACCGTAAGGCACGCGGCCGGTATCGCCGAAGTATACTATGCTTTCATCCGGGCACAGATTCATTATCTGCCTGGCGACGGTCAGTCCCCCGAGTCCCGAATCAAAAATACCTATGGCGCGGGAATCAGCCATAAAGGCACCTCCAAAAGAAGTTATATAATATAATTATTCATAATAATATAACATATTCCGCGGCGTTTTTCAAGCGGACGGCGCAAAAAATATTACGCGGCAGAAAACTGCCGCGTAATCAAATGAATTTCAAACGCCGTTACGCCGTAAGATAGTACCTTACAAGCGATTGAAGCAGTGTGTCACGGTCTATCCTGCGGATAAGATTTCTCGCGTTTTTATGGGTGGTGATATAGGTGGGGTCCTCGGAAAGAATATAGCCGACTATCTGATTTATCGGGTTGTATCCCTTTTCCTTTAACGCGTCGTAAACCTCCGTAAGTATACGGCGTATTTCCTGCTCGGTCTGATCGCCTATCGAGAAGGTTAGTGTTTTATCTGTCATAAGGGTCCCTGCCTTTCAGTTATATTGTATACCGCCGCCGAAAAAAGTTCAAGTGTTATTTTCTGAGAACGCCGCCCGCTTTTTCGAGTTTATCTATGATCTTGGCGCAAAGCTCCTCGGTTTGCTCCTCGGTAAGCGTCGCTTCGCTCGACCTGAGCCACACGCTGAACGCCACGCTCTTTTTGCCCTCGGGTATCTGCGAACCAGTGTAAATATCGAAAAGTTCGATTTTTTCGAGCATTCTGCCCGCGCCGTTCGATATCGCCTTTTCAAGGTCGCCTACGGGCGTGTCAATATCGCAAAGCAGTGCGAAGTCGCGCTCTACCGCCGGGAATTTCGGAAGCGGCTTATAAACGAGCTTGCGCTTGTTTATGGCGTAAAGCACGTCAAGCTTTATTTCTGCAACGTAAACGCGCGCGTCAATTCCGAACTTACTTGCTACCGCCGGATGTACCTCGCCGAACGTGCCGGCAAGGGTGTTGTTGGCGTAAACCGCCGCCTGACGGCCGGGGTGCAGATACGGCTCGGCTGAACGCTCATACCGCGTATGTGCGCCGCAAAGCTTCATAAGCGCCTCGATTACGCCTTTAAGCGCGAAGAAATCCTCGCCCTTTCCGTAAATGCCCAATGACAGCGTGGGTATCTCCTCGGGCTGGGCTTTAAGCGGCAGCTCTGCAAAAAAGCGCTTGCTTATTTCAAAGAACCTGCCTGACTCCACCTTGCGGCTTACGTTGGTAGCGATAACCGAAAGCATGCTCCATATCAGTTGTGTACGAAGCGCGGAGTATTCGTCGCCGAGCGGATTTATTATCCTTATCATATTCCTGCGCGCGTCGCCGTCCGGCAGCTTTAACATATCCGCCGCCGCGGGATTTATAAACGAATATGTCGCTATCTCGCGAAGACCCGAGGCGGTAAGCAGCGCCTTTATCCTGTCCGATTTCTCTCTTTCGGGCAGTTTTCTGCCTCTTGTTACGTCGCCGCGCATCGGCTTGCCCTTGATATGCGAGTAGCCGTAGATACGCATTATTTCCTCCGCCAGGTCGGCTCTGCCCTCCACATCGTCGCGAATCGAGGGCACGCGCACGGTCATTTTGTTGCCGTCAAGCTCGGTTTTGAGTCCCAGCTTATTGAGTATCGAAACCATAACGTCCTTCGGCACGTCAACGCCCACAAGCTCGAGCACCTTATCGGTGGTAGTCGTAATTACGCGGTCCTCGGGCAGTTCGCCGCGCACGTCGGCTTTACCGTCAATAATGTCGCCCGCGTCAAGCTCGTATATAAGCGAGAGGGCGCGCTCCATGGCGTATTCTACGTTCTTTATATCGGTTCCCTTTTCAAACCTCGCGCAGGACTCGGTATGGATGCCGAGCGTATGCGCGGTATGGCGCACGTTATCGCGGCGGAATTTCGCGCTTTCAAGGAAGAGGTCGGTGGTGTCGTCCTCAATTTCACTTTCCTTGCCGCCCATTATGCCCGCAAGGCAGGAGGGGCGCTCGCCGTCGGCGATTACAAGCATATCGGGAGTAAGGTTAAACCCGTTGCCGTCAAGGGTAACTATCTTTTCGCCCTCCCGCGCGTTTCTGACGATTATTTTCTTATCCGCCAGATCGTTGTAATTAAACGCGTGCATGGGCTGGCCCGTTTCGAGCATAACGAAGTTGGTTATATCCACAATATTATTGATAGGCCGCATACCACCCGCGATTATGGCTTTTTTCATCCACTCGGGCGACTCTTTTATACGCAGATTCTTAACCATTCTGCCCATATAGCGCGGACAAAGGTCGGTGTTCTCTACGCTTACGGAGATATAATCGCCGATATTGCCGCCGATTGTCTTATATGATATTTCGGGCGCGTGGAAATCTGTGCCGAGCACGACCGAAATCTCCTTCGCTATGCCGAGGAAGCAGCCCGCGTCGGGGCGGTTTGAGGTTATTGAAAAGTCTATAACGGTATCGTCAAAGCCCAGAACCTCTTTTATATCCGTGCCGGGCTTCGGCTCGCCCTTTAAGATGAGTATGCCGTGTACGCCGGCGCCCTCGTAATCGGCTTCCGTAAGACCGAGCTCCTCGCACGAGCAGAGCATACCGTGGCTTTCCGCGCCGCGGAGCTTGCCGGATACGATATGCGTGCCGTCCGGCAGGTAGCTGTCGTCAAGCGCCGCCGGGACGAAGTCGCCTTTGGCGATGTTCTGCGCGCCCGTCACTATCTGAACCGGCTCGCTTTCGCCTACATCCATAGAGCATATCTGCAAATGGTCGCTGTCCTCATGCGGTTTTACATCAAGTATTTTTGCCGCGACAACGCGCTTTATACCCTCGCCCTGCCGCTCTACGCTCTCTATCTCAAAACCGGCGAGCGGCATTTTTTCGCACAGCTCTTCAACACTTACCGGAATATCGACGTATCTTTTTAAGTGATTAAGTGAAACTTTCATTTTTCCGCCCCCTTAAAACTGCTCTAAAAAGCGCTTATCGTTTTCAAAAAGAAGACGTATATCGCTGATTTTATACCGCGTGGTCGTAATTCTGTCAATACCGATACCGAAAGCGAAGCCGGTATAAACGTCAGGGTCGATACCGCAGGAGCGCAGTACGTTCGGGTGCACCATACCGGCGCCGAGTATCTCTATCCAGCCCTCGCCCTTGCAGACTCTGCAGCCCTTGCCGCCGCATTCGGTGCAGGAAACGTCAACCTCCACCGACGGCTCGGTAAACGGGAAAAACGAAGGACGGAAGCGTACCTTTACGTCCTCGCCGTAAATCTCGCGGGCAAACTGCTCGAGCACGCCCATAAGGTCGCACATCGTAACGCCCTTGTCCACCACAAGACCCTCAAGCTGGTGGAATACCGGCGAATGGGTGGCGTCGACCTCGTCGGCTCTGAACACTCTGCCGGGGCAGATTATTCTTATAGGCGGCTTGCGGTTTTCCATGGTCCTTATCTGCGCGGCGGAAGTCTGGGTACGCAAAAGGATTTTATCCGCGAGATAAAAGGTATCCTGCATATCGCGCGCGGGGTGATCCGCCGGCACGTTAAGACACTCGAAATTATAGTGATCGGTTTCAACCTCCGGTCCGTCGAGCACGTCGAAGCCCATGGACTGGAAAATATCTATAAGGTCGTTTGTAACGATGCTTAACGGATGAAGTCCGCCCACGTTCACCGGCCTTTCGGGCAGGGTGATATCCAGCGTTTCGGATTTGAGCTTAAGCTCGGTCGCCTTTTCTTTAAGGCGCTCCTTCTGCGCGTTTATGACCGCCTCGACCTTGGTTTTCGCGTCGTTTACAAGCTGTCCCATTTTTGGGCGCTCCTCGGGTGAAAGTGAGCCCATTTGTTTAAGAAGCGCGGTAATTTCGCCCTTTTTGCCGAGATATTTTACCCGTATTTCTTCAATTTGCTTTTCATCGGGCGCCGCCAGCGCCGCGCGCTCCGCCGCCTGACGTATGGCTTCAAGTTTTTCTTTCATGTTTTTCCTCCAAAAAAATAGATTTCGTCCAAAACAGGACGAAATCAACAATTCTGATTCCGCGGTACCACCCGCATTTCCGCGCAAAAAGCGCGGACACTCTTAAAGACTTAACGCGTCCTTACGGCGCCGCTTACTGAAAATTTCGGCGGCACGGCTGATAAAGCGAACTTCACCGCGCTCCCCTCAGACCGCTTACAGCCGGCGACGGTCACTCTCTTTGAGGTTATGCAGGGCTACTCTTCTTCGTCAAAGCCTTTGAACAATAGTATAATAGCACTTTATTCTTGTTTTTGCAAGTGTTTTTACAATAAGATTCTCCGTTTATAATTTTATCTCGCCGTGCTCTTTTTCAAACTTCTCCACACAGTCGCGTATCAGAATAAGTATCTGACTGTTTGCCGACCTGCCCTCATAATCGGCAACCACATGAATTTTATTAAGCATTTTTTCATCAATTCGTATAGTTAAATGCTTTATAGCCATAAAACAACCCCATTTCGAGTATATTATGACTTTATTTTATGTTTAATTTATGATATAATTAAAAAGTGACTTCATATAAAAGTCAAAATATAGTCGGTAGGTGATGAAAATGACTTGTACATTTTTCGGACACACCTGGTCGCCGGATGACTTAAAGCCGAAAATCAAGGCGGCGGCAATTGACCTTATAGAGAACAGCGGCGTTAAAAAGTTTTATGTGGGAACTCACGGTGATTTTGACCGAATGGCAACCGACGTCCTCATGGAGCTGCGCAAACAATATGAAATCGAATATTTCAGAGTTCTTTCAACCGTACCTACCAAAAAAGACGAGTTTGACACCGCCGACTATTCGGCAACGGTGGTGCCTGACGGCATAGAAAGAATTATGCCGAAATACCGCATAATATGGCGAAACAAGTGGATGATAAAACAGTCCGACTATGTCATAACGTATATAAACAACCCCTACGGTTCAGGCGCGGCAAAATATGCCGCGCTCGCCCAAAAGCGGAAAAAAGTTATGATAAAACTCGGTAAATATTAAAACGCTATTTGCCGTATCGCAATTCTTCACTCAGCTTTGCCAACACATCCATACTGAAGGTTTCCCCGCGAGCGTTTTCATCCGCGCCGATTTTAAGGAGCGCCGCTTTTACCGTTTCTTTGTCAAGCGAGAGCGCGCTCGAAACCGAGTTTACCGCCGTCTTCCTTCTGAGCATAAAGCAGGCGTTTACCACCTTGAAGAAAAATTCCTCATCGGCTACCTTTACCGGCGGCTCTTTGCGTAAATTAAGCGTTATAACCTCGGAATCGACCTTCGGTTCGGGCAAAAACGCGGTTTTGGGTACAAAAAAGAGAGGTCGCGCCTCGGCGTAATAGTTTATCACCGCCGTTATCGCGCCGGCGCTTCTGCTGCCGACCGCGGCGCAGATTCTGTCCGCCGCTTCCTTTTGCACCATTACGGTTATGCTCTTTACAGGCAGATTTTCCCGCAGTAATTTCAAGATAACGGGGGAAGTTATATAATAAGGAAGATTTGCGCAGACCGTGATTTTTTCACAGTCTGAAAGGCGCCCGTTTATTACCGCTCTTAAATCGGTTTTAAGCACGTCGGCAAAGATAACCTCCGCGTTTTTTCTGTCGCCGAGCGTTTTTTCGAGTATAGGGCGCAGTTTTTCGTCTATCTCTATCGCGACGACCCTTTTCGCGACGTATGAAAGCTCGCGCGTGAGCACGCCCGCGCCGGGGCCTATCTCTATCACGCCTGTGTTTTCATCCGCCGCCGCTGCCGCCATACGCGGAGCGACGGTGCCGTCGACAAGAAAGTTCTGCCCGAGCTTCTTTTTGAAAGTAAAGCCCTCCCGTTCGAGAAAGGACCTTATTTCGTTTTCGTCTGAAAGCTTCAAAATCATCAACTCACTTATTTTGTAGTATCATTATATTAAAATTTACACACGCTTTCAAGAAAATTTTATTTGCCAAGCGTATGCAACTGTGATACAATGGTAAAAACAGAAATTTGGAGTGAGTTTTTTGGATAACCGTTATATTGGCAAAGTAATTGAAGAGTTATCGCCGTTTTTTGAGGAAAACAAATACGAAAAAGCAGGCGAAAACGAGTACGCAAACGAAAAATTCAAGGTAAAAATCGATTACAGCGACGCGCGGCAGATGTATCTTTTATATCTTGCCCCGGCTGACGGCGAGTATGCCGAAATCTCCGCCTGGCTGTTTGACGACAGCCAGACCGAACGCGACGCCGCCTCGGTGGGTCTCGACTTCACCGAAACGCTTTTGGAAAAAACCGGCACCAAGAAGAACAGCCGCGTTGCCGCGATGGTGGATATGCCGGTAGCGAAAAAGGACGGCGCGGACGTTGCCACCTTTGCCAAAAAGGTGCTGGACGTTTATCCCCAGTTTAAGGACGCTTACCGCGACCACGTTTCAAAATACGGCAATTTTCTTTATCTCAATTTCTTCGGCGAAACGCTGGTGCCGCAGCTTAAAACCGTTTTCCGTTCAGGCGACCGCAAAGCGTTAAAAAAGATAATGCCGGTTTTTGAATCGACCTATGTCACGGGCGATAAGGACGCGGTAAACGCCATGCTCGCGTGTATCGCCGCCGCGGTCTGCGAGGATGAAGAGGCGAAAAAGAATCTTGCCGAAGCGCTCAAAGAAAACAACCATATGTACAAAGCGGCAACCGAACTTGCCGAAAAATTAAAGACCAACAAAAAGCTCCGCGAGGCGCTTATTAAAAACTGACAGGGGGAAATTTTATGGAGATCTTCATAGGCATTATCGTAGTATTATTTCTGATTCTGGTTTTTGCAAACGTGCGTATCGTACCGCAGGCGACCCAGTTTGTTATAGAAAACCTCGGTAAGTATCACGCCACCTGGGACGCGGGTATCCACGTAAAAATTCCGATAATTCAGAAAATCTCAAAGCGTATCACGCTTAAAGAGCAGGTGCTTGACTCGGCGCCGCAGCCGGTTATCACAAAGGATAACGTTACAATGCAGATAGATACGGTCGTTTACTTCCGTATTTTTGACGCGCGGCTTTACACCTACGGCGTTGTAAACCCGATAAACGCGCTCGAAAACCTGACCGCCACCACACTGCGTAACATCGTAGGCGAGCTGGAGCTTGACGGAACGCTCACCTCGCGTGACACAATAAACACCAAAATGACGGCTATCCTCGACGACGCGACCGACCAGTGGGGTATGAAGGTAACGAGAGTTGAGCTTAAAAACATCATCCCGCCGGCTGAAATTCAGAACGCCATGGAGAAGCAGATGAAAGCCGAGCGTGACCGCAGAGAAACGCTTTTGCAGGCGGAAGGTCACAAGGCGGCGGCGATTACCCGCGCAGAGGGTGACAAACGCGCCATGATTCTCGCCGCGGAGGGTGAAAGAGACGCTCGCATCGCCCGCGCCGAAGGCGAGGCAAAGGCGATTTACCTTTCCAAAAAAGCCGAGGCGGACGGTCTTGCCGCGCTTAAAGAGGCGGGCGTTGACGCCGCGGTTTTAGAGCTTAAAAAGTATGAGGCGCTCGTACAACTCGCAAACGGCACCGCCGCAAAGCTTATCATCCCGACAGACGCGGTAAACGCCGTAACAAACAACGCGGTATTCTCTGAAACCACGGGACTCGGCGACGTCACCAAAGAGGCAAAAAAGCCCGCGCCGCCGGTAAAGCGCGACGAGTGCTGCGATAAGACAGACGACAGATAACAAAAATGTAGGGGCGGATATCATCCGCCCGTTTTTATAATTCCCCATACCGGAGGTAAAAATTGGATTTGCCAAAACGAAAACAAAACCGTTTGGATAATTTCGATTATTCGTCAGACGGTGCGTATTATATCACAATATGCACCAGCGGCCGCAAAAAAATATTGTCCGAAATCGTAGGGGCGGATACCATCCGCCCGTGTAAAACTAAATTATCGCAATATGGAGAAATTGTTGATGAGGCAATGAATAATATTGCAAACATTTACGAAAACATATCGGTTGATTAATATGTGATTATGCCGGACCATGTGCATATTATTTTGCGGATAAATAATGAAGGCGGGCGGATGGTATCCGCCCCTACGGTTATAGCCGGTATGAAAAGATATGTTTCAAAGAAATGCGGTGTTTCAATTTGGCAAAAAGGATTTTATGACCATGTTATCCGAAACCAAAAGGATTATAACGAAACATGGCAATACATTGAGGAAAATCCGGTCAAATGGCTAACGAAAAACGACGCAAAAGGCACATAATAGGCACAAAAAACAAAAGCACGCCCATGCGTGCTTTTGTTGCTTTTTTGACCGGAATATCGGACTTTTCACATAGCTCAATTTTCCTTGCGAGTCAAAATATTCTTGACCGACAAAAACTAAATGTGTGTTCCATAATGATTGTGCGATTATTTATCGTCTGCGTTAGTATAATAATTATGCGGCGGTGAATTCACCGCCGCACATTGTATCTGACATCTGATATCTGCCGTCTGACATCTGTTTTCTGATTTTGCCACAGGCGAAAATCAGAAAATCTCCACATCCCAGTCGGAGAGATACTGGAATAACCGGGTCAGGTCTTTGTTGTTAACAGAACCGTCGCCGTTTATATCAAGCGCCGCTTCGTTTACTTCAACGTCCCAGTCGGAGAGGTACTGGAACAGACTTGTTAAGTCCTTTTTGTTAAGCGAGCCGTCGCCGTTGATATC